>JAIXUE010000035.1 GCA_027483605.1 Cryomorphaceae bacterium | reverse complement strand
CGGATTATGGGTCTATTTGAAATCAGCAGGCGCTACCAAAGTGCTAACGTGCGTAAACGCTGTAGCATCAGAACCTCCAAAGATGTATATGATTTATTACAGGTCAAGTTAGCCGACCTGGATCACGAGCAGTTTTTTGTCCTCTATTTGAATTTCTCTAATGAGATCATTGAGCTTTCACAATTAAGCGTAGGAGGTCGGCACAGCACAATTGCAGATGCCAAGCGAATTTTTCAGCAAGCGCTCCGCTGTGCCGCTACTGGCCTCATCTTGTGTCATAACCACCCAAGTGGGCACCGCAAGCCCAGCGCACAAGATGAGGCCCTCACCAAAGACATCAAAGATTTTGCAAAGCTCATTGACATGAAGCTCCTAGACCACGTCATTTTCACAGATAATGGCTATTTTAGCTTCGCCGATGAAGGCATCTTATAAAATGACCAAAAAGAAAATACTCACCGTTATCGGGGCTCGGCCTCAAATCATCAAAGCGGCAGCACTCAGCCGTGCGATTAGCAGTCAATTTAATGATCAACTAGAGGAAATACTCGTTCACACTGGGCAGCATTACGACAACAACATGTCTGCTGTTTTTTTTGAAGAGCTTGGTATTCCTAAACCTCATTA
This sequence comes from Cryomorphaceae bacterium, assembly GCA_027483605.1. Taxonomy (GTDB): domain Bacteria; phylum Bacteroidota; class Bacteroidia; order Flavobacteriales_D; family Crocinitomicaceae; genus UBA952. The sequence continues at coordinate 3,107 of JAIXUE010000035.1, read as the reverse complement.
TAACTTAGCTGTGGGCAGTGGCTCGCATGGACAGATGACAGCCGCCATGCTGAGCGGTATAGAAACGATTTTAATAAAAGAAAAACCATGTGCCGTTGTGATTTACGGCGATACCAATTCTACGATAGCCGCTGCTTTAGCCGCTGCCAAAATACATATTCCAGTGGTGCATATTGAAGCTGGTTTGAGAAGTTTTCATAAAGCCATGCCGGAAGAAATCAACCGGATTGCAGCCGACCACATGAGCACACTACTCTTTGTACCAACACAAGCGGGTATTGCCAATCTTTCCAAAGAAGGATTTGAGCTCAACCACAAAACCAAAGCAACCATTGACGCGCCAAATGTGTACCATTGCGGCGACGTCATGTACGACAACACGCTTTATTTTGCCCAACTCAGCGATCAAAAATCACGCATTTTAGCAGCTCTCGAGCTCCAACATACAGCATTTGTGCTTTGCACCATACACCGAGATAGCAATACTGATGATCCTGTTGCCTTAGAAAGCATTTTTAGGGCATTGTTGGCACTTGTGGAGCAAACAAATATGCGCGTCATTCTTCCCTTGCATCCACGTACACGAGGCAAAATCCAGACCCTACTGAACCCCGACTTTCAAGCAAAGCTGAGCGCTGAGTCTCGTATTCAACTCATCGAACCAGCTGGCTTTTTGGACATGATTGCGCTCGAGAAAAACGCACGCATGATCGTAACAGATTCTGGAGGGGTGCAAAAAGAAGCGTATTTCTTTGCAAAGCCTTGCGTCATTTTGCGCGAGCAAACCGAATGGGTGGAGGTTGTACAAGCAGGTGCAGCAATCCTTACCGGTGCACACACAGAAAAAATCTTAAGCGCAGCCCAACAGCTCTTGGCTCTGGAAATAGAAACTGACCCCGCTATCTTTGGAGATGGGAATGCGGCTAGCTTTATTTGTCAAAAAATTTGTACTGATATATAGTGCTGATTTATGTAGAATATATCACAGAGCGCCTGCTCTATACGCTTTCCTTCGTATTTGGAGACCGCAAAATTGCCTATGAACTCACCAACGATGGCGTTGCATTTATTGCCGCAAAAGGTCTTAAACTGAATTATTCAGAGCGTGAATTTGAAGATTCTTTTCAAATTTTTCCGGCAAAAGTTCTTTTTGAGGATGAATTACAAAAAGTAGTCCCTGAGATAGGAACTTATCGAGAAATTTCTTGTTTGGCATTTGATGAAACACCAGATGTACTGGCGTCGATCTTTTATGTGTTGAGTCGGATGGAAGAATACAACAGCCTACATACCGATGGGCTTGGCCGCTATAAGGCTACAGCATCAATCCTTCACAAAAACAATTGGTTGCAAGTTCCTATTTGCGATGTTTGGAGCAACGCTTTGATCGCTTTACTTGAAAAGGAATGGCAGACAAGCCTAAAGGCCCAACAACCAAGATTTTCTTTTCAGCCAACTTTTGATATTGATAACACTTTTGCCTACGCGCACAAAAATACCCTACGCACCTTTTTAGCCAATACCAAAGACCTCATTTACGGAAGAACAGCCCGCCGCCAAGACCGCCAAATGGTCAGGCAAGGCCGTAGCCAAGATCCTTATGATACATTTGAACAAATTGAGGCCCTCGCACAGCATTTCGAAGACACAAAAGTGTTTTGGCTGCTGGGTAATTACACCAAACTCGACAAGAACATCTCGCACCTCAATCTCGCACAACAAGAAAAAATCAAACAAATTGCCGCTGTGGCAGAAATAGGTGTTCATGGCAGTTCACTCACACCTTACAATTCACAGCAACTTGAAATTGAAATTCAAAGACTAGCACAAATTATTGGGTACCGCCCCAACAGCAATCGCCAACATTTTTTGCTACTCCACTTGCCAAATACTTATGACAACCTCATCAAGGCTGGCATTACTCATGACTACACGATGGGTTATGCGGAGCAAACAGGATTTAGAGCAGGAACAGCGCGGTGTTTCAAGTGGTTTGACCTTCACAAAAATGAAGTGAGCACCTTAAATGTTCATCCGTTTGTGTATATGGATGGCACACTACTCGAGTACCTTCAATTAGCTCCAAGCGAGGCAAAGGCAAGGATCGCGGAATTGTATCAAGAAGTCAAGAAGTATGGCGGTACTTTTAGCTTTTTATGGCACAACGAAACGATTTCGGGCTACCAGCAGTGGGAGAACTATCAAGAAGTTTTTAAGGAAAATTTTATCCTGAACACGGCCAAAAGCAACTCGAACTAGGGCTTTATTCTTTTCCTATTTTTTTGTAGGAATCACATGCGCGCAGCTCTTCTAACATCTGCTCTTTTTCGGCAGCTGTCTTATTGGCGTCCATGTTTTCACACTTTTTGAGGGGCGCCTCGTATTTTTTGAGTAGCTTATCTATAGGTTGGCCTTTGGCCTCAGCTGCTTTGAGTGCGTTGGTCATTTCGAGCCACTGATCGGCACATTCACAAACTTCAGATTGGCAAGAAGCCAAAAACAATAGACCAGAAAAAAGTGCAGTTTTTTGAAACATAGCAAAAGATTTAATAAAAACAGCCACCGCCTTTACCGAGGCGAAATGTGAAGGTTGCACCTGCGTAAACATACCAATCTTTGGTGCTGCTGGTGCCGCGCTTGCCAAAACGATTGCCGTCGAAACTCTGGTTAGAAAGCGCAGCCGACAGATCGGAAACTTCGTCTTCTAAAATTTGAGGATCAAAATAAGTATCTGAGCCAACGTCATCTAGGTAATCTGTAAATGTCTTGCGAATCGAAAGGTCGAGGTTAAAAGTAGCCATTTTACCCAAACTCACTTTTATACCCATACCGAGCGGTACACAAAGTTGATAAAGATTGTAAGGTTTTTGAGCATTTGTACTAGTACCCTGCCCTTCTGTTGCAAGGGGTTGAAGGTCTTGCCAAGCGCCATTGTAGTACGTCTGCGGATTCATGTGAAATACGCCAATTTGAGCCAATAAATAGGCCGTAGCAGGATAGCGACTACTCCCAAACTGAAATGGCACATAATGAAACTCTAGTCCTGTTGCGACTTCGTGGAGCCTAGATTGGAAACTAAGGTTGCGGTTCAGCAACAAAGGATAAGG
>JAIXUE010000005.1 GCA_027483605.1 Cryomorphaceae bacterium | reverse complement strand
TTTGAATGATTTTGAATGATTTTGAATGATTTTGAATGATTTTGAATGATTTTGAATGATTTTGAATGATTTTGAACCTTAAAAACAAATGTAGACATGAAATCTTTTTTACTTCTTTTTTCCTTTTTGTGCGCCCTTTATTCAAACGCCATCGAACTGCGTTACCACCTTTCGATGCCCCAGCCCAATTCTCATTATTTTGCCGTCAAAATTGATGTCGAGAAAAACGACCAAGCCACCCAAGAATTCAAGCTCCCAGTTTGGACCCCGGGCTCTTATTTGGTTCGGGAATTTGCGAAAAACCTCAATCAGGTGAAGGCTATTGATGGCAATGGCAAGGCGCTTACCGTCAAGAAAAAAACTAAAAATGCTTGGGAAGTCGATTGCGCAGGCACCACGTCATATACGGTTTTCTATGAAGTGTATGCTTTTGAACTTTCTGTACGCACGCCTTTTCTCGACAACACCCATGGCTTTGTGCCCGGTGCAGCGGTTTTTATGTACACTGAGAATAGTCGCAACCAACAAGGGGTGGTGAAGGTGTACCCGCACCAATCCTTCAAGAAAGTAAGTACCGCTCTCATGCCCATTGATTTCAAGGCCGATGCAGGGGTTATGGATAAATCCGAAATTGGCGTCCAGTCTTTTATTTTCAAAGATTACGACCAGTTGGTAGACAGCCCCATTGAAATTGGAAATCAAACAGAATTTAGTTTTACCGCTGCAGGTGTGCGTCACCGCGTAGCAATGTATGGGGAAGCCAATTACAACGTGCCGCAATTACAAAGAGACATGGCTAAGGTTGTCGAGGCCGCAACAGCTGTCTTTGGTAGCAATCCCAATCAGGATTATTTATTTATCGTACACAACGTCACTGATGGCCAAGGTGGTCTTGAACACATGAACTCTTGTGTGCTCAGTGTCAATCGTTGGTCTTATGAAGGTTCAGCTTATGTTGGCTTCATCAATTTAGTCGCTCACGAGTACTTTCATCTTTGGAATGTCAAGCGCATTCGTCCTATTGAGTTAGGTCCGTTTAATTATGATCAGGAGTGTTATACCTCATTGCTTTGGGTGATGGAGGGCATTACGTCCTACTACGACGAATTACTGTTGTTGCGCGCTGGATTCTACACCAAAACTGAATTCCTCAATAAATTGCAATCGCAAATTAATTATGTCGAAGGATCTCCAGGATCACGTGTTCAGCCTGTTGCACACGCCAGTTTTGATGCTTGGATCAAAGCGTATCGTCCTAATGAAAATTCAGGCAATACCACCATGACCTATTATTCAAGAGGTGCAGTGTTGGGGGCGGTACTCGATGCTTACCTGATTCAAAAATCGAAGTCTAAAAAAAGCTTAGATGGTTTCATGCAAGTGTTGTATCAGCAATATGTGCTTGGCTTGCAACGCGGATTTACAGAAGCAGAATTTGAACAAGCGTTATCGAACTATTGTGGTGAAGACATGCGCGCTTTCTTTACCAATTATGTCAACGGGACTCAAATTATACCTTATCAAAAATACTTTGAGCCTATGGGTCTTAAAGTGACAGACCTTACCAGTACCCTGACCAATTTCGGAGCTGCCCTCGAGGCCGGCGAAGTGCTCAAGGTGCGCACGGTACGTAGTGGCTCTGCAGCTGAAGATGCGGGCATCAATGTAGGTGATGAAATTCTTGCCTGCGATGGTTTTAGAATCGATAAAACTTCCCTAGAAAACAAGTATAACAACCTGCAGCCTGGCGCTACGCTAGAATTGCTTTTGGCCAGAGATGGAAAGATTTTTACCGCGAAATGCGCCATGAAAACCTATGCTAAGCCTCAATTCTCACTTCAAATAACCGATCCCAATGCGCCACTTCTTACTTATTGGTTGCGTTAGTCTGCTCGAATTAGCGCTGCAGGCCCAGCCCGTTAAAAATGTTCAGATACCTCCGGTAGCAGCAAAGTACCCCTATAATGAATGCGAGCCGTCTATAGCAATCAATCCGCGCAATCCGCAAGAAATTTCGGCTGGAACTGTACTCCAGGGTTATCATTATTCTGCAGATGGCGGCCAAACCTGGAAATCAAGTGCGCTGAAAAGTCCTTTTGGCGTCTATGGAGATCCGGTTTTGCATTACGACAATAGCGGCCGTTTGTACTATTTTCATTTGAGTGAATACAGCAAGGGAAGTCACTTGGATCGCATCGTGTGTCAGGTATCAGACAAGCCAGGTCAGTTTTCAAAAGGATCTTTTCCAAAACCCAATGGCACAAAAGTGCAAGACAAACATTGGGTGGTTATCGATCCCAAAACCAATGTGGTTTACATGACCTGGACGCAATTTGACGCCTATGACTCCTCCGACCCAAAAGATACTTCTATCATTGTCTTTTCAAAGTCAACCGATCGAGGTTTGAGTTGGACTGACCCGATTCGCATATCTAAATATGGTGGCGATTGCCTCGATGGAGACAACACCGTAGAAGGCGCTGTGCCCGCGCTAGGTCCTAATGGCGAGCTTTATGTCTGCTGGACCGGTCCGCTTGGCATCATGTTCCAAAAATCAACAGACGGCGGCCTCACTTGGTTGGCAGAAGAGCGTAAACTTGCCGACCACATTGGCGGTTGGGACATTCAAATCCCGGGCATTTACCGTGCCAACGGTTTACCTTTTTTAATGTCTGATTTGAGCGGAGGACCCCATCACGGTACTCTTTACCTCAATTGGTGCGACCAACGCAATGGCACCGACAACACGGATGTTTGGTTGCTCAAATCTACCGATGGTGGCACCACATGGTCGGCGCCGATTCAAGTCAATCAAGACAAGGGAGCCCAGCATCAATTCCTGACCTCAATGGCCATAGACCCCGTGCGCGGCGACCTTCATTTTGTCTATTACGACCGCAGGCGCTTTGAAGACAACCGCACAGATGTCATTTGGGCCACAAGCACCAACGGTGGCGAGACTTTCAAAGAACAGCGCATTTCTACACAGCCTTTTGTGCCAAATCCGATGGTTTTTTTTGGTGATTATCTTGGTATTGCAGCCTATGACGGACGCATCAGGCCTATTTGGCCCCGCATGGACAATGATATAATCACGCTCTGGGTAGCGCTTATTGATTTAGAGTAATCGGAAATGACAACGCTGCCTGAATCGTGGTATCGCGAATTGAAGCAAGAACTTCAAAAACCCTATTTTGAGCACTTGACGCAGCGAGTTGGACAAACTTACCTCGAACACCCAGCAGCAACTTTTCCGCCGCAAGCGCAGGTTTTTCGAGCTTTCGAACTCTGTCCTTGGGATGCTGTAAAGGTTGTCATACTTGGTCAAGATCCTTACCCTACCCAAGGTCACGCGAACGGTTTGTGCTTTTCGGTTGCCGCAGATATCAAACCACTACCGAAAAGCTTGCAAAATATTTTTAAAGAAAGAAAATCCGATCTACAATTACCCGATTTACCCAATGGCAGTCTTGAACAATGGGCAAAACAAGGCGTTTTGCTGCTCAATTCTGTACTTACGGTCGAAGAAGGGAAACCAGATAGCCATAAAAATTGGGGCTGGGAGCAATTTACCGATGCAGTTATTGAAAAAATTGCAAGTGATAAAACAAATGTAGTTTTTATGCTTTGGGGAGCAAAGGCTCAAAAAAAAGCAGGTCACATAGATGCCTCGAAACATCTTATTCTCAAATCGGCTCATCCTTCCCCTTTAGCTGCTCATCGCGGTTTTTTTGGCTGTAAGCACTTCAGTAAAACAAATGCGTTTTTACGCATGGTGGGCGCGCGCGAAATTCAATGGTAATTGCGTACCTTTGCACAGATGATTCAAAACGATTTATTTCTACGTGCGCACCGTGGCGAGGCCATCGAGCGCTATCCAGTATGGCTCATGCGTCAGGCGGGCCGAATCCTCCCGGAATACCGCGCCGTCAGAGCCAAATTATCGGGCTTTAAAGAGTTGGTCGAGACACCTGCATTCGCAACGGAAGTCACTATTCAACCCGTCGATTTACTCGATGTAGATGCAGCCATTATCTTTTCTGATATTCTAGTGATTCCAGAAGCGATGGGCTTGCCTTATCAAATGATTGAGCAAAAAGGGCCTTGGTTTGAAAACACGATTCGCACCCAAGCGCAGCTCGATCAGCTCGACGCTGTTGTCGATGTCCAAGACCGCCTGTGGTATGTTTTTGAAGCCTTAAAGCAAACCAAAGCTGGCCTTGGTGGTCGCGTACCACTCATCGGTTTTGCCGGAGCACCCTGGACCATCCTCTGCTATATGGTAGAAGGTCATGGTTCCAAAACTTTCAGTGAATCTAGAAAATTACTCTATACCCAACCGTTGCTCGCGCATCAACTTTTACAGCGTATTACCGACGTTACCATTGCTTATCTCAAAGGGCAAGTGGCTGCCGGTGCCGATGCTCTTCAACTTTTTGATTCTTGGGCGGGTATCCTCGGCGAAGATCAATACCGCGAATTTGGTTTGCGCTATATCCAACAAATTTGCGCGGCTTTAGAAGAAGTGCCACTCACTGTTTTTTCTAAAGGTGCGGTTGCATCCTTGCCAGAAATCACACAATTACCTTGCACCACCATCGGCCTAGACTGGAATATGTCAGTGCCTGTGGCACGAAGTTTGGTTCAAGAGCAAAAGACTTTACAAGGCAATTTAGATCCTTGTGTGCTCTATGGTAGCCCACAATTGATCGAGCAAGAAACCAAAAAAATGCTCAATTCCTTTAAAAGTCAAAGACATATTGTAAATTTGGGTCACGGAGTTTATCCCGATATTGATCCAGAAATGGTCAAAGTATTTATCAATACCGTAAAAAACTATGAAATTTCAAACCACGCCAATTCGTAGCATTTTAGTTGCATGCTCAATGCTAGCCCTCTCTCAAGTTACTTTTGCCCAGAAAGGTAAAAAGACCAACGAGAAAGAAGTAGTCAACATTACTTTTGAAGGTGCCTCTGAAGACCTCACTGAACTCAATGGCATAGATGCAGCCGGTAAGGGCATCAGCTCACCAACTGAACTCAAAGCTGATTTATTCTCAAAATCTGCTACCGGAGACATCGGTGTGCCGGTCAACATTTATGGCTCAGAAGAACCTACAACTGAAAACGGGGGCAACGTTTATGCCGGAATAGTAGCATATAAACCGGGTAAATTGGCAGGGGAGCGCTCTTACATCACCATTCAGTTGATGCAAGGCAAAGAACCTGTTACCCTCAAAAAAGGCCTAACCTATTGCATAGAATACGCTGTATCACTCAGTGAGTCTTCTAAATTTGCCTGTAACAACTTAGGTGCGTATCTTTCCAAAGATGCTCCTGGAAACGGCGAGCCAGGTGCAATTTATATGGCCGGAGACCACGTCATGAAGGCGCAAACCAATAAAGTATACAATGGCTTCTTTGGCTGGGAGAAAGTATGCAATACGTACACAGCTAAAGGCGATGAAAAATACATCACCATTGGAAACTTCGATCTCAACGACAAAACTCAGTTTCAAGCGGTAAAGAAACCAAAAGACGCAGAGGCAGATCCGCTAACACACGCCTATTACTACATCGACAACATCGTCGTTCGTTTGGTAGACAGCCCTTCAGAGTGTGCTTGCTTTAATGCCAAGCCACCAAAAATCGAAGATGGTTTCTCGACATTGGTTTTTGATAAAACGCCAGAAATCAACGACAAAATGACTGCCGATAAGAAAATCGCTGCCCAGACCATCTATTTCCGCGCAGGTAAGAGTTCATTGACTGAAAATGCCCGTGTGAACCTCGATTTCATCATTGCACAAATGAATGCCAATCCGGCTATGAAACTAGAAATTGAAGGTCACAACGACGGCCTTGAAATTAAAGCAGGTGCAGAAAACGAAGACTACCTAGACATGGACCGCAAACGCGTTGCTGCAGCAGTGAAGTACCTAACCAACAATGGCATTACAGAAGATCGCCTTGTCAAATCATTCAAATCTGATAGCGTACCGAGTACTGAAATCAGCGAAGACGACGATCAAGAAGTCAAAGATGCTAAAAACCGCAGGGTTGAGTTCAGGGTCAAGCTTTAAGCAAGACGCAGGCATTAGGCTTAGAAAACATAAAAAAACCGCAGTTTCTGCGGTTTTTTTTATGTTTTTTTGCCAACCTTAGCTTAAAATAAGTTCTTTAAGAATGGGTAGAGTCGTTGGGTGGGAAGACCCATAACATTGGTGTAAGAACCCCGAATTTCTACCACACCAATGTGGCCAATCCAGTCTTGGATGCCATAAGCACCGGCTTTATCCATGGCTTGGTGCTGTTCCACATAATGTAGGATATCTGCCAACTTGAGTTCTTGGAAGCGGACTGTAGTGCAATCGACGAGTTGATGTTCTCCTTGGTCATCTTTAATCACTACCCCAGTATACACTTCATGGCTTTGACCTGATAATTTTTGGATCATTTCAATGGCAGCGGCCTTACTCGTTGGTTTGCCCAAAACTTCTCCATTGAGGTATACAATGGTATCTGCACAAATGAGCCTTTCTCCTGTGTTTAATTGAGGCCAAATAGCCGCTATTTTCTTGTGACAGATCGATAAAACCAGTTCTTCAGGGCCCGTGCTAGGGTCAAAAGATTCGTCTGCATCGGCAGTCACAACACGAAAGTCAAATCCGAGTTCAGCCAACAAAGCTTTTCTCCTAGGAGAGGCTGATCCGAGTACTAATTGCATCTTAAAAATATAAACAGGTTAATCCCAAAATGAGTGCAATAGTGGGCAGCCAGCGCAGGTATTTTGCAAGCAGATTAGGAGCGAGGTAAAAAGCAGTAAATCCAATTAAAAACAAGCCTTCTAGCAAACTCAATATAATGCTTGTATACAACGTTGGAAGCGAAAAATTTGAAATGAGCTTGAGAATTAGAAAAAACACCGCAGGAAGCTGAAGAATGATGAGGGCTAAAAGTGTGGCTTTTTTCGTTCCGATTTGACGTGGGATGGTATGTGCATCAATCAGGCTATCTCCTGGAATATCTCGGATGTCTTTGATGATTTCTCTGCTCAGATTGATGAAAAAGGCGCAGATGGCTACAAAATAAATGAAGCGGTAATCTAAGAACGTAGACCAAGTATCTGCTTGATACGAAGAAAAATGAAGTTGCCGCTCATTAAGAACCTGAAAAAACCAAGTTGATAAAAACAAGACTAACCCAGGTAGGGCAGCCAATACAACGATGCCTAATACCATTTTTCGCTTCCAATAAGCGCTATAAAACCAGAGTAGATTGATGCTCAATAGATGCACAAATACAAAAAGAAGGGTGTCGTAGTGCCAAGAAAGAATTACGGCCATGAAAAAACCGAGGATATTTAAAATCCAGTTGGCTAAAATGGCCCAGCGCTTGGCCATGTATTTGGTGAGGACGAGCGCATCAGGTTTGTTGATACGGTCTGCTTTGAGGTCAAAGTAGTCGTTGATGATGTGTCCGGCAGCAGCAATAATTAGGGTGGAGCAAATCAATAAACCGTAGTGAAACGGCTCAAAATCAATAACTTCATATGGATTTTGCTTGTGCAGAAAATAGGCTACACCCAACATGGCAAATAATATGGCCAGGAGGTTTTTGACGCGGATGAGTCTTAAGAATGGGATCATGGTACTATTTTATAACAGGTTCTGCGGTTTTTCTGATGTGCCGCCTCAATTTGAGCTGCTTCGCTTAAATTGGCTATTGCAGCATTGCTGAAGATAGGTTGAGTGGAGCCAAAGCCTTTGTAAGTGAGTCGGCTAGTGGCGATGCCTTCTTGGATCAAGAATTCATAAACAGCTTTGGCACGCGCTTCTGATAAAAGAAGGTTCTTTGCGGCATCGCCTCGGCTATCGGTGTGGCCTTGTATCTCTATTTTGAGTTGCGGGTTTTTACGTAGGTAGCTGCTCAGATTGAGTAATTCTAGTTTTGATTCTGGTCTGAGGGTAGCTTTTCCGAGGTCGAAGAAGACATTATTGAGGATGTTCTCTGCCGTTGAATTCAAAGGATTGAGCGGCATATCGAGTTGGTAACTTTTGGCGCCGGATAAGTTGGTGAGGTCAAAATTGAGTGAAAATGGATGGTAGCCCGGATGGTTGACGAGCACGGCATAACTCTGATTGACGGGCAAAGGTAGTGTGATTTTTCCGTCAAAAGCATCGGTCATACCGTCAAAGACTTTTTGCCCTGAAGAAAGGTCTGTAAGCTCAATATGAGCAGCCAATTTATTGTTGTTGCTTGCGTCAAAAGCCGTGCCTTCAAAATAGAAAGTTTGAACGGCTTGCAATTCGGAAGGCAGTTCAAACATGTAGATATCAAGCCCGCCGTAACCACCTTGACGATCCGAGGCAAAATAGGCGATGTTTCCTTGTGCAGAAACCAGCAAAGAATTTTCGTCGAAGCGGGTATTGATGGGATAGCCAAGATTGACGGGTTTGCTCCAATTACCTTTGGCGTCTTTTTTACTTATAAATAAGTCAGAGCCACCAAGGCCGATGTGTCCGCGCGAGGCAAAGTAAAGCGTCGTTCCGTCTGGATGAATTTGTACAGATTCTTCGTTGGACGGCGTATTGATGACATTAGGCAGTCTTTGCGCTTCAGACCAAGTTCCGTTTTCAAGCAGATAAGCAACGTAAATGTCGCTATTGGCACGTCCTTCTCTGGTTCTGACTGCTCGAATAAAGTAAAGTGTCTGACCATCTGCACTCAGGGAAGGTTGGGTCTCCCAATTGGCTGTATTGACGCCGCCAGGTAAATTGACCGGGGTAGTCCAGCGGCCGTTGATTTTTTGGGTGATGAAGAGGTCGCAAGACCCTTTTCCGGTGCGCTTGTCTCCGTAATTCGTGCCGGATGGATCAGTGCAAGCCACAAAAATGATGGTCTTGCCATCGCCGGATATTGTCGGGGCACCTTCATTCCAAGAGGTGTTGATATTGCGCGGCATAGGGCTAGAAAGCGCCCATTGTGATGAATGAGCATTCCAATTGGAAATATAGAAATCTTCTTGTTCATCTTGGGCACCCATTTCGTTGACATGTGGCAATCTTCTGGTAAAGAGTAAGTTTTGACCATCAACAGTTAAGGTAGGGTAATATTCTGGGTAGGGCGTATTGATGCCTTCGCCTACATTGCGGGGTTCAAAGGCTCTTGGATTATTGATGGCTGCGATAGAAAATTCCGCACTTGCTTTGATTTGATAAGCTTGCGCTTGGAATTTTTCGTTGGCATTCGGATTTCTCAGAAAGATTTCAATGGTTTGCAGGGCATCCTTGTAATTGCCAATGGTAAGTTGGCAGATGGCTAGAAAAAAATGGGTGTTGCCACTGATGCTGTGGGTAGGATCTATTTCTAGCGCTTTTTGATAAGCGCTTGCAGCATCGGCGTATTTGCGCTGGTATTCTAAAAATTCAGCTTTCAGTAAGTAGGCTTCCCAAAAGTTAGGATCTTTGATAAGTGCGGCATTCAACAGCTGTACACCTTGTTCATAGTTGGGCGCACCCGTATGCGGATTGCGTTGTTCGGCAGGTGCTTTTTGCGCTGCTTCAAAGAGCTTGATGGCTTTTTTACTCGTACTCGAGTAGGGGAATTGTGCAAAAACCGTCTGAAGAGCAAAGAAGAAAAGGAAGAGCAATAACTGTTTAAACCTCATGGAATCTGCATGTATTTATGCGTCTGTAACGAGATTTTCCACTTTTTGTTGCGTTTGATGTAGTCGATGATAAGGGGTAGAAAGCGATCTTGCTTTTCCCATTCGGTTTGGAGGTAGAGTTCACAAGATGCAGATACCTTGGCGGCATGTTGCTCTGCCCATTCGAAATCTGAAGGGTGCGCAATAACTACTTTGAGTTCTTGGGCTAAAGTGTAGGCTTCGGCAATGGGTGCCTTGAATTTTTTAGGCGAGAAACAATACCAATCAATTTGCCCTTGGAGAGGGTGTACTCCGGCGGTTTCGATGGCAATTTGGTAGCCATTGGCATGAAGGGCGCTGGTGAGTTCAGAAAGGTTGTGCATGGTGGGTTCACCACCCGTAATGACTACAAAATCAGTAGGTGTTTGCCGAACAGCTGCAACGATGTCTTCGATAGTGAGGTATTGATTGGGAGAGATGTCCCAACTTTCTTTGACATCGCACCACACGCAGCCGACGTCACAGCCTGCCAAACGAATGAAGTATGCCGCTCTTCCACTGTGCTTCCCTTCGCCTTGGAGGGTGTAGAAGTGTTCCATGACAGGCAAAGTTGCATTGTTTATCATTTGGTAAAGTTACCTAAAATGTTAAATTTGTTGTAAATCATTTATATGAAAGCACACTTCCTATCCCTAATTTTACTGACTTCAACCCTATATGCACAACAAATTGGCAATGCTGGTTTCGAAAACTGGGACAATCTAGGCTCTAATCAAGAAGAGCCAACCAATTGGTCTTCTTTCAAGACGGCAACAGGTAGTTTTGCGGCTTTCGCCTCCAAGCAAGTGGAGCGCTCAACAAATGTGCGACCGGGCGCTACGGGTAGTTATTGTGCCAGGATCTGGTCCAAAAGTACTTTGGGAATAATGGCTAACGGTGTCTTGACAACAGGTCGCATGAACATGGGAAGTTCTAACTTGAGTAGTCCGGATAACTACAATTATACAGTCTTAAATGATGCCGCTTTTTCTGAATCGCTCACTCAAGCTCCTGATTCTATCGTTTTTTGGGCACGTTACACTGCCGCTGCAACTCAAAAAGCAGGTATGCATGCAGTCATCCACGACCAATTTTCCGTTCAAGATCCTATTAATGCAGCTTCTGAGCCTTTTGTTGTTGCGGATGCCAACTTTCAGTTTGCACCAACAAACAATTCTTGGACTCGCTTTTCAGTGCCTTTCAATTATACAGTGAATACCGGTTTGGCACCGAAATTCATTCTTTTGACTTTTACTACCAACCATATTCCCGGTGGAGGCAGTGCCAATGACGAAGTGCTGATAGACGATGTCGAGCTGATATATAATACAGTCGGGATAGACGCCTACGCCGCAAATCAGGAATTCCTTATCTCCATAGATGAACACAATAGGATCCTGATTGAAGGACTTGGCGCACAAGAAAATGTTGAGATCTTTAGGTTGTCGGGTCAGTTGCTACAACAAACTACAGTGTCACAGGTAAATGGAACTACCTTGCCTGCCGGATTTTATCTCGTTCGTTGTGGGGCTAAAGGTGCCAAAATTTATGTACCCTAGTTTGTCTTGAGGTAAAAACGTAGCCAATTCATCGCACTTAGTACGGTCATTTCTAGGTTGCGTTCGCGGTTGTCGCCAAACTGAAATTTCCGAGCAATCGTACCCTTAGGGCCGCTCAAGCCAACCCAAACAAGGCCAACAGGTTTTTCTGGGCTGCCACCGGAGGGGCCTGCGATTCCTGTTGTTGACAAACAATAATCGACACCTAAAATCCGCCGCCCGTTAATCGCCATTTCTAGCGCTACGGCTTCACTTACGGCTCCATGCTGCTCCAAAACCTTCGCATTTACCTCTGCAATCTTGATTTTGAGTTCATTTGAATAGGTTAGCAATGCACCCTGATAATAAGCAGAAGCTCCTGATATACGCGCAATATGTTGCGCAAGCAAACCAGCAGTGCAACTTTCAACAGTGCCTATATGCGCTTTTTTTGCAAGCAATTGTTGACCCAGAGCGGCTTCAATGGTCATGTTGTCATAACCAAAAACATATTCAGGTAACTGCCGCTCTAATTCATTAAAGAACTGATCTATTTGTGCCTCGTTATCTTTGCCAGTATAAGAACTAAGGCGCAGCTTTACGAGGCCGGGCGAGGGCAAATAAGCCAAACCCAAACCGGCTGCTCTCACGCGATCTTCCCAATCGGCAATTTGATCGGCTAAGAAGGATTCTCCAATTCCTTGGGTATGCATGGTTTTATGATACAAAGTTGCCCCTGCATAGCGCTGCTCGAGCAGTGGGAAAGCTTCTTCGGTCATGATGGTTTTCATCTCATACGGAACACCCGGCAGAGAGATAAAAATAACGTTGTTCTTCTCAAACCACATTCCTGCGGCAGTACCTTGTCGGTTTTTTAAAATCTGTGCTTTGGTGGGCAGTGCCGCCTGTTGCACATTTACTTCCAACATTGGCCTGTTGCGACTTGCAAAAAAAGCTTCAATTTGAGCTAGCGTGGCCTCATGTATTTCTAGCGGGCTGTCAAAATAACTGGCTAAAGTATATTTGGTAAGGTCGTCTTTGGTCGGGCCAAGGCCACCTGTGATGATGACGCAGTTGGTATTGGGCATCTTGCCATCTAATGCGGCAATGATCGCATTTGGGTCGTCGGCAATTGTCTGGCTGCGTTGTACGCGAAAGCCTCTGTTAGACATTTCTTGACCAATCCAGGCTGCGTTGGTATTGATGGTTTGTCCGATGAGTAATTCGTCGCCAATTGCGAGTACTTCTACTTTCATGCTTTTTTGAATTTGGC
>JAIXUE010000023.1 GCA_027483605.1 Cryomorphaceae bacterium | reverse complement strand
TATACCTTTACGCCAAACGCGGGTATTTGTGCAACTACGGCAACCATGAATATTCAAATTTTGCCAAACGAGCAATCTACCTTCAACCAAATTGCTGATTTGTGTATCAATGACGTTGCGCCGGCATTGCCAGCTACATCTACCAACAACATTCCATATACAGGCGTTTGGAGCCCGGCAACAATCTCTACAGCAACGGCAGGTACGTTCACCTTCACATTTACACCAACTGCTGGCCAGTGTGCCTTCCCTGCAACTATGGATATTGTAGTTCATGCTCTTACTACTCCGCAGTTCAACCCAATGGGTCAAATTTGTCAGTACATGACCAACGTTGTGATTCCTACAACTGCAACGAATACAACAAGCTATTTGAATGGTCCGCTCATTACAGGTTCTTGGAATAGCCCAACGGTAATAACTGCTGCACCTGGCACTGTCAACTACACCTTTACACCGGCTCCGAACCAATGTGCATCTACACTCACTTTCCCAATTACAGTGGACCCACTCATTGTTCCACAGTTTACTCAAATACCTCAGTTGTGCCAAGACGACGCTAACCCTATTTTCCCAACGACATCCAACAACGTACCGGGTATTACTGGTTCCTGGACGCCACCCAACATCGACACATCCATTCCTGGAATCCTCACGCACACCTTCTTCCCGGACGCAGGTCAATGCGGAGACACCGTCGACATGACCATCACCATAGTACCTGCTGTTCCTCCATCTTTTGTTGCAGACACACTGTCTGGTTGTAATCCGTTGCTCGTGAACCTCTCAACAATTGGAGCAGTTCAAGGAGCGGTGTATACATGGTATTGGGGTGGCACGCAAATTGGTCAAGGCAGTAATTTCTCCTATACATTCGATGCAAGCGGCTACCACGACATCACCCTAGAGTATAACTTATTGGGCTGTATTGAAACCACCACCTACAACGACTACATTTACATGGAAAGTTACCCAGAAGCTTCATTTGCTGCACTACCTGGTGCGCTTACTGAAAGCACCATGCCCATTCAGTTTGTAAATAATTCTGTTGGTGCGCTTACATACCTTTGGGACTTCGATGACAACTCAACGAGCACCGAAGAGAACCCAAATCACATGTATGTTGGCGTTTCCGAAAATCTCTTGGTAACCCTAACGGCCTATACTTCACTTGGTTGTTCAGACGAATACCAACTGAATCTGCCAGTGATTGCAGAGCCAATATACTACGTACCTAATACATTCACTCCAGATGAGGACGAACACAACCAAACTTGGCAAGCTATCTTTACCACCGGTTTTGACCCATACGCTTTCCAATTAGCAGTTTTCAATCGTTGGGGTGAAGTCATTTGGCAAACCAATGATGCTACCCAAGCCTGGGATGGCACCTACGGCCCCGACGGCATGAAAGTTCCGGCAGGCATGTATACTTGGAAATTGCAATTTGAAACCAAAGAAAATGACTATCGCAAGATTGTCACTGGTCACCTGAACCTCATCAGATAACACAAACTCTTATCCAACAAAAAGGCGAGCATGTGCTCGCCTTTTTTTTTATGATTAACATTCTTAAAGGGTATGATGAACTTTCTTATCTGAGAGAAGTCCCTGACACCAACTTATCATTTCTTGCGGAAGAAGATGCGTATCGGAACACCCTCAAAATTGAAACGCTCACGCAAGCGATTCTCTAAAAAGCGCTTATAAGCATCTGTTAGGTATTGGGGTAAATTACAGAAGAAAGCAAAGCTTGGGGAATGTGTAGGGAGTTGTTGAACAAACTTGATCCGGATGTACTTTCCTTTCATGGCTGGCGGTGGTGTTTGAGCAATCACCTCTAGCATCACTTCATTGAGTTCATGAGTTGGAATCTTGCGGGTCCTGTTTTCATAAACTTGCATGGCTGTTTCAAGCGCCTTGTGAATGCGCTGCTTTTCAATGGCGGAGGTGAAAATGATGGGCACATCATTGAAGGGTGCAAGCTGCTCTCGCAAGTTGGCTTCAAACTTGAGCATGGTGTTTTGATCCTTTTCGATGAGATCCCATTTATTGACCAAAACCACCACTCCTTTAGAGTTCTTTTCACACATATAGAAAATGCTCAAATCTTGTTTTTGAATACCCTCTGCAGCATCTATCATGAACATGCAGACATCGGCATTCTCGATGGTGCGCACTGAACGGAGTACAGAATAGTACTCGATGTCTTCTGTTACTTTTGCTTTTTTTCTGATACCAGCGGTGTCTATTAGAAGAAAATCGAAGCCAAATGCTTTGTAGCGGGTATGGATGGAATCTCGGGTGGTGCCAGAAATATCGGTAACGATATTGCGCTCTTGACCGGTGAGTGCATTCACCATTGACGATTTACCCACATTTGGGCGCCCAACAATGGCGATGCGTGGCAGGCTGTCTTCTTCTCGGACAGACTCATCTTCTTTGTTGAAGTATTTCACGAGCTCATCGAGGATTTCTCCGGTACCGCTTCCGTTGGCCGCACTTAAATCAAACACCTCACCTAAGCCAAATGCATAGAATTCAGAGGATAAACCAACACGATCGGTGTTGTCTACTTTATTGGCTGCAATAAGGACTGGCTTTTTGCTTTTACGCAGCAATTGGGCAACGGTTTGATCCATCTCTCCAATGCCTGTCATGACATCAACCATAAAAACAATAACGGTGGCTTCTTCTATAGCAATTTGAACTTGCTTGCGAATTTCACCTTCAAAAATATCCTCTTTGGTGGTGGCATATCCTCCCGTATCGATTACTGAAAACTGATAACCGTTCCACTCGCCCTTTCCATAAAGGCGATCGCGGGTAACACCACTCACCTCTTTGACAATAGCGTCTCGAGATTCTGTGAGGCGGTTAAACAAGGTGGATTTACCGACGTTTGGACGTCCGACAATGGCAACTATATTACTCATGATTGTTGTGCTTAATATCCGTATTTCTTGAGTTTGGCATCGGAGTGGCGCCAATCTTTGTCAACTTTGACATAATTCTCGAGGAAAACTTTTGTTTCGAGGAATTTTTCCATGTCCAGGCGTGCCGCCTTTCCAATGCGCTTGAGCATTTCACCGCCGCGGCCTATGATGATCCCTCGCTGTGAATCGCGCTCTACGATGATGTTGGCTCTGATGCGTGTTAAACCTGGTTCTTCTTTGTACTCCTCTACCTCTACTTGAGTGCTGTAAGGGATTTCTTTCTGACAATGAATAAAAATCTTTTCGCGAATGATTTCTGAAATAAAGAAACGCATGGGGCGGTCTGAAATTTCTTCTTTGTCGTAGTATGGGGGGCTTTCGGGGATGAGGCTGAGGATTTCTTCCCAAACGGCCTCGATATTGAACTTGTGAAGGGCAGAAACTGCGTAAACCTTTGCCTTTGGTAGTTTTTCTTGCCAGTAAACAACGCGTTCCATTACTTTAGCTTGATCAGAGGTATCGATTTTATTGATCAGACACAGCACTGGTACGTTGAGCCTTTGAATGCGCTCCAGCGTCTCTTTATGGTTCATTTCATTTTCATGGGTGTCGGTCATGAAAAGCAAGACATCTGCGTCAGAAATAGAGGCATTGACATACTCCATCATGTTTTCATGGAGTTTGTAAGCGGCATTGACCACACCTGGTGTGTCTGAAAAAACAATTTGATAGTCTTCTTCGTTGACAATCCCTAAAATGCGGTGGCGGGTAGTTTGTGCTTTGGAACTCACGATAGAAAGCTTTTCACCGACTAGCTGGTTCATGAGTGTTGATTTACCAACATTAGGTGAACCAACAATATTAACGAAACCTGATTTATGCGCCATAGCCTAATAAAGTGCAAAGGTACAATTATTTGACGGGATGCTCATCAAACAAAGACATGTCGGAGAAAAAGTTATTTTATTTATCTTCGAAACATGGAAACAATCGAACAACAAATTATAGTCCTGAAGTCTCAACTCACTGGCGACTTATTTTCGGACATCGAAACGCAGCAAAAAATCTATGAGCTCAAAAAGCAACTCAACCCTGCAATTGAGCATGCGCCCGAACAAGACGACGACGACGGTTGTTTGTACTGCGGAAGTTAATTTTCCTTTGACGTCAATTGTCAAAAGAAAAAGTAATGAGCCAATTCTATATCAACCTAGACAACTATGACCCTCAAATTATTCACAAGTAAAAAGCCGTTTTTTATCTTTTTAACTATCGCGGTTTCTCTTCCTTCATTTTCTTTTGGTCAACTCGGCAACAACATGTATGGTTTGCACCGACAACTCAATCCCTCGAGTGTTGCATTTGTCGAGATCAACCCCACCACTGGCGTCATGACACCCATTGGCAATCAAGTACTCAGCACCACCATCAATACCACAGGAGTTTCGCTCAATCCTTATGAACTCAGCTACTCTTATCAAGACGGGGACTCTTGGTTGTCTTTGTCACTGCAAGATGGCAGCATTATCTCTGATGTAACGGTCAACTATCCTAATGCTACTGGTGATTTCAATAATTTTCGCTTCAATACTGCAGACTCCATTATGTATGGACTCTATTCGCAGGTCATTTACAATCAAAGTACAGGCACCTACACCGGAGACATGCGCTTAGCTAGTTGCGACTTGAGTACTGGCCTCGTAAGCATCGTATCACCTACATCCATTACAAGTAACTATACAATGGCTGGAGCGGTCATCAACCCTCATTTAATGGTGTATTATTTCATTACACAAGGAAAATTGAGAGGTATAGACATTTACAACGGCACTGTTTTTTCAGACCCTACCATTACCATTCCCAGCGGCGGCAATAGTTTTGACAACTTTGCGTACAACTGTGCAGACACGACCATGTATGGCCTCATCATGCAAAACGGTGTCAAATGTTTAGGGAAAATTGATGCAGCAACTGGCATTGTTACGCCCCTCCCAACCTTGCTTGATTTACCCAATTACATCATGAATGCCGCTTCTATCGATCCGATAAATGGCATTTATTATTTTGAAAGTATGCTGCCCAATGGCGTTACGCTCCTTGGCTTGTCTCTTCAAGATGGGTCTATTGTTTCTTCTGTAAGCCTCCCCAATGGCTCTTATTTTGATATGTTCCGCATTGACAGCGACTGTTATGAAGCTTTTCCAACTAGAGTCAATCCAGCAGCTCATTTGAGTGCGCAGGAAGACGCAGCTCTTACATTTGGTCCCAATCCGTTTGCTACGTTTCTGAAGGTAAAAAGTGCTCTTGAACCCACAGAGGTCAAACTCTTCAATGCAGTTGGGCAAACTTTTCCTATTACCTGGTCTTATACAAACGAACTTCACATTGATTTTCCGGCATTAGACAAAGGGGCTTATTGGCTTTCCATTGCCAACGCAGCAGGAATCCAAACAATTTTACTACAAAAAGAAGATTAATCAAAAATGAAAAGATTGAAATACTTTTTGATCTTTTTACTTCCTATTACGGTGGGTATAGCCTTTGATGCCAAGGGCTCACTATCCTTTCTTCCTTTAATCATATTTTTCGTGCTTGTTCCTTTTTTGGAACTACTGATTCCAAAAGCATGGAATACAGATGAAGCCTCTGAAACAGATCTTTCTAAGCCCCATTTGTTTTACAATCTTCTGCTTTATAGCTTGGTTCCGATCCAATGGATTTTTGTATTGTATTTTCTGAGTAGTCAAAATGAAATAACTGACCCTCTGACATGGTGGGGTCGGGTTTTGGCGATGGGGCTCATGTGCGGAATTATCGGTATCAATGTGGGGCATGAACTAGGACACCGCTCGTCTAAAATGGAACGTTTTCTTGGCGAACTCCTGCTTTTAAGCTCACTAGAAAACCACTTTCTACCGTATCACAACAGAGGGCATCATACCAATGTAGGCACTCCTCAAGATCCGGCAAGCGCACGCAGAAATGAAGTGCTCTTTGCATTTTGGTTTCGCTCCCAAATAGGCAGTTACATTCAAGCATGGCAAATAGAAAGCAAACGGATGCAGATCACGAGGCAAGCTCGATTTTCTTTGAGAAATAAAATGGTTGTGTACAGCATTGCACAAAGCATTTTACTGGTCTTGATTTTTTGGGCTTTTGGAAAAGGAGGCCTATTCGCATTTGTTGTAGCTTCTGTTTTTGGCATGATCTTACTCGAAACCGTTAATTACATAGAGCACTACGGATTGGCACGAAAACAAAAACCAAATGGTACTTATGAATTGGTAAAGCGCCATCATTCCTGGAACAGCAATCATTTACTCGGAAGAGCCATCTTGTTTGAATTATCCCGACACAGCGAACATCATTATAAGCCCGACAAACCCTATCAGTTGTTGAACAGGCATGAAAGTGCGCCAAACATGCCTACAGGCTACCCAGGCATGATGATCCTCGCCTTTTTTCCTCCGCTCTTTTTTCTAATCATGAACAAAAGAGCAGATCGGGTACTTGCAGTTGGTCAATAAAGCTGCTGACGCTTCAACAAGTATTTTAATAAGACTTGATCATAACCCTCCTCAATAGGTGCTGGCATGAAATCGATGCCATTATTTAGGCAGCGCAGCTTGATTTCTTCAAAATAATTAGAAATCGCAGTTTGGTATTTTTCGCGGACATCTCCGGGGCGAAGCAGCATGCGTTCACCACTTTCCATATCGATCAATTGGTAAGGCCTATCTTCTAACTGAAATGCTTTTTCAAAGCCTTCGTGATACACGTGAAATAAAATGACCTCGTGTTTGTTGTGTCTGAGGTGCTGCAAGGCATCGAAAAGCGCGGCGGTTTGGTGTGGGTCGTCTAACAAATCAGAAAAAACAAGCACCAAACTTCGCTTGTGGGTTAACTCTGCTATGGCATGGAGCGCAGCTATAGCCGCTGTTTGTTTTTTGTCTTTTTCTTGGTAGAAAAGCAAGCGTTTTTCCAGTTCGCTGTACAAATAACGATGGTGCAATAAGGATGATTTTGCAGCAGTATGCAGTTCCAACGCTTCATTGAATATACTAAGCCCTACGGCATCGCGTTGACGTTTGAGCAACTCGACAAGGCTAGCCGCTGCATATACAGCATATTCAAATTTACTAATGCCTTCTTGTGGAAAGTACATCGAGCTGGAGTCGTCAATGACGATCTGACAACGCAGGTTGGTCTCCTCCTCATACTTTTTGGTAAAGAGTTTTTCTGACCTGCCGTATAGTCGCCAATCGATGTTACGGGTAGACTCACCTGGATTATAGAGGCGATGCTCTGCAAACTCGACAGAAAAACCGTGAAACGGGCTTTTGTGCAGGCCAGTGATAAACCCCTCGACAACCTGCTTGGCTAACAACTCTAAGTTGTTAAACTGGGCCAAACGCAAGCGATCAATAGTTTTCGTCATGGAACAAAGTTAATAATCCTGCGCACAACCCAAGCAACCTCTTGCTTATGTATGGCGTCTTGTTCATAAATCACTGAATATGAAAGCACTTTACCTACTCCTTTTTGGCCTCTTCGCCTTTTCCAATCTCCACTTTGCACAAGTAAGCGGTTTTGCAATCAACGGACTATCTTTAGGACCAAATGTCCAAAACACTAGCTGTGATTCCACTCTCAGCATTGGTTTTTCGGCAGTTAATCCGGCAACCAATACAACAACTTACTACGACCTACCCTACGTGATCACTGGCAATAACTTCAGTGGTTTTCAGTTTCAGGCGGTGGTCAATTGGGGTGACGGCAGCACTACCAGTACTTCTGGCGGTGGCACCTCAACAGCTGGTACCAATATTTCTATGAATCCGCCCTTGAACCATACCTACGCTGCTGCTGGTACCTACACCATTATTACCTCCATTTATAACCCAGCCAATCAAACTTATGCCTTGGATAGCATCCAGTATACCGTCGGATCCTGTACGGCTTATTTTTATTGTATGATTCAAGTTGACTGCAATAACGACGGCACCATCGATTCTCAAATCAATACGCCAGTGCCTGTTACCCTGACAAATAGCACCAATACCTATACCGATACCCTTCAAAACAATATGTTCATGTTGAACAACGTTTGGGCCGGCACTTACAACCTCTCCATTGATCCAACATGGCTTGCAGCCAATAATTACGTGATCGGCAACATTATTCCAAGCCCGACTATCTTCATATCGGGTGGCATATCTACTATACTCATCACTTTGAATTGTGCGTCTCAGACCACCATGCTTTGTGCAACGGGTCAGGTCTATTGCGATGCCAATGACAACGGTGTTTTAGACAACGGCGAAACACCAATTGCCAATGCACCAATTTCGATTAATGGCACTGTTGCGTATTCCAATACGAGTGGCTTTTACAACATCAGCTATCCGGGTACACCAAACAGCACTTATGTTTTGACGATGAGCGCCAACTGGCTTACTCAAAATGGCTACACGATCCTCAACAATAACGGCAGCAACGTCAGTAGTATCATCGGGATTCCTTGCAATAGCGGCGTGCCTGTTAGCACAGTTAATTTTCCACTGAGCTGTGGAGGCAACGTAACGCCTACTTTCTGCTACGGCGGATTTGTATTTTGCGATGCCAATGCAAATGGCGTCATGAACGTCGGTGAAGCACCGATTGCCGGTGCTGCAGTTCAATTATTTGTACAGCCAAATTCGACAACAAGTGTAACTGTATATACCGATTCCACTGGTTATTTCAGTTACTGTGGTCCGTTTGTGGGAACAAGCAATATCATTTTGGCGCAAGTAAGCCCAACTTGGCTCGTCTACAATGGTTTTACCGGATCTACATCTTACACCACACTTCAAGGATTTGTTACAGCCCAAGTACAACCTGGCATGATTGCAGTCAATTGCGGCGGCACAACGGCTCCGTGTGCAGACCTCTGGACCACCGTTACCCCTTGGATTGGTTATTATCAAAACAGCACTGCTTATGTCAAAATCAATTGGGGAAGTTATGGCCCTGGCATTATTGGCAACTACACGCTCAGCTTCACGTATCCTGCAGGCGTCAGCCCGATTCTTTCCTCTATTCAAAACGCCAATTACAGCATTTCAGGCAACACCATTACTTGGAACCTAAATAGTGCAGCAAGTAGCTTTAGCAATTACGACGTTATACAGTTCAGTGTACCAGGCGGCCTCATCAACGGCGCGCAGCACTTCTTTACGTCTAGTATTGCACCAACGGGCGCCACAATAGACTGTGGCACGTACAATAACAATGGCAGCTTGCTGCAAATTCTTGGCAATAGCTATGATCCTAACGACAAAAATGCGAGCACTGACTACATGAATGAAAACTACCCGCTAGGGTATCTAGATGCTTTCACGGACGACGCACTCAGCTATACCATTCGCTTCCAAAACACTGGAACAGCACCAGCGCAAAATATCTACATCATCGATACCCTCAGCGCACAGCTCGATTGGTCCAGCTTTACGCTTTTAGAAGCAAGCCACCCTATTCAGGTAGTCAACCTCGGTAATGGCATCTTGCGTTTTGAGTTCAATCAAATTTGGTTGCCAGACTCAACGAGCAATGAACCCCAAAGCCATGGTCATTTGACTTATCGCATTTCAGAGCATCCCAATAACCCCATTATGTCTACAATAGAGAACACGGCTTATATCTATTTTGATTGGAATGACCCGATTGTCACCAACACCACTTTCCACCAAAATATGTGGTTAGATCAAATCGATGAAATGAGCGGTAGCCTTTCCATTTATCCGAATCCGGCACAGACTCAAATTAGCTTAGGTTTAACGGAGCCAACCCAAATTCAAATCAAAGATCTCAACGGAAAAGTGCTATTCAATGAGCAAGTTGGCCTTGGCCAAACCATCAATGTGCAAGCATTTGAAAGTGGTATTTATTTGATTGAAGGCGCTCAACAGAAAGGAAAATTCATCAAATTATAAATATTTATAAAATATTCACCCCGTTTAGGTCATTTACTACGTTTTTGGCATTGTATTTGTAAAACCTTTCGCGTAGTAGTTTATAGTTAGGTTATGGTTAGGGTGGTCCACCTGCCCTCTCCAGAAAAGCGGTTCTTCGGAGCCGCTTTTTTTTTGACTTCCCCTCAAGTTATCCTACCTTTGAGCCGTGAAAGACCTACTGAAACAAGCCAAAAGAACTGCCTTATTTAGCGTCGTGACCAACGCGCTTCTTGCTGGAGTAAAGGGAAGCGCTGGTCTCATCGGACACTCTGATGCCCTCATAGCAGATGCCATTGAATCTTGCGCCGATATTTTTTCAAGCTTTCTTGTATTGATTGGTATTCAGTATGCC
>JAIXUE010000008.1 GCA_027483605.1 Cryomorphaceae bacterium | reverse complement strand
TGGACTTTTTTGGTCAGGTCGAATTGCAGTCGAAGCTGATTGAAAACAAAAGTAGAGCGGCAGAGCAATTGCTCCTGGAAAATTTCGTGGTTTTCTTCAAATGTGGCCATTTGACCAGCAATATTATTTGGGTCTCCCCAGCGGGCATATTGCAATGGCATTTCTGGCAGCATCGATTCATAGAAAGCTTGCTCTGTAGCCAGCAACTGTTCTTGGCGGTAGCTGGTGTTCATTTGGTCGGCAAAACGATTGATGAAGTAATTGCGATAGGCTAAATTCTCAATGCTTTGTTTCCAGATATTGATATACGGGTTGTCTTCGGATTGCCCCATCATGTAGGCGATATGGTTGTCTGTGCAGTTGGTCCAGCCGTTGGGCTGCATAGAGAGCTCGAGGTCAATGAGTGCAAAGCGCCAACGCTTTTGACTGGCATCTGAGCGGTAAATTTTAATGTTGTTTCCAGGCCAATCTACATTGCCCATCCAAGATTCTGCAATGATATAGTCTGTATAGTGCTTTAAATCGAAATACTGATCTGCCTCTTGCCAATAGTTTGGGGAAGAAGGATCAAGCGCATTAAAGTTGCTGTAGTCTGCCCAAAAATTATCTACATCGCCTTCTACAGCGCGCAAAACAAGATTGTACCAATAACTGAGTGAAAGTAGTTCAATGGAGTCGCGCGTGGCGTTGTCGTGCTGTTCAAAGTACTCTTGATTGAATTTTTCGCGCAGTTCATACAAACCGAAATAGGAGCCGTTGATATAAACGCTTACAGGTCGGTAGCTCGAATAATAATTGTCAGAACCTTCGCTCATCATGCGCACCTGGCTTGCATCTTTATAGGGTAAATTCAAGAACTGGTTAGAGCCATTCCGTAGGTAAATATCGCTGTAAAGCGCTCGATTAGGTCTGTCTGGTAGAAGCGGTAATTCAATTGCTTTCTCTCCAAAAGAGCCGTGTGTAAAGCTCAAACGGAAGGAATGCTGTGGATGCGAACGGCTGCCACCTGCTCCGCCATCCATGCGCATGGCTGCTTTACTTTGATGAATAACTGGGTGGCTGCTTCCGGTATCCAGTAAAACGGCGTAGGCGGGCTTTACCCAGTCGGTCCACCAGTTGTCAAAAATACCAGTTGCACCAAATAGGTTTTGATTGGGAGTATTGACCAATAAAATTGGAGTGGTGTGTGAAACATTGAACAGATAGGTGGCTACCGCTTGCTCACTTGCCAAAATAGTTGGATTGGAAATAGGAAAAACTTTTGCGCGCAGCACAGTATTTGAACTGATGTTCACTGGGCCAGTGTAAGTTGTGGAGTTGAATGTGGGGTCTTGGCCATTAGTTGTATAAACTAACTTGCCCAGCGTATTGGGAATACTAGTTGTGATTTGAACACTTTGTATTCCATTGTAGATACCACTGGCCAAACTAATTTGCGGCCGCGTTAAGGTATCTGAAAATACTTGGTTACCATTATTACTTAAACCTGGGCTAGGGTTCATCCATGTGAGGTTGGCGCTCGCGTTCGGAAAGCGCCCTATAGAGATATCTGGCTGGGGGCAAATGACCTCTAACTCATCTTGGAGTTGGTTAGCGGCATTGAAAAGATAGACATGCTCTCCATTGCCATCTAATTTGAAATCAGTGTGAAACTGCTGACCTTGGAGTGGTGTAAAATTAGCGTCAAGAGAGGCAAGCGAGGTATGGTTGAGGGCAAGGTCAATGTAATCGTAAAATTCTCCATTTGTACTTGCAACCTGAAAAGAAAGTGAGGAGATTGGACCAGCACTTAAGCCTGCTGCTTGTAATTCAGTTGCCAATATCAAGAATTGATGCCGCGCCCCCCAATACCAATTACCGTAGGGTGCTGGGTAGTCTGTGTTGCTGTTGGTAATGGTTCCTGTGCCGATAATGGCATTATTGAGTTTGATATTAGGTCTTTGGTTATAAGTTTGCCCGATGTTATTGCTGCAGGCTGCAGGTGAGCCGTCTACAAAGCTGGCTACACAAGATGTAAATGGCGTTGCGCTTTGATAGAACACGGAGTTTTCGGTATAGCCTGTATTGTTGTAAGAACATACATTCACGATGATGTTGGAGCTGCCATCCCAGGTGAAATTTTGTGAGAATAGGTGGGTATTCCAGCCCGTAATAGGATTGAAATTAGTGGTGTTGTTGGTAGCAATGAATGGAATACTCGCATAGCGGTCTTTGCCGCTACAAAAAACGCGTAAAAACGATTGGGGCAATAAATTCACGTTAGGAAAAACCCATGCATTGAACCCATTTAATTGGTCGGCTAATTTCCAATTCTCAAGATTGACGATACTTGTGCCATTGTTGTAAAGCTCTATCCAGTCGGGGGCATCTCCGTTTTCATCTTGAACCAAAGCTGCATTCTTGTTACAGCCTTCGTTGATCAAAATTTGCCCATTGACAAACAAATAGCAGCACAGAAAGCAAAATAAATGGATAATTCTCATGTAGCGAATTTACAAAAAAAAGCCCGGGATGAACCGGGCTTTAAGATAGAGAACTTTTGTATTCTTAGCGGATAACTTGCAATGCTTTGCGCACTACAGCAGCTTCGCTTTGGAGTTCAAGGATATAAGAACCATTTGCAAGTTCTTGGGTCAATACTTGGTATTTACCCTCTCCGATGGTGCTCAATTCAATAGTTACTTTTTGTCCAAAAGAATTGTAAAGAATTACGGAGCTCAAGGCAGGGCTTACAATAAAGAAGTTGCCATTGCTTGGATTTGGGAATACTTGAGCAGCATTGAGATCGTTGATGTCCAGGCCTACTATAGAGTTCACAACAATAGAATCTGAGAATGTACATCCCAAAGAGTCTGTAATTGTTACAACGTAAGTACCACCATCGATATTGTTGAGGTCTTGAGTTGTGGCGTTGTTGTTCCAGCTGTACGTATAAGGACCTGTTGCTCCGCTAACCGTTAGGTCAATTGAGCCATCTGTTCCGAAAACTGCAGGGCTGACAGCAGCACTTACTGACCATGCTGTTGGCTCGTTAACGGATGCAGCAGCAGAAGTACTACAACCGTAAGCATCTGTGACGACAACTGAATAGCTTCCTTCGCCAAGACCAGAGAGAACAGTACTGCTAGCAGTTGAACCAGCCCAGTCGTAGGTGTAAGGACCTGTGCCACCGCTTGCAACAACGGTAACACTACCTGTATTGGTACCAGAGCAAAGTGGATTAGAAGCAGTTGCCGCTGCAGCAAGATCTGTTACGGCAAGAATGGTGCTCACGGTGTCCGTACAACCCAATGCATCAGTTACAACACATGTGTAAGTGCCAGGGCCCACAGAGGTAACGTATGTGCTGGTGTTGCTCGTTCCTGTCCATTGGTAAGTATAAGGTGCCACACCGTTAGCTGCTGAGATTTCTAAGTTGCCTGTTTGTGCGCTGTTGCAAAGTACTTCAGTGCCATTAGCCGCTGCGGCTAAATTAGACAACTCAGTAAGCGTATTGGAAATGATAACAATACAACCACTGGCATCTACAACCGTACATTCGTATGTTCCGGCTGGAAGGTTGCTCAAGGCAGGTGTTGTAGCTGTATTCCCTGCCCAAGTGAAGGCATAAGGTTCAACTCCTTGACTTGCGTTAAGTGTAATGTTACCTGTTGACTGTCCGCCACATGTGATGTTTTGTGTCGTAGCTGCAACGGTTAAGTTGGATAAACTTGGTACGATAACATTCACTGTTGCAGGGCAACCATTGATGTCAGTAAGTACGCAAGGGTATTGTCCTGCGCCAACGCCTGAAATGGCATTTGTAGTGGCGCCATTGGACCACAAAAAGTTGACGGTTCCAGTACCACCAGTAGTTGCAATACTTGCTCCTCCATCGTTAGCTCCACAAGAAGCGGCAGTGGTTGTTACCGTTTGGTTGTAGGCAACACAAGACTTGAAGATCGGATTCACTACAAAAGAGTAGTTGATTGACGCTGGTGACTGCCAGTTACCGCTGTTTGCTTGATCCCAACGGTAGTAGGTCATGCCGGAGCTAAAATAATCAGTTGAGGTAGCCAAACGGATATTGCCATTTGCAGATGAAGCTTGATATACACCAAAAAAGTAAGTTCCCGGTGTAAGATTAAGCGTACCGCCAGAAATTGGAACCTTCACTGTAACACCGTTGAGGTTGTCCGCTGCTGTAGTAGTGTAGGTAACCGTAGAAGCAATTGGCGTAAGGTTTGGAACCATTGCACCTGTGGTGGTGTTCAGTGTGGTACCATAAATATTCACACTTGCAACGTAGCCTGTAGGCGTTCCTGGATTGAGTACAAACATGACAGAGTCAAGGAAGTCGTTTTGAGTAATTGCATAGTTATTACCAAAAACAATGTTATTAGCTACAGTTGTTGCGTTCAGACCTAAAGAGCCTGTGACGCCAACTGTGCGCGACATTTCACCAGTCGTTCTTGTAAAGGTGGTTGTTTTACTGTTGTTTTGTGGAATTTGATCGCCTGCGTTATTGAACACATAATCGATGGTATATGCCCCCAATGCAGTGACCGTAAAGTTAGCTACTGTAAAAGTGTCTATTTGTCCGGCAACAAGGTCCTGCGGAGCACTTGTTGCAGTATAAATAACCGCATTAGATGGGTCTTTTAGGGTGACGGTCATTGTCACACCTGTTGTAGTAGCTGTACCTGTATTGATTGCACGCGCCCAAAATTGTAGGTCGTTACCCGTTAAAGACTGACGGGTGTGAATTTTTGAGTTCTCACCACCTGGGTTGCGGTTATTCAAGAAAGCAATTTCATCAGTAGGATCTGCGCCAAATTTTGGGCGAATAATGAAGGCTGGGTTCACACCAAAAGCTTCTACGGGAGTCCATGCTCCTGCGGCTCCTGTTCTAACGAGGTTTTTTCCAGGAGTGAAGAGACTGAGGTCCGCGCCAATAGGAAAAGAGGTCGTTCCTGTTTTTCTGATGGCAATAAGGTACTCGCCTGCTGTAACGGGAATTGGCGTAGGGAAGTTGTGGAGTCTGTAACCAGCACCGTTTGCCGTTATATTGGCAGAGGTATAAAGTGGGGTTGTAGCCACCACTCCGTTGGTCACTTGAAAAACTTGTACGTTATAAACTTGTGTTGTGGAGGTACTTTGTACAAAATATACGGCTCCTGTCATGTTGTCGGCACCATAAACGGTATGTACAACACCTTGTGTATATTCTAAAGTTGAAGACCAATTGTAGGCAACTTGGAATACGTTGTTATCTCTTGCTGTGTAGTTGAAGTCAAGAATGAGGTTTTGCGTGCTTTGGTCATTGCTTGTGACGCCATCTTGTTGTGTTTGCGTTTTAATGTACTTGATGAGATAAGATTTGGATGAAGTCAAAACAGGGGCCCAAGTTCCTGATGTAAGTACTTGTTCAGCACCAATGCCGAGCGTAACGGGCGTACTTGCATAAGTCTGAACTGGGGTTGTAGTATTTGGCAATTCGTAGATTTCAGTAGTTAAGACCACATTGGTGAGCGTTGCGCCACTGAAGTTTTTTACGGTTGCGCCCAAAGGAATACCATAACTCGCTTGGGAAATTGGAATGCGCGTGTTGCGGTTGGTAATGTACGTGATTCCAGCATCGTTGTTGTTTGGTAAGGCTGAAAACGTAAAACTCCAAGTAAAGCCTGTAGCTTCCCATTGGTTGTCCCACTCAAAATAATAAGTGGTGCCTGCCATTAAAATGATGTTTTCAATTTTGGAGGCGTAAGCAGTAGTACCAGTTGAAATACAACCTGCAAAGTCATCGTTGTTGGCTACTGCAACAAGTGCAGTACAGCTACCAGACCAGATCCAGAGTCTGGTGTCGGCGCCGCCTCCACAAGAATTGATGTTTAAAATACCGTTTGATGTTGGTGTGTAAGCGTACCAACCTGCCGTTAAAGCCACGCCGTTGCCATTGAGCCCGGGTGTGGAGGGTGTTCCGATGAGGGTGCTGGCGGTAAATGTACCTGGGGTAACAGGTGAAGCCGTTGCACAAGTTAGGGCTTGTGCGTGACCTTTTAGACCAACACCAATGAGCAGTATACTGCACAATAAGTGTACTAGTTTTTTCATAATAGGTTGTTTAGGTGGTTAATGGACCACAAGTTAACAAAATATTATCAAAATGGTTTAAAAATTTTTAAGGATGATTTTATTGCGCAGTAATTTGATTGCTCCTTTTGTTTCAAGTTGCTTGAGCAGCCTTGAAATAACCACCCTTGAAGAGTGTAAGTCATCGGCAACTTGCTGATGGGTGTGATTGATTTCCAAACTCCCGAGAATTTTTGCTTGGTCGGAAAGGTATTTAAGCAAGCGTTGATCTAAGTTCATGAAAGCAATTGCATCTATAGACTCCATAAGTTCAAGCATGCGCGTATGATAGCTATCCAAAATAAATTGGCGCCAAGATTTATAGTGATCTAGCCAGCGTTCCATGTTTTCACTTGGGAACATCAAAAGCAAAGAGGGCTCCATAGAGGTGGCCTTTATTTGAGAATCAACTTTTCTGGTGCAACACTGCAAAGACATGGCGCAAGTATCACCACCTTCCATATAGTAAAGCAGTAATTCGTCACCGCTTTCGCTTTCTCTTGAGATTTTAATAGATCCTTCTATCACAATCGGAATCATTTGTAGCTGGTCACCGACATGTACTACAATCTCATCCGTGGTGGTCTCTCTAATTTTAGCCACCTGAGCCATTTCTTCAAGCAATGCTGCTTCGAGGACATAACCCAAATGGGCTTGTAGCATTTCTAGTTTACTTTTTAAGCTGTGCATCTTTGTCGTAACTGATGAAAAAATTAGCCCAAATGATTTTTGAAAGCGCAAACAAATACGGTGATAAAAAAACAGTGAAAAACACCACTAAGCCAATCTGACTCCAAGCACCTAACCATGGAAACCAAAGGTTGCAAGACGTCCATATTGTCACAAATAATGCAACACCCAGGGCATAAGAAACGTACATCGCACCATAGTAAAAGCCTGGTTCACGCTCGTATTTCAAATGACACACAGCGCATTCATTCTTGACATCACCCAGATTCTTTAAATCATAAGGGTGTGAAACTAAAAACTGACCCTCGTGGCATTGCGGACATTTGATCTTAGCAATGCTATATAATTTTGTTCCTTTTCCAAATATCATGAAGCAAAGTTAAGCTCTTTAGTAGATTCTTTAGGTAACCTATGTTACCGATGTCAGCAAAACTGACAAAAAGACATTTGAAAAGGGATTAAATAGATCAAAATGTCATAATACTGCAGCTTTTTTGAGGTGGCACAATACTTGACAAAAGCTAGTATCAAAATTTAAAAAAAAATGGGAAAAATAATCGGAATCGACCTCGGAACAACCAACTCTTGTGTTTCGGTCATGGAAGGCAATGAACCAGTTGTCATTGCCAACGCAGAAGGTAAGCGCACCACCCCTTCAGTTGTTGCTTTTGTAGAGGGCGGCGAACGCAAAGTTGGCGACCCAGCTAAAAGACAAGCGATCACCAACCCTACCAAAACCATCTCGTCTATCAAACGCTTCATGGGCTCTAGCTTCGACGAATCTTCAAAAGAAGTGTCGCGAATGCCTTATCAAGTAGTCAAAGGCGACAACAATACACCGCGTGTCAAAATAGACGACAGATTGTATTCTCCGCAAGAAATCTCGGCTATGATCCTTCAGAAAATGAAGAAAACAGCAGAGGATTACCTTGGGCAAGAAGTGACAGAAGCGGTTGTAACCGTACCTGCATACTTTAACGACGCACAGCGCCAAGCCACCAAAGAAGCTGGCGAAATCGCTGGCCTCACCATCAAACGCATCATCAATGAGCCCACGGCCGCTGCACTTGCTTATGGTCTTGACAAAAAAGGCATCGATCAAAAAATCGTTGTTTTTGACTTCGGTGGTGGTACACACGACGTTTCTGTTCTTGAATTAGGCGATGGCGTTTTTGAAGTATTGGCTACAGATGGCGACACCCACCTTGGTGGCGACGACGTCGATGAAGCGATCATTACTTGGTTAGCAGAAGAATTCAAAGCAGAAGAAGGCCTTGACCTGCGTCAAGACCCTATGGCACTACAGCGTTTGAAAGAAGCAGCAGAGAAAGCAAAAATTGAGTTGTCTTCTACAACATCTACAGAAATCAACTTGCCATACATTATGCCTGTCAACGGCATTCCTAAGCACCTCGTGCGCACCATGCAACGCGCCAAATTCGAGCAGCTCATTTCAAGTATTGTAGAGCGCACCATTGCGCCTTGCCGTTCAGCGCTTTCTAACGCTGGTTTGCAGCCATCAGACATCGATGAAGTGATCCTCGTTGGTGGTTCTACACGTATTCCTATCATTCAAGAGGCGGTCGAGCGTTTCTTTGGAAAAGCGCCTTCTAAAGGAGTGAATCCTGATGAGGTGGTTGCCGTTGGTGCCGCTATTCAAGGTGGCGTACTTACCGGAGAAGTAAAAGATGTATTATTGTTAGATGTCATTCCACTTTCTTTAGGTATCGAAACAATGGGCGGTGTTTTCACTAAGCTCATCGATGCGAACACTACCATCCCAACCAAAAAATCAGAAGTGTTCTCCACAGCTGCCGATAACCAGCCATCTGTAGAAATTCACGTGTTGCAAGGTGAACGCGCAATGGCGACCGACAACAAAACGCTTGGTCGTTTCCAACTCACTGATATTCCACCAGCGCAGCGCGGAGTACCGCAAATCGAAGTTACTTTCGATATCGACGCAAACGGCATCATGAATATCTCGGCCAAAGATAAAGGTACTGGCAAGCAACAATCCATCAAAATTGAAGCTTCTAGCGGTTTGTCTGACGAAGAAATCCAACGCATGAAAGCAGAGGCTGAAGCAAATGCTGACGCCGATAACAAGCGTAGAGAAGAAGCAGAGTTGGTCAATAAGGCGGACTCCCTTATCTTCCAAACAGAGCGCCAGTTGAAAGAATACGGTGACAAAATTCCCGCTGATAAAAAGCAGCCGATCGAAGATGCTTTGGCAGCGCTTAAAACTGAGTTTGAGGCCAAAAACATGGCCAATCTTCAGCCAGCTATGGATCGCCTCAATGAAGTATTTAGTGCGGCATCTCAGGATATGTACAATGCTGCAAACGACCAAGGAGCAGCTCAGGACCAAGGCACTGACGCAGGTTCTGGTTCTGCACAAGATGAAGTAACAGATGTAGACTTCGAGGAAGTAAAAGATAAATAAGCTTCATTAATTATATTATTTACAAAAACACCCGTTCCAAACGGGTGTTTTTTTATTTTTGTGTATGCTCTATTCAAAGTCTTTCTTGCACCGTAGCTCTGATCAATGGGTTGTATTTGTCCATGGGGCAGGGGGGAGTTCATCCATTTGGCACAAGCAACTCAAAGATTTTTGTGAGCGACACAACGTCTTAGTCCTCGATTTGCGCGGCCATGGAAAAAGTCAAAAGGTGAGTGCATACAATCAAAAATACTCCTTTGAGCTCATTGCCTCTGACGTGATTACTCTACTCGATCAAAAAGGAATTAAACAAGCTCATTTTGTGGGGGTTTCCTTGGGTTCTATTGTCATCAAATCCTTGCGCACCCAAAGACCAGATTTGGTGCAAAGCATGATCTTTGCTGGAGCCGTCACCAAGCTCAATGTGCGTTCTCGTCTCATTTTGCGCTTGGGTCGAATGCTATATAGCTTTTTACCCCAAATGTCTCTATATCAACTAATGGCGCGCATCATGATGCCCCGCGCCAACCACAAAGCATCTCGACACTTGTTTATCAATGAGGCTAAAAAAGTGATGGACAAAGAATTTCAACGCTGGTTCAAACTCACCGCTCGTCTTACGGCTTACTTAACGCGCATCAACGCCATGCCCGAAACCATTCCTACGCTTTATGTCATGGGTGAGCAAGACCACATGTTTTTGAATCCGGTAAGGGTTTTAGTGACCCAAGATGAAGCGTCCGAACTTCGTATCGTTCCAGCATGTGGTCATGTGGTCAACTACGAACAAGCCGAGACCTTTAATCATTTAGCGCTACAGTTTATCTCGCGTCATTGCGTACAAGCGACATTTAATTAACATTCATCGCTCATATTGTTCAAAAACAATCGTGCTTATTTGCAGCTGCCCGCCGAATTTAACTTAAATTTGTGCTCAATTTGCAGCGAAGGTTTCGCTCAAAGAAACTAGTAAATTGAAGCTCCTATGCCTAAAGATCTTTCGATCAAATCCGTTCTCATTATTGGTAGTGGTCCTATTGTAATTGGTCAAGCCTGCGAATTCGACTACTCTGGTTCTCAAGCCGCACGCTCTTTGCGTGAAGAAGGAATCGAAGTCACGCTCATCAATTCCAACCCGGCTACCATCATGACCGACAAAGTCGTTGCCGACAACGTCTATTTGCAGCCCTTAGAACCCGAAAGTATTGTCAAGATCCTCCAAAATCATCATATAGACGCTGTGTTGCCAACGATGGGAGGTCAAACTGCGCTCAATCTTTGTATCCAATGCGACGAAATGGGCATCTGGGAACAACACGGTGTGCGCATCATCGGAGTCGATATCAACGCCATTGAAATTACCGAAAACCGCGAAGCATTCCGCGAACTCATGCTGCAGATTGGCGTGCCCATGGCTCCCCAAAAAACGGCAAAATCTTTTTTAGAAGGCAAAGAAATCGCGCAAGAATTTGGCTTCCCGCTCTGTATTCGCCCATCTTATACTTTAGGTGGTTCGGGGGCAAGTATCTTACACGAACCAAAAGAATTTGACAACCTACTTGAGCGTGGCTTGCAATTGTCACCCATTCATGAAGTCATGATCGACAAAGCACTCTTGGGCTGGAAAGAATATGAACTCGAACTCCTACGAGACGCCAACGACAACGTCGTGATCATCTGCTCCATCGAGAACTTTGACCCAATGGGTATCCATACTGGTGACTCCATTACAGTGGCTCCGGCCATGACCCTTTCTGATACCACCTTCCAGAAAATGCGCGATATGGCCATCAACATGATGCGCTCGATTGGCAATTTTGCTGGTGGTTGCAATGTGCAGTTTGCGGTTTCCCCAGATAACAACGAAGACATCATTGCCATTGAAATCAATCCACGTGTGTCTCGTTCATCTGCATTGGCCTCTAAGGCTACGGGTTATCCAATCGCAAAAATAGCCTCCAAGTTAGCCATCGGTTATCACCTCAATGAACTCAGTAACCAAATTACCAAAACTACCTCTGCGCTTTTTGAACCAACCCTAGACTACGTTATTGTCAAAATCCCGCGTTGGAACTTCAATAAATTCCCCGGAACCAACCGCCAACTAGGGCTTCAAATGAAGTCAGTAGGAGAGGTTATGGGTATTGGTCGTAGCTTTCAAGAGGCTTTGCAAAAAGCTTGTCAGTCCTTAGAAATCAACCGCAATGGTTTGGGTGCCGACGGCAAAGAACTGACCAATCAAAACGAAATCCTCAATTCTCTTGAGTTTGCTAGTTGGAATCGTTTATTCCATATCTACGATGCCATCAAGTTGGGCATTCCTTTTAAAACCATTGTTGAAAAAACCAAAATTGATATTTGGTTCCTCAAGCAAATCGAAGACCTTATCAAGCTCGAGCGCAAAATTGAGAAATTCCACCTCGATAACATCCCTCAAGAGCTCTTATTTGAAGCCAAGCAAAAAGGTTATGCCGATCGTCAGGTTGCGCACCTCTTGCGCTGCCTTGAGTCAGAAGTTTATCAAAAAAGAACCGCCCTTGGCATCAATCGCGTCTATAAACTTGTAGATACCTGTGCTGCTGAATTTGAGGCACAAACTCCTTATTATTACTCCACATTTGAATACGAAAATGAAAGTGTAGTTAGTGAGCGTCCTAAAGTAGTGGTGTTGGGTTCTGGTCCCAACCGCATTGGGCAAGGTATTGAATTTGATTACTCTTGTGTACACGGCGTGTTGGCAGCCAAAGAATGTGGTTACGAAACCATCATGATCAACTGCAATCCAGAAACCGTTTCCACTGACTTCGATACCGCTGACAAACTCTATTTTGAGCCAGTTTTCTGGGAGCATATTTACGACATCATTCAGCACGAAAAACCAATTGGAGTCATTGTGCAGCTTGGTGGTCAAACTGCGCTCAAATTGGCAGAAAAATTAGAGCGTTATGGCATTCCAATTCTCGGTACCTCCTTCGAGGCCCTCGACCTCGCCGAAGACCGCGGTCGCTTCTCTAAACTACTCGAGAAAAACAATGTACCTTTTCCGAAATACGGTGTAGTAGAGAGCGCAGAGCAAGCCATAGAGCTTTCCGAAACACTTGGTTTCCCGTTGCTCGTACGCCCTTCTTATGTCTTAGGTGGGCAAAAAATGAAAATTGTCATCAACAAAGAAGAGCTTGAACACCACGTTGTCGATATTCTCAATGAAATGGGCAATAACCAAATCTTGCTCGATCACTTCTTGGGTGGTGCCATAGAAGCAGAGGCCGATGCTATCTGCGACGGCGAAAACGTCTACATTATCGGCATCATGCAACACATCGAGCCAGCGGGCATTCACTCCGGCGATTCTTACGCTGTTTTGCCGCCTTACAACCTCGGTGATTTCGTCATGACCCAAATCGAAGACATCACCAGGAAAATTGCTGTCGAACTCAAAACCGTAGGCTTACTCAATATCCAATTTGCCATCAAAGACGATAAAGTTTACGTCATTGAAGCCAATCCGCGCGCCTCACGTACTGTTCCATTTATTGCAAAGGCTTACGACGAGCCTTATGTCAACTACGCCACTAAAGTGATGCTCGGGCACAACAAAGTCACTGACTTCAACTTTCAGCCACGCAAAGAAGGCTACGCAATCAAAATTCCAGTTTTTTCTTACGAGAAATTCCCTGACGTTAAAAAAGAGTTGGGTCCGGAAATGAAATCTACAGGTGAAGCCATCCGTTTCATCAAAGATTTAAAGGATCCATTCTTTACCAAAATTTACTCAGAAAGAAATATGCACCTTTCGCGCTAAGTTTCGCAGCTCAGCTTTGCGATTAGGCCACCGCTTTTCGTATATTTGTTAGATGCAGCGCCTAGACGACATCACCGCACCCATTCAGCAAGAATTAGTCGATTTTGAAATCCATTTTCAAAATGCTATGCACGCCGATGTCGCTTTGCTAGATAAAGTAACAAGCTATATTGTCAAGCGAAAAGGTAAGCAATTGCGCCCCATGTTTGTTTTTTTGAGCGCCAAAATGCTAGGTCAAATCAATCCAATTACTTTTGATGCAACCACACTTGTTGAACTCTTACACACTGCAACCCTTGTCCACGACGACGTCGTCGACGACGCCGCAGAGCGCAGGGGCTTTTTTTCTGTCAACGCGCTTTGGAAAAACAAAATCGCTGTTTTAGTTGGAGATTACATGCTCTCTCGCATTTTGTTGCTCTCTATAGAAAAGCGCAATATGGACCTGCTCGAAATTGTTGCAAGGGCAGTACAAGAAATGTCTGAAGGCGAGTTGCTTCAAATTGAAAAAGCCCGCCAACTCGATATCACCGAAGAAATCTATTACGAAGTCATCCGCAAAAAAACCGCTTCACTCATTGCCACTTGCTGCGAAGCAGGAGCCCTCAGTGTAGGAGCGCAGGCCGAGCGGGCCCAAATGCGACAATTTGGTGAACTCATAGGCCTTGCGTTTCAAATCAAAGATGACATCTTTGATTACGGGACAGGTGAGCACATTGGCAAGCCAACAGGAATCGATATCCGTGAGCAAAAACTCACCTTGCCTCTCATTTACGCACTGCAAAATGCTCCCCAGGCCATCCAAAAAGAATTGCGCTACATCATCAAAAACGAATACGATGTCAGTGCCCGTGTACAGCGTGCCATTCAATTGGTTTGGGAGTCTGGTGGTGTGCAATACGCCCAAAAACGCATGGAGGCGTTGGCAGCCGAGGCCTTAGAAATTTTGGCAAGTTACCCCGACAGCCCCGCAAAAGATTCGTTAATAGGCTTGGTAGCCTACACCATGAACCGCGAAAAATAGCCCTATGAATTCAGTAAAAGTCTGCTTAATCCTCACGCTTTGTTTATCTTTTGT
Organism: Cryomorphaceae bacterium; assembly: GCA_027483605.1. Lineage (GTDB taxonomy): Bacteria > Bacteroidota > Bacteroidia > Flavobacteriales_D > Crocinitomicaceae > UBA952. Next base: position 14,817 of record JAIXUE010000008.1, on the reverse strand, counting down.
TTCTTGTCAGAACAGTCAAAAAGAGAAGCAGGAGCAGCCCGTAGCCAAGGAAAAACTCGTCGAAATCAAAGACGGATACTACAAAGAGTGGTATCCTGGCAAAAAACAACTCAAATACGAGGGTGAACTCAATGAAAAAGGTGCGCGCGAAGGAAAGTGGAATTTCTACAGTGCAAAAGGCAACTTACAGTCATTTACCTTTTATGTAGGGGGCAAAAAGAATGGCCACTCTGTGGTCAAATACCCGAACGGAAAAATCCACTATTACGGCCAGTATCAAGATGATCAAATGATAGGCGAGTGGGTCACTTATGATGAAAAAGGCCGCAAGACGGTGAACAATTTCAATCCATAAATGGTCAAATGAGTAAAATTCCGCCGCATATTGTCGATCAAATTCTACAAACCGCTCGCATCGAAGAAGTGATCGGAGAATTTGTGCAACTCAAGCGCGCGGGCTCGAACCTCAAAGGCTTAAGTCCCTTCACAGACGAAAAAACACCCTCGTTTGTAGTCTCGCCGGTCAAGCAAATTTTTAAATGTTTCTCTACTGGAAAAGGAGGAAATGCAGCAAGTTTCTTAATGGAAAAGGAGCATTTTAGCTATCCAGAAGCCTTGCGCTGGTTGGCCAAGCGCTACAACATCGAAGTTCCAGAAGAGCGAGAAGCCACTGCCGAAGAACTCGCTGCACTCAACGAGCGCGAGAGTTTTTTGATCATCAATGAGTTTGCGAAAAATACTTTTTCTGAAATGCTGCTCAATTCACAAGAAGGTAAAGCAATTGGGCTTTCTTATTTTGAAGAACGCGGCTTTAGTCGGGCCACCATCGAAAAATTCCAATTAGGTTATTGCCTGAACACAGGCGCTGCCTTCACTGATTTAGCACTCGAAAAAGGCTATAACAAAGCCTATTTAGAAGCCATCGGCCTCACCAAATCAAAAGACGAGCGCACCTTCGATTTTTTCAAGGGTCGCGTGATGTTCCCTATTCACAGCGTGTCTGGGCGCGTACTTGGTTTTGGAGGCCGCACCCTGCTTGCCGATAAAAAGGTTGCCAAGTATTTCAATTCGCCTGAGAGCATTATCTACAATAAAAGCGAGATCCTCTACGGTCTTTATTTTGCCAAAGGCGACATCGTCAAATACAACGAATGCTTACTTTGCGAGGGTTACACCGACGTCATTAGCATGCATCAAGCAGGTATTCAGCATGTCGTATCTTCCTCAGGTACATCTCTGACCAAAGAACAAGTCAAGTTAGTGAGCCGTTATACCAAAAACCTTACTATTCTCTACGATGGTGACGCGGCAGGTATCAAAGCAAGTTTCCGCGGCATTGACCTCATATTAGAAGAAGGCCTCAATGTCAAAGTTGTGCTCTTCCCCGATGGCGAAGATCCAGACTCCTTTTCAAAATCGAGGTCATCAGCCGAATTGAGCGCCTATATCGCAGCTCACAAACAAGATTTCATCTCCTTCAAGGCAGGTATTTTACTAGCTGAAGGTGGCAATGATCCCATTTTACGTGCAGGCCTCATCAAAGACATCGTACATTCTGTTTCATTGATACCAGATCAAATTACCCGTTCTGTCTACGTACAGCAGCTGGCTCAGCAATTTGACATCGCAGAAACCATTGTGCAGTCAGAACTACTCCAATTGCGCAAAACGGCATTAGCTAAATCCTATCAAGACCCGGCGCTCGAAGCAGTTTCATTGCCCAAAACGCCTGCGCCACAAGCGCTGCAAGCAAGTGAAGGTCATGAAGAAGACCTCACTCTTTTTGAAGCTGAACTCATTCGGGTACTGATTAAATATGGAACACGCGCGCTAATTTGGCAAGAGCCCGGCCAGCCAGAAACCCAAACGAGTGTCGTTGAGCTCATCGTTCACGAGCTTCAAAAAGACGAACTCCATTTTCAAAATGCGCTTTACGAAGAAATTTATCGGATTTTTGAAAACGGGGTGCTTCAAGAAAATACGCTCTACGAATCCACTTACTTTTTGCGCCATGAAAAACAAGAGATTGTCCAGTTTGTAGCAGACATAGAGGCGCAAGAGCAAGAACTCAGTCATAATTGGGTAACGCGCTATAAAATTCAAACGAAGTCGGAAGCCGACGACCTCTACCAAACAGTAGTTCAAGTGATCTATCGTTTTAAGTTGGCTTTTGTCGAGCAAAAAATTAAAAATATACGCAAAGAGCTGAGCGATCAAAACCTACAAAACGAAGACCTACTTTTAGCACTTGGCGAATTGGTCAGTCTCGAAAAAGTCAAAATGCTCCTTTCTGAGCAAATCGGCATAACGCTTATTCGTTGATATGTTTGCAACAACGCTTTTTTACATTGGCCCTTACAAGATTTGTTTTTGGAATCTGATCTTTTTGCTGCTCATCTTTTTTGCTGGAGCAGTCTTGCGTCGTTTGGTTCATAAAGCCCTAAAAGGCTATGTAAAGAGTGCCAATATACAGTTAGAGGCCAAGCAAATGGCTCGTTTGCGTTTGGTAAGTCAGAGCGTTTATTTACTGGCAATTTATGTTGCCGTTCTCAGCTTGCGCTACAACAATGGGCATGTAACGTTTAACGATTTTTTACAATTCAAATTGCTCTCTTTTGAGCGTTTTAAGATTGATTTTTCAGATATCCTTATTGTCATATCCGTCTTCTTCGGTGCAAAAATTACCGTGAACCTCACGCGACTTTATTTTGCACGTCGTTTCAAAGGTAGCCAACACTATGACGCAGGCACTGAGTTTGTCTACAACCAACTGGCAAAATATTTTATCTACGTAGCGTCTATCTTGATTTGCTTTAAGCTACTCGGCATTGACCTCATGATTTTACTCACCAGCTCAGTTGGTTTGCTTGTGGGTTTAGGTCTTGGTTTACAAGATGTTTTCAAAGACATGATTGCCGGAATCGTATTGCTCTTTGAAGGTAATTTGAGAGTGGGTGATATTGTTGAACTTTCGGGAAAATCTAAAATCAATGGGGTCAGCAATGAGGCAATGGTAGCCAAAATTGTCAAAATCAATGTGCGCACGACCCAAATACAGACCCGAGAGGGAAACGTACTGATCATTCCCAACACACACCTTACCCAAGACCGCATAGAGAATTGGAGTCATGGTTCCGAACTCACTCGCTTTATCATCAAACTGACTGTCGCATACGGATCAGACATGCTGCTCATTGAGCGCCTGCTCAAACAAGCTGCATTGGCGCACCCAAAAGTAAAAAAAAGCAATCCGGTTATGGTCCGTCTTTCCGATTTTGGCGATTCAGGTCTAGAGCTCGAACTCATCTTTTGGGCAGATCAAAGTTGGGACATCAATAACTACAAGTCAGAAATTAGACTAGAAATAGATCGCTTGTTCCGGACTTATTCTATTGAAATTCCTTATCCTCAGCGCGTCATGCATCAAGCGCCTTCGCGCAATTCATAAAGGTAGCGCTGAATGGTATTTTCAATACCTAGATAAAGTGCATCTGAGATCAGTGCATGCCCAATCGAAACTTCATCAAGTGCGACAAGCGAAGCTTTTAAGAAAGCCAAATTTTCCAAACTAAGGTCATGACCTGCATTGATGCCTAAGCCTATTGCATGAGCGTGGAGTGCAGCTAAGCGATATGGCTCCACCGCTGCATACCGATCAATGGCGTAGTTTTCGGCATAAGGTCCGGTGTAGAATTCGATCCGGTCTGCACCAAGTGCCTTCGCTTGGTCAATTTGAGCTAAATCTGTTTCCATAAAAAGCGATACGCGCACTCCCATGTTTTTAATTTGGGCAATGATGGGTGCCAGAAAGTCTGCTTGTTCTATGCAATTCCAACCGGCATTGGAGGTCAGTACGCCCGGTGGGTCGGGAACCAATGTGGCCTGTGCTGGTCTCAAATCTGAAATGAGTTGCATGTAGCGTACATCTGGGTAGCCTTCGATGTTGAATTCTGTTTGGATTTTATTGTGGAGCTCGTAGCAATCTTTGGTGGTGATGTGGCGCTCATCGGGCCTAGGGTGCACGGTGATGCCTTGTGCACCGAATCTTTCGGCATCGAGTGCAAACTGCAACACGTTTGGAGTTTGGCCACCCCGAGCGTTGCGCAGTGTTGCGATTTTATTGATATTCACGCTGAGTCTGGTCATGGCACAATAATTGAGTTGCAAAAGTACGAAACATTCAAGTAATTTAGTATTTTGCACCCACTATGAGAGCTTCCACAATTCTTTCTGAACAAATACCACCTCTTTTACATACAGATACCGGAGAAAAAGCGCTGCTTTGGATGGATGAATTTCAAGTCAATCACCTTCCAGTGCTCAAAAATGGCAATTTTGTTGGTCTTGTTTCAGAAACAGAATTACTTGATCAAATCAGTCTTGAAGATAGTCTTGATCACTTGTTTCAGCACCTTGCGCGTCCTTTTGCTTATGCCGATGCACATCTGTTTGATTTATTACAGCATTTTGCACTTTTTAAACTCACTGCTTTACCTGTTTTAGATCGCCAAGAAAATTACTTAGGTGTCATTAGTGCGCAAGAATTACTCCAACTACTTGCCGATACCAGTGGGCTCAATGAAACCGGTTCTGTGTTGGTTCTCGAAATGAATGCCATTGACTACACGCTTGCCCAAATTGCTCAGATAGTAGAGAGCAATCAGGCTAAAATCCAGAATTTATTCGTGAGCTACCTTCCAGACAGCACCAAAATTCAGGTTAATTTACGCATCAATCAACAAAACTTAAGTGCAATTATACGTACCTTTGAGCGCTATGATTATCACGTATTGGCTAGCTATCAAGACAGTCAACAAACAAATGAGCTCCAAGATCGCTACCAAGAACTCATGCATTATTTGAGCATGTAATGAAACAAATCGCTATTTACGCCAAGAAAATATTCAAGCAAGACTACAGCGTCTTTGAAAACCTACTCAAGGGCATTGAGGATTTGGGTTGGGTTGCCGTTCTCGAAAAAGAATTAGCACAACAAGTTCAGGCTAAATTTCATGCAACAGCCACCTATAAAACCTTCGAAACACACCTCGACCTTCAAAAAGGCTTTGAGCTCATGATCAGTCTAGGTGGCGATGGCACTTTTTTAAAGGCGGTTTCTTTTATTCGAGATTCGGGTGTCCCTATTTTGGGAATCAATACCGGTCGTTTGGGTTTTTTATCTAATCTGTCCAAAAATCAAATAGACCAAACCCTACAGCGCTTCAATGCCGGGCAGTACGAGTTTCAAAAAAGGTCTTTACTGCGGGTTCATACCGAAAACGACCTCTTTGCCGACGAAAATTTTGCGCTCAATGAGCTCACCCTCCAGAAAAAAGATACCTCTTCTATGATCAAAGTACATGCGTACCTTGGCGATAAATTTCTCAATACTTATTGGGCCGATGGCCTAATTGTGGCTACACCCACAGGTTCTACAGCCTACAGCTTGAGTTGTGGTGGCCCGATCATTACGCCAGGTTGCCAAGTGCACATCCTCACACCAATTGCTCCTCATAATTTAAATGTACGCCCAGTGGTGGTGCCAGACCACATGCCTATCTCGCTGCAAGTAGAAGGCCGAGACCGCTCTTATTTACTATCCCTTGACGGCCATTCTCAGCACATCAAACAAGGAGAGAAGGTAACCATCACCAAAGCTGAATTCATGATCAACGTCGTGAAATTCGAAGACAACAATTTTTTAGATACCATCCGAAACAAAATGTTTTGGGGTTCAGATACCCGAAATGAAATTTAAACGAACATGAAAAAAACGCTTATCCCAATTATGGCTATTACTTTGGCTTTTCAGGCCAATGCCCAAGAGCCACAAGTCAAAAGTAGAATAGATTCTGTCAGCTACTTAGCCGGACAAAACATCGCGCAGAGCGTTCTCAAAGATTTTCCGGAGGCCAATGTGGCTTTGTTGTTGCAAGGTCTTAGCGATGCCATGATGCAGCGCCCTAGTTTGCTTCAGGACCCTACTAATCAGTGCGTCATGTCCTATTTCCAAGAAAAAATGCAAGCCATTCAGCAAGCAGAAGAGGCTGTGAATCAAGAAGCACTCGCTGCTGAAAAAGAGGCAGGTAGAGTAAACCGAGAGAGAGGAGAGGCTTTTCTCTTGGAAAATGCAAAGAAAAAAGACATGCAAGTAACTGCTAGTGGCCTTCAATATGAAGTCATTAAAAAGGGAAGAGGTCAAAAACCAACCGCCAGTTCAACCGTAAAAGTTCACTATACAGGCACCAATATTGACGGTCAAATCTTTGATAGCTCCGTAGAGCGCAAAGAACCAATTTCATTTCCACTCAATGCAGTTATCCCTGGCTGGACCGAAGGCTTACAGCTCATGAACGTTGGTTCTAAATACCGTTTTTACATCCCACAAGAATTGGCATATGGCCCAGGTTCACCAACAGAACTCATTCCGCCTTATTCCGTTCTGATTTTTGAAGTTGAATTACTAGATATCGAAAAATAATACCATGAAAAAATTACTTTTTACTTTACTGTTCTTGCCATTTACAGGTATGCTAAATGCCCAAAAAGTTGAAGAAATTCAAGATGGCATCTATGCACGTTTCGTCACCAACAAAGGTATTATCGTTTGTCAGTTGGCGTATCAAAAGACACCCATGACCGTTGGTAACTTTGTAGGGCTAGCCGAAGGAAAATTTACGGTTGGAGACAAAGTATTTACCAAACCATTTTATGATGGCTTGGTATTTCACCGTGTGATCGCCGATTTCATGATCCAAGGTGGCGACCCGCAGGGAACTGGCGCTGGTGACCCTGGTTACAAATTTTACGATGAAATTGACCCGTCGCTCAAGCATGTGGGCCCAGGTATTCTCTCAATGGCTAATTCAGGCCCGAACACCAACGGCTCACAGTTTTTCATCACACACAAAGAAACACCATGGCTAGATGGCAAGCATACCGTTTTTGGCAATGTGGTTTCGGGGCAAGAGGTAGTGGATGCCATAGCACAAAACGATACCATGCGCAAAGTAGAGATCATTCGCGTCGGAAAAGATGCGCAAAAATGGAATGCGCAGGCAGCGTTTGACCAAGTTTATTTAGCTAAAAAAGCAGCAGAAGCACAAGAGCAAGCGGAAATCGCACAAATTGCGGCCATGTCTCAAGAAGACTACAAAAACTATATGTTTGCCGAAGTCAAAAAGAACTATCCGAAAGCACAGCAAAGCTCAACTGGATTGGTTTACGTCATTTTAGAAGAGGGCAAAGGCGCAGTGGTGCAGGAGGGTAATAAAGTTAGCCTACACTACACCGGTACTTTCCGTCGCGGTGGCAAAAAATTCGACTCTTCCAAAGACCGCAATGCACCTTTAGATTTTCAATACAAAGTGCAGCGCATGATTCCCGGTTTTGAAGAAGGTATTACCCTGATTAAAGAAGGCGGCAAAATCTTATTATTTATACCTTACTATAATGCTTATGGAAAGCAAGGGCGTCCGGGCGCCATTCCACCATATGCGGATTTGGTTTTTGAAATTGAATTGCTTAAAGTTACCGCTGAAGAACATGATCATCCGCATGGAGAACACGACGGACACCAACATTAAGTTGCCGCTGTTTTAGTTCGAAAAAGCGTAAGAAACGATATTGGCGCCCATCTGCAAAGCTTGGCGCCTTTTTTCTGGCGGGTCGTTATGAACTTGTGGGTCTTCCCAGCCGTCAGACAAATCGGTTTCATAGGTATAGAGGCAAACCAACCTGCCATCAATGACGATCCCAAAAGCTTGAGGGCGTTTGCCGTCGTGCTCATGAATTTTGGGCAAGCCATTTGCAAATGTGTAATGTGCTGAAAAGATAGGGTGGCTAGACGGCACTTCGGTTAGTGTAGCTTCTGGAAATACTTTTTTAAGCTCGGCCCGAATGAAGCCATCCATTCCGTAGTTGTCATCGATGTGTAAAAAACCTCCTGAGAGCAAGTAAGTTCTGAGGTTCTGGGCTTCTGACTTTGAAAACACTACATTGCCGTGCCCGGTCATGTGCAGCAAGGGATATTGAAATAAATCTGCGCTGCCTACTTCTACGTAGGGCACTTCTTTAGCAATACTCATGCCGAGTTCAGCGTTGCAGAATTTGATCAAGTTGGGCAGTGCTGTGGGGTTGGCATAGTAGTCGCCACCACCATTGTACTTCAATACGGCTAGCTGGTAGCTTTGCGCTAAAACACTGAGCGATACAAATAGGGAGCTGGAGAGCAGACTGATTTTTTTCACGTTCGTCGTTTGTAATAATAAATTTGGTCGGTTCCAAAAGCGTGTACATTCGTCGGGACCCGATTCAATATTGGCGCTTTGACGCCTTCCCCGTAGTTCAAGTCTCCGACAAGCACGTACGCTTCGTCCCAAACGTTGTCGATGATGAAATACTGCAGGGTTCTGCTTCCGCCCTCTACCATGACGGAATGGACACCGCGTTTATAGAGTTCTTCTAGCATGTTTTTGGTGGCCGTTTCTTGAATTTTGATCCATTCAATATTGCCTTTTGTTTCGTTTTTGAGCCGATTAAAGATGAGCGTGGGTGCGTCTTCTGAAAACAAACTGATGTCGTTTTGTACTTGAAGTTGGCTATCTATTAATATCCTGATGGGGTTTTTGCCACTTACTTCTCTAACGGTTAAAGAAGGGTTGTCATTGAGTGCGGTGTGTTTGCCTACAAGAATGCTCATTTCTTGGCTGCGCCAATGGTGTACCAAGGACCTTGACTCTTCTGAAGATATCCAATTGATGCCTTTTTGTTCGGCGTCTCGGAGGCGGTCCAGAAAGCCGTCTTTGGTTTGAGCCCATTTGAGCACAACGTGAGGTCTTTGTTTTTGGTGGAAACAAAAAAAGCGTTTGTTGAGTTGTTTGGCAGCGCCTTCAAGTACACCAACCTCCACTTTGATGCCTGCTTTAAGGAGGCGCTCAATGCCTTTACCGGCAACTTTTGGATTTGGGTCTTTGCAAGCAACTACCACATGTGCTACTTTTTTTTCAATGAGCAGATTGCTACAAGGAGGAGTTTTGCCAAAATGAGCGCAAGGCTCCAAACTGACATAAACCGTTGCGCCTTCAAGTGCTTGCTGATCAGCGACGGTAGCGACTGCATTTACTTCAGCATGCGGACCACCAAATACTTGATGATAGCCTTCTCCAATAATTTCACCATTTTTGACGATAACGCAACCTACCATTGGATTGGGAGCCACCATGCCTTGCCCTAAAATAGCAAGGTCTAAGCAGCGCTGCATATAGTCTTGAGGCTTCATTGATCCAAAGTTACTGATTTCAGCTAGACGGCTGCACCCAACGAAAGGTTAAATTAATTCTAGCGCTCGTCAAACCGCGTTTTTTGGGAAGTTGGTGTTTGTAGTGATGTTGAAGTGGTCCATGCATGTGCAGCAAGCTTCCCTGTGCCAACTCCAATCTTATTTGCTGTCCCGTATTCAAATGTTTGAGCTCAAATGGGCGTTCTGCCCCTAAACTGAGCGATGCAATACTTGGGTTGCGACCAAGCGCTTTTTCGTTGTCTGCATGCCATCCATTGGAATCTTGCCCGTCGCGGTAGTAGTTGATCAGCAGCGCATTGTAAGGATAGCCTGTTTGTTTTTCTACTTTAAGTCGCAATTCATTTAAAAATGTGGGGAATTTTTCGGGTTTCAGTTGTTGTCCGGAATAGCCATATTGTTCTCCATTTAGCGCATAGAAAGCTTCTAGTCTTGGCACCTTGATTTTTTTTCCAAAAAGAATGATTTCGTTTTGTTGAAATGTGCTGAGTTGTTGAAGTTGTTCGAGTAGCGCGCTGCACTCATCCGGCCTTAAAAAACAGGGGAAGTAGTCAGCTAGGCCGTCAGTCTTAATGACGCTTATCTTTTGCAAATTTTCATACTCGCTAAACATTTCTATTTTTGTGTTAAAATTACGACATGCACTTTATAGAAACACTTTTTGATCTCAAAACCGGAGATTTAAGTAAGGTTATTTTTGCTTTACTGACTAATTTGGTGCTGGCCATCGTGATTGCTGTCGTTGGTTTTTGGCTAACCGGCGTCCTGACCCGCTTGGTTAACCGCATTTTACGCAAAAGTGAAACTGATCCGGGTCTTATTTCCTTTTTGACAAGTTTCTTGTCAATGGCCCTCAAAATCATGGTCGCGATCAGTGCCATTACCCAATTGGGTGTTGAAATGACCTCTTTTTTAACTCTACTTGGCGCGGCAGGTATAGCGGTGGGTATGGCTTTTTCAGGTACACTTTCAAACTTTGCAGGTGGTATCATGATTCTTGTACTCAAGCCGTTCAAAGTAGGTGACGATATCGAGGCGTTGGGCGCACAAGGCGTTGTGTCAGAAATTCAAATTTTCAATACCTACCTCAAAACAGCCGATAACAAGATATTGGTGCACCCAAATGGTCCGTTGGCCAATGGTACGATCATCAATTTCACCAAAGAAAAAAACCGCCGTTTGGCCTGGACCTTTGTATTCGAACAAACGGTAAACATCACACAACTTCAAGAAGTGATTTTAGCGAGTTTGGCAGCTGATAAACGCATTCTTCACAAACCAGAGCCAATGGTGGGGGTGCAGCAACTCACTGAATCTGGTTTGCACATGCAAGTGCGCTGCTGGGTGAAAACGACCGATTACGATGTTGTTTTTCATCAAGGCCAACAAGCCCTCATTGAGGCGCTAAGCGCTGCCCAAATTCCGTTTGCCAAATCTTAAACATTTTTATTAATTTCGAACCCTAACCTTTTTCACATTTTTTGAATGTGGAGCTTAACTAAACTATATGCTACTCACAATTCTTTTATTGATTTTTACTGTGGTTGTTGCACCGCTCATTTGTTTGAACTTCGGCTACACACCCAACGAGCTTCAATTTGACATTTTAGCTCAGATGGCATGGCCAGTAGGCTTGGTCATTGCTTATTGCTTTGTAGTCGGCGAGATCTCGCGCAACAACTCTCAGGTAGACAAGCTATGGAGTATTGTACCTATCTATTATGTTTGGCACATGACGCTTTTGGCGCCAGAATTGTCTGAGCGCATGGTCTTAATGGCCATTCTAGCAACCATTTGGGGCGCCCGCCTCACCTTCAATTTTGCGCGTCGCGGTGCCTACACTTGGCGTTTTTGGGCAGGAGAAGAAGACTACCGCTGGGAAGAACTCCGCAAGCGCCCAGGTTTCAACAATAAATTCGTCTGGGGTCTTTTCAATTTGTTCTTTATCTCAGCATATCAGAACGTCTTGATCTTTTCTTTCACCGTTCCTATTTTGGCCACGCTTTCCGATCAAGCTGATCCGCAATTAAACATGATTGATTACATGCTGGCCGCACTTATGCTGCTTGCAGTAGCCATTGAGTTTATTGCCGATCAACAGCAATATGTTTTTCAGACCGAAAAGCACCGTCGTATCAAAGCTGGTGAGCCATTAGGTGACTATGAAAAAGGATTTGTTTCTACAGGTCTTTGGGGTATTGTTCGCCATCCAAATTACGCCATGGAGCAAAGCATTTGGGTGATTTTCTATTTGTTTAGTGTCAACGCTACAGGCCAGTGGGTCAATTGGACAATCGGTGGTTGTGTGCTCTTGTTGATTCTTTTCAAAGGAAGCTCTGACTTTTCTGAGGAGCTCTCAGCTAATAAGTACCCAGCTTACAAAGACTATCAGAAAAACGTACCGAGGTTTATTCCGTTTCTGAAATTCGGAAGATAAGCACTTGCGATTTTCGCAATTCTCAATTACCCACTTATAGCATTTAGTTTTACATTTTTTTCTCATTGGTCTATATTTATATTGTGAAGGTTTTACAATTGATGATGTGACCATGAAAAAAAGAATACTTTGCACGGGATTGCTAGCTTTTGGTTTGGGGTCAATTCATGCACAAGGCCCAAGAATTGGACTTGGAGCAGACTTACTTGGCCCTGTTGGTTTGGCTAGTGCGCACCTGACGCTCGATGTATCTGATCGCGTCCAGTTAACAGCAGGAGGAGGTTTTGTCGGAGCTTTTGGCGGCGCGAAATTTTATTTCAGTGAACGAAAGAAAACCCGCTTTTATACCGGAATACATTATACACGTTTTGTTCGTTATTATGATTTTGATATTTTTTCGGGATTTTATTCAGGATTAGCTTATGGCGTGTATATACCCTTAGGTGTCGAGATTGAAAGCTCAACGCATTTTAGCACGTCATTTGAATTGGCTTATCGATCTTTAGACACTCAACTGGAGCCTTATTCTCCGGTATATCCTTGCGTAAAATTCACTTATAAGTTTGGACGCTTCATCAGTGAATGAATTTCAATATACTAAATGTCAATGCAAAAAAAACCACAACTTGCATGAACCATTGTGCACTTCCGTTGTGGCCTCTTGATTTGAGGTAAAAATGATTGAGGCTTCCCAAAACAAGACCAATTGCGAAGGAGATAGTGAGTGGATGACTCATGGAAAGTTGGTGATGGTTGAAGCAGCTTGTTTAGATCAGTCCGAACTGTTCAAAATGATGCGCAAAGTGTTTGGTGTGCAAGCGTTGCCATTGGGTATAGTTGAGCGACCCATAGAATGGGTGCAAGGCCGTAAGGGATGCATCTTCTTCGTAGTATTCTAGAAAAGACAAAAAAGCATCTGTAAATTCATCGATGGCGGTTTCGAGTTCATCGTTGCGTAGCGGCGTTTCTGGTGTCGCAAACGAAACTTGTACATCTTTAGCCATTGGCTTGTCAGATGCGAGCCAAGCTTGCATGCGCTCGATGCGCTCTTCAGGAACTTCTAATGTGTATTCACCTTGACCCATGGACATGTAAAGCGCGTCTGCGAGGTGCTCAACCATGCGCTGCGGGCTCATTTGGCCCCATGCGGGTCTGCTGTTTGGTTGAAGAGCTGAAAGTTGGGCCAGCATGGCCTCTAAGTCTAATTCGAAAGGAGTAGCCATTATTTTTGACCTACAATGATATGAAGTGAGTGAGGAACCACGCGCACATTGAGTTCGCGCATGACTGTTAAGGGCTCGCCGTCGTGGTGCGCAACACCATTGGGCAGAGATATTTTTGCATTCTTAAAAGAAATGATTTCAGAATAAATTGATTTATCTGAGCGGCCAGTAAAGAACTGAAAAATCATTTTGGGGATACCAAATAAGGAGAAGGGCTTGAGTAAAAACAATTCTAATTTGCCGTCGGTGGCATCGGATTTTGGAGAGACTTTAAAGCCATTTCCGAATTCAGAGGTATTCGCGATGGTGCAAAGCACAACCGGAAGTTTTTTGATTTGCCCATTTGTATCAATGGAGATATTCATGGGGTTATAGCGAAAAAACTCTTTGAGGACATGCTTCACGTAAGTCCAGAAGCCGCGTTTTTGGTCTTCGTCAAATTTTTTAGCGATAATGGCATCCAGCCCGTAGCCCCCAACTCCGAGGAAGGGTTGGTCGTTGACCATAACGGTATCCATCAGGATTTGTTGGTTGAGGTTAATGGTTTGAATGGCCTTTTTGATATTGCGCGGGATAAACATGTGACGAGCCAAACCATTGCCGGATCCGATAGGGATAACAGCTAAGCTCGTTTTGGTGCCGATCAGTGCCGTACCAACTTCGTGAACCGAGCCATCGCCACCAACCGCGCAAACGATATCGACACCAAGTTGAACGGCTTGTTTGGCTAGTTCAATGGCGTGTCCTTTGTGTTTGGTATATTGGATTTCAAAGGTGTAGGTGTCATGGTCTAGGAAACGACGGATTAGCGCAGGGATGTCGTCTTTGCGACGAACTCCTGAAATCGGGTTGATGATAAACCAAATGCGCTTTTTCATTTTTTTTAGACCGCGCTTGAAGCGCTTTTCTCAAAGTTAAACATTTTTTGTCAAAGCCTTACAAAGATTTATCGATGAATTGTCGATAACTCCGGCTTTTGCGGTATTTTTAACAGCAAATATAATGCCATGAAGAAAAAGCCAGCTGCCGACCCAATTGTCGCCAATCGACAACAACTCATCGATATATTACTCCACAAATCTGCTCTCAAGCAAGATATCGCCGACGATGCTGAACGCGTTTTTGAACAACTCCGCGCGCTGATAGACAAAGAAATTATTGCGCTCAAAGAGGTCATTACCGATGAGCGCGTGCGCCTTTGGATCAAGGATAGGGGTGACCACGAATTTCATGTGTATATCGGTAGTGATGTCTTGGTGTTTAATTTGCATCACAACGTTTTTCGCTTACCAGATTCCAATCCGCTATGGGGAACGGCCTATTTCAAGTCAAATCCGAACAATGGCTATTTTGGCACCATCCACATCTACAACTTTTTAGCTGAATCTATGCAGCAAAATCGCCTAGACGACATGGGCAACCTTATTGCGCGTATTTTTGTCAATCATGAAAGACATTTCTTCATCGAAGGTAAAGGTTCACTTGGTGCTACCTTCAATGATCCTCAGCATATGTTGTTGTCAGAGCAATTGCTGCAACTCATCGCGCAAATGGCCTTTGCTTATGCACTGCCATTTGATCTCTATATTCCACCGTTTGATTACATGGACAACGTGAGTGTTGGGCAGATTTTCATGATGGGTGAGCAGCTTAAACTCAAAACAGCCAAGCGTCTCGGTTTCAAGATGAGTTCTGACAGCTCCGAAATTTCTTAAAAAAAATAGCAAGCGCCCTTGCGCTTCAAGAAATTCCTACTATATTTGCAATCCCAAATTCTGGGGTTTTGACATTTTGGCCCATTCGTCTAGTGGTTAGGACGCAAGGTTTTCATCCTTGAAACAGGAGTTCGATTCTCCTAT
>JAIXUE010000011.1 GCA_027483605.1 Cryomorphaceae bacterium | reverse complement strand
CTTGCGCTGATGGTACTGCGATTTTGATCGTGGGAGAGTAAGTCGATGCCGATTTTAAAAGCCTCACAGTAATGTGGGGCTTTTTTTTTGCCACATAGTTTTGCTGACTTACTTTTTTCAAATACTTAGAATTTACGATATACGTTTTTTTGAATGAATTGCTGTAACATTTTGAGTTCATAAATTGTTATAGTTTTGATCAATCCCTTCAGGGTAGTTAGTACGTTATGACACAACCACAATTTTGTATTCGTTTGCTCTTCCTTTTCTTTTTGTCTGGAAGTATGCATGTAGACGCTCAGGAAATAGATCCTGATGATTCTTTTACTTTTGACCTTTGTTTGCCTAATGCTGTCCAAAATTTACCTTTTCAGAAAGTAATGCAGGGTTTAGTACATGCCAGTGCACATTATCAATATGCCTTTAAATCAGGGTTTTATATGGGTTTAGGTGCACATTACAGCTATTTTGCCATCAATGAATTTAGAGTGACACCAAAGATATATGGAGGAATTCATTCCGCTGCGGCATTCTTGAAAACAGGGCATGAAAAATTCTGGTCTGAGCGTTTTGGAACAGATCTTGGTTTACGTGCTGGATGGGTCCGCAGCTATGTGGTTTCAGATGCCTTGACAGAACTAGGGCAAAGCCCACAAATTCGGGAAGGTATATACTTTGAACCAAACATGAGCTTTATCCTCACCTCAGATGTAAATCAAAGTTTTCGACTCACGATAGGACTACCTATTTACGCTTATCCGTTTTCTCCTCAATTAATTGGCATAGAGGGAAATATGGGCTATGACCCCTTGGAATTCGAGAGGAATTCAAGCTTCTTAAGTGTTGGCTTTGGCTATACGTATTATCTCAATGGTAAAAAAAGTACGGAGGTAGAAGACTAAGTTTGTATTACGCCTACCTTGTATGCCGGAATGCAACCTTGGTGTGAGGCCATTTCAATGCCCATTGAAATCGTTTTTCTTGTTTCTTTGGGATCAATAATTGCATCTATCCACAAACGACTTGCCGCATAATAAGGTGAAATTTGGGCATCATAGCGCGCTTTGATTTCTTCTAAAAGTGCTTTTTCTCGGGTGGGGTCTATGGTCTCTCCTTTTGCTTTGAGTTTGGCAACTTCAATTTGTAAAAGAGTCTTTGCGGCTGCAGCTCCTGACATCACGGCTATTTCAGCTGTTGGCCACGCAACGATGAGTCTTGGGTCATAAGCTTTTCCACACATTGCGTAGTTGCCGGCCCCGTAGGAGTTACCGATGATAATCGAAAACTTAGGTACAACACTATTTGCCATTGCGTTCACCATTTTAGCGCCGTCCTTGATAATGCCACCGTGTTCGCTTTTTGAACCTACCATAAAGCCTGTTACATCGTGTAAAAACACCAACGGTATCTTTTTCTGATTGCACAACATGATGAACCGGGCAGCTTTGTCTGCGCTATCTGAATAGATGACTCCACCAAATTGCATTTCGCCTTTGGCATTTTTGACAACGGTTCGGTTATTGGCAATAATACCAACACTCCAACCATCAATTCTGGCGTAGGTGGTAATTAATGTTTTACCGAAATCAGGCTTGTATTCACTCAAAGAACCGGCATCGACAATCGTTTTGAGCAACGCTTTGGTATCATAGGGCTTTGAACGGTCGGCAGGCACGAGACCAAATGCTTTTTCGGGTAGCTGTTCTGGTGCTGCAGCCTCAATTCTATCATAGCCCACTTTTTCTTGGTGGCCAATCCTAGACATCAAATCTTTGATTTTCAATAGACATTCGTGGTCATTAGCCACTTTGTAGTCACATACTCCCGAGATTTCTGTTTGAGTGGTGGCGCCTCCGAGGCTTTCGTTGTCGATATCTTCACCGATAGCAGCTTTGACTAAATAGGAACCTGCCAAGAAAATTGTGCCCGTTTTGTCAACAATGAGCGATTCGTCGGACATAATGGGTAAATAAGCACCTCCGGCAACACAACTCCCCATGACAGCTGCAATTTGGGTAATGCCCATTGCTGACATTTTTGCGTTGTTGCGAAAAATACGCCCAAAGTGCTCTTTGTCGGCAAAGATATCTTCTTGCATAGGTAAATAGACGCCAGCAGAATCGACTAAGTAGATAATTGGCAAGCGGTTTTCCATGGCAATTTCTTGCGCACGTAAGTTTTTCTTTCCAGTAATTGGGAACCAAGCACCCGCTTTTACAGTGGCGTCATTGGCTACAACAATGCATTGGCGTCCAGATACATAGCCAATCACAACAACGACACCGCCCCCAGGGCAACCGCCGTGTTCAGCATACATGTTGTGCCCTGCCAATGCGCCGATTTCGACTTGTGGCGTGTCTGGATCTAGTAAGGTAGCGATGCGCTCTCGTGCAGTCAGTTTTCCGCTCTCATGTTGTTTGTCGATGCGCCCTTTACCGCCTCCCAAATAAATTTTTTCAAGGGTTTGTTCGAGCGCTCTGATTTTGAGACGCATTTGATCTTCATTGAAATTGAAGTCGATTTCTTGTTGTGTTGCCATGTGTTGATTGTATTTCAAATATACGAAATGTCAAGTTTTTTCAATCCGCTATCCTATGTTAAATACAAGTATTTCCTTGCTATGTTTATGGTTTTTCCTATTTTCATGAAATAAAATAAAGATTTCTCAAATCATGTCAAATACTACCCATACATCTCAGCGTGAAAAGCCCCAAAAAAATAGGCTGACACTTTACATTTTAGTAGCAATGGTGCTCGGTGGTGTGCTTGGGGGCATTGTACATGCCTATTTTGATAAAGCTACAGCGGCGAGTTTTAGTACGCACATTAAACTGCTCGCAACTATTTTTATTCGCTTGGTTCAAATGATTATAGCTCCTTTGGTCCTTACCACACTTGTGGTTGGTATTGCTAAATTAGGAGACATTAAATCTGTTGGCAGAATTGGGGGGAGAGCATTAGCATGGTTTTTTACAGCTTCGTTTGTTTCTTTAATTGTTGGTCTTTTATGGGTGAATTTCTTACAACCTGGTGTAGGCGTGAATTTATCCGAGATAGACCAAACAACAGCTGCAGAAGTCACGGATAAAACGCAAGATTTTTCAATCCAACATTTCATTGAACACATCATCCCTAAATCCGTATTTGAGGCCATGGCCACCAATGAAATACTTCAAATTGTAATTTTCTCTATTTTCTTTGGCTTGGCTGCTGCTTCTATTGGTGATAACGTCAAACCAGTGATCAACGCGCTAGACAAAACCTCGCACATCATTCTAAAAATGGTGACTTTCGTCATGAGATTTGCCCCAATAGGCGTTTTTGGCGCTATTGCTGGTGTTTTTGCAGTAAAAGACGTCTCTGATTTGATGTTGACGTATACGAAGTTTTTCAGTTCTTTTTTAGTCGGGATCGCTTCTCTTTGGATAGTGCTGCTACTCGTGGGCTATCTTTTTCTAAGAAGCCATCTCAAAACACTACTCAAAAGAATCGTTTCTCCGTTAGTCATTGCATTTGGCACCACGAGTAGCGAGGCTGTTTTCCCAAAATTAACTGAAGAACTAGAGCGTTTTGGCATCAAAGACCGCATCGTTTCATTTATGTTGCCCTTGGGTTATTCTTTTAACTTAGATGGCAGCATGATGTACATGACTTTTGCCAGTATTTTTATTGCGCAGGTTTATGGCATCCCACTCGATACAGGTACCCAACTCACTATGTTACTCGTTCTGATGCTCACTAGTAAAGGTATTGCTGGGGTGCCAAGAGCAAGTTTGGTGGTGGTAGCCGCAACCTGTGGTATGTTCAATATTCCAATTGAGGGTGTGGCGCTGATTTTACCAATTGACCATTTTTGCGACATGTTTCGCAGTGCAACTAATGTACTCGGCAACTCTATTGCTACAGCTGTAGTTGGGCAATGGGAAAGTAAAAACGAGTAAACTAAAAGTTGTTCAGGATCTCTTTGAGCGCGCTTGCATCAATGTCGTGCGTACCCTCAAATTCATGTACGGTAAAACTTTGTTGGCGGTAGTCATTTATTGTATATTCTCTTGATTCTCCGACAAAATAGGGGTCGACTTTTCCAAGGACAAAATGAAGTTTTGAGCCTTCATGAAAGTGACTTTTTTCTACATCTGGCGGAAACACACTTGCCCACAAAATCAACTTTGAGAACAAAGCAGGAGCAGCTTGATATAATCTAGCAGCCGTTGCCCCACCTTGAGAAAAACCCAATAAATAAAAAGAAGCACCTGGGTTTTCTTCACTTACTTTTTCTATCAATTGTCTGAGATAGCGGGTGTTTTCTTCAATGTCTTGTTCGCGCCATTCTTTGGTCATCCAGGAGGCGCCAACCCGACCGCTGCTCCCTTCGAGATAAAATCTGTGGGGGCCTTCTGGAATGATGAGCCCGAAGTCATTTTCAAAGGACAAGAACTTGCGATAAAAATAGCGCCCTAGTTGGCCATAGCCGTGCAGCGCAATGAGGATCAACTTTTTGTCGGCAATTTCATTTTGATAAAAGCGCCTTTTTAGAGTAAAATCCAGTTGCTCTTCTGTCATTAGCGCTGCACGTGTAGTTTTTTAGTCACTTGCAAAGGTCCCGAAACTATTTTTACAAAGTAGGTTCCTGTTGCTAATTTTGAACAGTCAATTTCTTCATTAGCCTGGTAAGAATCAAATGCGAATAGCAACTTTCCTTGGAGATCAGTGATGACAATTGTTTTATCCTGAGTCAAATTTGTTTCAATTACAAAAGAACTAGAAGTCGGATTCGGGTAAATAACAAAATCGATATGATTTTCAGGTAAACTAGTAATATCAATACCCACACAATTGCAATTGACATCTAAAGAGTCATTGATGGTCATTGCATTGCCGTCGTCGCAAGGGCTACCAGGTAAAATACAACTATTGTCATCGATGTTAGCCAAAGGATTGAAATTACAAGCATTCGGATCCATACAACCGCTCACATACAAGGTCCCAATACAATTACACAATGAATCAAGGATGTCGTTGAATGTATCAGGGTTGTTGTCATCACAAGGCGTGTCTGGATAAATACATGTGTTGTTATTCATATTGGCCAGCGGATTGTAATTACAAGAATTCGGGTCCATGCAACCTTCTACAATTAAGATGCCTGCACACAAACAATCTGGGTTAATTGAGTCGTTCATGGTATTCGGATTGTTGTCATCACAGGGCAGACCTGGAAATAAACAGCTATTGTTGTCAACATTTGCCAATGGATTGTAGTTACATGCCGCTGGGTTCATGCAACCTGGAACAATAGGTTCGCCAACGCAATTACAATTAGGTCCAATACTGTCATTAATAGTGTTTGGGTTGTTGTCGTTACAAGGACTACCTGGTAGAATACAGGAACCATCATCTACAGTAGCTTGTGGATTATAGTTGCACGCATTTGGATTCATGCAGCCGGGTATACTTGTAACCAATTGACCCACACAGTTGCAATTGGCATCTGTGCTGTCATTGATGGTCATTGGGTTGCCATCGTTACATGCCGTATTTGGGTACAAGCAAGATCCGTTACTTACGGTTGCTAAACAGTTGTAATTACAGGAAAGCGGATCCATGCAACCTGCAACCGGAGTAGCTGCACCATAGGCGTAGCGCGCTACCGCATGCTGGGTGTTGGTTTGTGCGCTGAAACCAGCAAGTACAACTTTATTTCCAGGATACAAATCCATGCCGTAGGCGTCGTCCCAGGCGGTACCGATGCTGGTAATGGTGTGTCCGTTAGTCCCGAAAGTATTGTCGATGACGCCGTTAGAGTTGTATTTAGAAATGATGAAATCGCGCGCTGCGCCAATTCCGGCCGTTCCTGTAGTCCCACAAGCCAGCAGTGAACCATCAGGGTGAATCAATAATTCATAATAGGTATCGGCCTGAACAACGTCTACAATTGAGCTGCCAGCTGTTCCAAAGGTTGTAACAAGCCCTCCATCAGTGGTATTTCTGGCTTGTAATAAGAAATCCCAAGGACCCACATTATTTTGCCCTGCCATGATCAATTTTGATCCGTCGTATTCAATATCAAAAAAACGGGCATTAAAGTTCATTGGTATCAGTACGCCGTTGCTTCCAAAGGACGTATATGGAATACCATTTGCCGAAACTTTCGCCAAAAGCGGGTAGTAAACATTATTGATATATGCATCTCCGCAAATAAAGATATCTTGGTTATTGCCGATGACCGCGCTTTGTCCGAAGCAAGAACTTCCCGAAGCGTTTTGAAAAACGGTAGTCCCGCCTGTACCAAATGTGACGTCTAATTGACCATTCATATCGCATTGGGTGAGCGCCAAACGATTGGTTGTGAAGCCAGGAACCTTTGATACACCAACGAGGATGATTTTGTTATTTTGAATTAAAATCTTGCGCGCATAATCTTCACCAGAGCCGATGTCGTTATGAAAAAAGCCATTTACACCAAAGGTTAAGTCAAGCGTGCCATTGCTGTTGAGTCTAAACATCGTAAAACGTGGATTTGCAGCAGTTATTGAAGTGGAGCCCGCAACTAAAAACTGCCCATTAGGCAAAAGTTCCATGTCGTATGCAAAACTAGAACCACCCGGTGAATTGTAAAGATAGTAGCCGTTGGTGCCAAAAGTATTGTCAATGGTACCATTGCAATTGAGCCGAACAACAACCATACCTAAACTCGAGGTGAGTCCGGAGGTACCGCAGTAAACCATTTTTCCATTCGGTAGTGTCACTACATCTTGTGCGTTGTCCATAAAGTTATTTGCGACAGGTCCGTAGCTTGCGAAGCCCGTTGTAGCAAATGTAGGATCAAGAGATCCTGGCGCTTGACCGTAAAGGCTAATTGTATAAAAAAGTGCAATAAATGTAATGAATAGCTTCATGGTTAAAAATTTTAAGCGTGGTAAAATTAAGACTATATTTGAAGGTGCGAAAATTTTTACTTGTTGGTTTTGTGGCTCTATTGACCTACCAATTAGTAGGTTTCTTCACTTTTGTAGAAATTGAGCATTTTTTCATTCGCAAAGAAATCAAAAAGGCGCTAAAAATGTCGGTGCCCGAAAATCAGCTGATTTCTTTTCATTTTACCAGCAGAGAAAGTAAAAAATTACAATGGGTAAAACCACATGAATTCCGTTTAAATGGCCGATTTTACGATGTCATTCAGAAAAGAAAAGTGAAGGGAGTTTGGCATTTCAAATGCATCGACGATATCCAAGAAACAACATTATTCCAAAAATTAGATTCTTACACGGCTTTTAATTTGGTTTCAAATGCCCCAAATCATCCAGTGCACGGTTGGCTCAAACTCATGAATGAACCTATGGAACCCGTTCAAGTATTTCAACTCAACTTATGTGGACTACCAGACAACGATCCAACTGTTCAATTTCAATACAAGAACCTCTACCTCACCAGGGCATTAACCATCAAAGCTCCGCCACCTGAAATGAAGATTTAGTATGCTAACTTTTTTTACTAATTCAAATTTCAAATCAAATGAGAACGACATATTTCTTGCTGTTCTGCATGTTCTTTGGTGTGCAAAAATCAAACGCGCAGTTCGTTTGTGGTGCCAATGAAAAATTGCAACAGCTTTATCAAAATGATCCATTGCTTATGAAGGATCATGAACAATTACTAAAAAGCAACTACAGACTTGAACTAAAGAATGATGATACGCTAGTTATTTTTACTATTCCAATCGTATTTCACATCATTCATTACAATGGCTCTGAAAATATAACAGACGAACAGGTTTATGACCAAGTAGCGATCTTGAATCAAGATTTTCGCCTGTTAAACAGTGATACAACCTTGGTCATAGATGAGTTTAAATCTCTTTACGCTGATGTAGGTATTGAATTTAAACTTGCCAAACTAGACCCATTTGGAAATTGCACGAATGGGATAGAGCATATTTATTCTCATGAAACTTTTCAAGGGGATGATTATTCCAAACTAAATCAGTGGTATAGGTCAAACTATCTCAATGTTTGGGTAGTAGATGAAATGGAAAATGGTGTGGCCGGTTATGCTTATTATCCGACTTCAGTGGATGGCACCAATTTTTGGAGAGATGGTATCATTATAAGACATAATTATATTGGTTCGATTGGAACTTCAAATCCAAATAACTCAAGAGCACTCACGCATGAAATTGGACATTACTTAGGATTGGCTCATCCATGGGGTTCAACCAATGAACCAGGTGTTTCTTGTGGCGATGATGGAATACCTGATACACCCGTAACAAGAGGTTCAAATTTAAATTGTAATCTCGAGCTTTCGCAATGTAGTGTTGGCGTAATTGAAAATGTACAAAATTACATGGACTATTCTTATTGTTCAGTAATGTTCACAAAGGACCAGGCTACAGCGATGCGCAATATCTTACAAGGAATTTCTGGAAACCGCAATCAACTGATCAATGATACCACGGCGCTTGTTACTGGCATCAATATGGATGATTTGCCTGAATGCATTCCAATCCCATATGCATATCCAAGCAGAACAATTGTGTGCCCAGGTGAATCCATCACTTTTTATGACCGCTCTTATAATGGATCTACTACCATCCGGGAATGGTCATTTTTTGATGGACAAGCTACAAGTACGACAGCAGCCAATCCTTCAGTCTCCTATTCAACTCCGGGATATAAATCAGTAATTCTTCGAGTTGGCAACGGTCAAGGAATGGATTCAATTGTGTTGTCTAATGTGGTTTATGTAGCTCCAGAATGGCCTGATTTTGTTGGGCCGACAGTTATTGATTTTGAAACTCCAACTCCTTTTGTGATTGAGAATCCGGAAAATAATTGGGCGAAATTTGAGGTCTTATCTGGCGTAGGTTACAATCAGTCAAAGGCTTTGAAGCTTGCTAATTATTTCAATACTGCTGGTACAACACCGTTTTCGCCGAGTTCATTTTATTTAAATAGACTGGGTGGATCACAAGATGCGTTCATTACACCTTCTTTCGATCTTATAACTACCTCTAGTATTCAGATTACTTTTGATTATGCATATGCAACGAATGCAGAGAACGAGGCGGACATTACCGAATCGTTGCAAGTATTAAGTTCAAGAAATTGTGGATTGACCTGGACCCCAAGACTTACCATCACTGGAGCTGAGCTATTAACTGCTGGTAATTTTGGATATAATGCCTTTACCCCAACAACTCAAGTGGTATGGAAGTCTGCCAGCTTCAATTATACACCTAATGGACAAGATACAGATACCCGATTTAAATTTTTATTTACCGCCTCTGATTTTTCCAATAACTTTTACATTGATAATATCCGCATAAATGGCATTTTGCAGCTTACAACGCAAGATTTAAATCAAATGCAAGTTTACCCCAATCCACTAGATTTTAAAGTAGGCCAAATGATAACCATTGAGACTGCAGCTCATATCGAAAAAATTGATTTTTACGATCAATTAGGAAAAGTAATTTCTATTCCTCAGATTTCCCAAGAAGGAGGAAGTTATCAAATTCAACTTCCTATCGAATTGGCGCCAGGTATTTATTATTTAAAGGTTAGTTCTCCAAATGGACCAATAGCCACACCAATTGTTATTCAAAATTGAATCAAATGAAAATTTTATATTGTTTGTTCATCTTTACCTTTTTGATTGAGTGTAATGGCTTGAGTCAAACAACCGTCAGTATTCGCGACGCCTATACTTTTGAACCAGTTTACGGTGTGAAGTGTATTCCGCAACCAAGTAGCACAACCAATGAATCTTTTGTATTTCTTGGGAGTAAACAAGCGCAAAAGGTCACGTTTTCGCATCCGGATTACGAAACGTACGTGTTTAACTTGCCCAATAATCAATCATCAAACGAAGTCATCATTTATTTGGCACCAAACGCTCAAACCGAGAATGAAACAGTCGTTTCGGCCAACAAGTCTCTTGAAAAGCGCAAAGATGTGGCCCAAAAGATCCAAGTCATTCGTTCGTCGGAAATACAGTTTCAACAACAGACTTCAATGGCCGATGTTTTGGCCAATTCTGGAAACGTATTCGTACAGAAAAGTCAACTTGGTGGGGGGAGTCCGATCATCAGGGGCTTTGAAACCAATAAGGTACTTTTGGTTGTGGACGGAATCCGTATGAACAATGCCATTTACCGTGGCGGACACTTGCAAAATGTACTCACACTAGACCAAGCCAATCTAGAGAGAGCAGAGGTGCTTTTCGGCCCCGGCTCAGTTATTTACGGCTCAGACGCAATTGGAGGCGTCATGTCTTTTCAGACCAAAAAACCGCAATTAAGTTCAACTGATGAGCTGCTTGTTCGCAGTGGAGCATATCTTCGTGGCTTTTCGGCAGGTGCAGGTTTTGCAGCCAACGCGCAAGTCAATGTAGGCAACAAGCGCCTGGCTTCCTTTACCTCCATCTCTTACGCCAGCTTTGGGGATTTACGTCAAGGTAGAAATAGATCCGAGGCTATGGGAAATTTAGGTTTCAGGCCTTGGTATGTTTCTACCATAAATGGGGTGGACAGCATGGTTGTCAATAGCGATAGTACACTACAGGTTCGTTCTGGCTATTCACAGTATGATGTACTTCAGAAAATCAGTTTTGTACAAAAGCCTGGTGTGCTGCACCACTTGAATTTACAGTTATCCAATTCTGGCAATATTGACCGTTACGACCGGCTCACGTTGCTATCTGGTAGCAAGCCAAGATTTGCAGAATGGTATTACGGGCCTCAATTTCGTTTGCTTGCGGCTTACACACTAGAACTGACCAATGCGACTTCATTCTATGACAATGCACGGTTAGTTGTTGCTTATCAGGGTATCGAAGAAAGCCGTATTGACCGTAGGTTTCAACAAGTTTCTCGCAATCATCGCATTGAGCAACTCGATATCTATACCCTCAATGCAGATTTAATGAAAAAAATGAGGGCGCATGAATTGCGTTATGGTGCAGAGGCATATCTGAATATGGTTCATTCTACTGCCTATGCTGAAAATATCATGACGGGTCAACGCAGTAGCTTGAATACGAGGTATCCTGACGGTGGTTCATTTATGCAAGGTGCCGCGCTCTATGCGTCACATACTTATGAATTCTCCAAGAAATTGATCCTTAATGACGGCATTCGTTTGTCTCAAGTTGGTTTGCAGGCAAGATTCAATGACCAGACCTTTTTTCCTTTTCCATTTACCTCAATTAAACAGCAGCACCTTGCGCTCAATGGTAACTTAGGGCTCATTTACATGCCACAACCAAAGTTCCGTTTGACGTTGAATGGATCCACTGCATTTAGAGCACCTAATGTCGATGACCTCTCGAAGGTTTTTGAGTCCGTTCCCGGAGCGGTCATTGTGCCAAATCCTGAGCTTCAGGCCGAATACGCCTATAATGGAGAATTAGGTTTCCAATACAATTTCATGAAAAACAGTGCCATCGGCGTTAATTTGTATCAGACTTTTCTGACCAATGTACTCACCATCCAAAAAAGTACTTTTAACGGTCAAGATAGCATCTTTTTTGATGGGCAAATGAGTCAGGTGATCATGACCACCAACGGAGGCCGTGCATTTGTGCGCGGTTTTGAGGCGTTTTTTCAAGCGCAATTGACACAAAATTGGCAGCTTTCAGGCACTTACAACTATACATTTGGTCGCATCCTGACTGATTCAGTTCCGTATCCTTTGGATCATATTGCGCCTGCATTTGGAAAGTTGAGCCTTAAATATTGGAAGCATAAATTACAAATGGAAGGATTTGCCATGTATTCAGGTTGGAAACAACTTGAAGATTACAATATGGTAGGTGAAGATAACTTTGCGTATGCCACTCCAGATGGCATGCCGAGTTGGTACACGCTGAACTTGAGAGGAAGTTATATGCTGAGCAATC
The DNA here is from genome assembly GCA_027483605.1 of Cryomorphaceae bacterium. Taxonomy (GTDB): domain Bacteria; phylum Bacteroidota; class Bacteroidia; order Flavobacteriales_D; family Crocinitomicaceae; genus UBA952. Next base: position 28,102 of record JAIXUE010000011.1, on the reverse strand, counting down.
AGCTTAGTATTCAACTCGCTTGCGAGAACATACTAGACCGCAATTACCGCATGTTTGCTTCAAATATTTCTGCGCCCGGTCGCAATTTCATTTTGACGCTGCGCGGCAATTTCTAACTAACAGCTATTTAAAGAGAAAGGCGGGGAGTTCCCCGCCTTTCTTATTTGGTATCCTTGGTAGCGTATTTTGCTTCGCTTTCCAGGTAGAAAAAGGTGTATTTGATTTTTTCTAACGGTTTTAATTGTGGTATAAAAGTGTTTTGATCAGCGCCATTTGGCAACGCTTCCAATTTTGCTTCCATTACAAAAATATTTTTTTGTGGTCCGTAGGAGCCAGCTCCATATTCGAAATGATAAGCCTCGGTAATTGGCGTGCCAAGCCCATCAAAATTTTTAAATTGGAAAATACGTCGAGGTGTATGATTGCTCACTGTGTAAAAATCTTTGTAGCTCGCATTTCTGATTCTAAAATCAATGAGAATGTCTTTGTAGTTTGGTGAACTGATCTGTTCAAAACTGACTTGAAGCGGAAGCAATGGAGAGGAAGGGACGGCAATTGGCGGAGAAAGCATATCCAATTTGCCGTCAAAAAAGAAAAAGTAATTGTAGTTGCCCATAAAGCCAAGTTCTGCGCGCTTCGCGGGGTTAGGTGAGGCCATCGCTTCTTTCATGGCAAAATCCAGTCTGTTGACAGTGACAATTGCGTCTTCGATACCATCGGCATCGAGTTGTGCACGATAGATTTTCAATTCGAATTTTTCATTGGCCTGAATGCCTAGTTTGGCGCGTACCATGCGATCTGCATAAGTAGCAAGTGTTTGCTGTCCTTTGATTGCAGGCCCTTCAATGGTTTGAGGGTCTTCGGTTGGCTTTTCTTGTTCCTTACAGGAAAACAAGAATAGAGGCAGGATAAGTAAGAGCTGTTTCACAACACAAATATAAGGATGTCTTTTGAGAACGTTTATAAACAATGTAAAGTGTGTTGCAAGTATAAATTGTTGATAACGATTAAATTTTTTTACAAACTTAAAATACTCATAATAAGACGGATAGGTAAACTTATTTACTTTGTTGCATCAAGATTTGGAATAAATTTGAAACCTTGGCACAGTCCTTGGCGTAAGAGGTTCCAAACAAACAACAAACGACATGACTACAAGTATTCAATCTCTCCGCAGCAAATCAATTCGCCAAGCGAAATTGAAATTAGATCAGCACCGCGAATTGGGTGCTCAAAGTCCCTTAAATATTTTTGAAGTGGCCGATTTATTAGATCGCATTCGCTTCTCAGAAGAAAAGATGAATGAAGAACCGCAGGGTTTTGCACTCATCCTCAATTAATAGTTGATTATAGTTAGACAAAAAGAAGGACTCACTCAGTGGGTCCTTTTTTTTATGCAATCACACCAGAGCCAAGGAGTTCTTCTCCATTGTACCAAGCGGCAAACTGCCCAGGGGCAATCCCTTTTTGCTTGTGTTCAAATAGAATATAACAACCCGTTTCATTCTTAAGTAAAGTTGCGTTTTGCAAGGGTTGGCGATAGCGGATTCTGACCATGCAGGGCAAGCGCTTTGTTAACTCGAATGCTTGGACTTTATTGACCCAAGAAATACTGTTTTCATCTAGTTTTAAAGCCCAGCGGTTAAGACCCGGATGCTGCTCGTTTTGACCACTATACACAATGTTATTTAGTGTGTCAATACCAATCACAAAGCTGGGTTCGGGTCTGCCGCCAATGTGCAGCCCTTTGCGTTGACCAATGGTGTAGTAATGTGCACCCTGATGAGTTGTTACTTCTTTACCATCCGTCAATTCAAAATGAAAAGGTTTAGAAAGTAATTCTATATTGGAAGCGATGGGTTGAAGAGTTTCGTAATCTTTGAATTGCTCAAGATCCGAGGGTACTTCAATAACAGGTCCAATTTTAGGAGCTAATTGTTGTTGGAGAAAGGTTGGTAGTGCAATTTTGCCTACAAAACAAAGACCTTGAGAATCTTTTTTGGCCGCCGTAACAAGGTTGTGATCTAGTGCAATTTGGCGCACCTCTGATTTTTGAAGATGCCCAATAGGGAAGAGTGCTTTGGCGAGTTGTTCTTGGCTCAATTGACACAAAAAATAGGATTGGTCTTTATTAGGGTCGGCACCTGCAAGCAAGCTAAAACTACCGTCTTGGTTTTCGCGCCTTTGGCAATAGTGGCCTGTAGCTACGTAGTCTGCACCCAAATCGAGGGCCGCTTTTAAAAAGACATCGAATTTGATTTCGCGGTTACAAAGTACGTCTGGATTAGGTGTGCGTCCTGCTTGGTATTCGGCAAACATGTAATTGACAATGCGTTCTTTGTATTCTTCAGATAAATCGATGACCTGAAAAGGAATGCCGAGTTGTTGGGCAATCAGTAGTGCATCGTTGGAGTCGTCTATCCAAGGGCATTCGTCGGATAGCGTAACACTTTGGTCGTGCCAATTGCGCATGAACATGCCGATGACTTCGTAGCCCTGCTGTTGCAATAACAATGCAGCCACACTAGAGTCAACACCACCCGAAAGACCAACTACAACCCGTTTCATGGGGCAAATTTAAGCGTTCTCAACGGATCAGGTGAATAAAGCCTTGTCTTTTCACGTCTCCACTCGTAAAGAGATAGAAATAGATGCCTTCAGCAAGGAGCTCGCCTTGGTCGTTTATTCCTTCAAAAGCTTTCTGTGAGGTACTTGTTTCAAAAACGACTTGCCCCCAGCGGTTGAGAATTTGCAAATTAAAGCGCGCACAATTTTCGTAAAGAGAATCTATTTGCCATTTGTGGTTATCTGCCGTACTATTTGTAGAGATGATATTCGGAAAAATGAGATTAGGAAGCGTGATCGATGGAATGATGTCAATGGTTCCATTACTTGTATAAGAACAGCCATTTTGAAGATTCAGTACAAAAGAGTAAGGATAGCTTCCGGCTTGTAGGAAAGTGAGGGTTGTTGGGTTTTGAGTAAAGGTTTGATTATTGATATCCCAGCTGAAACTTTGAATATTTGTAGGGTTCACATCAAATAACGCTTCAAAAGTAGCTTGTTGTCCGCAAGTATCTTGACTAGAAAGCACAATTTGAGGTACCTGAAGCAATTGAAAATTTTGAGTACTTGTGTCTGAACAACCCGCAGATGATTCGATAATCAGGGTGCTTGTATAGCTGCCACTTTGACCATAGGTATAATTCGAAGGAAAAGCGCTCAGGTTTTGCCCATCTCCGGGTAGAAAGGTGGTTTGAAGGGTGGTTCCGGGGAGTGGTGTTCCGGCCCATGTACTTTGGTTACTGAAATTCACAGTTTGGCCATCACAAAGTGGATCAGCTATGAAATCTGCTTGGGGAAAGGGATTGAAACTAATTGTAAAGCTATCTGTATTGACACATCCTAAGTTACTCACGGCTTCTATTACAAATGTTTCTTGACTCCCATTGTTGCTTTGTAAGTCAAAGTCATAGGTGTTGCCCGAATGGATGGCTTGATTGTTTTGAAGCCAATTGATTTGATTGATTTGGTCGCTAGGATCCGGAGTGGCGGTAGAAGTCATGAAAACTTGAGACCCACAAACACTCAATGGCCCTGTGTACTGAATCGTTGGAAGATTGAAAACTTGGCTATTTAAAGTAGCGGGAGGAGAACTACAACCGTTTGTATCGATAATACTCAAAGTAGTTAAATAAGAACCTGGGTTGAGTAATAAGTTGAGCGTGTCTAAGTTACTCAAAGTGCTGCCCTGCGTCCAAAAATATTGTGCTGCTTGGGTTGCTGACCAAAAAGAAATGGAATCACCTTGGCAAACGGGTGCATTCGAGAGGATGAGCGGTGCTGCAGGGTTTGGGTGGACTACGATTTCAATTGTGTCGGGAAGGATTGGGCAAGTACCGGGTAAAAAACCTGAAATAGCGTATGTCCCAGAATTGGAAACTTGCGCCTGCGCAATTTGGATTTGAGGCCCGTTTGAATTCAGGTTATTAGGCCCTGTCCAGTTGTAAGTAGCGCCGGTGAGTGTATTGGTAGTAAGTAAGATGGGTTCACCCACACAAAAGCTTTGGTCATTGACACTAATTTGGTATTGTGCAGCGGCAAAATCACTAAAATAGCCATAGCGACAGCCGCTAGAAGCACCGCCGTGTACGACGCCAAGATGGAATTTAAAATTGGGATTGTCTATGCGAGAAGCCAACTGCACACCTACAAAACCACTTGCGTCTATTTGGGCATATTTCCAGGCATTGTTGGTACCCGGAACAAAATTGAACATAGCGGGATTGATGACCCCAGTGTTTCCATTAAAGGTGAAATCGTTTTCGCCACCCGCAGGTACTAAAATATTGAGTGCAAAAAATTCGTTGGTGGAACGCACAAAAGCCACGGTATTCGATCCTGTGCAGATAATGGATGGCAAGATAGCTCCGCCGACTTCGCAACCGAAACCGGTGGTGTGCAGAACATGTGTGGGCGCACTTGTCTGTATCAATACAGTGGGACTGCTGAGGGTGTGCACGTAAGTCTCTGTGGCATTAATTGTGGCGGTCGCCACACCATCTATTGAAATTTGCGTATTGTTTTGAATAGCCACCACGTAGATTTTATCTGGGCCATTTAAATAGCCCTTTAATATGATGTATTCGCTGCCTAGCACCTGATTGGGGATGATTTGGTCACCCATGAGGTCTGCACAACCACCGTAGGGGGCACCGCTCATTGAATCGTCATGAAGTGTGACTGCAATTGGTAAATTACTGCTAATAGTGGAACCACTTAAATGTTGGTTGGCTAAAATCGAAACGGCCTCTGCTGAAAAAGTCTCTCCTTTTTGTAATACAATAGAGAAAGGAATATTTGCAGCGTGTCCTACAATTGCTTGTTTTGGATTGATGGTCACTACGGTGTTGTTTTGAGTAGCGACAATATTAAAGCCGGAACGTGCGTATGAGGCGTTGTTTAAGAAATTTTGAGCAGGTACAATAAAGGATGTGCCCAATGAATTTTTGCCTTTGAGCGCAAAAATATCTGGATTACAATTACAGGTAGGGGTCACTTCGTAGTAAGCCATGATAGGTGCACTGGCTGAAATTTTGAATCCATAGGGCAGAACTGTGTTGGCCGGTTTGTTTTCTATTTGGTCGATCCAGGCGGTTAGATTGAGTGTTTGAGCGTCGTTGGCCACCAAATTAAGGACTTGCGTTGGGAACAACGGATTGGCGGGTTGGCTCACCGTAATAGTTGCGGCTTGATTCAATGTCGCAAAGCGAAACACAATTGGGCGGTCGCCGTGGCTTTGTGCCACTTCAGGTGCTACAAACCAAAAGAGCGTATCGAGTTGAGCATTTGCTTCAAAATTGATGATGAATAAGAAAAAGAGTAGCCAAGATTTCATTTGAGTAGCTTTATACCCTTAAAATTAAAGGTTTACAAGCGTTTGTGCAATCTTTTCAACGCAATTCAGGCCATCAATTGCTGCGGAAACGATACCTCCAGCGTAGCCGGCGCCTTCTGCAATCGGATAAAGGTTGGCGATTTGGGTGTGTTGAAAACTGATGGGGTCTCTGGGGATGAGTACAGGTGAAGAAGTTCTGGATTCAGGTGCATGCACCACGGCATCGTTGGTGATGAATCCGGGCATCTTTTTATCAAAATCGAGGAAAGCTTGGCGCAAGCGCTTGTAGACAAACGCTGGAAAAATCTCTTTGAGATTCACGCTTACAATGCCGGGTTGATAAGAAGATCTTGGAAAAGCAGTACTAATAGTGCCATTTACAAAATCTGCAAGTCCTTGAGCGGGTACTTTTTGGGTTTGCCCTGCTGCTTGCCAACAACGATTTTCAATTTCTTTTTGGAAGTCAAGGCAAACAAACGGATCGTTTTCATTTTTAAAGTCGCTTGGTTCAATTCCAACGACAATGCCTGAATTGGCGTAAATGTTATTGCGCTTAGATGGAGACCAACCGTTCGTCACTACCTCGCCATCAGCAGTTGCGCAGGGTGCAATAATGCCGCCAGGACACATGCAAAATGAGTAGACGCCACGGTTTTCTACTTGTGTCACTAAACTGTAAGAAGCGGGAGGTAGGTAGTCGTCGCTCAGACGGCCATGGTATTGCAAACCGTCAATATACGTCTGTGTGTGCTCTACGCGCACACCGAGTGCAAAGGGCTTGGCTTTGATCTCAATTTTCTTGCGTCGCAAAAGCTCAAAGATATCTCTGGCCGAATGCCCGGTGGCGAGGATCAGTTTTGAAACAGAAATGTGCTGCGTATGATTGATTTGAATTTGGACAATTTGTCCGTTGGAAATCTCGATGTCGGTGAGTTTGTGCCCAAAATGGATTTCACCACCTGAATCAATGATTTGCTCACGGATGGCCTCAATGAGCTGCGGTAATTTATTGGTGCCAATATGCGGATGTGCATCGATCAAGATGTCTGCTTTGGCACCGAACTGCACCAGCCACTCGAGTACTTTTTGTACGTCGCCGCGTTTTTTGGAGCGCGTGTAGAGTTTGCCATCTGAGTAAGTACCGGCCCCGCCCTCGCCAAAACAATAATTGGATTCGGGGTTGAGCTCATGAGCTTTAGTCAGTTTGGCGAGGTCGCGTCTACGCGCCCGGACATCTTTGCCGCGTTCAAATACGATTGGTTTCAGGCCCTGGGTCACTGCTTGCAACGCGGCAAAGAGTCCAGCTGGGCCAGCACCAATAATGTGTACAACTGGTGCATCTGGTGCCAGCAATTTAAATTCTTGGTCTTCAAAACGAGGCGCAAGCACAGTGTTTACAGCAACATCAAAGCTCGCATTGACTTTTATTTGTCTTTGCCTTGCGTCAATGCTGCGTTTGCGCCAACGAAATTCAAGTTGTGTTTGTGCGTCTAGCGTTAATTCTTTGCGGATACGCTGCTCCAAATAGTTGCTATCCTTCGCTTCTTCAGGGCTGCAAACAAAATTGACAACAGTACTCATCCTTCAAAGATCAAGGAGAAATACCAAGCTCGGTTGTAGAGTTGGTCAATCGGGTTAGACACCGGAGTGAAGTCTTGAATAAAACTACTCTTAAAGCCATGGCTGTACTTGAGCTCCAAGCCAAACTTGAAGTAGGGCGCAAAGAACTCGATGCCAGCGCCAATTTGACCCTGCCAATCGTTCTTTTTGATTTTGACAAATGGATCGTAGAAATTTTGAGAGGCATCTTGCTGCGATTGCAAGTCAATGGCATATTGCATGCCAAAAAGAGAATAAGCCGTAAAGTTATTGTAGCGCTTGGTACGGAATTGGAGCATCATGGGGAACTCCAAGTTGGTAGAGTTGACGCGCTGTTCTCCGATGCCATTTAAAAACCAAATGGTGTCCAAACTTTGGTAGCGCAAAACGCGCTCTTGAAAAGATAGGGTAGGGATGAAACGAAAGCGAATGGTTGGGGTGCCAAGTTTAATGGTGGTTAGGATACCGAGTTGCCCGCCTGGTTGGGCGTCGTTGGTAAGTGAAAGCAACTGATATTGGTTGTAGGCGTTTGGTTTGGGCATGACCGTGAAGTCAGAGCTATTGACGCCTAGCATAAAGCCAAAATGAATGAAACGCTTGTCAAAGTTTTTATAACGCTGCTGCTTTTGAGTCTGAGCCACTGTGGTCAAGCTGAACAAAAAACAAAAATAGAGGAGCAAACGCATGCGAGACTAACGATTCTTGGGGTGGTTTATTGTTGAGTGGGTTTTTGGCCAACATAAATAGTAGCGATACCGCCGCTCAAGCGGATTTGTTTGTGGGCATGGTAACCTACTTTTTGAAGCAAGTTCATGAAATCGGCTCCTTCTGGAAACGCAGCAACGCTCTCAGGTAAATAGGTGTAAGCACGCTCGTCTTTGGAAATATATTTACCAAAAAGTGGAATGAGCACTTTGGAATAAAAGCCGAAAAGTTGCTTAATAGGAAAGGACTTAGGTTTTGAGAACTCCAAAACGATAGCCTGCCCTCCTGGTTTAAGAACGCGCAGCATTTCGCCTAGCCCTTTTTCTAAATTTTCATAGTTGCGCACTCCAAAACCAACCGTTATGGCATCGAAAGTAGCGTCCTCGAAAGGCATGTTTTCGGAGTCGCCAAGTTGCATGTCAATGACGTGGTCAAAGGCGCGCTTTTTCATTTTCTTTTTACCGACCTCAAGCATTCCGGCAGAGATGTCCATCCCGATGATTTTTTCCGGTTTTAAAGCCAAACATGCAATTGCGAAATCGCCGGTGCCAGTGGCCAAATCGAGGATAACTTTAGGTTGTTGCTCTTGGAGTTGCTTGACAGCTCTTTTGCGCCAAAGGTGGTCTATGCCCAAAGACAAAAAGTGATTCAAGAAATCGTAGTTTGCCGAAATGTTATTAAACATTTGCGCTACTTCTTCTTTTTTTGATTTGCCTGAGTCGTAAGGCTTGACTACTTTTTGTGACATCGCTTAAAAGTTAAGTTGGAGTGCTTCTTCAAGCAACTTTTGTTTGTTGATACGCACCACTCCCGGTTGTTCGCAAACCAAACCGCCGGCTAAATTTGCGATAGAGGCAATTTTATCGGGTTCAGCACCGCAGATCAGGCAGAGGCAAGTGGTGGCAATAACGGTATCACCAGCGCCAGATACATCTGAAATATTGCGCAAATGCGCGGCGTGATGGTGGTGGTTTTGTCCGTCGTAGAGTTGAACGCCATGTTCCGATAAAGTCACAAAAGTATATTGGTTATTGAGTTTGGCGTGCAGCGTTTCTATTGCATTTTTAAGGGCATCAGGATTGGTGCTGAAGTCAAAGTGGATTCCTAAACCTTCTTTGAGTTCTTTTAGATTCGGTTTGAAGAGTGTACAGCCAATATAGCTCAAAAAGTTTTTCTTTTTGGGATCGACAACAATTGGAATTTGTCTTGCATTCGCTTCTTGGATTACCCATTCGATGAGTTCTGCTGTCAAAACACCTTTGTTGTAGTCCTCAAGTAGAATACCGTCTAGGCCTTTGTTGAAGAGTTCTGTAATCCCTTCTTTGAGCGCAAGTGTTTCTGAGCTGCTGAGGTCGTGTTGGTCTTCGCTGTCGATGCGCAGCATTTGCTTGCCCGAGGAAAGTACTCTTGTTTTGATGGTTGTTTTTCTTTCGGAAGATTGGACCAGTGCTGCTGTATTGATGCCGGCTTCTAGGAACATTTTTTGGAGTTCTTGGCCTGCGTTGTCTTGACCAATGACGCTGGCAAGTAGGGCATCTGCGCCTAAAGCAATGAGGTTGAGTGCTACATTGCCTGCGCCCCCAATGCGCTGTTCTTGTGTTTGGAGGTCTACAACTGGAACTGGTGCTTCTGGGCTCATGCGGTGAACTTGGCCATGAAAGTAAGCGTCGGTCATGACGTCGCCAATGACCAATACACGCTTGCCGTTAAAAGCTTCGAAGAGCGCTTGTGTTTGCATGTTTTATTGGAGTTGCGCGAGTGCGTTTGAAATGCGGTCTACGGCTTTTTGAAGGGTTTCTTCTGAGGCTGCGTAGCTGATGCGAAAGCAGTTAGGGTCGCCGAATGCTGCGCCACCAACACAAGCCACTAATGCAACTTCGAGTAAGTACATGCAAAGATCATCGGAATTGTGAATCATTTGACCATTGAAGCTTTTTCCGAAATAAGCCGAGCAGTCTGGAAACACATAAAAAGCGCCACCCGGTTGATTCACCTTCAAGCCTGGGATGTTATTGAGTCCATTCAAAACGAGGTTGCGACGGCTTTCAAACGCGGCAATCATGTCTTTGAGCACAATTGGATCTGCGTTCATGGCTGCGATAGTGGCACGTTGCGTAATGGAACAGGTTGCAGAAGTGAACTGACCTTGAACTTTGTCACAGGCAGCTGCAATTTCTTTTGGTGCGCCGATGTAACCCAAGCGCCAGCCGGTCATGGCCCAGGCTTTTGAAACGCCATTGACCGTAACCACTTGGTTGTAAATTTCAGGAAACTGCGCCAGGCTTTCGTGTTTGCCGACGAAGTTGATGTGTTCGTATATTTCGTCGGACATCGCTACAACTTGTGGGTATTTTGCCAACACGCGTGCAAGGTCTTGGAGTTCTGCTTTAGTGTAGACAGAACCTGTAGGGTTGCAGGGTGTGGAAAACATGAAAAGTTTAGTGCGAGGAGTAATGGCCGCTTCGAGGTCTGCCCCTGTGATTTTGAAATCTTTGTCTATGCCTGCTGAGATCACAACGGGAACCCCTTCTGCAACCTTAACGATTTCTAAATACGAAACCCAATATGGTGCAGGAATAATGACTTCATCGCCGGGATTGATCAGGCTCAATACCAAGTTGGCAATGCTTTGCTTGGCACCGGTTGACACCACAATTTGGTCTTTTGCATAAGTGAGGTTGTTGTCGCGTTTGAATTTGTGTGCAATGCTTTCGCGCAGGTCGTCGTAGCCAGGTACGGGGGTGTAAGTGGTGTAATTTTGATCTAATGCCTCAACTGCTGCGGCTTTGATGAAAGCTGGTGTATGAAAATCAGGTTCACCTAAAGAGAGAGAAATAACGTCTTTTCCTTGAGACTTGAGCTCGCGGCTTTTTTTAGCCATTGCAATGGTTGCAGATTCTTCCATTGCTAGCAAACGTTCAGATAATTGGATCATGAAATAGGGTTTGTGCAAAGGTAGTAATTTGTGTCGAATTGACTTATCTTTGCAGCATGCGTATTGATATTCTTACGGTGTTACCGGAGTTGCTCACGAGCCCCTTTGCTGCTTCTATTATGCAGCGTGCCCAAACCAAAGGTCATGTTGAAATCCACGTTCACAATTTGCGCGATTACTCCGATAACAAGCACCGCAATATCGATGATTACCAATATGGCGGTGGGGCAGGTATGGTGATGAGCGTTGTGCCGATCTCCAAAGCGATAGAAGCATTGCAGGCCGAGCGTCACTACGACGACATCATTTACATGACCCCAGACGGCGCCCTGCTCGAACAAACTACATGTAATCAGCTTTCGCTAGCACAAAACATCCTGATCTTGTGCGGACACTACAAAGGAGTTGATCAACGCGTCCGAGATTTGTATGTCACTAAAGAAATTTCCATAGGGTCTTATGTCTTGAGTGGCGGTGAACTCGCTGCTGCTATCGTCGTCGATGCAGTAGTACGGCTCATACCGGGCGTACTCAACGATGAAACTTCAGCGCTCACCGATTCTTTTCAAGATGGCTTATTGGCGCCTCCTGTTTATACCCGCCCTCCAGTTTTCAAGGGTCTAGAGGTACCTGAGGTCTTGCTTGGTGGTAATCCAAAAGAGGTAGATGCCTGGCGCGAAGCACAGGCTTATGCCAGAACCAAAGAAAGAAGACCAGATTTACTAGAAGAATAAAAGTGTTCTCGTGATTTATTTAATGAATCCATATGATTCATTTTAAGGAGATCAATACTTAATCTTCAATAATTTGTATGTTGGCAAATCTTAACAAAACTGTTTTTGATCCGTGTTGCGGAAAAAAGATGGTCGCTTTTTTATCGGCTCCTTGACCTTCTAGTTTGAGTACTTTTCCTTTGCCAAAATGATGGTGAATGATGTTATGGCCAACCATAATATTAGGGCTGTTGTCTGGATCATTTGGGGTGTTGCGCTGGCTCACTTCCTTTAAAGAGCGCAACTGAGGTGTGTTGGACATAGGTTTGTTCAGACCACCAGAAAAACCACGTTCGAATCCACCTGAACCCATTAAAGAGCGGCTGTTGGCTGTTCGGCTCACGGATTCAAATTGTAAATACTGCGGATCAATTTCATCGATGAAGCGGGAAGGCTCACAAAGAACGGATTGCCCCCAGGTGAAGCGGCTCGTGGCATAAGAGAGCATACAGCTGCGCATACCGCGCGTGAGCGCCACATAAAACAAGCGGCGTTCTTCTTCAAGTTCTGAGCGCGAGTTGAGTGCCATTTGAGAAGGAAAAAGGTTTTCTTCGAGCCCTACGATATAAATATTGGGGAACTCAAGGCCTTTACTCGAGTGAATGGTCATGAGGCTAATGTGGTTGCGGTCTTCGGGTTTGTCTTGGTCGGCGTCAGTGAGCAGCGCGACGTCCATCATGAAGTCAGCGAGGGTGCGCGGCACATCGGCTTCGGCTCCTCGCACAAATTCTTGAATACCCGCCAAGAGTTCTTCGATGTTCTGAAAGCGTTCTACTTCTTCTGGGCCCTTGTCTTTTTCTGCTAAAAGTTCACGAATGATACCCGAAGATTTGGCAATGCGCTCGGCTAACGTAAACGCATCTGTTTTTTCGAGTTCTGCACCAAAGCTGTCGATCATGGTGACAAATTCATAGATTTTACTGCGCGCCGCACTCCCGACGTCGGCAGGGAAGCGTTGAAAATCTTTGATGACTTCCCACATGCTGGTATTGTAGCGGTTGGCTGCAATAATGATGTTTTCAATAGTGGTTTTACCGATACCTCGTTTGGGGTAGTTGATCACGCGTTTGAGCGCTTCTTCGTCGTGCGGGTTGGCGCTGAGCCTAAAATAGGCGAGGAGGTCTTTGATTTCTTTGCGCTGGTAAAATGATAGCCCGCCATAAATTTTATAGGGCATATTGAGTTTGCGCAGGGCTTCTTCAAAGGCGCGCGATTGCTTGTTGGTGCGGTAAAGGATAGCAAAATCTTGAAAACGAGCACCCTCAGTGGTTTTGCGCTCAAAGATGGCTTGGGCAATAGTGCGGCCTTCTTCGTTGTCGGTCAGGGAGCGCTGTACTTTGATTTTGGAACCCTCGTTGTTGTCGGTCCAGACCGTTTTGGTGATTTGGTCTTTGTTCTTTTTGATGATGCTATTTGCTGCTTCTACAATATTTTTGGTGCTGCGGTAGTTTTGCTCGAGCTTATAGAGCACGAAGTCTGGGTAGTCTTTTCTGAAATTGAGGATGTTTTCTATGTTGGCTCCGCGAAAAGAATAAATACTTTGGGCGTCGTCTCCGACTACGCAAATATTTTGATAAGCTGCAGCTAGTTTCTTGACAATAAGGTATTGGGCATAGTTGGTATCTTGGTACTCATCAACTAATATGTACTGAAATTTTTGTTGGTAGTAATGCAGAACATCTGGGAAATCGTGAAGCAAAACATTGGTGAAATACAGTAGGTCATCGAAGTCCATGGCGCCCGCTTTGAGACAGCGGTTGGCGTAGGTCTGAAAAATGCGTCCGAGTTCTGGACGTCGCGATTGTTTGTCCTCGAGTTGGATTTCGGAGTTGGCCAAATATGCTTCAGGTGAAATCAGGTTGTTTTTGGCAGCGGAGATACGGCCAAAGACCATGCTTGGTTTGTAGGTTTTGTCGTCGAGGTTGAGTTCCTTGATGATGTCTTTGATCAGGCTTTTGGAATCTTGGGTATCGTAGATGGTGAAATTATTCGGAAAGCCAATGCGCTCGGCATTGAAGCGCAGGATTTTGGAGAAGACCGAGTGGAAGGTACCCATGGAGATGTTCTTGGCTTCGCCAGCGCCCACAATATGGCCAATTCTTTCGGTCATTTCTTTGGCCGCTTTGTTGGTAAAGGTGAGGGCGAGTATATTGAAGGGGTCAATGCCTTGCTCCATCATGTGCGCGATGCGATAAGTAAGCACGCGGGTTTTGCCAGAGCCTGCGCCGGCAATCACCATAATGGGGCCAAAAATATGGTCAACGGCTACGCGCTGACTTTCGTTTAATTCGTCTAGATAGGACATGGAAAAAATGCTGTTTTCAAAAGTACTATTTTAAGTTGCTGTTCATCCATTCAAATTGCACTATTTTTGCACAAATTTTGGCCTCAAACCGAAACTTACGCAAGCCCTTTACGTATAAACCTTTTTTTGAATTTGACGCATGAGAACAAAATACATAGACCTGATCGAACAAACTTTTGATTTCCCTCAAAACGAATTCTTCTTGCGCGAAGACCGCTTGTTCTTTCACGGTATTGACCTCATGCGTTTGGTTCACGAACATGGCACTCCACTTAAATTTCATTACTTACCCCAAATTTCCAACAACATCCAGCGCGCCAAAGGCTGGTTCAGAGAAGCCATCATGAACCTTGGCTACCAAGGCAATTATTATTATTCTTACTGCACCAAAAGTTCACACTTTGCTTTTGTTTTGGATGAAGTACTCAAAAACAACGTACACATTGAAACATCTTCTGCTTTTGACATCGATATTGTCAAGAGTTTACAAGCGGCAGGGAAGCTGCAGACCAAGAGTTATGTGATCTGTAATGGCTACAAACCAACACAGTATATTCAAAAAATTGCCGACCTCATCGAAGAAGACGACCTTAGGGTGGTACCTGTTGTAGACAACATCGATGAGCTCAAGCAGCTCATTAGCCTCACCACCAAAGAACTCAATATCGGTATCCGAATTGCCTCTGAAGAAGAACCTAAGTTCGAATTTTACACCTCGCGTCTGGGGATTCGCTACCGCGAAATTGTCCCTTTTTACAAAGCAATTCTCAAAGAAAATCCACGTGTTCGCGTAAAAATGCTGCACTTTTTCATCAATACGGGCATCAATGACACAGCCTATTATTGGAACGAACTCACCAAGTGTTTGCGCGTTTATTCCGACCTCAAAAAACTTTGTCCAGAACTAGATTCGCTCAACATAGGCGGCGGTTTTCCGATTAAGAAATCCTTGGCTTTTGATTTTGACTACGCGTACATGGTTCGTGAGATCTTAACGCAAATCAAGCGTTTGTGCCAAGACAACGATATCCCTGAACCCAACATCTTTACGGAATTTGGCTCGTTCACGGTAGGGGAGAGCGGTGGCGCTATTTTTAGTGTATTGCACCAAAAACAGCAAAACGACCGCGAAAAATGGAACATGATTGACTCCTCGTTCATGACCAACCTGCCAGATACCTGGGCCATCAATCAGCGTTTCATTATGTTGCCAATTAATCGTTGGAACGATGATTACGAACGTGTTTTGTTGGGTGGCTTAACCTGTGACTCCGACGACTACTATAACTCAGAGCAGCATTCCAATGCCATTTACCTGCCCAAATTCGACAAAAACAATACGCTGTATATCGGTTTTTTCAATACAGGAGCCTATCAAGAAACGATTGGGGGCTACGGCGGCCTAAAGCATTGCCTGATTCCTGAGCCCAAGCATATTCTCATTACCCGCGACGAAAACGGAAAAATTCAGACCGAAGTGTTTAGCAATGAGCAAACTGCGCAAGACTACTTAAAAATATTAGGATACGATAAGTAACTGAGGCGTTATTCGTGCTATATTTGCGGACAATTTAAAAACAGAATGAAAGTAACGTCGATCTCTTTATTGGCCTCCAACAAATTTTCCTCAAAAGTACAATCTTGGGCGGCAAGCATGGCTAATGAGGTACATTCTGTTACAGACAAAACAGCCGATTTCTTTGAGAGTACTGATAGCCTCTTGATTTTCAATCAAAATCAAGAGTTGAGTCCGGAAATTTTAGAACTGAAAGCCCGCTATGACAAACAACAAAAGCCAGTACACAAAATTGACATCAACGGTACCCTGCAGGTAGGTGTTACCAATTTTGCACTTTGGCTAGACAGTACTAAATCCAAAAACTTGATGGTAATTGGTGCTGAAGAACTCGCAGACAATCCAAATCTCGAGCGCTACCTAAACGCCGTTTAATTGCTCAAGAGCGCTGCTTAATTTCTCAATTGCGCTGCACAATCATTCTCTAACGCCTTCAAGATGCGCTGCATCGCTTTTTCTATTTGCGTTTCGCTAAGCGTCTGCTGTCCGTCTTGTAAATAGAAAGCCAAAGCATAAGATTTCTTGCCCGAAGGTAAATTCTTGCCTTCGTACACATCAAAAAGCTGGATGTCTTGCAAGAGTTTGGTCTCGGCTTTTTGTGCGCAGAGCTGCAGCGCTTGGTAGCTGGTGTTTTGATCTACAAGCAAGGATAGGTCGCGTCTTACGGCAAAAGACTTAGGGACTTCTTGGTGGCGAATTTTTCTTTTTGAGGCTAACTCCAGGAGTTTGTTCCAGTCAAAATGTGCGTAGTATACAGGTTGTTTGAGGTCGAGGTCTTGTTGGAGTTGGGCACTGATTTCACCGAGTTCAACAAGTGCTTGTCGGTCACAATCTATGCGCAGGCCTTGTTTGAATAAAACATTTGCTGCGCTTTGTTCTTGGCATGCATGAGCAAGGCCAAAACGTTCTAAAACTGCATAGACCTCTTTTTTAAGGCTGAAGAATGTGTGGTTTTCAACAGAGGTTTGGTTCCAGTTTTCTGGAGTTTGCTTGCCCATAAGAGCGAGGGCCAAACGCGGCGTTTCTAGGTGTTGATCTTGGTGCGTTTGGTAATCTTGACCAAATTCAAAAATTTGGAGGTCTGCTTGCTGACGATTCTGGTTGAAGGCTAGGTTTTCTAATAAGCCAAAAACGAGCGTTTGTCTGAGATTTGCGAGGTCCTGACTTAGGGGATTGAGCATACTGATCGCCGTGCCAAAAGATGCGTCGAGCGCAGCACTGTATTGTTTTTTGGTCAGGGAGTTGTTCATGACCTCATAAAAGCCGCGGCCTACTAAAAATTCGGCTGTTGCTTCTTTTTGGGCATCCGAAGCTTTTTCATTTGGTGCACTGAGACTGTAATTCCATTTGTCGGGTAGTTCAACGCTATTGAGCCCGTAGATGCGTAAAATTTCTTCAATGACATCTATCGGACGCGTCACATCTACGCGGTATGCCGGAACAGTTAAGCTCCAAGTTTGGTCGGAAAAACTGTCTAGTTGAAAGTCTAAGTCTGTTAGGATCTGTTCAATTTGGGTGTTGGGAATATCGTTTCCAATGAGATTGGTGATTTCTTGTTTGCTGATATTCAATTGAATAGAATTTGTTGGCTTACCTAAAAATTCAAATGTTTGACTCTTGACTTCTGCACCGGTGAGTTCTTGCAATAGTCGGACGCAGCGCAGTAGTGCAGTGGCTGTTAAATGAGGGTCGACGCCGCGTTCAAAACGAAAGGAAGCATCGGTATTGAGACCGTGTTGGCGCGCTGCTTTTCGGATGCGCACAGGGTTAAAAAGTGCAGACTCGATGAGTACACGTTTTGTTTGAGCAGAAACGCCACTTTCCAAACCACCCAATACACCCGCTAAGCACAAAGCACCACTTGCGTTGGCAATAACGAGTTCGTGTCCGGATAGTTTGTAGTTGTTGTTGTCTAGGCCTAAAAAAGCTTCTCCGGCTATGGCCGTGCGCACTTCTAAAGAAGTTCCCGTTTTGTCTGCATCAAAAATATGAAGTGGCGTGCCGAGTTCGCGTTGCACGAAATTACTGATGTCAACAATATTGTTGATCGGTTTGAGCCCCACCGCTTTGAGTCTGTTTTGGAGCCATTTGGGCGACGGACCTACTTTGACATGGTCTAGTTCTAAAGCAAAGTATTTTTGACAAGCTTCCTGGTCTGTGACAGCGATTGTCAAGGACGGAAGCTCTTGGTTATTGAGCGCAGTGATTTGAGGCCATTTGAGTTCAATTTTTTCGGAATGGTCTAGATTGAACTTCGCTTTAATGTCTCTTGCTACACCGATATGACCCATGGCGTCGGCGCGGTTGGGTGTGAGCCCAATTTCGAGTTGGATGTCGCGTTCAAGATTAAAAAAATCTGCAGCAGCTTGCCCAATAATGGCGTCCGAAGGAAGTACCAAGATGCCGTCATGGCTTTCGCCAAGGCCGAGTTCGTCTTCGGCACAGAGCATGCCTTCTGAGGCAACGCCCCTGATTTTGGCTTTCTTGATTTCAAAAGATTGGTCTGGTTGCGGATACAGCGTGCAGCCGACAGTCGCAACAATGACTTTTTGCCCGGCAGCAACGTTAGGCGCTCCGCAAACAATTTGTAAAGGCGTTTTTGTACCGATATTCACGGTCGTGACCTTGAGTTTGTCGGCGTCAGGGTGTTTTTCACAGGTGAGTACCTCGCCAATGACCACACCTTCGAGCCCTCCTTGGATTTCGTTAATGGCCTCCAAACCTTCTACTTCTAGGCCCGTTTGCGTCAGGATTTCGCTGAGTTCTTCTGCGGAATAAGGAAAGTCGAGGTATGTTTTGAGCCAATTATAAGATACTTTCATGGGGAGGGATGATATTGACTTCGCGTTCGAGCGTGATGCCGAATAGCGCTTGGATTGTTTGAATAATGTGCGAGGATAAGTCTAAGATTTGCTGCCCTTGGCTGCCACCGTAATTGACCAAGACAAGGGCTTGCTTTTCATGCACGCCACAGCTGCCTTGACGCAAACCTTTGAGCCCTGCGTTCTCAATGAGCCAACCCGCGGCCAATTTGACCTCTGTATCGCTCACTACATAATGAGAAACGTTCGGGAATTTGGCCAAAATAGTTTCAAAAGAGTTGCGGTCGATAACTGGATTTTTGAAAAAACTTCCGGCATTTCCCAAAACTTTGGGGTCAGGTAATTTAGATTGGCGAATGGCGATAACCGCCTCTGAGATGTCGCGAATGCTGGGGTTTTGAATTCCTTTCGCATCGAGTTCTTGCTGAATGGCGCCGTAACTAGTTTTGAGATTGGGCTGCTTGGCTAATGCAAAGGTGACATCGGTGATAATGTATTGATCTTTAAGCGCTCTTTTAAAAACGCTTTCGCGGTAGCCAAATTGGCATTGTTCTTTATGAAAGGTATGCATTTCGCCGCTTTCTAAATGGTATGCACTGAGCTCGTGAAAAACATCTTTGATTTCCACGCCATAAGCCCCAATATTTTGCATCGGGCTCGCGCCGACAGAGCCGGGAATAAGTGAAAGGTTTTCAAGGCCACACCAGTTATGGGCAATGCAGTGCAAGACAAATTCATGCCAAACTTCACCTGCCCCAGCTTTCACAAAAACTTGTGTATTGGTTTCTTTCACGACCGAAATACCTTTGATTTCGTTGCGCAATACCAAACCATTGAAATCTTGGGTAAACAGCATGTTGCTTCCGCCACCAAGGATCAATAAGTCTAGATTGGGAGCTGAATGGAGTATGGTTTGTAATTCAGCTATATTCGAAAAAGTGGCAAAGTGCTTGGCTTTGACATCTATTCCAAAGGTGTTGAATGGTTGTAGGCTGTAGTTGTGCTCCATTTGTAGCCCAAAGTTAGAAATATTGTCGTGAAGAAGCTGCTTAGGGCCTAAAATATCCCTCATCTGTTGGTCCGATCCAATGAAACCAATCGTAGTAAGCGAGGTGATGGCTTTTGATGAACCCTAGTTTTTTCTTTGGATAGGCAGCTGGAATATAAATGCGTCCGCCCTTGGTGGTAGTTGGTAAACTGTCAATTCCCAGTACGGGTTCTTGAGGTGCAATGCCGTCTTGTAAAAAAATAGGATCTGCTGCGGCGTCATCGGCTCTGGCGCCATATTGCCAGACTTCTTCAAAGAGCGCCCAGTTTCTACCGGCCGTATTTGCACCTTCTGGCGACAAGATGAGTGCTTTTCCAAAATCAACGTAGCCTTTGAGCTCATCGATCATGCCCAACATGTAGGCATAGCCCATGCTGTGACATACAAAATGGACTTTGCAAGGTCCTTTTCCTTGGAGTTCATTTTTTAGTGCGCTACCCGCTAATCTGCCGTTTTCAACGCGTTGCTGAAAACCACTTTCATTGATTGTTTTGTTGAGTACCCAGCGGCTTTCTTTTCTGAACCAACAAAGCCTTGAAAACAAAAAGGAACGAACTGCTTTAGACATTTTTCGGTGGGTAGAGGTGCTCAATGGATGATGTGCGTCAAAGTAAAGGGCTTTGGTATTGGGAAAACGTTTTTGGATGCTGTCGTCGAGTTTGTACCAATAACCCGTTGGGTCTTTGTAATGGATTTGGTTGTTTGGAAGCTCTTGGTCGTATTTAGGGCCTCGGTAACCGTTGATAAAAACAAGGTAATCTTGACTCATGACCATTGAATAAAGGAGGTTGAAAACAACGAAAAAAAGTGCCTTACTTGCCATACTGATAAAAGATACCACCGGCAAAGGCAGTCCAATAACACGCTTTTTGTTGGCATGCTTTTAAGCCAGCGTTGACCCATGAGTTACAAGTGAAAAAAAGACTATAGCGTCCTTTTGCAGCATAGTAAGCATCGTTGCCCGTGACCACGCCGGGCATGCTTGCTTTGATGTATTTCGTTTGTCCGTTCCCTTTTCGGTCAAGGGTTTTTTCAATGTAAAGCACAAGTTTTCGGTATTGCTTTTGAGTGAGGTGCAGTCGGATATTTGGACGGTCGTCGAGGAGCTGCTGGTAATAAGTGGCGTGAATGGCAGAAGGACCTAAGCCAAACGGAACGGTAAGGGCAGTTTTGACAGTTAAATCGGACCAGGTGGGTGTATTCATATAGAAGGTTTGGTCGCCCCAACCAATGGAGATCAGTTTGCTTAGGCTGTCTTTGAAGCCAGTGTTGGCCAAGGGGAATTCGGCGCGCCAATCTTTGATATCGTTACAGACAGGTAAAATGAAATCGGTGTGAACCCCAGATTTCATGAGGAAGATTTGAATGTTGGCGCCTTTGTTGTTTTGGCCCTTGACTGTAATTCTAGATAAAATAAAGGTGGCAATGACATATAAAAGAATGGCAGAGCCTAAAAAAGTGAAGAAATAGCCACTGATTTTTTTAGTGCGTTTAAAAGCATTGCGCGCTTTGCGTGTTTGATACCAGTGGAGTTTGCGTTTTTTTTCTCTCATGTGTGCATAACAAAGTTAAACTTTCTGAGCAATTTGAGCGGCGATGCTTATTTTTGTATTTCATAAAATTTACTGACATGCGCCTTACTTTTCTCCTGATCACGTCTTTTCTTGTCGCCGGCCTATGGGCCCAAGATGCCAATAAAGCTGCCGCATCAGCGCAGAAATACGCCGAAGTGCTGTACAATATCGAACGCTTTTATGTAGATGCACCAAATGCTCCGGAACTTACAGAAACGGCCATTATAGCCATGTTAGAGGCACTTGACCCTCATTCCACTTACATTCCGAAAGAAGAGCTCGACGACGCCCAAATGACGATCAACGGTAGTTTTGTCGGAATCGGCGTGCGTTTTCAGCTCATGAAAGACACCATTAGTGTTGTAGCCACCATTCCTGGTGGTCCGTCAGAAAAGTTGGGTATTTTACCCGGCGATCAAATTGTACAAGTAGATGGTCAAAGCGTTGCAGGAATTGGCATTAAAAATGACCAAGTGCGTCAAAAACTCATGGGCGACCTCGGTACCAAAGTTAAAGTAACCGTTAACCGCAAAGGCAAACTTCTAGATTTCACGATCACCCGAGACAAAATCCCGGTCTTCTCCGTAGATGCCGCCTACATGATTGACAAAGAAATCGGATACATTAAGCTCAATAGCTTTTCAAAAACAACCGTTCAAGAAGTGCAAAATGCGTTGTTGAGTCTCAAAGAACAGGGCATGAAAAGCCTCATTTTTGATTTGCAAGGCAATGGTGGTGGTTTGCTAGACGCTGCTCACAAGCTCGGTGATGAATTCTTATCAGGCGATAAACTTGTTGTTTACTCAGAAGGCCGTGCGCAACCCCGTTACGATCTCAAAGCGGGCAAAAAAGGACTTTTTGAAGACGGCCAACTCATCATACTCACCGACGAATACAGCGCCAGTGCCAGTGAGATTTTATCAGGCGCCATCCAAGACTGGGACCGCGGTTTGGTTGTGGGCCGTCGCACCTACGGAAAAGGTCTTGTTCAGCGCCCAATGCCACTTAGCGATGGTTCTGAAATGCGACTTACCATTGCACGCTATTACACGCCTACAGGTCGCCACATTCAAAAGCCATATCAAGACACCGAAACCTATCGCAAAGACCTCAATCAGCGCTACCTGAACGGCGAATTCTTTCTAAAGGATTCCATCAAAATGCCTGATTCACTCATGTACAAAACGCTCAAGACAAAGCGCACTGTATACGGCGGCGGCGGCATCATGCCGGATGTATTTGTGGCCTTAGATACCACCGAAACCAGCACTTATTTTTCAGATCTCATCCAAGGTGGGCATGTCAATAATTTTGCTTTCAAATACATCAATGCCAACAGAGCTGCTCTCAAGGCGCAATACCCAGACATCAATACCTTTAAAAACAACTTCAACTGCGATCAAGCATTTATGGATCAGTTTTTTGCGCATGTCGCTCAAGAAGACTCCACTTTGCTTTTTGATCAAAAGGGCTATAGTACCAGTGAAAAACTCCTCAAATTGCGCTTGAAAGCGGTGCTCGCTCAAGATTTGTGGAGCACCAACGAAATGTTTCAGATATACAACGAAACCAACGAAATTCTGCAAAAAGCCATTGAAGTACTGCAGAGCAAGGAATATAACAAATACGAACTCGATAAATAAGCAATATGTCAGACGACAAAAAAATCATTTTCTCTATGGTAGGGGTGTCAAAAGTCACTCCTCAAGGCAAGCAAATCATTAAAAATATCTACCTGTCATTCTTTTATGGCGCCAAAATTGGCATCATTGGTTTGAATGGTTCGGGTAAGTCTACGGTCATGAAAATCATTGCCGGACTCGATAAATCTTTTCAAGGTGAAGTCGTGTTTTCACCGGGATACACCGTTGGCTACTTGCCGCAAGAGCCGGAGCTCGACCCAAATAAAACGGTGCGCGATATCGTACTCGAAGGCGCACAAGAAATTGTAGACGTCCTTGCCGAATACGAAGAAATCAATAATTCATTTATGGATGAAGACGTCATGTCTGATCCCGATAAAATGGATAAGCTCATTGCTCGCCAAGGCGAAGTCCAGGATAAAATCGATGCGCTAGATGCCTGGGAACTCGATACCAAAATCGAGCGTGCCATGGACGCCTTGCGCTGTCCGCCCGACGACCAACTTATTGGCACACTCTCAGGTGGTGAGCGCCGCCGCGTTGCACTTTGCCGTTTGCTCTTGCAAAATCCGGATGTGCTTTTGCTAGATGAGCCGACCAACCACTTAGATGCAGAGTCTATCGATTGGCTAGAGCAACACCTTCAGCAATACAAAGGCACCGTAATTGCCGTTACCCACGACCGCTATTTCCTAGACAACGTTGCAGGTTGGATCCTTGAACTCGACCGCGGCGAAGGCATTCCTTGGAAAGGAAATTATACTTCTTGGCTCGAGCAAAAAGGCAAGCGCTTGCAAGAAGAAGAAAAAACGGAGTCTAAGCGTCAAAAAATGTTGGCTCGAGAGCTCGAATGGGTGCGCATGAACCCCAAAGCGCGTCAGGCGAAGAGTAAAGCGCGTTTGCAGAACTACGACAAAATGTTGTCTGCCGATGCCCGTGAAAAAGAAGCCAAGCTCGAAATGCCCATTCCAAATGGTCCGCGCTTAGGCAACAACGTCATCGACGCCATACATGTTGGCAAAGCATTTGGAGACAAACTTCTCTACGACGACCTCAATTTCAAATTACCACCTGCCGGAATCGTGGGTATCATCGGGCCAAATGGCGCGGGCAAGACCACTATATTCAAAATGATCATGGCAGAACTTTCTCCAGATAATGGTGAGTTCACCGTTGGCGAAACCGTCAAAATTGGCTACGTCGACCAAAGCCACAAAGACATCCATCCGGATAAAACCGTTTTCGATGTCGTCTCAAATGGTCTCGAATACGTAGAAGTAGGCAATGACAAAATCAATGCGCGAGCCTATTTATCGAAATTCAACTTTAATGGCTCCGATCAGAACAAAAAAGTAGGCATTCTCTCAGGAGGTGAACGCAACCGCTTACACTTAGCCATGACGCTCAAAACCGAAGCCAATGTGCTCTTGCTAGATGAGCCCACCAACGACATCGACGTCAATACCTTGCGCGCTCTTGAAGAAGGCATCGAGAACTTTGCGGGCTGTGCGGTAGTGATTTCCCACGACCGCTGGTTTTTAGACCGCATTTGTACGCATATCTTGGCTTTTGAAGGAGACTCTCAAGTGTATTGGTTCGAAGGATCTTATTCTGAGTACGAAGAAAATCGCAAAAAACGCCTCGGCGACTCCGGGCCTAAGCGCATACGCTACAGAAGTTTGAGCTAATGACAGCTCCGTTGTTTCCAACGCGTATTTATTTTTTGAATTGTGTCATTTTCAGTGACGTCTTTTTTTTGATTGGCTTCTAATTGAAGCTTCCTCAAATCTGGTTGTCCGGCATCTACCCATGCTGTGTACCACACACTGCTCACCATCATGATGGCTGCACGCAAGCGTCTTTCTACCATGCCATTAAGGCTTTTGTGATATGCTTCGCAGAATTTTCGAGAGTAGACTTTTGTGAGGGTGCTGCCGCGCTGTTCATAGCTGTATTTTTCTGCCAAACCTATTTCATGGCTCACCATTTTTTCGAATCGGAGTACAGAGTCTAGGGCGGCATGCGAAGCGCGAACCGCAGCCCAAATTTCTTTTTGTATAGATGGGAGATATTTGGCTTTGCCAATCCAATAGTTGTAGTTTTCGGCTTGTAGCTCAATTAAGCGGCTCTCCCAGAGGCCATGAATACCATGTTGATTGGTGAGTTGACCGTTGTAGTTTTCGGTAGTGTGCAAAGGCACATGTGCATCGGCAATATAATGACCGATTTCTGCCGCGTATTTGAGCAGTAATGTCAAATCCTTCTCTTCAAATGCTTTTTGTAGCCTGTATTTCATGCGCACCACGTGCCAAGGTACAATTCCGTAGGCTTGAAGAGTATCTTCGGAGTGGCAATCCATGGCCTCTTGCCAGTTTTGGGGGAGGTTCCAGAATGGATCTTGCCCCTTCTTGTAATAATGGTCGAGGTCAATGTAGTGGCGGGGAGCTTCAGCTTGAACGGCGTAGCGGCGTTGGTCTGGTGCTACGGATTGACTGATGAGGTAGGGCAGGTGCTGTATGAAAACAGCCTGCAATTCAGCAGGTAAGAGGTAAACTGCAAATTCATTGATGCGCTGGTGGCCTGCAAAGCCCCACTGGCTATTGAGCTTGGTTTGATTTTGAGTAAAAAGGAATCCCGTAAAAACGAGAAGCGAAAAGCGTTTAAGCTTCCTGAAGTTTGATAAGTTTGCCATCTTTAAGTATTGGAATGACCTCCGTTTGATTGGGAGTCAGACAATACTTGATATCTTCATTGAGGTTCAGGTTTTTGAGCCTGCGGCGGTGTGAACTCGACTTGAGGTAACCAAGGTAATTGTCCTTGGCCGAAAGGTATAAATACTTGGCTGCAATAGAAGAGTCTTCATCGGAAATATAGTTGCCCGTTCCGATTAAATACTGACAAATTGCTCCCGCACAAATGGTATCTTCTAAGTTGAATTTGTCTTGCCAGCCCGAACACAAGCAGAGTACATTTTTGTCTTGCTTTGCTAGCCAATTGCACAAGGCATCTAGGTTCAAGAAGGCACCCACAACGACAATTTCAGCATCTTTGGCGACGTCCAATGACTTGGTTCCATTGGTAGTGGTGAGCACAACGTCTTGTCCTTTGAAATCTTCACGCATGTAGGAAAAGGGCGAGTTACCGAAGTCGAATCCTTCTACAATTTGACCTTTGCGTTCTGCGCCAGCTAAAAAACCTTTCTGTTTGTATGCCCAAGCTTCTTCTACAGTGGGTACGGGAATGATGGAGTTGATGCCGTTGTCAAAGGCAGCACATATTGCTGAGGTGGCGCGCAGCACGTCAATAACAACTACAATTTCAAACTCATCTTTGTAATAAGGATATTCTCCGGGCGTAAAACAAACTTCTACGTGCTTTCTTGTCTCCATGCTGCAAAGTTACACTTTTTCAAAAGAACAATAAAAAAGGGGGCCGAAGCCCCCTTGATTGAATAGGTATAGATTTGTTTAGAATCTCCAACCGATACGTACCGAACCATGTGCCGCACCAATATTGGTGTAGGACATTTTGTTTCCAAGTGTAGTAATGGTAGTTGGTGTGGTAGAAGCTGGTGTGGTGATGTCTTTTACGAGATCATCATTGGTAACTGAAGTGCTTGTCAAATTCAGTTCCAAACCTAAATATAGGTTTTCGGCAACATAATAATCGAAACCTGCACCAACACCCCAGCTAAAGGTGCTGTATCCGCCAGTTGCACTTACAGAAAACCCTTCCGTATAAGCGAGCTCACTTGTTGGGTCGCCTGGAACTGAATAAAAAACATCTGTCCAGGTTTGATCTTCAGATCCTCGACCAAAGCCAATATGGCCAGCAAAATAAGGAGACATTTTTGACGTTCCAGCCAAATGATATTCAGCACCTAATTGCACATCAAAAGCGCTTCGTGCGATGTCAACCGTGCCTTCTTTGTCGCCAGCTGAGTTGACATAGGTGTAAGATTCTTTACTAGGAATTGTAGAGATAGATGAACCATCGCCACCGAAGCCAAATTGTAAGCGTCCAGCAATTTGGTCTGTGGCAAAATAACGCAAGCGGATAGAAGGTGCGGCAAAACTCATCCCATCAGTGGTATTCAAGTTAGCAAGTCCTTCTAATGAATAACGCGCGTCGTCACTAGCAGGCTTTTGAGCAAACAAAGACCCAGTCAATGTCAATGCTCCTACAAAAATCATTAATTTTTTCATAGTTGTTTGTTTTAATTGGTTTGGTCGAATGTACGCAAGCTACGGCATAAGTGTTTCAAAAAAAGACAAACAATTAATGGTTGATAACTGTTGATTATCAGTTGCTTTTGGCCTGAAGCTCTTGCTCCAACTGAAACTGATACATATCAAAATAAGCGCCTTTTTGGGCTAATAATGATTCGTGCGAGCCAGATTCGATTACACGTCCTTCTGCTAAGACAATGACTTTTGTGGCATTTCGTATGGAAGAGATGCGGTGCGACACAATAATAGTGGCGCGTTCATGCGCATCTTTTTGGAGTTCGTTCAAGATGATTTCTTCCGTTTCTGTATCTACTGCACTCAGGCAATCGTCTAAAATAAGGAGTTTAGGGCTGCGCAGCAGGGCACGTGCAATGGAGACGCGCTGTTTTTGACCTCCGCTTAAATTGACACCTCTTTCGCCGAGAACGGTTTGAAAACCATCTTGAAAGGCAAGTATATTGTGCAGTACGTGTGCTTTTTTACAAGCAGCCTCGAGCTTCTCTATGCTGAGGTCTTGTTGTTCGACACCAAATTTGAGATTGTTGGCAATGGTGTCTGAAAAGAGAAAGACATCTTGAGGTACAAGTGCAATTTGATGGCGGTAGGCATTTAAACTATAGCTTGGCAAGGCTTTTTGATCAATGCTGATTTGTCCGGAAATTGGGTCAAAATGCCGCGCCAATAAGGCACAAATACTTGACTTTCCAGCGCCGGTTGGTCCGATGATTGCGAGTGTTTCACCTTTTTGAACGGAGAATGAAACGTCAGAGAGTACGTTGGTGTCGCTTTCCGGGTAACTGAAAGAGACCTGCTCAAACGCCAACCCTTTTTCAAGCGGACACGCTAGGTCAGCGTCATTTTTGATTTTGGGTTTGCGCAATAAAAATTCGTTGAGGCGCTGTTGGGAGGCTGCTGCACGTTGGATAATGGAGGAAATCCAGCCCAAGCTAGCAAAGGGCCAAGTGAGGTTGGTGACATACATAATGAATGCGACAATACCTCCAACGGTCATTTTCTTTTCAAAGGTCAAGAGCCCGCCGTAATAAATAGCGATCATGGAGCTAAGGCCAATTAAAAAGATAATGGTTGGGCTGAAAAAAGCATTGACCAATACCAAGCGCATGCTTTGTTTTTTGTAGCGCTCCGCTGATTCACTTACCTTTTGGGTGGTTTGTTCTTCGCGTTGGTAGGCTTTGATGATGCGGATACCCGCAAAAGATTCTTGGGCTAGGGTACTTAAAAACGATTGTTCTTTTTGGACTTCCAAACTCATTTTATTCATCGTGGAAGAAACTTTATAAATCAGGATGCTCATCAGCGGTAAGGGCAGCAACACAAAGACAGTAAGGCTAGGTGAGATGGAAATCATTTTGCCGACAATTAAAATGAAACTGACCGCCAAATTGATGGTGTACATCATGCCTGGACCGGCGTACATGCGCACCAACCCTACGTCTTCTGAAATGCGGTTCATGAGGTCGCCAGTTGCGTTGCG
>JAIXUE010000027.1 GCA_027483605.1 Cryomorphaceae bacterium | reverse complement strand
TTCTTACCGGTATTCTCTAATGTAGACATCATCGGAAGATACGAACTACAGATCTTCAACCGCTGGGGCGCTTTAGTCTGGGAGACCGACACGCCGTCTGAGGGTTGGAACGGTCGCTATAAGGACAGCAAAGATGTTCAGTTGGGGCTTTATAATTGGAAAATAACTTACACAGATAACAAAATGGTGACCCGAACCATAGCGGGCCATGTCAATGTACTGAGATAAACAATGAGTCTTCCAAAAGTTAGGGTCAAAAATTTAGGACTCATTGATTACCAGGAAGCTTGGGATTTACAAGAATCCTTGCTTAAAGCTGCTGTCGACTGCAAAATAGAAAACCGCAAGCAAAATACGGCGGTACTGCCAACGCATCATTTGTTGTTTTGTGAGCATCCGCATGTGTACACACTTGGCAAAAGTGGTGCGGCAGAGAACCTATTGCTCGATCAAGCACATCTCGACCAAATAGAGGCTCAGTTTTTTAAAATCAATAGGGGAGGAGACATTACTTATCATGGCCCAGGCCAGCTGGTCATGTATCCAATTTTCGATTTAGAGCAGTTTTTTACAGATATCCATCAATATTTGCGTTTTTTGGAAGAGGCGGTCATCCAAACGCTGGGCCATTTCGGTATTGGTGCTGCAAGGCTTGACGGTTTGACAGGTGTTTGGCTCGATCCAGCGGGCCCAAATGCGCGTAAAATCTGTGCCATGGGCGTCAAGTGCTCGCGCTGGGTCACGATGCATGGTATCGCTTTAAATGTAGACCCCGACCTCAGTTATTTTGGAAATATAGTGCCTTGTGGTATCCAAGACAAGGCGGTCACGTCCATGACCAAAGAACTCGGTCGTCAAATAGATATCAATGAGGTCAGAAGCGTGTTGACTGCACAAATGGCCGCTATTTTTAATTATCAAATTGCACATTCATGAGAGAAGACTTACTCGGACCAAAAGTAGAAAACGTAGCCTTGGCATTGGTGGAACTACCCATAGACAATGCCGAACCAGAATATATTGTCTTCTTGATCAATAACCGGGATGACATCATGGAAGGAATTATAGTGGCGTCAACAGGCTATGGAATGCACCCTACAACAGGCGAAAACATTAAAACATCAACACTCAGAAAAGGAATTGAGGTCATGATGCCAGGTGAAGCTGCCCGAATTGAGCCTATTATGCCGGATTTATTTGGCATCAACAATGAGTTCTGGGTTAGTTTTTGGGTACACGAAACCATGTTTGACAAGCGCTTTGTATTTGAGGCAGGTAGTATCAATCCGCCATCATTCAACTGGATTCCCACACTCAATGCAAGAGGAATTATACTTGAGTAATGTTGTCTTCCTAAGATAACAAACTACTCCCTGTCATTTTATCCGGTTGATCTAATCCCATACGCGCCAGAATGGTAGGTGCAACATCTGCAAGAATTCCATCTTTTAACTGAACATCTTGGTAGGTACTAACCAAAATGACTGGAACCGGGTTGAGGCTATGCGCTGTATTTGGCGTGCCGTCCGAATTCACTGCATAATCGGCATTGCCATGATCGGCAATAACCAAGAACTCATAGCCGAGTTCTAGTCCTGCTTCTATAACTTTTTTTAATTGCGCATCTACAGTTTCTACAGCTTCAATAATTGCAGCATATACACCTGTATGGCCTACCATGTCTGGATTGGCAAAATTCAGGCAGATAAAATCTGGCTGCTGTGCTTTCATATGTGCGATGAGCTCATTAGCCACCGCAGGCGCACTCATTTGGGGTTGGAGGTCATAGGTGGCTACTTTTGGTGATGAGATGAGTAAACGCGCTTCGCGTTCAAAAGCAGTTTCGCGTCCGCCATTGAAAAAGAAAGTAACGTGTGGATACTTCTCGGTTTCAGCGATGCGCACTTGGCTCAAGCCCGCTGTTGAGATGACTTCACCTAAAGTCTGTTGTAAGTTATCCTTATCAAATAATACATGTAGCCCCTTGAAACGCTCGTCATAATTTGTCATGGTGTAAAAATGTACATCGAGCGGCTTCATATTGTATTCCGGGAAAGCTTCTTGGGTTAGGGCGGTAGTCAGTTCTCGCGGCCGGTCTGTTCGGAAGTTGATAAAGATGACCACATCGCCAGGAGAGATGCAACCCTTTGGGTCAATTACATGTGGAAGCATGAATTCATCGGTAATACCATCGTGATACGCAGCGGCAATGGCGGCACTTGCGCTTTGCGCTTTTGAACCCACAGCATTGACCATCAAATGATAAGCCTTTGCCACCCGTTCCCATCGTTTGTCGCGGTCCATGGCGTAATACCTTCCAATGACGCTGGCGATTTGGCCATTTTCTTTTTCAAGAACGGTTTCTAGTTCATGGATAAAACCTAAGCCGCTTTTTGGATCACAATCTCGACCGTCGGTAATGGCGTGCACAAAATAGGGGCCTACACCTGCTGCATGGGCCATCTGACAAAGCGCATGGAGGTGAGCTTGTGAACTGTGCACCCCTCCATCAGAAACCAAGCCGATGAAATGTAATTTTCGGTCTGCTTGTTTGGCTTGCTCAAAAGCAGCCTGCAAAACAGGATTTTGCTGTAATTCACCGTCGCGGATACTTTTGTTGATGCGGGTGAGTTCTTGGTAAACCACGCGGCCAGCACCTATATTAAGGTGTCCTACTTCAGAGTTTCCCATTTGCCCTTCAGGAAGCCCTACGGCTTCGCCAGACGTTTCTAATGTGGCATTTGGGTGCTTTGCCATTAGGCTATCGAAGAAAGGCGTATTGGCGTTGAAAATAGCATCTGATTGGCTTTGATCTCCGAGTCCCCAGCCATCTAGGATAAGCAGGCCTACTTTTTTGTTCATAAAGGTAAAATTAGCTCAAAAATACTGCCGGATGGGCTATTTTCAATACAGCGAATCTGACCGTTGTGCAGTCGGACGTATTCCGCAACAATATATAAGCCAAGTCCGCTACCAGCTTGTTTTCTGGTTTCTTCAGATCCTATGCGATAGAATTTTTCAAAAATATGTAAACGCTCAGCAGGGTCAATTCCCGGCCCTTGATCGGCGATCTTGATGGCAACAACTCGGTCAAGTTTTTCCATTTTGATGCTAATGAGCTGTTGTGTACCACCATATTTGATGGCGTTTTCCATCAAATTGACTATAATGGTATCAAGCATATGTTGATCCACCTCTGCAAAGAGTTCTTTAGGCCCACTGAAATCAATAAGTTTGGCATGATATCTTGCTTGGTATCTTTCGGTAATGGTATGAACAAGTCCAACCAATTCTGTATTTTGTTTTTGCAGCGCAAATTGTTTGTTTTCAGCGCGCGAGGCATTCAAGATATTTTCGATGAGCTGGCTAAGGCGTTCGTTTTCTTGGAGCGCTCCTGTCAGGATTTTTTCTTTTTTATCTTCGGGCAAATGGTGCTTTTGCAATGTTTGAATATACAATTTGAGTGCTGCAATTGGTGTTTTGAGTTCGTGAGTGACGGTCAATAGGAAGTTTTGTTGTTGCTGCTGAAAAGCAAGTTCTTTGGAAATAGACTTTCGAATACGGTAAATGCCAACAGCGAGGATCACCAAAAACACAGCGCCTTCGCCAAATACCATACCTACACGCCTAGAGAGCTGCGCATCTTGTTGTGGAATGTATGAACTGAGCTGAATGAGGTGATATCCCCACCAAATAAATTGGATAATCACATAAGCACCAAGAAAATAAAGCCAATAGGCCGATTTGCTTTTTTTCAAGTGACCTCCGTTTTTTCTAAACGTTTAAATGAATACTTCAAAAGGAAGGGGGTAGATAGGGTCGTGACAAGCCCCATGATTACGAGCATAGAGAATACCTCCACATTTACAAATCCTTCGCGGTATGCAATATTGGCAATGACCAATTCCATGATACCTCTTGCATTCATGCCATAGGCAAGGGTGAGCGATTTTCTATGGTTGAGTAGTGAAATTCGCCCGCCAATGTAGCCCCCAATAATTTTGGATAGAAATGAAACAGCAAGGATGGCGAGGAGCAACAAGATATTATTGATGGAACCAAGTTTGAACTCTAGGCCAATTCCTGCAAAGAAAATTGGCGCCAAAAAACCCATAGCCATACTGTTGGTGGTTTTATGAAAGGTGGCTAGGTTTTTTTCGCCAATCAATTTTTTTGATAAGAGCATGGACGCGAAAAACGATCCGATAATGAAATGCAGTCCGATGCTTTCTGTTAAGGTTGCAAATAGGAGGATAAACACAAATAGCAGCGCAAATAAGGATTCTTTACCTCTAAGGACACTAATAAGCTTATCGAGCTGTGTTTCTAGGAAGTTTTCTTTTTTGGCAAAGTGTTGAATCAGTTTGTAAGAACCGACTATCACGCCTACAAATAGTAGCAATTTGAGAATGGTCCAAATGGTCATTTTGGTTACCTCAGAATAAGATGAGTCTAGATCTTTGAAGTCAAGTAAGATACCGAGAATAGTTAAAGCTAAGACATCGTCAAAAATGGCTACCGAGATAATTTTTTGACCAATATCTGTGTGCAATTTACCGAGGTCCATTAAAATGCGAATACTGACAGGTAGGGCGGTAATGGCAACACATAAACCAATAAAAACGGTAGTCATAACGGGCTGACCAAATAGCTGACCAACAAGAAAACCACTACCAATTGGGATCAGAAAGGCTAAAATAGATACAAAAATATTCCGCCCTCTGATGGACTTTAAGATGTCATCAAAATTAATTTCTAGGCCAGCTAAAATGACTAATAAAAACACACCAAGATCCGAGATCACTTTTAGCTCCTCTGTGCGGTGAATGAAATTCAAAACAGAGGGCCCTAAGATGATACCAGCAATGATTTCACCAATCATGGCGGGTTGGCGCATGCGTTCAAAAAGTTCGCCAAAGAAACGTGCCAGCACTAATAACAGTAATAGTGCAGCGAAGAAAGGTAGTTCAAATGCAGGCAGGTCGATTTTCATGGTTGTTGATTGAAAAGAGTTACTTGTGCATTTGATCGTTTATTGCATCATCCGATTCGTGTCTGGGCCCTGCCCTGGCGTGGTAAGTGCATTGACATCGATATTTGATGGTTGAACAGGTGCGGGCGCGCGGTTCACAACAGGTGCTTTGACAAGGCCGTGGTGTTCGGCCAAGGCACCCATGTACAACTGCAGATTTGCCAAGCGATTGGTGTAAAGGCCATCCCCGGCTTCGCCATTTTCAGAGGCCAAAGCATCTAACCCACTATAGATGCGCGGCAATACTTTTTTGTAAAGTACTTGAATTGTTTTTTCAAGCAAACGCTCAAATGCAGTACCGTTGGTGTTTTTTTCTTTAATTGTTGTGCGCATTTTGAGCAAGGCATCTGCAACCGCAATGAGGTCTTCGGCATTTTCTTCGTTGCCCGCTATTTCGACGTCGCTGTGTTCAAAGAAAGCAACAACAGATTGATAATTTTCAAGGAGTTTTTGACCCAAAGCAGCAGCTTTTTGATCTTGTCCGAGCAGATAATATAGCTGTACAAATTCATGTAAGATACCTGCATTGAGTGGTCTGATGTCTTGACCTTGATACATAAACTGGTTGTGTGCTTTATTGTAGTTCAAAGAATTGAAAGGATCAACGGGGTTGATATCTCCGTAGTCCATGACGGTTTCTTCCGGCATGATTTGCATGGCGCGGTCGAGCACTTTGATGGCTTCGTTTTTGCGTCCGAGCGCGTAGAGTTGTTCTGCGAGCAACAAGAAATTGGCGCGGTACTGAATGGTGTGGCGGCGCGCATAATAGTCGGTGAGTACATTCGGGTTGGCCATGTCGCCAAAAATGTAGGTCTCGAGCATGTTTTTCTCCATCTGATTGACGTCCATTAGTGCAGGTTCTTTTTTGTCAGGTGTTAAGGCGTAAGCCATCCCGACTTGTTTGATATAACCTGCACTCAAAAGTGCAATAGAGAAAGACGAACCACGGTTGCTAGAGAAGTAAATGCCGCGCTTCCAATCGTTGTTGGCCACAACATCCATCATCATGACTTCATCGCGCGGAAGTGCTTGGTTTCTTTCGGGGTCAAACTCAAAGATTATTTCATCGGCTACATCGGCAGCTTTGGTTTTAGCACTCAACACACCTGCGGCGATGGCATTTTGACGATTGACCTTCAAAGCAAATTTAGTTGATGGGAAGAAGCTAAACTTGTTCTGCTCGTCGGTGATCATGTTGGCGTCGTCGCGGACAAATGCCATTGCATCGGCGAAATCTACTGCAGACCAAATGCGCTCATATTGTTCAAGGAGTTCTTGGAGTTCTTGGCCCGTGTTGTTTTTAAATTCTACTTGGCCGTTTCTTGCCGCTTCAAAGAGTTGGAAAACTTTTTGGTATTTGTCGATGGTAGCGGCAATCATGTTGGTAGAGTCTGTAGCGGCAATTTGCGTCTTGAGCAGCTCTGCTTCTGGCGTTTTGGCCACAACATCTGCAAAGATGACCTGTGCACGTTGGTCAAAATAACCGGCAGCCATTTTGGCTTCAGATGGGTTGTGCTTCAAGCGCAGATCGAGTACTTTTTTAATAATGGTATCCGAAAGGTTTTGAGAAAACAACTGCAGCAAAGGCATAAAGTAGACCTGATCGGTATTGCCAGCATACATCAAGATCTGGTCTTCTCTAAACTTGATTGGAAGTGGATCAGATTCGTACGTTTTAAGTTTCATTTGGTTGGTGTACCAGTCGGTGCCCATTAAAGAGAGGTTACATACGCGAACGTCTGTGCGCTTGCCCTCCACTTCTTGCAAATACCAAAGCGGGAAGGTGTCGTTGTCACCGTTGGTAAATAAGATACCGTTTTTACCGCAAGATTCGAGGTAGTTGTGCGCTAAATCGCGTGCGCTCGTTTTGCCGCTGCGGTCGTGGTCATCCCAGTTTTGAGTCCCCATCATGACCGGAACAATTAAACCAAGTGCTGTGGCAATACTTGCGCGCACTTTACTTTCTTGGAGGTATTTTTTGAGCAAATCAAAAATGGCATATACGCCGATGCCAATCCACATGGCAAAGAAGTAGAAGGAACCTGCGTAAGCGTAGTCGCGCTCGCGCGGCTCATATGGCTTTTGATTGAGGTAAACGACAATTGCGAGCCCTGTGAACAAGAAGGCCAGTGTAAGGATAAAGGCATCTTTAGGCATTTTGCGGTAATGGAAAACAAGACCAATTAACGCAAGGATAAGCGGCAACATGAAGTAGGTGTTGCGAGCTGGGTTTTCTTTTGTGTAAAATGGCGCATGCTCTTGGCTGCCCAGGCGTGCTTCATCAATGAATGAGATGCCAGAAAGCCAGTTGCCGTGCATGTTGTCGCCGTGGCCTTGCAAGTCGTTTTGGCGACCGGCAAAATTCCACATAAAATAGCGCATGTACATGAAGTTGACTTGGTATCGGAAGAAGTAGGTGAGGTTTTCGCCAAAAGTAGGAAGGCGTTTGCCGTCGCGCCCAATTTCTGTGCTCGTGCCGTCATTTTCGTTGTAGCCAGACCATTTAGCGTAGAGTTGTCTGTGCAACGCTGCACCTGATCCTTCACCGTTATACATTCGTGGAAAGAATGTTGTCTGAGCGTATGTTGCTACTGCGCCTTCGCGGATACTCGCGTTGCTTTCGTAATACTTTTCTTCAATGCTGTAAGCACCTTTATTGGCTTTGACCCATGCCTCTGCTTCTGTTTCGCTTGCAAAAGCCTTTACTTCGACGTCATTCTCAATGACAACAAAGCGGCGCAAGAAATAAGCAGAAAGGTCTTTCCAAGAGGAGCGGTCTAAAATTTTTGGTCCATCTTCGGTCATTTCTTCACCATTTCGAAAAGAATTCCAGTAGGGCCCGAAGAGGATAGGAGCAGAGCCGTATTGCTCGCGTTTGAGGTAGGAATGCAGGGTAACCAGGTTCTCGGGATCGTTTTCGTCGAGTGGTGTGTTGGCATTTGAGCGGATGACGATCACGGCAAAGGAACCGTAGCCAATGAGCAACATAACTAAGCCCATCATGGCGTTGTAAAGAATGGTTTTGCCAGCGCGGTGTGCGTATCGAACTACATAAAGGCAAGCACTGATCAGTAAGATAAAAAAGAAAATAGTACCGCTGTAAAAAGGCAAGCCTAGGCTATTGACGAAAGAAACTTCAAAATTAGAGGCCATGGCAATACTACCCGGAATCACAGCTTCCTGGATAAAGCCCAGTGCAACCACGGATATCACACCTGTTAAAAGGAGACCTTTGATGCTCACTTCTTCTTGTGTGCGGAAGTAAATCATGTAACCAATGGCAGGAACAACCAAGATCCCGAGTAAGTGGACGCCAATGGCGAGGCCCAACATGAAGAAAATCAATAATAGCCAACGATTTGGACGCAAATCGGAGAGTTTGGAACCGTGTTGAATTTGCTCCATTTCTTCGTCCCATTTAAGAATAGCCCAAAAAATAACAGCTGTAAATAATGAGGCCATGGCATAAACCTCACCTTCTACTGCAGAAAACCAGAATGAATCTGAAAAGGTATATGCTAAAGAACCAATGGCAGCTGCGCTGAAAATGGCGATTTGGGTACCTCCTGAAAGGTCGTCACCTTGTTTTAAAACAATTTTTTTAATCAAAAGTGTCAGTGACCAAAACATAAATAGGATGGTCAAAGAACTTGAAATAGCAGAAAGTGCGTTGATGTAGACTGCTACATTTTCAGGTGCAGCAAAAAAGGAGAACAAGCGTCCGAGTACCATAAATAGTGGTGCGCCCGGAGGGTGACCAACCTCTAATTTATAAGCTGCTGTTATGTATTCTCCACAGTCCCAGAGACTTGCAGTGGATTCAATGGTCATGAGGTAAACAGCCGAGGCAATTGCAAAGATGAGCCAGCCAAGGTATGTGTTCCATTTAGAGTAAGTCATGCGCACAATTTAATTGTAAATAATGTAGATGCGAATTTAAGAATAATCGGACTAAAAAATTTTTCTCGAGCTATTTGCCGAGAAGAAAAAACTTCTTAACTTTGCACTCGCATTGAAAGATGCACTTTTATTGGCCCATGGTGTAACTGGCAACACGTCTGATTTTGGTTCAGAAGAGTCTAGGTTCGAGCCCTAGTGGGCCAACAAAAAAGCCTCCGCTTGGGGGCTTTTTTATTTGCAGTAACTTTGAAAAAATACTGACCATGTCCGATAACCGCACAGAACTTTCCGATTTAGGTGAATTTGGCCTCATCGATCTATTGACCAAAGACTTAACAACGCAACATCCCGAAACACTGCTCGGCGTAGGAGACGACGCAGCGGTAATTGATGTCGGTGATGGACAATGCCAACTTGTAAGTACTGATCTTTTGGTAGAAGGTGTTCATTTTGACCTCACTTACATGCCTTTGAAGCATCTTGGATACAAAGCAGTAGCAGTTAACGCTTCAGATATTTGTGCTATGAATGCAATACCGAAGCAAATCACAGTGAGTTTAGCGGTGTCCAATCGGTTCTCAGTAGAAGCCCTCGAAGAGTTGTATGCAGGCATCAAATCTGCTTGCGCCGATTACAATATCGATCTCATTGGTGGCGACACCACCTCTTCGCAAAGTGGTCTCATGATCAGTATTACTGCTATAGGCACAGCAGCACAAGATGCCGTGTGCTATCGCTCTGGCGCCAAAGAATACGATCTTTTGGTTGTTTCTGGCGACTTAGGTGGCGCCTACATGGGCTTGCAAGTCCTAGAGCGCGAAAAAGAAGTTTTCAAGGCCAATCCGAATATCCAGCCAGATTTAGATGGCCACGATTACATTCTTCAGCGTCAACTCAAACCGCAAGCCCGTCTTGACGTCATCCGCATGCTCAAAGACCTCAGTGTGAAACCCACGGCAATGATTGATGTTTCAGATGGTCTAGCAAGTGAAGTATTGCATTTGTGTAAGTCGAGCCAAGTTGGTTGTCATGTTTACGATGAAAAATTGCCAATTGATGCCAAAACTTCTATGGTAGCCCTAGATTTCAATCTCGACCCGAGCATGTGTGCGCTCAATGGAGGCGAAGATTACGAATTGCTTTTTACCATTGATCAAAAAGATGTAGAACTCATCCAATCCAATCCGAATTTTACTATTATCGGGCATATCACAAACGCTGCGGACGGGATTTACTATATCGATAAATCAGGTTCAGCGGTTACCCTGCGTGCGCAAGGCTGGAAGCACTTTGATTAGCTTTACATAGCTAGTCAATGCGCGGCAAATTGATCAGTTCTTTGTGAACGATCGTGAGGGGGTACCTACCGCGGATGCGTTCTACCAATTCTTCTGCTTCTTTTTGTGTCCTGAAATCACCAACCATCAGGTTAAAGTTGGGTGCTTCAAATCTTACATAAGTATCGATTTTCGCATATTCACTGACGAACTGAGCGCGCGTTTGGTCAATGACACTTTTGTCGGAGTCAAAACACAATTGAACGCGGTAACCCGGCATGAGTTTGCTGTTCTTTGCAGCTACCTTTTGCTCGATGCGAGGATCTGCAATCAATTGTATTTGGGCGTGTAAATTGCTGTAAAATAAGCTGATAAAAACAATAGAGCGGAAGCCTTTCATGTTGGCAAAGTAAGAGAGAAATTTCGGCAATTCAAAATCTTTATTTAGATTCATTCTAAATTAACATTTAGGACTTATTTTTTGTCATCAAAATGTCATAAACTGCCTTGTTTGCTTTAATTTTGCTGCCGATAAAAAGCGGTTTTTCCGCCCAATTTTAAAGAGTGAATTAGTAATTTTTTACATGGAAATATCTAACATTCAGTCGCTTAAGCGCATCAAATCCTTGGCTTTTGCCGCACTAATTTTCAGCTTTGCTGCATTCTCAAATTTTGCTTCTGCACAAGGAGAAGGGCTATTTAAAGCTAAATGTGCCACTTGTCACATGACACACAAGAACTCTACCGGCCCAAAGTTGGCAGGAGTAAAAGCAAAGTGGGCAGCTGGCGGTGCTAAAGAAGGTAGCATCTACCAATGGGTAAACAACTGGCAAACTGCCGCAGCCAACGATCCGTATGCTGCCGAAGTTTCTAAGTGGTCTCCAACGGCCATGTCTGCTTTCCCAGACCTCAAAAAAGAAGACATCGACGCTATCCTTGATTGGGTTGACGCACAGCCAGACCCTGCTGCGGGTGGCGACCCTAAAACCCAAAACCCTGGTGACCCTACTACACAAACACCAGTTGAAGAAGAATCCAATTCTTGGGTTTGGCTCATTATGGGTGTCATTTTTGTAGTGATCATCATGGCTGTTGGCGGCGTTCGTCGTCAGCTCAAAATAGCTACCGAAGGTGATGCCGAAGCTGAAAAAATGACCTACGGCGAAGAATTGCGCGCCTTGGCTTGGAAATACCGTTTGCAAGTTGGTTTGGCAACACTTGTAGTCGTGATTTCAATCATTGTAGCGTTATTCCAATCGTTGTACTCCATCAATATCATGGAAGGTTACCAGCCTTCTCAGCCAATCGCTTTCCCGCACAGCCAACACGCTGGGATCAACGGTATCGATTGTAAATACTGTCACAATACCGTTACCAAATCTAAATCTGCAAGTATTCCTTCAGTTAACGTTTGTATGAATTGTCACAAACAAATTGATGGTGAAGGAAAACCTTATCAAAGCCAAATCAAGAAAATTTATGCTGCTGCAGGTTGGGATAAAGAAGGCATGAAATATACCGGCAAAACCAAACCTATTGTTTGGAATAAAGTACACGTCTTGCCAGAGCACGTTTATTTCAATCACTCTCAGCACGTTGTTGTTGGTGGTCTGGACTGTAAGCAGTGCCACGGCGACATGACCCAGCAAGTAGAAACCGTAAAAGTTCAACCAGTAGAAGAACTCAACAAAATCGAAGGCAACATCAAACTGACGCGCAAAACCCTAACGATGGGTTGGTGTATTGAGTGTCACGGCAAAAAAGATGTCGCGATCGGAAACGGTAAAAACGCATACTACGACGAAATCCACCGTCGCCTCAAAAAAGATCCTAAACTTTACGCACAATACCTCAATGACGACGGTAAAGTAACAGTCAACGAACTTGGCGGTTGGGAATGCGCAAAATGCCACTATTAATTAAGTAATAACCATACTTGTCGAAATAAGACCATGGAAATGTCAAAAAAATATTGGAAAGGTATTGACGAACTCAAGCAAACTCCTGAGTTCATCAAGAACAAAGATCAAGAATTTCCAAACCAACAAAGTGTTGAAGACTTCTTAGCAGATGAAAATCTTGCGGAATCTTCTACAGCTCGTCGCGACTTCTTGAAGTTTCTCGGATTCTCTGTTGCTGCCGCTACTTTGGCAGCTTGTGAGGCGCCTGTAACCAAAGTTGTTCCTTACGCTGTGAAGCCAGAAAACGTAACGCCCGGTATGCCAACTTGGTATGCGAGTACTTACTATGATGGCGCTTCTTACGCGAGCATCATGGTGAAAACGCGTGAAGGCCGACCAATTTTCATCAAAGGCAATAAAGATTTTGGTTTCACAAAAGGCGGAACCAATCCACAAATCATTGCTTCTGTGCTTGGTCTCTATGACTCCGCTCGTCTGACCCAACCCTTATATAAAGGATCTAAAACCACTTGGGGAGCCGTCGATGATGGAATCAAAGAGGCGCTTAAAAATGCTGGTAAGGTTACTTTACTTTCCAATACAGTCATCTCTCCATCTATCAAGCGTGCTATCGCTGAGATGGCAGCTCAACTCAACGGAGAAGGCGAATCCAAATTCGAACACATCCAATACGATGCCATTTCTTACGCTGGTATGCGTGAGGCTAACTTATTGAACTTTGGCGCGCGCATCATTCCAAGCTATGACTTCTCCAAGGCAAAAACGATTGTTTCTGTCGGTGCAGATTTCTTAAGCACTTGGTTGTTGCCAACTGAGTTCGCTGTTCAATACGGTACAACTCGCAACCCAGAAGGGGAATGGATGTCTAAGCACTTCCAATTTGAGTCAGTTCTTTCAGTAACTGGTTCAAATGCCGACGTACGCAGCATGATCAAGCCTTCAGAAGAAGCAGCAGTTCTTGCATACATGATCAAAGCCCTAGGAGGTAACCCAGGAACATCAGTTACAGCTGGTTCTTGGAAAGCGGCGGCAGACAAAGCAATTGCGGCACTTAAAAAATCTAAAAAATCATCATTAGTAGTTGCTGGATCAAACAGCACTGGTGTTCAGCAATTGGCCAACCAACTCAATAACCTATTGGGTGCTTATGGAACAACCATAGATCTTTCCAATACCATCAACCTTCACCAATCAGAAGATGCAAAAGCACTGAAGTTAGCTGCTGCAGTTGCAGCCGGTAAAGGACCTGAAGTACTCATCATGATGGGTGTCAATCCTGTTTATAGCTTGCCAAACGGAGCAGCTTTTGCAAAAGGATTGAAATCAATTAAAACTACAGTCGCCATCTCTTCTTTCGAAGACGAGACAGCCAGCAACTGTACTTATGTTTGCCCTGATCACCACCAATTAGAAAATTGGACAGATCACCAAGCAAAAGCAGGCGAATATGCTATTGGTCAGCCAACCATTCGCCCATTGCACAATACAGCGAGCGCTTTAGAATCATTGCTTGTTTGGAACGGAGCTGCTTCTCGCGGCGGTCAAGATTCTGCAGTAGCTTATGACTACATCAAGGCTACTTTTGCAGCGATGAGCCCAACTGGCGACTTCAACTACCTTACACACAACAGCTGTGCAACCCTTCCAGTTGTACCTGCTGCCTTCACATTTACAGCTGCGGCGGTTAAAGATTTACCAAAATCTGCCGAAACTGAAGTTGTATTCTATCAAAAAGCAGCTATCGGTAACGGCCAGTTTGCCAATAACCCATGGTTGCAAGAAATGCCCGACCCAGTTACCAAAGTAACCTGGGACAACTACATTACCATGAATCCAGTAGAGATGGAAGGCAAATACGCCACTACCTACGACCAAGAACATGGCTTGAATTTAGCAACTGTTACCGTGAACGGAAAATCAGTTACCCTACCTGTTTATCCTTTGCCAGGTCAAGCACCAAAAACAATTGGTATTGCACTTGGTTATGGTCGCGGCGCAAACGGTGAAAACATCGGAAAAGCTGCATTCCAAACTAAAGAATATGGTGGGCACGTTCAAGCTGCCGACGGCAAACTCACGCCTATCGGAGCTAATGTGTTCGGAATGGTATCTTCGGGTGCAACAATGATATACAGCGCTGCTGCAAAGATTACTGCTGCTGAAGGTACATATCCAATTGCTGCTACACAGATTCACCATACCGTTATGGGTCGTGACTCTATCGTTCGCGAGACTACCTTATCTATATTCAAAGAGCGCGAAAAAGACGCTTACAATGAAGCACACAAACTTCAAAAACTGGATAAGCACGGCAATCACGTCGAGGCGCCAGTTTCTGAATTTGACCTCTGGGCTGCTCACCCAGTTGAGAAAATCGGTCACCGTTGGGGTATCTCCATCGACCTTTCATCTTGTATTGGTTGTGGTTCTTGCCTCATCGCTTGTCAGTCCGAGAACAACGTGCCTGTAGTGGGTAAAGACGAAGTACGTCGCGGTCGCGAAATGCATTGGTTGCGCATAGACCGCTATTTTGCTTCTGATGAAGAAGCTGCAGTTGGTACAAAAGCAGACAAAGAAACATTCAGTTATGATGCAGCAGAGAAAGCGGCCTTGAATCCGGCTGTTGTCCACATGCCTTTAATGTGTCATCACTGTAACCACGCACCTTGCGAGACTGTCTGTCCGGTAGCTGCAACTACGCACTCCAACGAAGGTCTCAACCAAATGGCTTACAACCGTTGTATTGGTACTCGTTACTGCGCCAACAACTGTCCGTACAAAGTACGTCGTTTCAACTGGTTCAACTATCCTTCTTACAAGAAGTTTACCGAAGTGAACCCAGCACAAGATGATCTTGGCCGTATGGTCCTTAACCCAGATGTTACCGTTCGTACACGAGGTGTAATGGAAAAATGTTCACTATGTGTGCAACGTATCCAAGCTACCAAATTAGTTGCGAAGAAAGAAGCGCGTGTGATTGCCGATGGCGAATTCGCAACAGCATGTTCTGACGCTTGTCCTACTAACGCTATCGTTGTAGGAGACTGGAACGACCTCAAATCTATGATCCGTGAGAAATCAGAAGGTGTTCGTGCCTACCAAGCACTC
Source organism: Cryomorphaceae bacterium (assembly GCA_027483605.1). GTDB lineage: Bacteria > Bacteroidota > Bacteroidia > Flavobacteriales_D > Crocinitomicaceae > UBA952. The sequence continues at coordinate 11,344 of JAIXUE010000027.1, read as the reverse complement.
GAGGAAGTAGGTGTGAAGCCAAACGTTTGGTACCAAGTAAAAGTGCGCAACGAAGACAACTCCTTGCTCGATCATATTCAAGTAGCTGAACAAGCTCATCATTAATTATTATTCAATTAAACTACTGCAATGCAAAAGGAAGCAGCAATCAGAGAGCCCCTCATTTTAGGTCACAAAACCTATCATGACGTAACAGAAGATGTTTGTCGTCCGATTGAGGACAAAGCACCAAAAATGTGGTATATCCTCTTCGGGATAGCGCTCGTTATCGGTCTTTACGGTGTAGGAAGCATCATGTACTTACTCGGCACCGGAATCGGTGTTTGGGGTCTGAACAAAACAATTGGCTGGGCTTGGGATATCACCAACTTCGTTTGGTGGGTAGGTATTGGTCACGCCGGTACGCTCATCTCAGCGGTACTCCTCCTATTCCGTCAAAAATGGCGTATGGCCATCAACCGCTCAGCGGAAGCCATGACCATCTTTGCGGTATTTATGGCCGGTACGTTCCCGCTCATTCACATGGGTCGTTTGTGGGTAGGTTATTGGGTTATGCCAATTCCAAACCAATTCGGTTCACTTTGGGTTAACTTCAACTCACCACTACTCTGGGACGTATTCGCGATTTCTACTTATCTTTCAGTATCGCTCGTGTTCTGGTACATCGGTCTTATTCCTGACTTCGCTACCATCCGCGACCGCGCTAAGAAACCATTGGCTAAAAAGATGTATAGCATCCTTTCTTTTGGCTGGTCTGGTCGTGCGAAGCACTGGAACCGTTTTGAATTGGTGTCATTGGTTTTAGCTGGTTTGGCAACGCCACTCGTATTCTCGGTTCACTCGATCGTATCATTTGACTTTGCTACATCGGTTATCCCAGGATGGCACACCACTATCTTCCCTCCATACTTCGTAGCTGGTGCGGTATTCTCAGGTTTTGCCATGGTACAAACGCTTTTGCTCATCATGCGCAAAGCAATGGGTCTAGAAGCTTACATCCACACCAAGCACGTTGAATACATGAACATCGTGATCATGGTAACTGGATCAATTGTGGGTACGGCGTACATTACAGAACTTTTCATTTCTTGGTATTCAGGTGTTGAATACGAATCATACGCGTTTATCAACCGTGCAACAGGTCCTTACTGGTGGGCATATTGGTCAATGATGACTTGTAACGTAGTTTCTCCACAGCTCATGTGGTTCCGTCCATTGCGTCGCAGCTTGTTGTTCACCTTCTTCATTTCAATTGTCGTGAACATCGGTATGTGGTTCGAGCGTTACGTGATCATCGTAACGTCTATCCACCGCGATTACATTCCTGCAGCTTGGAGCATGCACTTCCCAAGCCACATCGATATCGCAGTGTACATTGGTACAATTGGTTTGTTCTTTGTTTTCTTCCTTTTGTTTGCGCGCTTCTTCCCAGTTCTCGCACTCAATGAAGTCAAAACAATTTTGAAAGGCTCAGGTCAGTCTTACAAAGAGTCTCCAGATTATCACAAACATCATTAAGCAAAGGCTATGTCAGATAAAGTTCTATACGTAATGTATGATGACGATGAAGTACTGAAAAACAGTGCAAAGAAGCTCGTCGCAAAAGGAGTAAAAATTTCTGAAGTTTTCTCTCCGTTTCCTATTCACGGAATTGACCCAATCATTGGTGTGAAGAACACACGCCTCGGTATCATGGCTTTTCTATACGGTCTTACAGGCTTGACCTTAGCTACTGTAGGCATGCGTTATTTTATGATCGTCGATTGGCCAATGAACATCGGTGGTAAACCTAACTTTTCTTATTTAGAGAATATGTTGGCGTTTGTTCCAATCAGCTTTGAGTTCACCGTAATGTGTGCTGCTCACGGCATGGCCATTACTTATTTGCTTCGCAACAAAACTTTGCCTGGAATGCCAGCTCAAAATCCGGATCCACGCACTACCGACGACAAATTTGTTATGGAAATTCGCTTGAGTGAAAACCACGGCGTAACTGAGGCAGAGCTCGACGGTATGTTGCAGGAAATCGGTTACCTCGAATTAGATAAAAAAGAACTTAAATAAGTACAGGGCCACATGAAAAAAATCGTTTACACAGCATTTAGTGGAGCAGCCTTGACGATGTCATTGCTATTAAACTCCTGCGTGTCTAATGCCGACAGCCCAGGTTTAGAATATGCCCCAGATATGTACCGCACTCCTGGTATTGAAACTTATGTAGATTATGGAGAAGTTCGCGGCAGAATCAACAGCAGTTTAAAAGGTCGTTTGTCTGCAATGACTCCTCCGCGCAATACCATTCCGTACTACGGAACTGATTCTTCAGAGGTGAAACTAATGTTGCCTTACTTTCGCAAACCAAACGTAGCTTTCCGCGAAACGCACGGTTTGTACGGTTGGGATTACACCAGCACTGACGAATATGCATTAGCTGTTGGAGATAAGAACCCATTGTTATTGAATGTAAGCAACGCTGAAACCGTAATCACAAAAGGTAAAGAGCTGTTCACCGCGATGTGTCAGCACTGTCATGGTGAAAAGGGTGACGGAAATGGTCCAATGGTACTAAGTGGCGCCTACGCAGGTGTACCAAACTACGTTGGATTAGCTGCTACAGAAGGACAAATGTTCTATTCTATTTATTATGGTAAAGGCATGATGGGCGCTCATGGTTCTATTCTGAACAAGAAAGAAATCTGGACAATCATCCACTATATCCGTCGCCTACAAGATGCAAACTACGGCAAATTTGACGCCACAGGTGTTGCATTAGCTGCACCAGTTTCAGACACCACAAACGCGAATTAATCAAGACGAGCAATGGAATTTCAAATCACCAAAAAAGCGAAAAACTTAGCATTTGGCCTGATGGGCTTAGGTGCGCTCCTTACAATAATGGGTGTGGCGCTCACGGCGTCTGATCATCATTTCCTAACCCGCTTCATGGCTTCTGCCCTCATTAGCGGATTCTTCTTCTTTGCACTTGGCCTAGGATCGCTGTTCTTCTTATCACTGAAGTACGCCACAGAAACAGGTTGGTATGCAGCGGTAAAACGTGTTATTGAAGCAGTCGCCGGATTCTTACCTGTTGGAATGGTAATTCTAGGAGTAGTCTTATTGATCATTACTTTAGCCGATGGCGCACACATCTACACTTGGATGGACCCAGAAGTTCAGGCTCATGACGAAATCGTAAGAAAAAAGGCTCCCTATCTGAACAAAATATTCTTTTGGATCAGAACGCTGGCTTACTTTACTACTTATTTCCTTTTCTGGAGAGGTTTTAGAAATCGTTCGTTAGAAGAGGACAGAGTGGGAGGTACAGAAATTCACTTCAAAAACTACAAAAAAGGAGCAACATTCTTGGTTTTCTTTGCAGTATTTAGCTCCACCTCTGCTTGGGACTGGATCATGTCCATTGACGTGCATTGGTTTTCTACGCTATTTGGTTGGTATACCTTTGCCGGAATGTGGTGCTCTACAATGGTCGTCCTGATCATGACTACACTTTATCTCAAAAAATTAGGTCACTTGCCAAACGTCAATGATTCTCACATCCACGACTTAGGTAAGTGGGCATTTGCGACTTCTTTTTTGTGGTCTTATATGTGGTTTTCACAGTTCATGCTCATTTGGTATGCTAATATTGGTGAAGAGGTAGTTTACTTCCAGTTGCGTATCGCTGAGTTTAAATACCTGTATTTTGGCATGTTCATCATCAATTTTGCTTTCCCGATGTTGATTTTAATGTCTCGCGATGCAAAGCGAAACGCAGGTATTCTTGTATTTGTTGGCCTTATGATTTTAATCGGTCACTGGTTAGACGTCTATATTATGATTTCTGCAGGTGCACTTGGTGCCAATGCAAGAATAGGCGCTTTAGAAATTGGAATGGCTTTATTGATGGCAGGGGTCTTTATTTTTGTTGTTTTGCGCAACCTAACTAAAGCGCCTCTAACACCAGTTAATCACCCATTCCTGGATGAAAGTAACCATCACGAAATTTAATTTGAAGACAATATAAAAAGTCATGGAAAATAAATTAATCATTTTACTTGTCATTGTTTTAGGCGCGATCGCTGTAGCTCAGCTCGTGCGCATCTATGAAATCTCTTCAAAACTTCGCAAAAACGAAGAGCACGAGATTTCTAATCGCGACAACAACCTAAATGCCAGAATGATGTTTGGCTTTATGTTGGCGTTTTTCGCTTTTTTCATTTACCTGATGGTTGCCTATGGCTGGACCGGCAGGGGATCAGCAGCTTCAAATGAAGGTGAAGAGATGGATTGGTTACTCAATCTAAACTTTGTAATCATCATAGCTATTTTCTTTTTCACCAATTTCTTGTTGTTTTATTTCACTTGGCGCTATGTCAGAAAACCAGGTGTTCCAGCTTTCTATTACCCGCACAACAATAAACTAGAGATGATCTGGACAATCGTTCCGGCAGTAGTTTTAGCAGTCATTATTATCCTAGGTCTACAAACGTGGAGCCACCTTACTGGCCCTACCACTCCTGAGGCTGAGAAAATCGAATTGTTCTCTAAACAATTTGATTGGACGGCACGCTATGCTGGTGCAGACAACACATTAGGGCTCTACGACTACAAATTGACGCTAGACAACAACGAATTGGCTCTCCTCACGACCAATACAATCGATTCATCATTGAACAACATGCTGAATGGTTCAACAGGTATCCGCAGCCTTCAAAAATTATTGAATAACCGCGATACCGTATTCAGTGATTCTACACTCAATGTCTTGAGAAACGATCTATCAAGAAAAGAACGTTTGTATCGCTTCATGACACAAATGAAGCAAAATCACAATGCAAAGTTGGATGCTAGCGCATGGGACGACATCATTCAAAAAGATACGCTTTATTTGTGTAAAGGACAAGAATATGAGATAGCGCTAAGAGCAAAAGATGTCATTCACTCTGCGTATTTCCCACATTTCCGTGCACAAATGAATGCTGTTCCAGGAATGGCAACGCGCTTGAAATTCACTCCAAATAAAACGACAGCAGAGATGCGTCGTGAAAAGAACGATGAGAAGTTCAATTACATTTTGATGTGTAATAAAATTTGTGGTGGTGCACACTACAAAATGAAAATGGTAGTTGTCGTACTCGATAAGTCAGCCTATAAAAAATGGATGGACGCTAAGAAGAAAGCAACCTTCAAAGATCAATACTTCCCAGTTGCTGCTGCACCTGCTGACACAACAGCAGTTGACACCACCGCAGTTGTTACAATGAAATAATTTTTAGAAACGATAAAAAAATAAAAAATGGCTTCACACGACGCACACGCACACGGACATCATGAGGATCACCACCATCATGAGGAGCATTTCATTTCTAAGTACATCTTCTCGCAAGACCACAAAATGATTGGCAAGCAGTTCTTGATGACTGCTGTCTTTATGGGTCTTGTGGCCATGATGTTGTCCATTCTCTTCAGAATTCAATTGGCATGGCCAGGCGAAAGCTCTGATTTTCTTTCTTTCTTCCTAGGAGAACAGTGGGCACCTAATGGCGTTTTAAAAGAGGATATGTATCTTGGTTTGGTCACCATTCACGGTACCATCATGGTCTTCTTTTTATTGACAGGTGGTCTTTCTGGTACTTTTTCTAACATCCTTATTCCGTTGCAGCTCGGAGCCCGCGACATGGCCTCTGGATTCTTAAACATGTTGTCATATTGGTTGTTTGCCCTTTCTTCCATTATCATGCTCATTTCTCTATTTGTAGAGTCAGGGCCTGCAATGGCTGGCTGGACAGTCTATCCGCCTTTGTCTGCATTGCCACAAGCAGTTTCAGGCTCCGGTCTAGGAATGACGCTTTGGTTGGTATCCATGACCATCTTCATTGCATCATCTTTGATTGGTTCATTGAACTACATCGTTACGATCATCAACTTGCGTACGCAAGGCATGACCATGACACGCATGCCACTTACCATTTGGGCTTTCTTTGTAACAGCTATCTTAGGGGTACTTTCTTTCCCTGTGCTTTTATCTGCTGCTTTGTTGTTAACCATGGACCGCTTAATGGGTACATCATTCTACCTATCTGATATTATTGTCGGGGGTGAAATGCTGACTAACCATGGTGGATCACCAATCTTATACCAACACTTGTTCTGGTTTTTAGGACACCCTGAAGTATATATCGTATTGCTTCCTGCACTTGGTTTGTCTTCAGAGATCATTGCAACTAATTCACGCAAGCCGATTTTCGGTTACAAAGCCATGATCGGATCTATTCTTGCTATTGGTTTCTTGTCCTTTATTGTATGGGGCCACCACATGTTTGTGACAGGTATGAATCCATTCTTGGGAAGCGTATTCGTCTTTACTACCCTCCTGATCGCCATTCCATCAGCAGTAAAAGTATTCAACTACCTCACCACCCTTTGGAAAGGTTCTTTGGTCCTTACGCCAGCTATGTTATTTGCAATCGGTTTGGTTTCAACTTTCATTACAGGAGGTGTTACTGGGATCATCCTTGCTGACTCCGCTCTGGATATCATGTTGCACGATACCTATTTTGTGGTAGCTCACTTCCACATCGTAATGGGCATGTCAGCAGTATTCGGAATGTTTGCAGGGGTTTATCATTGGTTCCCTAAAATGTTTGGTCGCATGCTGAACACACGTTTGGGTTATGCACACTTCTGGGTCACTTTAATTGGTGCCTATGGCGTGTTCTTCCCAATGCACTTTGTAGGGCTTGCCGGAGCACCACGTCGTTACTATGATTACTCTGCATACAGCGAGTTTGATAACAATTCATTCGAGTTAATGGTGGATCTCAATGAAATCATCACCACGTTTGCCATTATTGCAGCTGTGGGTCAGGTGCTCTTCTTATTCAACTTCTTCTATAGTATTTTCAGAGGCCCTAAAGCACCTCAAAACCCTTGGAATTCTACAACGCTTGAATGGACAACTCCAGTGGAGCACATCCATGGCAACTGGCCAGGAGAGTTACCAACTGTTCACCGTTGGCCTTATGACTACTCTAAGCCAGGCGCATCTCAAGATTACATTACACAGATTACACCGCTAGAAGATGGCGAAGAAGAGCACTAGCATTCATTGAACTACTATGCAAAAAAGGCCCGTCATATTCGGGCCTTTTTTTGTGTCAAAATCTTTGTCGATTGCTATTTAACTAGCTTAACTTTATAGAGAATGAGCAATTGCTTTGAAAGTCGTTACGTCGTTTGGCCTACTTGCTCCAGTGTTCACCCAACTCAAGGGCTACTTTCTCCAACTCTTGGTAGAAGTCTTCGCCAAAAGCTCTTTTTAGCGGTTCCTTGAGGAATTTATAAACAGGCACCTCCAACTTTTCACCACAAGCACATGCGGGCTCACAAATGTCCCATTTTTCATAATTGATAGCCGTGTAGTCATGGAACTGTTTGGTTCGAATCGGGTAGAGGTGGCAAGAGATGGGCTTAGGAAAATCTATACTGCCTTCGCGCTGTGCTTGTTCAATACTACACTTTGCAATTCCGGCACCGTCGAAGAAAACAAAAGCACATTCAGCCCCGTTGACGAGTGTGGTGGCGGGTTCGAGGTTGTTGTCTAGATAAGCTACACCATGAGTTTCAATAGCCGCAATGCCCTCAGGGCGCATAAACGGACGTATTTGATCGAGCTGTGATTCAATGATTTGAACTTCTTCTGCTGTAACTGGTGCACCTGCGTCACCTTCGATACAACAAGCGCCTTTGCAGGCGTTGAGATCGCAAACAAATTGTCTCTCAAAGATTTGAGTGGAGACGATTTTATCTTCAATTTCGACTAACATAGGGCAAAGATACGCGATGATTTTGTGGATTAATTTAAAATGTATATATTTGCGTCACATTTGTAGATGATAGGAACGAGGGGACGAAAGTCCCCTCTTTTTTTCCATACGCACTTCAAGTAAAAGAAAAAGGAATATGTTAGATCAGAAGTTGATACAAGCACTCATAGACGAACGCATCGCCGAGCTAGACAACGGCCTTTACGTCGTTGATTTGCGGATCTCAACAACCAATGTCATTCACGTAGAACTAGACAAGCTAAAAGGCGGTGTAAGTGTACATGATTGCATGTCTGTATCGCGAAACATCGAACACAACCTCGATCGCGAACAAGCAGATTTCGAACTCCATGTTTCGTCTGCTGGTCTAGACAAACCGATACGTCACATCAATCAATTCGCCAAAAATGTTGGCCGTAGCTTTAAGGTCACGCCTGAAAACGGAGAGCAGTTTGAAGCAGAGTTATTGAAAATGTCCGATGAAAATCTTGTTTTTAAACAACGAATTCAAAAGCGTGACGAAGCAAAAAAGAAAAAAGTTTGGGTAGAAGAATTTATCGAGCTCCCCTACAATCAAATAAAAGAAGCAAAAATTGTAATTTCATTTAAATAAGCACCATGAACAGTTTGGAACTTGTTGACTCATTTTCGGAGTTTAAGGAACTAAAAAATATTGACAAACAAACGATGCAGCACGTCCTCGAAGACGTCTTTCGTGCCATGCTCAAAAAGAAGTTCAACACCGACGAACACATCGATATCGTTGTCAATATCGATAAAGGAGACGTTCAAATTTTCTTGAATAAGGAAATCGTAGATGACGGTGAAGTAGAAGATCCGAATACGGAAATAGCCTATTCAGACGCCATCAAAATCGAGCCTGATTTTGAAATCGGAGAAGAAGTAACGGAAGAGTTTAAATTTGCCGATTTTGGTCGTCGCAATGTTCTGGCTTTGCGTCAGAACCTTATTTCGCGCATTATGGAGCTCGAAAAAGACCAACTTTACAACAAATACAAAGAGCGCATTGGCGAAATCGTTACCGGCGAAGTCTACCAAGTTTGGAAAAAAGAAATCCTCATCATGGACGACGACAACAACGAGCTTATTTTGCCAAAATCAGAACAAATCCCTTCTGATTTCTTCAAAAAAGGAGAATCCGTACGTGCAGTTGTTGCCAAAGTTGACATGCGCAACAGTACGCCAGTCATTATCCTTTCTCGCACCGCACCAGAATTCTTAGAGCGTTTATTCGAACTCGAAGTTCCAGAAGTTTTTGATGGCCTCATTACCATCAAAAAAATCGTCCGCGAACCAGGAGAGCGTGCAAAAGTAGCCGTTGAGTCTTACGATGACCGCATTGACCCAGTTGGGGCTTGTGTCGGCATGAAAGGCTCAAGAATTCACGGCATTGTTCGTGAACTCCGCAATGAAAACATCGACGTTATCAATTATACCTCAAACCAACAATTGCTCATTCAGCGTTCCCTTTCTCCAGCAAAGATTACCTCCATGGAAATCTTAGATGAAGAAAAACGCGTGAAGGTTTTCTTGAAGCCAGATCAAGTTTCATTAGCGATTGGTAAAGGTGGAAACAACATCAAGCTTGCTGGCAAGTTATGTGGTTTTGAAATCGACGTCTACAGAGATGGCGAAGTCGATATCGAGGACGTCGACCTCGAAGAATTTGCAGATGAAATCGATAGCTGGATCATCGATGAGCTCAAGGCAATTGGTTGCGATACCGCAAAATCAGTACTTGAAATCAGCGTTGAGGATCTCGTATCAAGAACCGATCTAGAAAAAGAAACCATCGAAGAAGTATTCCGTATTTTGAAAGCGGAATTTGAATAACTTTAATACCAATAAGGAGCGCAACAGTAGATTATGGCGGGAAAACCGATTCGTTTAGGAAAAGCAGCAGGAGAATTGAATGTAGGAATACCGACAATCGTCGAGTTCTTGGGTTCAAAAGGCATTGTCATTGACCCCACTCCAACTTCGCGTTTGGAGCAGGAGCATTTTGATATTCTATGCCAAGAGTTCGCTGCAGACCAAAGTATGAAAGAGCAGTCTAAAGCTGCTCTGCGTCGCGAAAAGCGCGAGACTTTGTCTTTGAAAGATAAGCCACAAGAAGAATTGACTTCGGTACCGGCTGTCGAAGAAGAGGATGAAGAAGACATCAATCTCGAAGAAATCAAGCGTCAGGTCCTGAGTGACACACCGCAAAAAGCCCCTGAGCCTTCAATCGAAGCAGTTGTTGAGCCAACTCCTGTTCAAGCAGCACCTGCACCAATTGAAGAAGAAAAGTCAGCTGCGTCAGAAAACAAAGTCAACGTAGTGGGTAAAATCGACCTCGATGCGATTAACCAACGCACGCGCCCGGACAAGAAAAAAGAAAAAACTCCTGAAAAACCCATCTCGCCAGCTCCAGAAGCACCTCAAGAGGTAGTTGAAGAATCAGCCCCAGGTGAAGCAGCGTCGGAGCCTACAGAGGCACCAGTAAAAGCCCAAGAAATTGAAACCATTCGCGTTGCCCGCCAGACACTTTCTGGCCCAACCGTATTGGGTAAAATTGATCTTCCTGTGGAGCGTCCGCGCACGCCAGTTGCTTCTTCTTCCGAAGATGCCAACAACAAGCGCAAGCGCAAGCGCATCAAAAAGGTAGAGGTTGGTACTGCACCTAACGCAAGCAATAAGCCAAAAACCGAGAAAGCCGAAATTTCCGAACACGACATCCAAAAGGAGATCAAAGAAACATTGGCTCGCTTATCAAATCAAGGTGGTAAGTCAAAAGCATCTAAAAATCGCCGTCAAAAACGCGATAACTATGCACAGCGTCGTCAAGAAGAAATGGCAATGGCTGAACTTGAAGAGAAAACGCTTAAGCTCACTGAGTTTGTAACGGTTTCTGAGTTGGCATCCATGATGAATGTACAACCAACACAAGTCATCTCTGTGTGTATGTCTTTGGGTATTTTTGCTTCTATCAACCAACGACTAGATGCCGAAACCATCCAAATTGTTGCCGACGAATTCGGATTTGAGACAGAATTCATCAGTGCAGAGTTGCAAGATGCAATTACTGTCATTGAAGACCAACCCGAAGACCTCATCTCTCGTCCGCCAATTATTACCGTCATGGGTCACGTCGACCACGGTAAAACATCCTTACTTGACCGCATTCGAAATGCAAATGTCACAGAGGGCGAGGCCGGTGGAATCACGCAGCACATCGGTGCGTATTCTGTTACGCTCAAGGATAACCGCAAAATGACCTTTCTCGACACACCAGGTCACGAAGCCTTTACAGCGATGCGTGCTCGAGGTGCCCAGGTCACTGACGTTGCGATCATTATTGTCGCTGCCGACGACGACGTCATGCCACAAACCAAAGAAGCCATTTCGCATGCGCAGGCTGCAAACGTTCCAATGATCTTCGCAATCAATAAGATTGACAAGCCAGGCGCTAGCCCAGACCGCATTCGCGAACAACTTTCTGCCATGAACATCCTTGT
>JAIXUE010000013.1 GCA_027483605.1 Cryomorphaceae bacterium | reverse complement strand
CTGTGCTGATCTTGAGTTCGGTTGTGATCCGGAGTTCTATTGTGATCTTGCCCTTTATTTTGGTTTTGATCTTGCTGTCTTTGTTGCTCAGGGCGCTGGTTGCGGTTTTCAAAGCGCTGCTGTTGTTGCGCTTGACGCTGACGAGGTGCTCTTGCGCTTTCTGCTTCGGCAACATTTTCTACTGCAGGTGTTTTTTCTGCTTTGACTAACGGCGTTTGTTCTGCGTCTGCTGTTGGAGCTGCTGTTGGAGCTGCTATTGTTGCATCGGGGTTTTTGGGCTTGCGTCCGCGCTTACGCACAGGTGCATCTGCTGTAGAGCTCGTTTCGCTTTGATTTGAAATAGCGGCAATGAGTTCGTTTTTCTTTAGGCTGCCGGCGTCAATGCCAAGGCTTTGTGCAATAACACGTAAGTCCGAGATCTTTTTACTCTCTAAGGTCTTTAAATCCATCAATGGTAAGTTATAAGCTGAATTTGGAGCTGGCCCTGAAATGGGCGATTGGAAATTCGTTGCAAGTTTAAGTAAAAAAAAGCGAAAACAAACGCTTCTTTTGAAAAACTATGTCTTGCGTTTTTGTTTTTTAGCTGCAGGGAAAAGAATGTTGTTGAGTATCAGTCGGTAACCTGGTGAGTTTGGGTGTAAATTGAGGTCGGTTGGCGGGTCCCCCACAAGGTGTTGGTAGTCTTCTGGGTCGTGGCCACCATAAAAAGTCCAGGTGCCTTGTCCGAAGGATCCGTGCACATATTTTGCGGTATTGGCTGCTTTATTTTCTCCGAGGATAAGTACATTGGGCTTGATGAATTCTTTATGGAAGTCAGTTGTTTGCCCCATGAAGCCATTGATGACATCGACATGGCACTGTGTGAGCATCGTAGGGACGACATCCCATTTGGCCGAAAAATCGAAAAGCGTGAATTGATCAGATTTTTCAGTGATTTGTCGTTGGGTGCGCAAGTCGGTGCCATCGATGTCGCTGTATTCATAGACCATTGGATCTTTGATGATATGAAAATCTTGAAAAGCAAATGTTTGGTTGAAGTCGAGTTTTTCTTGGGCGCGCGGATCTGAGGGGCTGCCGTCAAAAATCGCTTCTTGGATATCCACACCTTGCGCTGCAAGGGCAATATCAAAAGAATCTGTTCCGGAACACATCGTAAATAAGAAGCCGCCGCCAATGACGAAATTTCGGATGTTCAAAGCAACGGCGCGTTTGAGTGCCGCCGTAGAGGCAAAGCCAAGTTGAGCAGCAGCTGCTTCTGAACGTTGTACTTCTTGCTGATACCAACTTTGCATGCGTGCCGAGCTATAGAATTTGCCGTATTGCCCGGTGAAGTCTTCGTGGTGCAGGTGCAGCCAGTCGTATTTGGGCAAGATCCCGTTGACGATTGCTGAGTCGTAGATTTTGTCGTATTTGATTTCAGCGTAGGTCAAGACAAGCGTCACAGCGTCGTCCCAGGGGAGTTTGTTGGGTGGCGTGTAGACGGCAATTTTGGGAGCCTTTTCCAATTGCACCACTTCCATATTGACTTCTGGGTCGGCAATTTCGCTTTTGATTTTGTTGACCTGACCATCGGCCAAAACTTGATAGCTGATGTTGCGCAAGAGCAATTCTTCTTCGATGCGCTGGAGGTGAGGAATTAAAAAGCTGCCACCTCTGTAATTGAGCAGCCATTCGATGGTGATTTGGTTTTCTAGTGTCCAGTAGGCCAAGCCATATGCTTTGAGGTGGTCGCGCTGTGCTTCGTCCATGGGAACGAGAATTCGAGAGCCCCAACTCTGGAAACTGAAAAGGATACTAAATAAAAAGAGGAGCAGTTTAGAAGGGATCTTCGTCATTGTTTTCTTTGCTGAAAATATCTTCATTGCTTTCATCCATTTTACTTTTGATGGTATAGGTAGAGAATTCTTGGTTGAATTGATTGAGGCTGGTGTTGGTGCCGCCAGAAAGATCAAGTGCCTCCACTTCATCGATGTTTTCAAAACGTGCAAATTCTGGAACAAAGCGCAGCCTCACGTTCTTTAGTGCGCCATTTCGGTGCTTGGCAATGATGATTTCGCCGATACCAAGGGTAGAGTTACCGTCGGCATCTTGGGTAAGGTCATAGTATTCCGGGCGGTAGATGAACGAGACGATATCCGCATCTTGCTCAATGGCACCAGATTCGCGCAAGTCGGAGAGCATCGGACGCTTGTCTCCGCCGCGGGTCTCGACAGAACGGCTCAGCTGTGAAAGTGCAATAATCGGGACATTGAGCTCTTTAGCGATTTCTTTGATCGAACGCGAAATCGTGGAGATTTCTTGTTCGCGGTTGCCGCCACTTTTGGAATCTTTGGCACTCATCAATTGCAGGTAGTCGATGATGATGAGGTCGATGTTGTGCTGGGCTTTTAGCCTGCGACATTTTGCTCTAAAGTCGAAGATGTTGATACCGGGGGTGTCATCGATAAAAATGGGTGCTTCAGCTAGCTTGCCAATACGGGAGTGGAGTTGCTGAAATTCATGCTCTTTGAGATCTCCTTTTCTTAGTTTTTCTGCAGATATACGAGACTCAGAGGCAATAAGACGCTTGACCAACTGCACAGAAGACATCTCGAGTGAGAAAACCGCCACCCCTTTGCCGTAATCGACGGCGGTATTGCGGGCCATAGAAAGTACAAAAGCAGTTTTACCCATACCTGGGCGAGCAGCCAAGACAATCATGTCAGAGCGCTGCCAACCAGAAGTAACTTTGTCGAGGTCGTGAAATCCAGTTGGAATACCCGAAACACCATCGGTGTTTTTGGAGGCAAGTTCGATTTCGTGGATGGCTTCCTGAACGATATAAGACATAGAGCCCACTTGCTTGGACATGTTGTTTTCAGCAATACTGAAAAGGTCAGATTCAGCGTCATTGAGCAAATCAAACACATCGCGGGTGTCGTCGTAGGCATCTCGGATGATTTTTGAACTCACGTTGATGAGTTCTCGTTTGATGAATTTTTCTGCCAAGATTCGTGCATGGTGCTGAACGTGTGCAGCACTAGCTACGCGAGTAGTCAGGGAACTTACATATGAGGCGCCGCCTGCGAGTTCGAGTTCACCACTTTTTTGCAGCTGTGAAGTGACAGTGACTAAATCGATCGGGTTAGTGGCTGCAAAAAGTGCGCGAATGGCTTTGAAAATATATTGGTGCCGCACATCGTAGAAAGTCTTTTCAGAAAGGATATCGATGGTGTCGTTGATGGCTCTGCTTTCAAGCATCATGGCGCCTAATACAACTTGTTCAATATCAATTGCTTGAGGTGGTATTCTACCCAATTCAGCAAAAGGCTGGGTTTGGGTTTTGATGCGTGCAATAGGTTTTCGATTGTTGTCGGGTGCGTCCATTGAACAAATATAGCTAAAGGCTACTTCAAAGCGAAAAGCTTCGCTTGCTTAGTTATGAAAAAGTTGTAAAGGATGGTTATGAACAATTGTTGAAATCAACAAAGTTCTTTGATTGCTTTGGCGGTGCCAATTTGCTTGGTGATGAAATCCTTTTCTAGTTTTGGCGAACGGGCAGGAGAGTATTCGCGACCGTAAAAAATAATTTGTAAATGCAGTTTATTCCAAGTAGCTTCAGCAAACAACTTTTTGGCATCTCGTTCGGTCTGTTCCACATTTTTGCCACTTGTGAGGCCCCAGCGTGTGAGCAAGCGATGGATGTGCGTATCAACTGGAAAAGCAGGAAATCCAAAAGCCTGAGACATCACGACCGATGCGGTTTTGTGCCCAACACCCGGTAAGGCTTCTAGTGCTTCAAAGCTCTGCGGAACTGTTCCGTTGTATTTTTCTACTAAAATTTGAGATAGCTGCGAAATAGCCGCTGCTTTTTTGGGAGACAAACCACACGGTCGAATGATTTGCTGGATTTGTTCAACGGCTTGCTTGGCCATGTCAAACGGATTGTCGGCTAGGGCAAACAAAGTTGGTGTCACCGTATTCACCCTTGCATCTGTGCATTGTGCCGAGAGCAAAACGGCTACAAGTAGGGTGTAGGGGTCTTTGTGATCGAGTGGAATTGGCGTTTGTGGGTAAAGTGTCTCGAGTGTCTTTGTAACAAAGAGTGCTTTTTCTTTTTTGGTCATAGTTGTCCTAGGGTAAAGAGATGAATCCAGCGGTTTTCCGAAAGCAGAAACCACAATTGCAGTCCGAATATGGCATAGCGCGACACAAAAGAGCCGGCCACAAAAATAACATCAGCACTTGCAAAATACCAAGATAGCAAGGGAAGCAAAAAGAGCAGGCTGACCCAGATTTGCGCCCAGTAGAAACTAAAATGAATCGGGACGACTTGTTTGTACAGACCGTCGTGAAAGGTGAGCGCCTTGGCTTGATGTAACCAAGGTGTTTCAATACTCCGTAAATCTTGTGTTTTGGGTAGGTTTTGAGTGAGGTAGTCTGCCACCCAAAAAGCGCGTTTGTCTGTGCTTTTAAACAATTGCACCAAATGATCATCTACACTACCGTATGAATGCAGGCCATATGCAGCTGCGCGAATGGGTTTTTGCTTTGCAGGTAAGAAAAAATCAATCCAGAGCACCATAAACAACAAAATACCCAAAAACGCTACTGCCCGATGCCAAAGTCCGATTTTACCACTTTTTAAGTGCTGAATGTAGGCTATTTTGTAAGCTTCTTCTTGTTGTTTTTGCTGCCTTAACTTTTCTCTTGCCGCTGCGCGTTTTTGCTTGTAGGCCGCAAGGTCTTGGTCGTATTGCGCCTGCTGTGCACGGTATTGTTGTTCTACCGCGCTTGGTGCTGTGGCAATTTGACCACTATTCAGTTGTTCATACGCTGCCTGAATTTCGATAAACTGCGCAGCGGCAGACGGTGAAGGATTGCGGTCTGGATGGTATTTTTTAACCAGTTGGCGATAGGCCTGCCGGATTTCATCTGGGCTTGCACCCGACTTTAAACCAAGTGTTTTATATGGGTCTCCAGTGGGCATTTGAAAGAGATTGAAGGACTTCTTTGCGCTTGATTTTGTGCGTTTCAGTGCGCTCAAACCGAGGTGTTAACGCATATTTTTTAGGTATTTCAGCGGGTTTGAAGCCTAGTTTTGCAAAGTCTGGAAAAGTAGGTGCTTCATTTGCTTCTATCACTATGGTGACGATATCTCCCCACTTTTGATCGGGTAAGGAACTAATGAAAAAAGCAGCCTCAAAATACTTTTCAAGTTGTTGCTCCAAAACTTCTGGAAGCACTTTAAAACCGCCACTATTAATGGCATTGTCTGCACGGCCTAACCAAGTAAAATGAGTTGGGTCCTGGAGTTCAACGATGTCTTTGGTTGCAATTGGTTCTTTTTGCAATTGTGGATAAGAGATGTTCAAGCAATCATTTGAACAGGAAAAATGGATGCCAGGTAAGGCCTTGAAAGAAGGTTCTTCAATAGGACTCACTTTGCGCAAAGCAACATGAGAAAGTGTTTCGGTCATGCCGTAACTTTGCCAGACCTCAAGTTGAGCATTTTGGCAAGCGGCAATCAGTTCGCTGCTTATTTGGCCGCCACCCACAAGGATCTTTGAAATGGCTTTTAGTTTGTCGAGGTCGTGATGTAGGCTTTGTTGTAATTGGGTCGGAACCAGTGCTATAAAATCAATTTTTTGATTCAGGTTTTGTAAGGGTCTTGAACTGGGCAACTGTAGAAGCAACTCAAAATTACCGACAACAGACCGCGCCAACAACATGAGTCCGCCCACACTTCCAAGCGGTAAACACAGCAGTGCCCGCGTATGTTCATTGAGCTGAAAGGCTGCGTTGCTTGCTTGTGCTGAATGGGTCAGTTGGGTTTTGTAAAAAGCATGCATCTGAGGTAGTCCGGTTGTGCCAGAACTTTTGATGAGAAAAGATGTGTCGGCATTCCAGTTTTTCAAAAAGAGCGCGGCAGCATCTCGTAGCTCTTCTTTTGTGTCTAAGAAAATCCACTTGACTTGCATCAGTAATCTATATCGAGGTTGAAGCGGTTCTTGAGCGTATGCAGATTCGGATTTTTGCGGGCTAGTGCGGCAAATTTATCTTTTCCGGTGAGGAATTTGACTTGTTCTTCGTCTGGAGCGGCTTGTTCCAGGATAATGTCTAGGTAGTAATTATTGAGTTGCTTGCGCATGAACTCTTTGAAGGTGAGCAAGTGTGTTTGGATGTAGTTTTGCTGAACGAGGTTGTCTACGGTAAGCGCTAAGAGTTCATCTCCTTTTAAAATGGGGTCTCGCTTGATGAGTGCGTTGTAAAAGGTTTCCATTCCGTCTTCTTTGACCTGAAATGCAAATTGTTTCCAATACATTTTAACGTGGTCTAAGTGAAAGCCTTCGCGGGGGAGGTCTTCTTGGCGCACCTGTTGGTTGCTTACTTTGTCTTTTTCAAGTGTCTCGCGAATCGAAATGATATTGGCCTTTACATTGCCTTGGGGTTTACTCAGTTGAACGGCAGGTTCTTTGACAGGTAATGGAGGCGGGGCGCTTGGTGCTGCTTCCGCTTGGTTAGTGCTTGGTTTGTTGGAGTGGGCTTTGCGGAGCGTTTGTTTTGGCGATGGCAGGATGTCGATGCGCTCAGTTAGGCCTTTTTTTTTTCTTGCTCTTGCTTGAGTGAGCAGAGTTGCATGAGGGCTACTTCGATGAGCAAGCGCTGGTTCTTGGAGGCTTTGTACTCGACGTCGGTTTTGGAGAGTACTTGGAGGCCGCGCAATAGGCGCTGGGCTTCAATTTCGTTGGCTTGCTGAATAAAGCGCTGTTTGACGGTATCTGGCGTTTCTAGTAAACTAGCGGTCCGAGGGTCTTTGCACACCAAGATATTGCGGAGGTGTTCGGCAAGACCGATCACAAATTGATGGCCATCAAACCCTTTTTCGTAGATGTCGTTGAGGATGAGTAGCGCAGACGGGATGTCTTCCTTTTCAGTTGCCTCAATGACTTTGAAATAGTATTCGTAGTCGAGGATATGTAGGTTCTCGAGGACGTCTTTGTAGGTGAGCGTGTTGCCCGCAAAGGTAACGAGCTGATCAAAGATGGAGAGGGCATCGCGCAGGGCGCCATCTGCTTTTAAAGCAATTTGGTGCAGTGCCTCTGGGTCTGCTGAAACACCTTCTTTGGTGGCGATTGTACCTAAGTGATCTGCGATGTCTTTGACGCGAATTCTTTGGAAGTCAAAGATCTGACACCTGGAAAGAATGGTCGGGATGATTTTATGCTTCTCGGTAGTCGCTAAGATGAAGATGGCATGCTTCGGTGGTTCTTCTAGGGTCTTGAGAAAGGCGTTAAAAGCACTGGCGGAGAGCATGTGGACCTCATCTATGATGTAGACTTTGTGGCTGCCAAGTTGCGGAGCAATGCGCACTTGATCGATGAGGTTGCGGATGTCGTCAACGGAGTTGTTGGAAGCGGCATCTAGCTCATAGATATTCAGTGAGTTTCCGGTATGAAAGGACAGACAGGAGTCGCATTGGTCGCAGGCTTCAATTTCAGTGGTTGGGTTGAAGCAGTTGATGGTTTTGGCTAAAATACGCGCCGTTGTGGTTTTGCCGACCCCTCTTGAACCGCAAAACAAAAAGGCTTGCGCGAGGTGTTCGTTTTTGATTGCGTTTTTGAGTGTGTTGGTAATAGATTGCTGCCCCACAACCGTATCAAAGGTTTGCGGGCGGTATTTGCGAGCCGATACTACAAATTCACTCATGTTTCAAAGATACCGCTTATTTTTAAAAATGCAGTGCGAAGATATCAACACTTGAAGCTAATTTTTGACCAGTGAAAAAGTGTATTCCGCTATCTTTAGTAGGTAGGTCCCTGCGTTGAAGGAGGAGAGGTCCATCTCTTTTTGGAGCGTTGCTTTTTTGATGATTTGACCATCTGTGGAATACAAAACGAACGGCAAACCGATTAATTCAACGGGCATGTTGAATACGCTATTGCTCGGATTTGGGAATATTGGTTCAAATGTTGGAATTCCAAGTGTATTGCTTGAATTACTCAATTGGTCAAGGTGATTGATAAATATTTTCAAAGTGCCTTGCCGCACATCGCCCCAAATGGTATAGAGTTGGTTGTTTGTGAATTGTACATTTAAAAAATCATTGCCTTTTTCGAGTAAAATGGAGTCGTGTTGTACCACCGGACTGATCGTGAATTCACTGCCCCATGTTTGGTTGCTCTGGATGCGGCAAAAAATCTGACTCGGGCTCTGGTAAGTGCCAGCAACGCCATTGCGGCGATCTCGCCAACAAACAGCTAAGTCGCCATCGGTGTCGTAATCGGTCCAAATTAAGTCTTGGATCACGCCGTTGCCTTGTGTATCTTGATTGACACGCATAGGCGCAGACCACGCACCCCCATTTTTTTCAATACAAATGATGTCAGGATCTCCATAAACCTCACTCATAAAAGCGTAATTGGCTCGATTGGCATTGTTCGGATCCAAGGAAAGATGAGGCCCGCTTTTGAGCGTGTCGTTTTGCGTTCCAAAACCAATGCCTTGAAACGCAACTTGATAGCTGTAAGATGATGAGGGTGCTGTTTTACTCACTTCAATAATGCGCGGCAAGATGCTTTGGTTGGGGTCATAACTTGGGTATAGCGCCATAAAGGTGCCATTGTTGGCAAATGCAGGGGAGGGCATGGGTTGCGGAATGGCGTTGCCCGCTAAAAAGGGTGCTGCATCGAGTTCTTGTAAACTGAAGTTCGCGCCGCCGTCTGATGAAATGGCCATGTAAGGATGATACGGCGCTTGCACAAGTGTTGGTTGCTTGGCGTTGGTACTCGTAATAACGATGCTTCCAGTTAATGGATCTACTGCAATCCAAGGGCGGTCTATACAAAGTTTGTTCGGGCAAGAACCAATAGCTCGGGCTACCACCGCCGCTCCCCAACTCAAGCCGCCGTCAGTAGATTTTCTGCAAATCACAGCGCCATTGCTAAAATTGACGTTGTCGTAATCGATATACGCCATGTAAAGGTTGCCGTTGAGGTCAAAACCCAAAGACACATCGGCGCTGCTATTGCCAGCCTGCTGATGCGCTTGCCAAACTGGTGCTGTCCAAGTGCTGCCGCCGTCTGTCGAAACCACACTCTTGATGACAATCTTTTGATTGAGCTGAAAACCCATCCATGCCGCTACTAGATGGTTGCTATTTTGCGGATCTACAGCCAAATAAGGCTCTCCTTCAAAAAGATTTCCCGAAGAAACAAGCGTGTTTTGAGCAATTGCATTAAATGAAATGAGCAAGAGCAAAAGATGGAGCATTTTCATGAGTTAAAAGTATAAAAAAAGCCACTCGAAAGTGGCTTTTCATAGAAAGTTTAACAATGCTTAAAATTCTTCAGTCATGACCAATTTAGGATTGACGTCTATGCGCTTAACCAATCCGTTGAGCGTCATTTTACCAACGCTTAGGCTAAAGGAATGGGCAAATTTAAAGCCATCGACTTCCTTGTAATCAGTGTAGCTGGTGGTTGTTTCGACGATTTCTTCACCCATCTTGCGGATATTTGTAGAACGCACCTTCATGAATGACTGTACGTTGTAGTAGTCATAGTTTTCGGCTAAGCCATCATTGGTGTAAAGCACATAACATTCTTCGCCGTTGATGTTTTCAATCCCTTTGATTTCGTAGCTCATACCGTTTGCTTTGTAGTTGAGTTCGGGGATAAAACCACTTGCTTTTTGCTTGGCAGCGATTTCTTCTGCTTTGAGGTCTTCGCGACCACCTTGCATGCTGAAGGTAAAGCCTGTTTTGCCGTCGTAATAAGATTTTTGCAAAACCATTCCGGGCATTTCCATTTTGCTGGCTTCTTTTGCGCCGTCCCAGAAATAATCTGTGGAGGTCAATACAAACGGAATTTGATCAGAACTCATTTCTGATTGGCGTGAATAAGATTTCAAGGTTTTCACTTTTTTCAAAAGTGCTTTTTTGGATGCAGTTCCGGTAATGGCCATTGCATATGCCTCGATCAGTTGATCAGCACTGATGTCAGCACTTTTTGTTTCTTTGATGGCCGCTCCAAAAGCATCTAGCTTTTCGATTTTGCCATCGGTATCAAAAACCAAAAGTTTGGGAAGGATTTCTTCGTTACCCACCACAACGATGTGGCAGTTTTTAGCTGTAAAGTACTGTTGGGCTACGCGTAATACGTCTTCTTTGGTAATGGCTTCGAGTTGCTGAAGGTAGTTTTGATAGTAGTCTGGTGCTAGTTTTTGCTTGATGGTATTGAGTGCAAAACGCGCTACGGTTTGAGGGCGCTCCAAGGAACGCGCAAAACCACCAGCCATGTTGTTTTTGGTGAGGCTCAGTTCTTCGTCTGTTACTTGCGCCTCAATAATACCTGCAAATTCTTTGAGAATTTCAGTAATTGCGGAGTCCGTGACGGCATTTTTAAAATTCCCACCTGCAGACATCCAAGAACCGTTTTCGGTAATGTTTAAAGAGGAGTAACAACCGTAGGTAAAGGCTTTATCTTCGCGGAGGTTTTGCATGAGGCGTGTGCCAAAGCCGCCGCCACCCAAAATGCCGTTCAAGACATTGAGTGCAAGTTGGTCTTTGTGGCCAGCGCGGATATCGATCGGAAACGTAACATATACCACAGATTGTACGGCCCCTGGTTTTTTGACAAAAACAACGCGGTTTCCTTTGTCAAATTGTCCTTTGCCAAGATCGCTTTGGTAAACTGGGCCACCTTGCCATGCCGCAAAATATCGCGTCACTATTGCTTCGGTTTGTGCTCTGTTGATGTCACCAACTACCACTAAATAGCTGCCTTGAGGCGTGAAGGTTGATTTATAATATTGGATGAGGTCTTCGCGGGTGATGTTTTGAAGTGTCGCTTCAGTCATGATTTCACCTAGTGGATGCCCAGGGAAGTTGACTGCGAGCGTAGCATTGGTTGCCATTTCACCGGCGTCTGCTTTGGTTGACTGCAAGCCAGACATATTTTGTTTGCGGATGCGCTCCACTTCACTTTCTGGGAAATTGGCGTTGTACAAGACGTCAGTCATGAGGTCGAGGCCTTTGTCGAGGTGCTTGGTAAGACAGCTCAAATACATGCTAGATGAACCAGCTGATAGACTTGCGCCAATGAAGTCGATTTCGCGGTCGAGCTGGTCTTTAGATCTTGTAGCTGTTCCAGACATCAAAAGAGATCCGGCAAAATTGGAAAGCCCCGCTTTTGATCCTTCCAGACGCGGCGTATTGCCTAAGCTCAATTCAATCGAGACCTTTGGAATTTTGTGGTTTTCAGATAGGATGACCGTGATGCCATTAGCAGTTGTGAATACTTGAGAGGCAGGAATGTTAATTTTTTGAGCCGCAGCCGCAGCTGGTCTTTGCGATCGATCTAACTGCGCAAAAACACAGTTGGTCAGTAGCAATATCAGGAGGAGATATAGACTTTTCATCAGGCTTATTTTTCTTTTGGTAAATAATAAAGGATCACGCGCGCATCTTGTGTGAGGTAGGTGTTGGCTACTCTTAGGATGTCTTCTCGGGTGACTTTTAAGTAATTTGAAAGTAGGGTATTAACGCGATTGGCATCTCCGTAGTAAACGTGGTTGTCTGCCAAGTTTTCGGCAATTCCTGCAATACTTGAGTTGCTAGATGCGATGTCGTTTTCAAATTTATTGCGCACCTTCTGGAATTCTTCTTCGCTGATGAGTCCACTTTTGATGGCCGCAATTTGTGCATCCAGCGCAGCCAAAAGGGTGTCTAAAGCAACTTCTTTGGGTGCAATTGCTGCCATGATACCAATTCCGGCGTCTTCAAGGCCGTAATTGAAAGAGAAGGCGTATTGCGCTAATTGGCGCTTTTCTACAATTTCTTTGTTGATTCGTGAAGAACTACCACTAGAAAGCACTTCGTTCAAAAATTCAAGTGCATAAGTATCAGGATGCGTTTGGGATGGCATCTTGTATCCCATGAAAAGAGCCGGCAACTGAATGTTGTCGTAGATGGTGTCTTTGATCACGCCAGTAATAGGCTGCTTGTCTTTTAGTGGTCTGTCAATAACACACGGTTGATTGAGATAGCTTGTAATGAGGTTCTTAGCGGCTGGTGATGCAGACGCCATAAAGTTCTTTTGGTCAAAAGCGCTTTTTTGCATTTTGTATTTACTTGCAAAAGCCTCATCGCTGAGATTGATGAAATCTCGGTACAAATTAATGGCTTGTCCTTGAGGGATAGAACCAAAATATTTGGCAATCCATTTCTTCGTTTGTTCAATGTTGATGTCTCCGGCAATTGAAAGCGTTGCGTTGGAAGGCACATAGTATGTTTTGTAGAAGTTAACGTAGTCTTCTTCTTGCGCTGCATCGAGGTGCTCCATGCTGCCAATTGGCGCCCAATTGTATGGATGCGCTGCGAAAACACGCTTGAAAATCTCTGTGAA
Organism: Cryomorphaceae bacterium; assembly: GCA_027483605.1. Taxonomy (GTDB): domain Bacteria; phylum Bacteroidota; class Bacteroidia; order Flavobacteriales_D; family Crocinitomicaceae; genus UBA952. The sequence continues at coordinate 41,722 of JAIXUE010000013.1, read as the reverse complement.
GAAAGAACCATAAGGTTGGTTGTCTACGCGCTGTCTTTTTTCTTCTTTGACCACACTGCGTTGCGTCTCAATTCCTTTGATGTCTACTTTGGCATGCAGCATGCGCTCGCTTTCGAGCCAAAGTCCGAGCTCGAGCTGATTGGAGGGCAATACTTCATAATAGTAGGTGCGGTCTTGAGAGGTGTTGGCATTGAGTGTTCCGCCATTTTTCTCGACAAGTTCGCTGTATTCCCCACGGCCAATATTCGCCGATCCTTCGAAAAGTAAGTGTTCAAAGAAATGCGCAAAACCTGTGCGGTTTGGGTTTTCGTTTTTGGACCCTACATGGTAGAGTACCGATACTGCCACAATTGGAGTGGCGTGTTCTTCGTGCAAAATGACGTGCAGCCCATTTGGGAGGTCATAAGCTTCATAGGTGATTTTTTGCTGCGCCCAAAATGTGGTGCTGCCCAGCAAAAAAAGACCGCATAAAATAGTTTTTTTCATAGTCAATTGGATAAGCGCTACGAAGATACATCTATTGGTCTAAATTTTGATAACTTTGAACAATGTCGTCCAAAAGAATTACCATTTTACTGTTCGCGAGTTTGTTTGCACTTTGCTCTTGGGGGCAAGGAATCGTTCCAACGCTAGATTTCAATAATTTCTTTGTTTCTTTCCAAGATGGTTTTTTCAGACCCATTGAAATCCAACCCATCGTTAGTTATAAAGCCGGCGATGAAATCGTTGCTTATATCGATACCCGCGGCAATCTCAAAATTTACGACGGCAAAGAGCGTATAGACGTCACTACCCTCAATGTCGATTACCAAGTTTCAGACCACCTTATGGCTTATCGCATTGCGCAAGGGCTGCGCATGTGGGACGCCGGTAAATTCACTGTCCTGACCAACTTCGGTCGGGAGTTTATTGTAAGGGATAGCCTTATTGTATTTGAAGACATCCGTTACCAAGCCCTCAATGTTTATTGGAATCAAAAAGTTGAAAGTTTAGTGACCATCACCAACGGTGTCACGATGAATGCCAACGTCGGTGAAAACTTGGTGGTCTACAAAGACAACAGCAATACGTATTTTGTTTACTGGCATGGTCAAAAATTTGAGATTGGCACCTATAATGAAGAAGTGCTTGATTTTCAGCTCGGCACTGACGTCATGTGTTTCAAAGATCCCTACACCCAATCATTTTATGTTTTTGATCAAGGTAATTTCGTCGAGTTAGAGTCCTTTCCAATTAAACAATACAAGGCGGGCCGAGGATTTGTGGTTTATGAAGACATGAATGGCAACCTTTGGCACTATCAAAACGGTCAAAAAACAGCCCTCTCTAATTTTTCTTCTGAGCTTTGGGATGTCAAAGACGACATCTGTGTCTGGATGGAAAATTCTTATTTTTTCGCCTATACCAATGGCCAGCGTATTCAGGTAGCAACCTACCAGCCGCAAGCCTATTTACTCAAAAATAATGTATTGGTGTTTCGCAACATCATCGGAGGCGTGAGCGCGTTAGTGGATGGCACCCTACACGACATCACCACATTTCAAAACGCCGATTTTGAAATTTATGGAAATAAAGTTTTGGTCAAATTACCAAACCAAACCTCTGTTGTCTTCATGAATGGAAAACTCTATGCCAATTAATAGGGGCTTCATCGCCTTGTTATTTGTTTTTGGGAGCATCGGAGCTTCTTTTTCCCAAAAATCAATGGAGCAAAAACTAGAATTGTTGTTTGCTCAGGGTCATTATAAAATGGTTTATCGCAAAGCGGGTAGGCTACTCATGAATCCTTCCTACGACCAAGAAACTTACCCATTAAAATTGAGGCAGTTAGCAGCGCAAGAACTTGCCAAAAATCCTGTTTGGGCCAAGCGCCATGCTTTGGAGTTAGAGTGGCTGCCGGGTTCTACAAAAAATACTGCAGTAAATTCGCGGGTCAATCAAGGAACACAAAGTTCGGCAAAGACACAAAAACTGCTCAACGAAGCACAAAAACACCTAGGAGTTCCGTATAAAGAGGCAGGAATCGATCCGACGGGTTTTGATTGCAGTGGATTTACTTGTTATGTTTTTGAGCAAAATGGGGTGAGCCTTCCGCGCCGTGCCGCTGATCAATATACCTTCTGCCAAAAGATTGATCCGGATGAAGCCCATGCTGGCGATTTAGTTTTCTTTTCAAACGGTACACAAATCAATCATGTGGGCATTCTCATCTCGGACAAGGGCGCTCGCAAGCAAATGATCCACGCCAGTTCGTCAATTGGTATTTCTGTTGTAGTGATCGATGATTCAGCGTATTGGAGCGCTAGAGTTGCGGGTTATGGCCGGATCAAGTGATAGAAAAAAATCAAGAGTGCAAGCAGTTCGAAAATCATCCCAGGAAGGATGAGGTCTGCCCATTGAAAAACACCCATACTCAGATAAAATAAGGCTGCAATGATTAAGAATCCCTTGCTCTGATTTTGAAACACAAGCACCTTACCTTGTATGTTCGTTTTTTGAATAAAACTCGTTTTTTGGAGGTTGTGTACTTTGGCAAAAATCAAAACAACACTCGCAAAAAGCATGGGAAGCAATAAGGACAATAATTTGGGGGCGTGCGGATCCTGAAAATTGAAAACCCAAAGATAGAGTAACATGTGTAAGCCGAGTAGACCTAATTGGAGGCGTACAAATAGTTTTGGTTTTTCGGGCGTTATTTTGGCCAGAAAGCTAATGACTGCCAAAAAAGGAAACAAGAAAAGTTTGGTGCCCCAACCTAGGATATCCCAGTTGTAGACATTCCAAATGCTAAATAAGCTAAGCAAGCCAAAAAAAATGGCGAGTCCGGATATTCCTTGGTTGAGTTTTATTTTCATGCGTTTTTTCTGCGGCTAAGTTCGGTGGCACATACCAAATGCCATAATGCTCTTGCGCCTACATTGGCATCCCAGTCGCTATCGGGGCCCGGAGCAACTTCATTGAGGTCAAAACCAATAATTTGACGTCCAGAGTGCACGAGTTCAATCAATAAGTACGCGATTTGTTGCAGTTCAAAACCTCCGGCTACCGGCGTACCAGTGTTTGGGCACAAACTAGGGAGTAATCCGTCGATGTCAAAGGAAATGTACACTTTTTTGGGGAGCGTAGCGATAATTTCCTTTACTTGTTCAGCCCATGTGCAGCCTTTATATTGCTCATTTTTGAGCTGCCAATCGTAGAATGTATGGATTCTGGGGTCCTTGTGAGCAAGTTCAATTTCTCTTTCTGATACGTCTCTAATACCCACTTGAGTGAGCTTCTGGAGGTTTTTGAGCTCCTTGAGCGCATTAAACATGATGCTCGCATGCGATTGCTCAAAACCTTCGTAGGCGTCGCGCAAATCGGCATGCGCATCAATTTGCAAGATGCCAAATCCGTCGTGATGCGCATCGATCGCTTGCAGTAAGCCAAGTGGCGTAGAGTGTTCGCCACCCAAAACGCAAGGCATTTTGCCCGCTTGCAACAATTGCAAGCAGCGCTCTTTGAGGTTGGCGCGCAAGGCGTTGTGCGCTTCATTGATTTCTTGTAGGGTAGTGCCGTACAGGCGTTGTGCTTCTTCTTCTCCGGAAATCTCAATTTGCGCGATGTATTGCATGCCCGCTTCGCAAAGGCGGTCATTGATGGCTTTCCATTCGCTAGAGACTGGAGACATGTAGATTTTGGTTTCGTAGGCGCGCTCGAGGTCCGGATGATAGAAGTCTAGTTGTGTAGACGCGTCTAAGATGGCTTGCGGGCCGTTGCTGGTACCTTTGCCGTAAGAAGCGGTGGCGTCCCAAGGCACTGGAATGAGGATGAGGTCTGCCTCGGCTTCAGTGTAAGGAAAGCCAAAAATATTGCCGTTGGCGATACCTACGCCATTTGGATCAAAAGTACTCATGAAGGTTGTTGATTTTGGTAGGCCTCGACAGCTTTGCGCACCGAGCCATGTTGGAGCAGCCACTGTTGCGCCGCTTCGAGTTCAATATTCAATTCGGCCGCTACCATTTTGGCACCGCGGTCTACTAATTTGTCATTGGAGAGCTGCATGTCTACCATGCGGTTTCCTTTGATATGTCCAAGCTTGATCATAAGACTCGTAGAAATCATGTTCAAGACTAACTTTTGAGCAGTACCAGATTTCATGCGTGTGCTTCCGGTAACAAACTCGGGGCCTACAACAGGAGTGAGGGCGTGCTGCGCGAGTTCAGACAGCGGAGAATTGGGGTTGCAGGACAAACCTGCGGTGAGTAGGCCGCTGGCGTTAGCAGATTCAATGGCACCCAAAACATAGGGTGTGGTGCCTGACGCGGCAATACCAACAATGGTGTCTAGCGCTGTTGGTTGGTGCGCAAGGATATCCTTCCAACCTTGTTGGCGGTCATCTTCTGCAAATTCTACGGCCTTGCGAATGGCGCTGTCTCCACCGGCGATGAGCCCAATGACACGGCCATGTTCGACGCCGAAGGTGGGCGGGCATTCGCTGGCATCAACGATGCCCAAGCGGCCGCTCGTACCAGCGCCTATATAAATAAGCCTTCCGCCTTGCTGCATGCGCTCAAAGCAAGCATCAATAAATACTTCGAGTTCTTTTTTGATTTGTGCAACGGCCAATGGCACGAGTTGATCCTGAGAGTTGATCCCTTCTAAAAGTTCTAGGGTGCTCATTTGGTCCAAATGCTGAAAATTGGAGCTGGCTTCTGTTATTTTTTCCATTAGTATAGAAATACTTTTGCATTGGATTTATTGAAGTCGACCTCGACATGGTTTTTAAGGGTAGTGGAGAGGCTAAGCCCGGCAAAATCTGTCTTGATCGGGTAGCGGCGGTGTTGGCGGTCAATGAGCGCAACTGTTTTAATGGCTTTGGTGGCTTGCTCTAGGAATTTAAGCAAAGCGTATTGCATGGTTTTACCGCTATTCACGACGTCGTCTATCAGGACGATGTAGGAGTTTTTAAGGTCTTTCTGATCGATCGAGAAGGTGATGGCTTCACTCCAAGGTTCGTCTTTGTTGAGTTTGATTTCAAAGCAAACAATCTGAAGTGCGCTGTTTTGGGCAATGATATCGGCAAGTAATTGTGCCAAAACATAACCGTTTCCAACAATGCCACCTAAGTAGATGACCTCTTGGTCAAACGCTGCTTCGATGAGCTGATGCCCTAAACGCGTTATTTTTTGCTGAATTTGCTGCTGATGGAGTATGGTTTGCATAGAACAAAGATAAGCAAACAGCAAAAAGGCCACTCAAACGAGTGGCCTTTTTTCAGCGTTTGAAAAGAATTAGTGTTTAATGAGCTTGACGCTGCTTTTTTCAGTGTTCAAAAAGTAAATACCACTCTCAAAATTGCTAAGGTCAATGCTGTTGCTTTGGCTCGTTAAGATGATTTGACCAGTGGTGTTAGCAATCTGGTAAGTTTGGTTGGTGCCAAGCCCATTGATTTGAAAAACACCAGTGGAAGGGTTTGGCCAAACACCTAAGTTGTCGGTGTTTTCATCGAGACCAACATTAGAACGGAGGTCAAAGACGATGGTGCCAGGAGAAACGCCTACTGCAAATTGGTGGCTAAGCGTATTGTTGACGTCGTAAATTTGAACCATTCCTTGTGAGAAGAAATCTGTAGAGGAAGTGTACAAAAAGCCATTGACAGGCTCTTGTGCAAGTTCATAGAAGTTGTTGGTGATTCCAGCCACAGGGCCAACATAAGACATGTCGAGCAAGTTGTAATCGTTGAGGGTGTTCTCCATAGAAATTTGGTAAACCAATTTGTCGTCGCGTAGGGCAGAGGTACCGCAGCCCGTTATAGCGTTAGCCAAGTTTTGTGTGTTCACCGCACCATTGAGGCTTATTTTTGAAACAGAAGCTCCAGACCAATCTTTGTTGTTGACGGTGTAGAGTTCGTTGTTGTACAAGAACATATTGTCGGGGTTCTTGCCTTCAGCGCCTAGGTCGATTTCAGCGCCATAGGTAAGGGTATTGAGGTCGAGCTGCCCGATGAGGCCTTTTTCGTTGCCCCACTCGTATGCGTTATTGACAGCAACGTAGGCAGTGTTATTGACTACGACTATGTTTTGGGTCGCCCATTTTGGGCCGTTGTTGGTATCTAGCGCTGCAATTAATTGGAGGGTGTTTTTGTCGAAAACTTGTAAGTAAGAGTCGAAAGTTTGGAGGTATTCACCTCGTGTGGCGATGAGTTTGTTGCCAGCAATAGCGAGGTTGCGCACACCAGGAAGCACAATGCTACCTACCTCTTGGTGCGTATTGAGGTTGTATTTAAAGATTTTGGTATCTGCCGCTACAAAATAAAAGTCGCCGTCGATGATGACATCTGAGCTGAAACGCTGGCCGTCGAGGGTGTCTACCACTACATAAGTTTGGGTAGCCGGATTGTAAGACCCAATGGTTGCGGGTTCTACGATGGCATTGGTTTGAAAGTCAAAATAACCTTCGTTGGCAATGAGTACTTGGTGTACGTATTGTTGGGCGTACAAACCTGCACTGGTGAGTGCAGCAATAAATAATAATCCTTTTTTCATGTTTTGAAAATTTATTAAAAAATTAAACAATGACACCGAAAAAAAGTGGAGCGGCAAGGGTATACGTAGCCCTTGGCGATACCGACTTTGATCTGAAGTCTTCACGCTGTTCGGAGGCAAGTCTTCTGGCTCGTGTCTGTTGTTACTTCGCCTTCCCGCTGTCGCAGTGGCGTGGTGAAAGCAACTTTTTAAACACTTACAGCTGCAGATACAGCTCCGGATTCTAACCGGATTCCTTATTAAGTTCGACAAGCGAACACCAAAGAACAGGGCAAAGATAGCAATAAAACCCGGTTGGTTTTTGTGCGTATCAAAAAGAAGTCTTATCTTTGCAGCCGTATTGACCAAGGTGGTCAGTCTACATAATAATCATTTACACAAATATTAGCATGTATTTAGATTCAGCAAAGAAGAAAGAGATCTTCGCCCAACACGGTGGTTCAGAAACCAACACCGGTTCTACAGAAGGCCAAGTTGCCTTGTTTACATTTCGCATTGCTCACCTTACTGAGCACTTGAAAAAGAACCGCAAAGACTACGGCACCCAACGCGCACTTCAATTATTAGTTGGTAAGCGTCGTAGCCTTCTAGACTACCTAAAGGCAAAAGACATCGAGAAATACCGTGCCTTGATCAAAGAATTAGGACTACGTCGTTAATTCTGAGATCTGCTCGGAAAATTTTATGGGAGAGGGGGCTTCGATAACATCGATAGCCCCTTCTTTTGTTTTAAAAGTTGTAAATAAATAAAGATGAATATAGGAACAAGAAAGTCAATCAAAACCGGCGGCAAGGAAATCCTTGTAGAGACCGGGAAGTTGGCAAAACAGGCAGATGGTTCTGTTGTGGTGCGCATGGGCGACACCATGTTGCTCGCTACTGTTGTGGCAGCACAAGACGCAAAGGAAGGCGTCGATTTTCTTCCACTTACAGTAGATTACCGCGAAAAATACGCGGCAGCGGGTCGTTTCCCAGGCGGGTTCTTCCGTCGCGAGGCACGCCCTTCTGAAACAGAAATTTTGGTTATGCGTTTGGTAGACCGCGCTTTGCGCCCGCTCTTCCCAGACGATTACCACGCAGAAGTTCAGGTCATGATTCAACTCATGTCCTACGACGGCGTTCACAACCCTGACGCATTGTGTGGTTTGGCTGCCTCTGCTGCGATCGCAGTTTCTGACATTCCGTTTAACGGCCCAATGTCTGAAGTGCGCGTTGGTCGCATCAACGGTGAGTTCATCATCAACCCAACAATGGCAGAAATCGCAATTTCTGATATTGATGTCATGGTTGCTGGTACCGCTAAAGATGTCAACATGGTAGAAGGCGAGATGCAAGAAATCTCAGAAGCCGAATTGGTTGAGGTCATTAAATTGGCCCACGCCGCAATTATCGAACAATGTAACTTCCAATTGGAACTCGCTGCAGAAATCCCTACTGCCAATCCAAAACGCGAATACTCCCACGAATCTCACGATGCAGACGTTCGCGCCAAAGTATTCGAATTGGCGATGGAAAAATGCAAAGACGTAGCACGTCAAGGGTTGGCCAATAAGGCAAAACGCACAGAGTTATTTGATGCCATTAAAGCAGAAGTGAAAGCAGGTTTTTCTGAAGAAGAACTTGAGCATGCAGGCAAATTCATCTCGACTTACTTTTCAGAGGTCAAGAAAAAAGCGGTTCGTTGGGTCATGCTCAATGAGCGCAAGCGCTTAGATGGCCGTCAGTTCGACGAAATCCGTCCAATTTGGGCCGAGGTAGATTACCTTCCAATGGTTCACGGTTCGGCGGTATTTACCCGCGGAGAAACGCAGTCACTCACCACACTTACCTTAGGTGGTAAAATGGACGAGCAAATGATCGACGGCGCTACTTTCCAAGGCACCGAAAAATTCTTATTACACTACAACTTCCCACCATTCTCAACCGGTGAGGCTAAGCCACTTCGCGGTACGTCTCGTCGCGAAATTGGTCACGGTAACTTGGCGCTTCGCGCGCTCAAGCCAGTGATGCCAGACGACTATCCATATGCGGTTCGCATCGTTTCTGATATTTTAGAATCAAACGGTTCGTCTTCAATGGCCACGGTTTGTGCCGGAACACTCGCCCTCATGGACGGTGGTGTACCTATCAAATCTCCAGTTTCTGGTATCGCAATGGGCTTGGTTGCCGACGAAGGTAAATTCGCTGTATTGTCTGATATCCTCGGCGATGAAGACCACCTCGGTGACATGGACTTCAAAGTAACCGGAACTGCCAATGGCATCACCGCATGTCAGATGGACATCAAAGTAGATGGTTTGCCATACGAAGTCTTGACGCAAGCACTCGAGCAATCGCGCGCAGGTCGCTTGCACATCCTTGGCAAAATCACCGAAACCATGCCAGCACCGCGTCCAGAGCTCAAGCCGCAAACACCGCGTCTAGAGGCATTCAACGTACCGAACGAAATGATCGGTGCCATCATCGGACCTGGCGGAAAAATCATCCAAGGTTTACAGAAAGAAACCAAAACCACCATCACTATTGAAGAATTACCAAATGGTGAAGGTCGTGTTCAGGTACTTTCTAACAACGGTAACGACATGGCAGAGGCCATTCGCCTCATCCGTCAAATTGCATTTCCACCGCAAGTTGACGAAGGTGCTACTTACGAAGGTAAAGTGAAGTCTGTCAAAGAATTCGGTTGCTTCGTAGAAATCGTTCCAGGTACCGACGGCCTCATCCACATCTCTGAATTTGCCTGGGAAAAAACAGCAAAAATGGAAGATGTCGTAAAGGAAGGTGAAATGCTCACTTTCAAGGTCATCGGAAAAGATCCAAAAACCAAAAAATGGAAATTATCTCGCAAAGTTTTGTTGCCACGCCCTGAGCGCCCGGCACCAGAACAACCAACTGCAGAATAAGACCCAAAAGTAACGATAACAAAAGGGCGGAGGTAACTCCGCCCTTTTTTTTGTACGCCAGTTGACCTAATATGAATAGCTGTTTTATTCGTTCTTTCCGTATATTAACGTACAAAGTTGTACCTTTACCCAACCAAAAATATTTTTATGAAAAAAGGTTTACTTTTTATACTTACCATCTTGAGCCTCAATGCCTTTGCGCAAGCCTTTGAATCTTTTAATTTTACGGGTTCGGCCAATGCCAACGGCTGGACGACGCATAGTGTAACCGCAGGTCAAGAAGGTCAATTAGTGGCATTAACAACACCGTCACAAAGTGGTAATTCACTCTCATATAACGGTCTTGCTGCTTCAAGCGCAAACCGCATGGCACTTGTTGCAGGTTCCTCAACCGCCACAGAAGATATCAATAAGCCATTTACCACTACATTACCAACCGGGTATTTTTCGTTTCTGTTAAATGTGACGAATACAACCGGCCTAACTGCTGGAGGAGCCTATTTTATTGGTTTTGGCGGGACAGCAGGGGCTAATGTAACTGTTTATTTCCCTAGACTTTTTATTAAATTGGGAGCAACACCAAACACTTTTCAACTTGGTATTTTGAATACTTCAGGTGGGGTAGGTGCTGTTGCAACTTACTTACCAACGGAGTATACGCCAGGTACTACGATTTTTGTTGTTGCCAAAGCAAGTGCGCCAGCTGTTGCGGGTGTCATTACGGCTTCATTGTGGGTAAACCCTGTACCAGGAGCCGCAGAGCCAGCAGCAGGCGTGATCAATGCAGGCGGAACGAGTCCTTGGCCTGCCAATGGTATTCAATCTGTTTATCTGAGACAAGCAGCAGGAACGGGAAACTACGAAATCGACGAAATTCGTGCGGGTGAAACCTGGGCGTCTGTAACGCCAGGATCGGCTGCGTCTTGTGTTACTTACAACACAATCACTGCAACGGCATGTAATACCTATTCTTTGAATAACCAAACATACACCACGTCAGGGACGTATGTGCAAACGCTTGCTAATGCAAACGCTGCAGGTTGTGATTCGATCATCAATTTAAACCTGACGATCAGCAATGCAAATAGCTCCACTTTGAACATTACAAATTGTGGTCCTTATACTTTGAATAACCAAACCTATAGCGCTTCTGGAACCTACACGCAACTCACTCAAAATGTAGCCGGTTGCGATAGCACCATCACACTCAACCTCAGTATAGTTGGCTCCTTAACTTACTACCAAGATTCCGATAACGACGGTTATGGAAACGCAGCAGTTTCTCAAACGGGTTGTGCAGCCATTACGGGTTATGTAACCAATAGTTCTGACTGTAATGACAACAACAATGCAATTTATCCAGGTGCTATTGATGTGCCAGGTAATGGCATCGATGAAGACTGCAATGGCTTTGACGCACCTTTGCAATTGGGTATTTACCAGTTTGCGGGAACCGTAGATTGCGCAACTCAAGATGTTGCTGCAACGAATGTCAGTGCCAGCTACTCTTTCTCAGACTTTACATCGCAAGGAACTAATTGTGCTTCAGGAGGTGGTGTTTTCAATCGCAGTGCCTGGAACCAAACCGCTCTTTTTGATGCCAATCAATACAATGAGTTTACCATTACAGGTGCCAATTGCAGCAATTTGAATTTGGCAAAGTTGGCGCTCAATCACCGCACGAGTACAACCGGTGGTACACCAACCATTTTTGTGCGCTCGAGTTTAGATAACTACGCGACCAATATTGATACCCTTGCCTCCGGTTGGAATGGCAATGTCGTATTTGCTGATACCATCAATTTACCTGCAGTTTTTGCAAACGTTGCTGCGGTGACTTTCAGATTTTACGTAATCAATCAAGCGACAAACACCTCTACATTGAGAATGGATAACGTTTCAGTTTGGGGGAATACCATTACCATTATTCCGTCGTTGTTTTATGCTGATGCAGATGGCGATGGATTTGGCGACCCTTCAATGGACACACTGCTTTGCAACGCCCCAGCGGGTTATGTGGTCAACAATACCGACTGTAATGATGCCAATGCCTTGATCAATCCCAATACCGTATGGTACCAAGATTTAGACAATGACCAAGTAGGTAATTCAGCCATTTCTCAAGTGGCTTGTTTGCAACCTGTAGGTTATGTGTTGGCCAACGGTGATTGCAATGACAACGACGTCAATATTACGGCACCAGTAGTTTATTACACAGACGCCGATCAAGACGGCTTTGGAGACGATGCAAGCGGCACGCCTTTTTGCCAAGCACCAGTCAATATGATTGCTATCGGCGGAGACTGTGATGACAACAACAACGCTGTTTATCCGGGCGCACCTGAAATTTGCGACGGTTTGGATAACAACTGCGATGGTCAAGAAGACGAAGGACTCACGTTCTTGAATTACTATTTCGATGGAGACAGCGACGGTTACGGTATTGGCAACCCTACGGTTTCTTGCTCAGCTATTGCGGGTTATGCAACCCAAACCGGCGACTGCGACGACAGCAACAATAGCGTATTCCCTGGCGCAGCAGATACCGAAGGTAACGGCATCGATGAAAACTGCGACGGTGTGGACGGCGTTCTAGGGCTTGCATCTTTGGAAGTGATTGCTTCAATTGCACCAAATCCGACGAATGGTTTGATCGAAGTGCGTTTCAATCAAGAAGTTTCTGCTCAGCTTCGCCTTACTGATTTAAACGGTAAAGTGCTGCAAATTTCATTTGTGAACGGTTTTAGCCACAGCCTAGACCTCACTCACTTGAAGCCGGGTAGCTATCTTGTTCAAATCAATGAAAATACACAACGAATTGTGAAGCTTTAAGTTCTTGTAACAAAGCGCAGCGTATTTCGTTAATAATGATAAAGCCACCTTCGGGTGGCTTTTTTGTGCACAAAACTTAGTACTTTTATTTTAAATAATTCTACATGAAAAAATTACTATTTCTTTTACTTCCATTTGGGGCCTTTAGTCAGTACTTTCAGCAAGATGTAAGCTATCAAATTGAGGTCAAGCTCGATGATAAAAAACATGTTTTACATGGTTTTGAAAACTTGCTTTACAAAAATAATTCTCCGCAAACACTAGCTGTTATTTATATGCACGTTTGGCCAAATGCGTATAAAAACAAGCAAACAGCACTCGCACAGCAGCTCAAGCGCAATGAGGGTAATAAAATTGCAAAAGCCGATGCCAAAGATTTAGGTTACATCGATTCTTTAGACTTTAAAGTCGATGGAAAAGCGGTCAAATGGGCATATAGCGAAGCACATCAAGATATCGTTGTTTTGCAGCTCAATGAAGCCTTGAAGCCAGGTGCCAGCATCAGCATCACAACACCATTCAAAGTTCAAATACCATCTGGAAGTCTTTCTCGTTTAGGGCACATCGGTCAGTCTTATCAAATTACGCAATGGTATCCTAAGCCAGCTGTTTATGATCAAAATGGTTGGAATGCCATGCCTTATTTGAATCAGGGAGAATTCTATTCAGAATTTGGCAGTTTTGATGTCAAGATTACCGTGCCTAGCAATTATGTAGTGGGTGCTACTGGCGAGCTTCAGACAGCTTCAGAAGTTTCTTTTTTGAATCAAAAAGTAGACGAAAGCAAGAAAAAACTTGAAAAGTTGCTCAATTCGGATACGGAGCGCTCTAAAAACTTTCCAGAGTCTGCTAGCGAGTGGAAAACCATTCAGTATAAACAAGATCGCGTACACGACTTCGCCTGGTTTGCCGATAAGCGCTTTCTAGTCCTCAGAGGCGAGGTGGTTTTGCCGCATTCCAAAGACACCGTTACCACTTGGGCCATGTTTACGCCTCAAAATGCCAAGCTTTGGGCTAATTCCTTGGAGTATTTGCACGACGGAACTTATTACTATTCACTTTGGAACGGAGACTACCCATATAAGCATGTAACGGCCATTGACGGAACAATTAGCGCTGGAGGTGGCATGGAATATCCCATGATCACCGTCATCGGCAATTCAAGTTCAAAAGAAGAATTAGAAGTAGTTATTGTGCACGAAGTTGGGCACAACTGGTTTTACGGAATTCTTGGATCCAATGAGCGCGTTCATGGCTGGATGGATGAAGGCCTCAATACACTCAACGAAATGCGCTACGTGCAAACCAAATACCCAGACAACACGCGCTTCTCTGATATGGTTGCAGGCGGTCGCTTTCACCTCAATGACCTCGATCACCACGACTCCGGCGACATCATGTACCGCACTCTAGCAAGTTTTGGACTAGACCAACCCCTCGAAACGCATTCGGACGATTTCTCGAGCTTCAACTACGGTGCCATCATGTACCAAAAAACAGGTGTCATTTTCTTTTACCTCATGGATTATCTTGGTGCCGAAAATTTTGATGCGGCTATGTCTGCTTACTATCAGCAATGGAAATTCAAACACCCACAGCCTGCCGATCTTCAAAAAACCTTAGAAACCCAAACAGGTAAAGATTTGAGCTGGTTATTCGAAGACCTCATTCAAACCACCAAACACATCGACTACAAAGTGAAGGCGGTCCAAATTTCTAAAACCGGAACAGTGGTCAAGTTGGCCAATAAAGGACAGGTTGATGGCCCAATTGAAGTCAACATCTACGGCCAAGACAAACAAGTTGAAACCGTTTGGGCCGAACCAGGTCAAACTTCAGTAGTCGCTAAAACGCCTTATGCTTCCATAACTAAAGTTGAAATCGACCGCTCAAATGACATCCCTGAGCTCAACCGCCAAAACAACCTTTGGGTGAAAGAGCAAATGTTTAAGAAAGTGGAGCCTTTGCGCTTCGAATTCCTCTTCGGAGATCACGAAAAAGACAAAAGCACGATTTTCTGGACGCCAATGCTTGGCGGCAATGCCTACGACGGCCTCATGGCGGGTGTTACTTTGCACAACATTGGCTTGGCCCCAAAGAAATTCACTTACCTCGTGAGCCCAATGCTAAGTACTGCACGTTTGCGTCCGGCAGGTATCGCTGAATTCTCCTATCAAATTTTACCAACTAAAGCAATCGAACTCATGCGCCTTGGTTTGTCCGTCAAATCATTTGGAACAGAGCGCGATGCTGACAACAATTATTTTGTTGCTTTCTCTCCCTACGTATCTATCAATTTTGGCGACCGCAAAGCGCGACATGCTTTTCATCATGATTTACTCATCCAAGGAATTTATAAAGAGAATATGCTTGGTAACAACATTTCTTATAACGATCAAGGTATCTTCGTGCAGCACACCTCTAACTATAGAAAACCAATGTATCAGGCGCAATGGACGAATCGTTTTGAATATTTCAAAACAGGTGAAGAGTTTATTTCGCGCATCTGGACCAATCTCAATCAGAACTTCAATTATTCTGTGGGTAAAATGGATCGCAGTGTTACCCTCAATCTATTTGGCGGTTATACCTTGAATCATCAATATTCCAACTTGAGTGGCGACCGCTTCTTCTGGGCAATGAACGGTTTACAAGGCCAACAAGATTTATTCTTAGAAGATTACAACTTTGGTCGTTCTGACGTTTCTGGTATTTGGTCGCAGCAGCGCATGGAGCGCCACGGGCAGTTTCATACGGGCAACTCAGCTGGAAGTAATATCAACTGGCTCACCACCGCCACAGTTTATGCACAGTTGCCTATTAAACCTAATTTCTTTGGTGTTTTTGCCGATTTTGGTGCAGGGCGTGGTACGTTTCAAACTGTAGACATGTATTACAACGCTGGCGTTGCGCTGAGACTTGGAAAGGTATTTGGCATTTACTTTCCATTGGTTTATGGAAACAATACCTTCTCAGGTGACCTCTTTACCAACTATGCGCAAAACATCCGCTTTAGTTTGCGCATCAATCCGGTCAATCGCCTTGGCTTACATGCACTTTTAAATTCTTAATATGTCTGAGAACCGCCTTTCTTTTGGTAAGTTGTTTTGGCCTAGTTTTTTAGCGGTATTTGTCGCTGGTGTGGTCGGCATGATTTTCTTTTTTCTCATATTAGGAGGCATCATCGGTTCGTTTGGAGATTTCGGGCCTGCGCCACTCGCACTGCAAGACAAAACAGTATTGCACCTCAAGTTGTCTGGTCCTATTCAAGATGTTTCGGAAGAATCTTTTGATCCAACAACACTGCGCCTGAGCCGTACACTAGGCCTACCAGAAATCTTAGTTGGTCTGCAAGAGGCGGCCCAAGATTCAAAAATCAAAGGCGTATTCTTGGAAATGAAAAGTCCAACAATGGGCATGGCCACGGCAAAAGAGCTGCGCGCAGCTCTTCAAGAGTTTCAGAAGTCTGGCAAATTTGTTGTTGCCTACTTAGCCGGAGAACAGCTCGGACAGCTCGATTATTACGTCAGCAGCGCATGCAAAGAGATATATGGAATGCAAGGTTCCAATTTACTTTGGAGTGGTTTACATGCAGAGAGTTATTTTTTCAAAAATTTACTAGATGACCTACAAGTTGGTGTCATGGTGGTGCGCGGCAAAGAGAATGATTTCAAGAGTGCTGTCGAGCCCTTTTACCGCACTGAAATGTCAGACTCAAGCCGTTTACAAATGCAAGTGTTGTTAAATGGTTTATGGACCCAAGTGCGCAACGATATTGCCAGCAGTAGAAAACTAGATACGCTCACCATAGATTCCTTAGTCAATTCATTTGCAGTGCGCAATCTTCAACATGCACAAAAGCAGCGCATGATAGATCAAACGATGTACCGACATGAAGTTCTTACACTACTAAAGAAGAAAGTTGGAATCGACGAAAACACACCACTGCGCCTGCAGGCCTTTACCAAATATGCCCGCGATACTTACCACGACAATCAATTACTGGCCCGTCAAGAGCGTCACGTTGCTGTTATTTTGGCTGAAGGAGATGTTGCCACAGAAGGCGAAGGCGTCAGTACGCCGCGTATGGCAAAAATGCTGCGTCAGGTCCGCGACGACGAAGATGTGAAAGGCGTGGTGCTGCGCATCAATAGCCCTGGGGGTTCTGCTTTGGCTAGCGAAGAAATCTGGAAAGAAGTCTCGTTGACGGCAGCCAAAAAACCACTTTTTGTTTCGATGGGTGATTACGCCGCCTCGGGTGGCTATTATATAGCTATGCCTGCGCTTAAGATATTTGCCAGCCCCTTAACCATCACTGGTTCTATTGGTGTTTTTGGTGTAGTACCTTATGCGGGTGATTTTCTAAAGCATAAAATTGGTGTCACCACTGATGAGGTCCGGTCTCATCGCTTTGGCTCACTTTCACTGACTCACAAGTTGAGTTCAGAAGAGTATGCCTTTATGCAGACAGAAGTTGATGCCGTTTATGCGCAGTTCATTGATCGTGTCAAAGCGGGGCGCAAACTTAGTAAAAAAGCAGTCCATCGTGCTGCTCGTGGCAGGGTCTGGACGGGCGCCGACGCCAAGCGCAATCAATTGATCGATGTTTTGGGCGGTTTAAAGTTTTGTGTCAGCTCGCTTTGCAAGCAAGTAGGCGTGAAGGACGTTGTGTATTATCCTCAAAAAGAAGACAATACTTTCAATACCTTTTTGGCGCTTCTCGACGAAGAATTAGAAGGGGAGAAAAGCAGTGCTCAAGTGCAGATTCCAGAAGAATTATTGGCTTATTATCAAAAATTTGCACAAATAAAGAAAATGAAAGGCCTCCAAATGCGCCTGCCATTTATCTATCGTTTCTACTGATTTTACTAGGGTTTCAGTAAGATATTGACAATTAATTAGATAGGTTTTTTGTATTTTGTTGAATAAATTTTATCAATTATTAAACAATAATTGTATATCATTGTTATTCAATTTATTATTGGCGGTATCCGAAAAGCCACAAAAAGAGTAGGAAAAACTAAACCTTTCTATTTTATGTTATTTTCTTTATCTAGCGCACTCAACGTGCAAGCACTATTTGAAAAAGGGGATGTGTATACTTACACCGCATTTACCTTTTTCATTGGAACGATGGCCATGATGGCTGCAGCAGCATTTTTCTTTATGGAAATGCGCAACATGGAAGAAAAATGGAGAACCTCCATTTTAGTTTCCGGTCTCATCACCTTCATCGCCGCGGTCCATTACTACTACATGCGTGATTATTTCACAGCAACTTCAACTTCACCTACGTTCTTCCGTTACGTAGACTGGATGCTGACTGTTCCGTTAATGTGTGTAGAGTTTTATTTGATCACGAAAAAAGCAGGTGCTAAAACCAGCTTGCTTTGGAAACTCATCTTTGCTTCTGTAGTGATGCTCGTAACCGGTTATTTCGGTGAGGCTGTAGATCGCGACAACAGCGTAATGTGGGGTGTTCTTTCAGGTGCAGCTTACTTCTACATTGCATACCTTGTTTGGTATGGTGAGGTGGCTAAGCTTGCTGAGTCTGCTGGACCTGCAGTTGCGAAAGCAACACGCGTATTGGCATGGTTCGTACTTGTAGGATGGGCTATCTATCCTTTAGGTTACATCATTGGTACACCAGGCGGATTATTTGGTGCTTTCGGTAGCTCAGATCCAAACCCTTGGATGGATGTTGTTTACAACATTGGTGACGCCGTTAACAAAATCGGTTTCGGTTTGGTGATCTACGCTTTGGCTAAATCAGATTCAAAAGCATAAGCATTACCCCATATCCATATTTGAAAAGGGGAGCTTCGGCTCCCCTTTTTTTATGCTGTTCAATGACTGAAAATCTTAAGGATTTTTAATAAACCTTCGGAAAACTTTCTGGGTCGAGGTCGTGCATCATTTCTAAAACCTTTTCGATGATGTCGTCGAGGTTGGGCTTGCTGAAGTAGTCGCCATCGGAGCCATAGGCAGGGCGATGGTCTTTGGCTGCCATGGTCTGCGGTGCGAGATCAAGGTGCTGATAGCCGTTTTGCTTGACTAAGATTTGATCGAGCATAAAAGCACTTGCGCCACTGCTGACGTCTTCGTCTACAATGAGCAAGGCGTTGGTCTTGGCCAAAGATTGGCCAATGAGGTGATGGATATCAAACGGAAGCAAAGTTTGCGCATCGATGAGTTCAACAGAAATACCGAGGTCGGCAAGTTGTGCTACGGCTAATTCGCAAATATTAAAAGTAGATCCGTAAGAAACCAAAGTGAGGTCTGTGCCTTCTTGTACTATTTCAGGAACACCTAGTGGTTCGGTGAACGCTCCAAAATTGAGCGGCATGCGCTCTTTAGTGCGGTAGCCATTGAGTGGCTCAATTACTAGTGCAGGCTCGTCGGCCTGAAGTAGGGTGTTGTAAAAGGCGGCGGCTTTGGTCATGTTTCGCGGTACACAAACGTGCACACCGCGTAGCGAATTGATGATCATGCCCATTGGCGATCCGCTGTGCCAAATACCTTCTAAGCGGTGGCCACGGGTAGAAACAATGAGGGGCGCTTTTTGTCCGCCTTTGGTGCGGTATTGTACTGTTGCCAGGTCATCTGACATGATTTGAATGCCGTAGAGCAAATAATCTAGGTATTGGATTTCTGCAATCGGGCGCAAGCCACGCATGGCCATTCCGATGCCTTGCCCAATAATGGTACACTCGCGTATGCCGGTGTCGGAGACGCGCAAGTTGCCAAATTGTTCTTGTAAGCCTTCTAAACTTTGATTAACGCCACCGATTTTCCCTGCATCTTCGCCAAAGACAAGTACTTCTGGGCGGGTTTCAAGAATTTTACGGTAGTTTTCACGCAAAATGATGCGTCCGTCTTCAAGTTGGGTTTCGGAGCTGTAGGCAACCTCTACCTTTTGAACTTTAGAAATGTTTTCTGTTGAATTAGAATGCAGATAAGAGCTATAGCGGTCTTGGGCCTTGAGTTGAATACGGCCTACCCAATTGGCCAATGCATAGCGCTCAGGACTTTGGTCTTGGATGCTTTGACGCAATAGTAAGCGGGTAGCCGAGAGGAGGTCTCTGCGGATGCTGTCTTTTTCTTTGCTCAGTTGTTGTTGTAAGGTCGTAGCTTGTAAATATAACGGATGCTTGTGCTCGAATCTGTTCAAGAGCTCTAGTAATTCTTGTTTGTCTTGTAGAATGTCGTTGGTGAAGGCTTGCCATGCGCTATTTTTTGCTGTTCTGATGCGTTCTTTGGCTGCTGTGGAGATGGCTTCGAGTTCTTCCTCAGTTGCCAATACCAAGCCTTTTTGTGCAAAGGATAGGATCCATTCTTTGAATTTGGCAATACAGTCAAATTCGGATTCCCATGCGAGGCGTTCATCCGATTTGTAACGCTCGTGCGAGCCTGAGGTAGAGTGTCCTTGCGGCTGATTCACTTCTTTGACATGGACCAACACCGGTACGTGCTCGGTGCGTGCAATTTGAACTGCTTTCTCATAGGTTTCACAGAGGTGGGGGTAATCCCAACCTTTGGTAACGAATATTTCAAAGCCTTTTTGGTCAGCATTGCGCTGAAAACCTGCGAGCGCATCGGAGATACTGCCTTTGGTGGTTTGGAGTTCGCGTGGCACCGAAATGCCGTAGCCGTCGTCCCAGACAGACATGACCAATGGCACTTGTAAAACGCCTGCAGCGTTCATGGTTTCCCAAAAAGGACCTTCTGAAGTTGAGGCATCGCCAATGGTGCCAAAAGCAACTTCATTGCCGCCGTTGGTAAATTTTTTAAATGCTTCTAGTTCTTTGAGTGTAGGGTGCTCGCGGTAAACCTTAGAAGCCTGTGCAAGACCTAGCAAGCGCGGCATTTGTCCGGCAGTAGGAGAGATGTCAGAGGAGCTGTTTTTCTGAGACATGAGGTCTTTCCATTGGCCCTGCGCATCTAGGTTTCGGGTGGCGTAGTGTCCGCCCATTTGTCGGCCAGCTGATTGCGGCTCAATTTCGACGTCGGTGTGGGCATATAAGCCCGCAAAATATTGCTCTATTGTGAGGGCTGAAATTGCCATCATGAGCGTTTGATCGCGGTAGTAGCCCGAACGGAAGTCTCCGTTTTGAAACTGCTTGGCGAGTGCGATCTGAGCGAGCTCTTTGCCATCACCGAAAATGCCAAATTTAGCTTTGCCGGTGAGCACCTCTTTTCGGCCTAAAAGGGAGGCTTCTCTGGATTCGCAGGCAAGTTGGTAGTCGAGCAGGACTTGTTGCTTGAAGGAGTTGAAGTCGAGTTGCTCGGTTGTTGGGGTCGCTTTGTCTTTGGCCATTTTTTGTTGATTGCAGACAAATATACAGCTTTTAGACCTCATTTTTGTCCTAAAATGTGCAATTTTGCCCTTGATGAATCACGTAGAACTCGAATTGTGCGCAGCCTCTCTAGAGGCACTTCAGCTGGCAAAGACACATACTTTTGAACGCATAGAACTTTGTCAGAATCTAGAACAAGGAGGCTTAACACCTTCGGCTGGTCTTATCGAGACCGCTCTAGAACTTGGTTTGCATACCCATGTATTGATCCGGCCCAGAGCAGGTGGCTTTCATTACAATGCAACTGAAATCGCTTTGATCAAACGCGATATTGCCTTTTGTGCCCAACTAGGTGTGCAAGGCGTTGTGGTGGGCTTGCTCCATGCTAATTTTGAAATAGACAAAGCACAACTACAAGATTTAATGCAAATCGCGCCGCAGCTCGACTGGACTTTCCACCGCGCCTTCGACGAAAGTGTCGATTGGAAGCGCTCGCTCGATATCCTTATTGGGCTTGGGTTCAAGCGCGTACTCACCTCTGGTTTTGCTTCGAATGTTGAACTCGGTATGCCCATACTCGCACAAATGAGTCAATATGCCAATGGACGCATAGAAATCATGGCTGGCGGTGGCGTCAATGCTGGAAATATCCATAAACTAGCTCAAATTGAGCAGTTGGCTGCCATTCATTTTTCTGCTACTCAAAAAGAGCTACTCGATGAAGATTCCGCTTTTTCCGAGACGATTTTGAAGGTCAATGAAAACCGGCTCAAGCGCATACTTGCGTCAATTTAAGGCCGCTCCGATATATTTGCGTACCTTTGCACAACTTCGTCGGGTAAAAAATGTTGTTTACCGCGTTCGAAATTGAAGCTTACATGTTATTTAATGAATTACCCCTGGAGCCGAAGCTCCTTCAAGCCATCGCTGAAAAAGGCTATACAAATGCAACCCCGATCCAAGAAAAAGCCATTCCACCTATTCTCGAACAACGCGACCTCATTGGTCTAGCTCAAACCGGAACAGGGAAAACCGCTGCTTTTGCCATTCCAATTCTGGAATTATTGCATGCCAAGAAACCGCTAAACGGTGGTATTCAAGCGCTTATCGTAACACCAACCCGTGAACTCGCGATCCAAATTGCCGACAACTTCAAAGAATACGGCAAGCACCTCGGCATGCGTTCGTTGGTGATTTTTGGCGGTGTCAAAGCACATGCACAAATTCAGACACTCAAGCAAAAGCCAGCAATTCTGATTGCAACGCCTGGTCGTTTACTCGATTTACACCAACAGGGCTTTGTCAACCTTAAGCAGCTGTCTATTTTTGTTTTAGACGAAGCAGACCGCATGCTCGATATGGGTTTCATCCACGATGTCAAGCGCATTGTAAAATTGCTGCCAAGAGAACGCCAAACCTTGCTCTTTTCGGCTACCATGCCAAATGAGGTCAAGAGCTTAGCGCAGAGCTTGTTGCAACAACCAATAGAAGTGACAGTTACACCGGTTTCTTCTACAGTCGAACGCATTGATCAATGCATGTACCACGTTGCAGACCGCAAGCACAAGGAAGCTTCTTTGGTAGACTTACTCAAAAAAGATCCAGCTGAAAGCGTCTTGGTATTTTCGCGCACCAAACACGGCGCCGACAAACTGGTGCGCATGCTTGGTAAAAATAAACTAGAGGCGCTTGCAATTCACGGCAACAAGTCTCAAAACGCGCGTCAAATGGCGCTCAATCATTTCAAAGAAGGCAAAATCCGTATTTTGGTAGCCACCGATATCGCTGCGCGCGGAATCGATATTTCAGGTCTTGATTTGGTTATCAATACAGATGTGCCTACTGTTGCTGAAACCTACGTGCATCGAATAGGCCGAACGGGCCGAGCTGGCCGCGAAGGCAGGTCGGTCATTTTCTGCGAGCCAGAGGATCACAAATACTTCAAAGCAATCGAAAAACTCATTGCAAAAAAAATACGGGTCGAATGATCCGTATTTTTTTTGTTGTTATTTGAGTAAACTGCCCGCTTAGATTGCTGCAATTTTGTCTGACATGTATTCGCCTGCTTTTAATTTGCCGACAATTTTGGAGAAGCAGTCGATGGTGTAGCTGACATCTTCTAGGGTGTGAACCGCAGTAGGGATGAGGCGCAAGATGATCATGCCTTTTGGAACCACCGGATATACTACCATTGAACAGAAAACGTTATAGTTTTCACGAAGGTCGAAAATCAGGTTAGTTGCTTCTGGAATGGAGCCACTAAGGTAAACTGGAGTGACGCAGCTATCTGTTGGGCCAATTTCAAAACCTGCTGCTTTGAGACCATTTTGCAGGGCGTTGGTGTTTTCCCAGAGTTTGTCTTTGAGTTCTGGATGCTTGCGCATCATGTCTAGGCGCTTGAGCAAACCAAGTACGAGCGCAGCTGGCATGGCCTTGGCAAAAATTTGCGAGCGCATGTTGTAGCGCAGGTATTCTACCACTTGTGCATCAGAGGAGATAAAGCCACCGATGAGCGCAAAGGATTTGGCAAAAGTACCGAAGTAGATATCGATGCCATCTTGACAACCTTGCTCTTGGCCTGTTCCGGCACCAGTTGCACCCAATACACCAAGGCCGTGTGCGTCGTCGACGAATAAGCGGAAGTTGTATTTTTCTTTGAGTGCAACAATTTCTTTGAGTTTTCCTTGGTCGCCGCGCATCCCGAAGACACCTTCAGTGATCACGAGGATAGCTCCGCCTGTTTCGGCAGCTAGTTTGGTGGCGCGTTGGAGTTGTTTTTCGCAGTCATCGACTTCGTTGTGCTTGAATACAAAGCGCTTGCCCATATGCAAACGTACGCCGTCGAGGATGCAAGCATGTGACTCCGCATCGTAGACAATGACATCGTGGCGGTCTACTAAGCAATCAATTGCTGATACAATGGCTTGGTAGCCAAAGTTGCATAAAATGGTATCTTCTTTTGAGACAAATGCAGAAAGCTCGTTTTCGAGTTGTTCGTGATGATTAGAATTGCCGGACATCATGCGTGCGCCCATTGGCGAACCAAAACCGTAGATTGCTGCGGCGTCGGTGTCTGCTTGGCGAACCTCAGGATGGTTGGCGAGTCCGAGATAGTTATTGAGTGACCAATTGAGCTTCTCTTTTCCACGGAAGTTCATGTGGGGGCCAATTTCGCCTTCTAATTTGGGGAAGGTGAAGTACCCATGAGATTCTTTGGCATGCATTCCGAGTGGTCCGCGGTTTGCCTTGATTTTTTCGAAGAGATCTGCTGACATGCTGCTATTTTTCTGCAAAGTTAAGATAATATAAATGATAACAAATGAACAACCCTTTAGTTTTCAACAAGCTTTTCACTTAAATATTGCGCTGTAGCGTTGTCTGGTTGCTTGATAAAATCCTTCGGATGGCCACTGAACAAAACATAGCCTCCGTTTTCTCCACCGTCTGGGCCAAGGTCGATGAGGTGGTCAGCACATTTAATCACTTCCATGTTGTGTTCGATCACGACGAGTGAATGTCCTTTGTCTAGCAATGCATTAAAGGCAATTAAGAGTTTTTCGATATCGAAAAAATGGAGGCCGGTTGTTGGTTCGTCAAAAATAAATAGGGTTGGGGTTTGTTGGTTTCCCTTGCTTAGAAACGATGCGAGTTTGATGCGCTGCGCTTCACCGCCAGACATAGTGCTCGACGATTGCCCTACGGTAAGGTACCCGAGCCCCACGTCAATGAGTGGTTGGATTTTTTCGGCTACGCGTTGCGCCAGTTTGTCAGGGTCGGCACTAAAAAAATCGAACGCTTCTTGCAAAGTTAGCGCGAGTAGGTCCGCAATTGATTTTTCACGGTAGTAAATTTCTAATGTTTCAGTTTTGTAACGCTTGGCTTTGCAATGTTTGCAAGGTAGCTGGACATCGGCCATAAATTGCATCGATACTGTAATGTTTCCCTCTCCTTCACAAATTTCACAACGACCGCCTGCTACGTTGAACGAGAAAAAACCAGGTTTGTAGCCGCGCAATTTGGCCAAAGGTTGCCGCGCATAAATTTCTCTGATGTCATCGAAAGCTTTGACGTAGGTGATGGGGTTGCTGCGCGAAGATTTACCAATTGGGTTTTGATCGATGAATTCGACGTGGCCAAGCTTCTTGATGTCACCGCTGAGGCCATTGCATTTGCCAATGAGTTCGCTGCTCAGGCCCAGTTCTTTGCGTACAAGCGGATACAGTAATCTTTTGATGAGTGTAGACTTTCCTGATCCCGATACGCCCGTAACGCAAACAAGCTGCCCCAACGGGACTTGTACGTCGATGTTTTTTAGGTTGTTTTGGCGTGCGTGGTGAATCGTTAAGTAGCCGAGTGCGCTGCGGGTGCGCTGGGGCAAGGCGATTTGCTTTCTGCCGGTGAGGTACTGTGCAGTGAGGGAAGCGCTGTTTTGTAAGTCTTGGAAAGCACCTTGAAAAACCAAATGACCACCTTGGCTTCCAGCGAGTGGGCCTATGTCTATGATTTCATCTGCGGCGCGCATGATTTCTTCTTCGTGCTCGACTACTAAAACGGTGTTCCCTTGGTTTTTGAGTGCAGTGAGTACTTCAATGAGTTTTTTGGTGTCTCTGGGGTGTAGGCCAATAGAAGGTTCGTCTAGAATGTAAAGGGAGCCCACAAGACTCGAGCCAATAGAGGTGGCGAGCTGAATGCGTTGCGCTTCGCCTCCAGACAAGGTGTTGGAATTGCGATTGAGCGTTAAGTAACCGAGTCCAACTTTCTGAAGATAAGACAAGCGTTGTTCTATTTCAGGAAGAATATGCTTGCAGACTTTACTCTGGTGTGGGTTCAATTCAAGGCCTTGGAAATAAAGCAGGGCATCGTCTATGCTCATTAAAACAACATCTTGAATGCTTTTTCCTGCAATTTTTACGTACGAGGCATCTTTGCGCAAACGCGTGCCGTTGCAGTCTGGGCAGATTGTCTTTCCGCGATAGCGAGAGAGTAGTACCCTATACTGTATCTTATAAGTCTGACTTTCAATTTGTTTAAAGAATTCATTTAAACCTGTAAAGTACTTGTTTTCGGTCCAGAGCAATTCATATTGTGCCGGGCTGAGTTCTTGAATGGGCCTGTGGATAGGAAAGTCAAATTTATTGGCTTGGTAGAGCAATGTTTGCAAGTATTCTTGCATGTTTTCGCCTTTCCAGGCGGCAATTGCCCCTTCGTAAACACTTTTTGTGCGGTCTGGTATCACGAGTTCTTCGTCGATGCCGAGGGTCATGCCATATCCTTCACATTTTTTACAGGCTCCATAAGGATTGTTAAAAGCAAAAAATGGAGCAGTAGGTTCTTCAAAGCGCAAGCCATCGGCCTCAAAAAGCGCGCTAAATGCCTTGAATTCTTTTTGCGTAGGATTGTATAAGCTACAAGTCCCTTTTCCTTCAATGAAAGCGCGCTCAATACCTTCGGAAAGCCTGCTTTGCTGCGGTAATTCTCTCGCTTCGTTTTTGAGTCGATCGATTACTACCCAAAGGTTTGCGGGTGGTGCTTCAAAAGGAAAGATGTCGTCGATTAAAACAAAGGCATCGTTGTAAAATAAACGCGTAAACCCTTCTTTGTTAAGAAGTTGAACTTTTTTATTTAAATTTTCAATTGAATTAAATTCTAGCGCATACAAGATAGCAAAAGGTTCATTTGGCCAGTTGGCATCTAAAAAATCGAGGACGTCTTTGGTTTGGTGTTTTTGAACAACTGCACCTGAGATGGGTGAATATGTGCTGCCAATTCTGGCAAAAAGCAATTTGAGATAGTCGTAGATTTCGGTACTGGTTCCTATTGTAGATCTCGGATTTCCTGAACTTACTTTTTGTTGGATGGCAATAGCTGGCGACAAGCCTTTGATGTCGTCTATGGCAGGTTTGTCTAGGCGACCAAGAAATTGTCTTGCATAAGCAGACATGCTTTCAATGAAGCGGCGCTGGCCCTCGGCAAAAATGGTGTCAAAAGCCAAGCTAGATTTACCGGAGCCTGAGACGCCAGTAATCACGGTAAGTTTGCCATGCGCAATCCGCACATCCAAGCCCTTGAGGTTGTGTTCGCGTGCGCCTTTGACCGTGATAAATTTTTCCATATGCAAAGGTAAAATTTCTTTACTTTTAGTGCTTTAAAAACAAGCGAATGTCCCAAAACTCTTTATTCCGAAAGAAAACCGTTGCCTCCATTATGGCTCAGGTGCGTGCCAACGATGCTGGTACCGAAGGTCAAACCCTAAATAAACACCTCAAGATCCGTGACTTAATTGCTTTTGGCATTGCGGCTATTATTGGCGCTGGGATCTTCTCTACAATTGGGCAGGCTTCTGCTCAAGGTGGGCCAGCTGTAATTTTTCTGTTTTTGTTTACCGCGCTAGCCAGTGGTTTTGCAGCATTTGCTTACGCTGAGTTTGCATCTATGGTTCCGGTAGCTGGTTCGGCCTATACTTATTCCTATGTGGCTTTTGGCGAGCTCATTGCTTGGATCATTGGTTGGGCGCTCATTATGGAGTATGCCATCGGGAATATCACCGTTGCAATATCTTGGAGTGATTATTTAACTACAATGCTTGAACAAATTCATATTCAAGCAATTGGCCTTAAAGGAATTCATCTTCCGGACTGGATGCAAATGGATTACCTCAGTGCGTCAAAAGGATATAGCGAAGCGGTACAATTCTTGAAAAACGGGGGTGATTTATCGAATTTAGAACCTGTACTTGTGCAAGCGCGCGAGGCTTGGTTAACAGCGCCAAGAATTGGTTCTTTGCATTTAGTACTTGATATTCCAGCCCTCTTTATCATTGTCCTCATTACTTGGTTGGTGTATCGCGGTATCAAAGAAAGCCGCAATGCATCCAATGCCATGGTGATCATCAAACTGGCGGTCATCCTTCTTGTGATTGCCGTAGGGGTTTTTTATATCGACATGAAAAACTGGTCGCCATTTGCACCAGAAGGGCTGAGTGGTGTTTTGAAGGGTGTTTCGGCAGTATTTTTTGCATACATTGGTTTTGATGCCATTTCTACGACAGCCGAAGAATGCGAAAACCCACAGCGCGACCTACCGCGCGGCATGATGTGGGCCATCATTATTTGTACGGTTTTGTACATCATCATTGCACTGATCTTAACCGGTATCGTTCCGTATCACCAATTAGCCGTTGGCGAGCCCTTGGCTTTTGTTTTTGAACAAATCAACTTACCCAAAATGACCTTCATCATTTCGATATCAGCAGTTGTAGCAATGGCTTCGGTATTACTTGTTTTTCAGATGGGGCAGCCGCGCATTTGGTTGAGCATGAGCCGAGATGGTTTGTTGCCCAAACGCTTCTCAAACATCCATCCCAAATACAAAACACCTTCGTTTGCCACTATTGTAGTGGGTTTTGTAGTCGCAATTCCTGCGCTCTTTATGAACCTCACAATGGTTACCGACTTGTGCTCAATTGGTACCTTATTTGCATTTGTATTGGTTTGTGGAGGTGTTTTGGTCTTGCAAAACAAACCAGATGTAGAACGCGGATCTTTCAGAACACCCTACCTCAATGCTGGTTATGTACTCCCTTTTTTATTCACCGGAGCACTTGTTTATTTTTATCGTTCAAATGACCTCTTTGATTATTTTCAATTTGAAAATTGGTCCGCATTTGGTCAACAGATTCCTTCTCTTATTTTTTGGATGTTTGCACTTTTTTTAACAATCATGAGTGTACCCAAAAGGCTATCACTTATTCCATCATTAGGCTTGCTTAGTTGCCTCTACATGATGAGTGAAATTCCGCTACAAAACTGGATCTACTTCGGTATTTGGTTGCTGATTGGCTTGGTGATTTACTTTACTTATAGTAGAAAACACTCTAAGTTAAATCCTTCGAATACCTAAATTAATAGCCGAAACGTTTCTCGATGCCTAAAATAAAGGCATGAATCACTTTGATATGGATTTCTTGAGCGCGGTCTGCAAAGTTACTGTGCGGTGCCCTGATTTCTATATCGGCGATTTTAGCGAGTGCACCACCGTCTTTGCCGGTGAGCACAATGGTTTGGATTCCTTTTGCCTTGGCTGCTTCAACGGCTAGGATGACATTTTTAGAAGATCCTGAGGTCGAAATGCCGAGCAGTACATCTCCTGTTTGTCCGAGTCCTTGTACATAGCGCTCAAAAACATGATCATAACCGTAATCGTTGGCTACGCAAGAGAGGTGAGACGGGTCTGAGATAGATAGGGCTGCGAGCGCCGGACGGTTGTTTCTGTAGCGTCCGGACAATTCTTCGGCAAAATGCATGGCATCGCACATCGAGCCGCCGTTTCCACAACTCATGATTTTATGACCTTGACTTAATGACTTGTACATGAGTTCAATGGCCAGCTGTATTTTTTCCATGTTGGCAGGCGTGCTAAAGTCTTTTAAAACGCTTTGTGCTTCTTGAAATTCTTGTAGTAGAGCTGCTGAATCCATGTCTTTTTTTAGGTCAAAAGTAACAAAACGCTGCCAAGCGCCCAACGAATCTTTTATCTTTGATAAATGAATCAGTCCGCATACTATCGCAATAAAGTCATCTGGATCACCGGCGCCTCCTCCGGAATTGGTGAAAATTTAGCCATTCAACTAGCTCGTCATGGTGCACGTTTGATTTTATCGGCCCGCAATCAGGAAAAATTGAGTGCGCTAAAAGCATCCTTGACAAAACCCGAAGATCATTTTGTACTCCCTTTAGATTTATCTGAAGTTGTTCATGTCGATGCACTTGTAGAGCAAATTATCCATCGGTATGGCCGCATAGACATCCTGATCAATAACGGTGGTGTTTCACAAAGAGCAAGTGCATATGAAACTGAAATGGACGTCAATCGCCAAATAATGGAAGTCAACTTTTTTGGAAACATAGGCTTGGCAAAAGCTGTTTTGCCGATCTTCCGAGCCCAAAAAAGCGGGCAGTATTTGGTGGTGAGTAGTATAGCGGGCAAATTTGGTTTTCACTTGCGTTCCATCTACAGCGCCTCAAAGGCGGCATTGGTTGGTTATTATGAAAGTCTAGCGATGGAAGAAGCGCCAAACGGGATCAAGGTGACACTCGCTTTTCCTGGTAAAATCAATACGCCGATTTCAGTTAGCGCCCTCACCGCAAGCGGACAGGCCCACGGCAGTATGGACCGCAATCAAGCGAGCGGAATGCCTGTCGAACAATGCGTAAGCCAAATGTTGAGTGCTTTGGCCAGTGGTAAGAAAGAAGTCCTTATTGGAGGTAAAGAATTAATAGCTGTTCAGCTCAAGCGGTTTTTGCCGCGTTTGTTTTGGAAGATCATTCCCAAGCAAAGCGCTACTTAGCAGATGCGCCAAAGAATTGGTTATAAAAAAAGGGCTGTCTCACTGAGACAGCCCTTTTTTGTTTCAGTAAAACTGAATTAGTTTACATTTTTAGAAAGGTCTGCACCTGCCTTGAAACGAACTGTGTTTTTAGCAGCAATTTGGATTACAGCACCAGTTTTTGGGTTGCGACCATTGCGTGCGTTTCTTTTTGAAATGCCAAAAGAACCGAAACCTACCAAAGAGATAGTTTCACCTTTTGATAATGCGCCAGTTGTTGCGCTTACGAAACCATCTAATGCACGTTTAGCGTCAGCTTTAGATAATCCTGCAGACGCTGCCATTGCGTCGATCAATTCTGCTTTGTTCATAATAAATTAGTTTTAATCAGTTAGTAATTAATTATCGAAACAAATATATCGGAATATCAATGCCGACAAAGGATTCAGCTCCAAAAAAGTGCAAAAATGTTGAAAAAACACCCATTTTGTTGATAAAGCCCGTCAAAATGCCCGTCAGTATTGGGTTTTGAGAACTTTTTTGGCGGAATTTTGTACTATGCAAATGAGAGTAGGAATCATTGGTTCAGGTATTGGCGCATTGGCCAGCGCTATTGAGTTGACAAAATTAGGCCTAGAGGTCACTGTTTTTGAGGCCAATGACGTCATTGGCGGTAAAATTGTCGAACAGCGCATTGGCAACTTTCGCTTCGACATGGGCCCTTCGGTTTTTACAGAACCACATTTAGTTCAAGAATTACTTCTCGCCCTTGATCCACAGCAAACCTTCCCTTATCATCAGCTCGATGAATCTTGTCGCTATTTTTTCAACGATGGTCAGCAAGTCAATATACCTATTCACAAAGAACAGGTTGCACACACTTTAGCAAGCTCTTTAGGTGAAGATAGCGCTAAATCTTTAGGCTTTCTTCATCAAATGGATGCCAACTACAAGGCCATTTATCCAGTCTTTATTCAAATTTCACTGCACAGATGGCGGCACCTCATTGGCTTTCCTTTACTCAAAGCACTGCGTCGCATTTTTAAATATGGCCTGCATTTAACCATGAACAAGCAAAATCGCCAATTTTTTAAAAATCCCAAAACCATCCAAATTTTTGACCGCTTGGCTACCTACAATGGCAGCTCACCTTATTTAGCGCCAGCGATGCTCAATATCATTTCACAATTAGAGTTCAATGAAGGGCCGGCACTACCAGTTGGTGGCATGGTACAAATCACGCGCAGGGCGCAGCAACTCGCGCAGCAATTCGGCGTGAAGTTTCATACCAATGAACGCGTGCTCGAAATTTTACATCAGCACAACAACATTACAGGATTGAAAACCACCAATGCAAATTATGATTTCGATTTGGTAGTTTCCAATATGGATATTCACTACACCTATGAACAGCTCTTGCCAACGGTAAAAGCACCAGGCTTTTTACTCAAACAAGAAAAGTCCAGTTCAGCAGTGGTCTTTTATTGGGGTGTCAATCGTTCATTCGATCAATTGGGTGTACATAATATCTTCTTTGCCTCAGACTACCAAGCAGAGTTCAAGGCTATTTTTGAAACCAAAACACTGCATCCCGACCCGACGGTCTACATCCACATCTCTTCTAAGGTAGAAACCGCAGACGCGCCAGCGGGCAAAGAAAATTGGTTTGTGATGGTAAATGCGCCTATCAATGTAGGGCAAGATTGGGACAGCGAGATCCAATTATTGAGAAAACGCATCCTTTCCAAGCTAACAAAACAACTAAACGTAGAGATAGAAGACTGCATTGAATGCGAACAAATCAATGAACCACGCTTAATAGACGCGCGCTATAGCGGCAAGCAAGGTTCCATTTATGGCAACGCCTCCAACAACGCTTTTTCAGCATTTCTAAGACATCCCAATTTTTCAAAAAAAATCAAAGGTCTTTACTTTGCCGGGGTTACAGTGCATCCAGGCGGCGGCATTCCTTTAGCCATTAACAGCGCCAAAATTGTAGCGCGTTGCGTGCAAGAAGATTATCCTAGTCTTCGAAAATGAGTTGATACGTTTGAACTTGATTCAAAACGGCATTCTCCTCGTTAAACGAGCCGTTGATCGAAAAAAACGTCAAGTATAGTTTTTTCGGAACTTCCATTAGGGTTAAATTCTTGTTTTGTTCAAGGCTATAAAATTGGCGAACGGTTTTTGTTCCGATAATTGAGCTTCCCTTTCTTACAATTACTGAATCAAAGCGATGCCAGTCATGTTCCTTTGGGTCGTAGAACCAATAACAATAGCTTTCTTGATTCTGAATAAATAATTCCTGGTCCTTGTTGAACTCAGTTTCCACACTCACTTTCCAACCTATTGTTTGAAAATCTGGTAAGTTTCTCTGCAAAGCACCCTGATAAACGATAGAATCATAAGAACTATTCACAAATACGCCTTCGAGCTTGTCCATAGAAGTTTCTATCGCAAAAGCTTCCTTCTTTAAATAAACCTTCCCCAAAGCATCAGGTCTAACAATTTGTTCTCGTTGCTTAAAAGTAATGTTGAAACTTTGTGCGCGTATGGTGTTGAGCAAAGAAAAGTAAAGAATGAATGCGCTTGTCCGTAAAATCATGGAATAAAGATAATGAGAAAAGCGTGTTCTTTGGGGTTTCATAAAATTTGTAACCCATGTTTAAAATAGTATTAAAAGTAATACCTTTGTATTGTAATTCTTTGAGATATGAAATCAAGTGAGTTACATCAACTCATATTAAGAAACGGTTGGTCGATGATAAGAAGCTCAGGTAGTCATTATATTTATCAGAAGGATAACAAACGCTATCCAGTTCCTTACCATGGATCAAAAGAGGTTGGTAAAGGGATTGAGAAGAAAATAAGAAAGGAAATGAAACTTAAGTCATGAAAAAATCATCCTACAAAGCAATCATTGAACGAAGCAAAGATGCCTATTGGGCATTTATTCCAGAACTTGAAGGAGTAAATGGAGTGGGAGAAACTGTTCAAGAGGCCAAACAATCCATGTTAGAAGGTCTTAGTTTACAACAGGAGCTCGGTAACTTATCGAATCATGCGTATATCATTACCTATCATTTTGATGTCGAAAGTCTTTTGAATTATTTCAAGGGTATCTTAACCAATGCCGCATTTGAACGCTTAACGGGCATCAATCAAATGCAAATGAGTCATTATGCCAATGGGCTCAAAAAGCCTAGAAAAGCACAACGCCAAAAAATTGAAAGGGCGTTACATCAACTTGCCGATGAATTAAATTGCATTCACCTCTAATCCTTCAGGCGTAAAATCGCTGTTTCAACCTCCGCCACAATCGCTTCTACCGTTTGCGCTTCGCAAAAAGTTGGTTGGCCAAAATGAACCAACGCATCGTAAGGCACAATCAAGCGCTCGCCTTTCGGTAAGATTTTGCCGGTTCCTTGTATGTAGACGGGTATGTACGGGATGTGTGGATTGCGTTGGAGCAGGACGCCGATGCCTTTGCGGAATGCTTGCATTTTTTCGGGTTCGCCTCTCGATCCTTCCGGGAAGATGATGAGCGAGTGCCCTTTTGAAAGGAATTTACCCAATACATCTAAGGCCGTAGATTCACCGCCTTCTTCGCTGCGTTTGATCAGAATCGTATTGACGAAAAGTTTGGATAGCACGGCAAGCCAGCTATTCTTGCCAAAATAGGTGGCGGCGGCTACCGGATGCGTTCTGTTGAGGTCTTTGACGGGGATGCTCGACATCAGGGCCATGGTGTCAATGTGGCTGTTGTGGTTGGCTACGATGATATATTGTGCATTTGGCTGCAGTGGTTTTTTGGGTGTTATTTTGACACCAATGAGCTTTAAAAAAAGCGGCATCAGGCCTTTATAAATCAAAATCAACAGCAAGTGTTTCATTTGGCGATGTGAAGCAGATATACGTAATAGAAGAAAAACGGAGCGCTTATAGCTAAGGAATCAATGCGGTCCAAGATGCCGCCGTGACCCTTGATCGCTGTACCGGTGTCTTTGAGTCCGAAATCTCGTTTGATCGCCGACACGATGATGTCTCCTACAAAACCCATACAGGCGATCACCAAGCCTGCTCCGAGTGCTTCTATGGTATTGAATGGCGTAAGAAAGCGCAATAGTAACGCAGCGCCTACCGTGCTGAGTAAGCCGCCAATAAAGCCTTCCCATGTTTTGTTGGGACTAATTTTTTCAATGATTTTGTGCCGACCAAGTAATTTGCCCCAAGTAAATTGAAACACATCGTTCATTTCGGTTAAGAACACCACAAAAAGTAAAAGCCCGCGTCCGCCCGCAGCAAAGTCTTTGAGTTCGGGTAGTGAAAGCAAGTAGGCCAGGTGACTGATCGAAAAAACGGTTAGCATGAGGTGCGTCGGGATGACGCTCATCGAACGTGCGATGTCTTGCGTATGACCTTTCAAGACCAAAACGAAGGGAATCCAGGTAAACATAAACACCGGGATAAATACCACGAAAGGCGCAAACCAACCCATGTAAGCGAAAAAATACTGCACGGGAATAGCCAGATAAGCCCAGAAAATAACGCTGCGGTCTTCTGTTCTGAAATTTTTGCTGATGCTAGACAATTCTCGAAGGGCAGCAAACGAAAGCAAGCCAAATGCAATAAAAGAAACAGCAGGGTGCACAACGGCTGCTGTGGTAAAAATACTGGCCATGACCCACCAAGATTTGGTGCGCGTAACGAGCTCGTCTACCTGTGGGCTCGGCTTGATTTTTTTCCAAATCCAAAATAGCGTACTGGCAAAAACAAGCACGCCTAAGATCACTAAGATCATTTGCTGGATTTCACTGAGGTTTTTAACGGATAGCATAAGCCAGTCTTTTGAGGGTACTCCAAATCAATAAACCAAAAATAAGTAACCAAATCCAAGTGAGGTAACAATAAATAGGTGCGTCGAACCAAAAAAGCAAACAAAGCACCCCCACAACTAATGCTCGGTCTGATTTACCCATTGGGCCGTCATAGCGCCGTTCTCCACCGAGCGCTTGTCCTAGTAAGCCAGCAAATTCATTCACAACACTCAGTAACAAGAAACACCAAATCCATTCGTGGTCTATGATTCCAAAAAGTTTTACAAGAGGGTAGAACAAAGCCAAATCTGATAAAACATCACCAATTTCATTCAAAACTGCCCCTTTTTTACTTTGCAAATCAAACTGCCGAGCCATCATGCCATCTAGTGCATTGAGCGCCATTCTGATCAACAGAAATATAGGCAGCAAAATTAAACCGATGTTTTTGGGCCCAAAATAACAAAACAGACCGGTTGCAATTGACAGCAGTAAAGCCAAGATCGAGAGCCCATTTGGCGTAAAACCGCATTTGCGCAGCTTGATCAGCAGGGGCTGAAGCAAGGCCTGGAATTTAGGTTTGAGTTGGTAAACTGAAATCATGGTTTGTGTTTGATAAATGGATCTGCAACTGGTTTGGTCGCCTTAAAATGCGTTCCAAAATCACCATTCTCTATAAAATGCACAACGGCAGCAGAAAAAACTTCCGGATGTGTATACATTTGATCGTGGTGCAAAGGCACGTAACGGAAATCATCGCACTGCTGATTAAAACAGGAGATGTCCCAGCAATACGGGCCTGGTGCTCGAGCAGTTTCTTGGTGTTTTCTGACCGTGTTGGTGGCATAAGTTTCCAACAAGATACCTTTGTCTATTGCTGTCGTATGTAGTTGCGGATAGGGGGTGTCGATGAGGTCTTGCATGACAGGACCGAAGAGCAAAAAATTGACCAATTTCATATCCTTAACCAAAACATAGGGTGCGCGTTCTTGCAAGGTGCTGCGGTCGTATACAATTGTTGCTATGTTAGTGGGCTTGTTAGCGCCGATCCATGAATTGATAGTCCAAGAGCCAACTATATAGGCAAGTACATGTACTTTGTCGTATTGATCCAAGTGCGCTGCTTTCCAAAATGCATCAAAATTTTCTACGGTTTGCTCAATGGATTTTCGTGAGATGTAGCGCGGTACAAATACATCATATGGATAAGCGCCGAATTCTTTCTTGATGGCTCTTAAAGTGTGGTACTTAGAACCAAAGCCAGTCAAAATCACCAATGCCTCTTTTTGTTTGGGCTTATTTTTTTGAGCAGCAGGTTTGCCAAACAAAGTTTGAGGTACGGCATTGGGCTCAGATTTCAAATAGGCTTGAAGATCGCCGTGGACAATCTCAAAATCTTGGTTTTTAAAGGCAATCAGATGGTGGTCATACAAATCTTCAATGAGTTCATTGGGAGTGCTGATCATGAACGCCAGCCCTGGATTGATATGTGATGTGCGCAATGTGTGCTTGAGCGCATCGGTACAGTTATTGACAAAAAGCGTCCATGGTTTTTCGAGGTTCCAATAATCGCTTAGTTGCTCGAGTTTAGAGAGTTCGGGGTCTTGTGCTCTCAATTTGAGCACAAGTGAGGGCAGTTGTTTTTGGTGCTGAAGCGCTTGCTTGTCATAGGTTAAAGCTTTGTGGTAGGAAGTATTTTTGAGCTTGAAACAACCACCATCGGCTTTTCTATACTTGGTGTAATACGTTAATGAAGAGCTGTCGGGCCCAAAGGCAAAACTGATGTGGCCGGCACCTGAGGTGGTTTGCGCACTACTATAAACAAACAAATACAATTCAAACCCTTGATTGGCAGCTTGCAACTGCTTGCCAAGAAAGGTAAAAAGAACAAAAATGAAGTAAAATGGAAAACGCATGAGACAAGATTACAAAAGAAATTGAGCTTGACGAAATCAAATCTAGCAAACGTTCGCAAATCACTTGCGAAAAATGCAACTAAAAGTAATTGAAAAAAAAGGCCCCTGGATTGGGGCCTTAAAAGTAGCGAGACCGAGAGTTGAACTCGGGACCTTAGGGTTATGAATCCTACGCTCTAACCAACTGAGCTATCTCGCCGTGTGCGGGTGCAAATATAAAGAGAATTTTAATTTACTGTATAATCCTATCGCAACTAATTCATTTTTTTCAATTCGTTTTGAATAAAGCTGGCCAAAGTTTGGAGGCGTTCTGATGAAAAATCAAAAGGGACCCCAGCAGTCTCATAAATTTTGGTCATGGGCTCGGTATAACCGAGTGCAAGCGCTTTTTTGTAATTGTCTATGGCGCTTGTGTAATTTTCGAGGCTGTTTTTCCAGACGCCAAGTGCGCCAAGCTGGGCAATCCCGTATTCGATATAATAAAAAGGCACTTCAAACAAATGCAGTTGTCTTTGCCAAGCACTTTCGACCAAATCTTCATAGCCAGTCCAGTCAGTGAGCCCTGTGCCAAAATCGGTGGCTAATTGTTGCCAGTGCGCGGCACGTGCTGTCGAGCTGTGCGTTGGGTTTTCGTATACCCAGTGCTGAAAAGCATCGATTTGCGCAATCCAAGGGAGTACTTTTAGTGTGCCTTCAATTTGTTCGCGCATGGCCCGCAAGTGGTCCGTTTGATTATAAAATTCAGACCATTGTGGCATGCTCAGCAACTCCATCGACATCGAGGCGAGTTCGGCTACTTCAGAAGGTAAATTTTTAAAGGCAGTCAGCTTGAGTTCTCGGCTCAAAAAGGAGTGAATGGCGTGTCCGCCTTCGTGTACCATGGTTTCTAAATCGCGTTGGGTACCTACGGCATTCATGAAAATAAAAGGCACACCAATTTCATAGAGCGGATAATTATAGCCACCTGGTGCTTTACCTGTTTTGGAGTCTAAATCGAGGTGCCCTAGCTTGTCCATAACGCGCAGGCAGTCTCCAAAATAGGGGTCGATCCGCTCAAACATCGCGATGGTTCCGCTGAGCATTTGCCCGCCATTTTCAAATGGTTTGAGTGCTGGCTTTCCTTCTGGATCTACATCGAGGTCCCAGGGCTTGAAGTACTTTTTACCTAGCTTTCTGAGTTTTTCCGTCTGAAATTCCTTCACGAGCGGAACAATGTGCGTTTTGATGGCCTCGTGAAAAGCAAAGCAATCTGCTTTAGTGTAGTCAAAACGACCCATGGCGGCAAATTTGTAGTCGCGGAAATTGTCGAAGCCCGCATTCAATGCCAATTGATGTCTTTTTTCAATTAATGAAGTGAACAACTCATCGAGTCGCTGACGGTCTGTTCTTCTGACGGAAGCTATTTTTTCAAAGACCTCCTGACGCAGCGTTTCGTCCTGCTCTTTGAGCAAGAGTGCTGCCTGTTGCATGGTGAGCGTTTCACCGTTGTGTTCAACGGTTTGCGCTGCGCTAATGGCACCGTATTGCTGTGCTTCTTCGTTCAAAGCAGCTTCGATTGCAATATTTGCTTCGCGGTATAAGTCCAATGCGGTGCGGACGCTTCTGAAGTAAATTTGATGTGCAGCATCCGTTTTTTCATTGACAAACGGAAGTGCGATCAGCTTCTGATTGAGTTTGTCTTCTAAGGGGGCTAACTCAGGTTGAATTTGCGTTACAAAATGAGTGTAGGCATCTCGCAGCTCCGCTTTTGTGGTATCTATGCTCATGCGGATATAACGCCACGCGAGATCTTCCTCAAGCACGGCATCAAGCTCTGAGCGGTCTTGCAACCATTGATCGAATTCAGAACTTGTCGATATTTCTCGAGAGAGTAAGTTTTCGAAATAGGGGGAGAGTACCGTAAAATCGGTGATGGCCAGGTCTTCGGGTAGAAACTGGCGCGCTGTTTTTTGAATGTTCATGTTATTTACCTCTTGAAGAGCCAGTTTTGACGGCTGTTGGTTTCTTAGGTGCGGCAGGCTTTGCTGCTTTGGCTGCAGGTGCTGCGCTCGGCGCTTTCTTCTTGGTTGTTTCTGCTTTTGGCGCCTTTACTTCTTTTGCCGCTGCTGTTTCTTCTTTAGCTGCCGCTTCAAAAGATCCGGCTTTCAGCAACAAGTTGAACCACTGAAAAAGTTTGCGCACATCTGAAGGATACACGCGGTCTTGATCCCAGTTTGGTAAAAACTGTGCCAATGCAGCTTCTAATTCTTTCATGTCTGCTTTGTGCGACGGTGCCTCAGTAGGATACAACTCGAGCATTTTGGCAAAGATATCGGTCAACTTCACGTCTTCATCATAGGTAAAAACGCTGATGTCATCTAAGGTAGAAATGCGTTCTGTGGCATAGGCTGGAAAACGCTTTTTGTCAATCATCGATTCGACAATAACGCTGTTTTTACTTTGAGCAATAACTTTGAAAAGACCTGGTCTTCCTGAAATGGCAATAATACCGCTGAGTTGCATAGTTTGATTTTCGTTTTAAAAGTCTTCAAAAATAGAAAAATAACGCTTAATACGTTCAAGGAAG
This sequence comes from Cryomorphaceae bacterium, assembly GCA_027483605.1. GTDB lineage: Bacteria > Bacteroidota > Bacteroidia > Flavobacteriales_D > Crocinitomicaceae > UBA952. The sequence continues at coordinate 2,539 of JAIXUE010000013.1, read as the reverse complement.
TGGTATTTTCTCCTTTGTTCGGAGCGGTTTAAACAATTTTTTAACACTATCAATCAACTTATTAACAATTATTCCTTATAATATATGTACCTTTGCACCTCATTTTAAAAAGAATACATGACATTTGAAGAACTGGGATTAAGGCGAGAGGTGCTGAAGTCGTTGACAGAATTGGGTTTTGAAGCACCGACCCCGATCCAGGAACAAGCAATTCCCTATCTATTAGGAGAAGATTGCGATTTTGTCGGTCTGGCGCAGACCGGTACAGGTAAAACGGCCGCATTCGGTTTGCCGTTGATTAATAACATTGATAACGCAGCACGCCTGCCACAAGGGGTCATCATTTGCCCTACACGCGAGCTCTGCCTTCAGATCACCAAAGACCTCAACGTTTTTGCAAAGTATCTAGATGGCAATATCACAGCAGTGTACGGCGGGACCGATATCCGTACCCAAATCACCAACGTTAAAAAAGGAACGTCAATTGTAGTGGCTACACCAGGTCGTTTGGTCGACCTCATCAACCGCAAGGTGGTGCAATTGGGCCAAATCAAATATGTCATTCTAGACGAAGCAGACGAAATGCTCAATATGGGTTTCAAAGAGGACATCGACATGATCCTCGAACAAACACCTATCGACAAAAACGTTTGGTTGTTTTCGGCAACCATGCCAAACGAGGTAGCGCGCATTGCACGCACTTACATGACAGATCCACTTGAGGTATCTATTGGTCACAAAAACCAAAGCAACGAAAACATTGAGCACATCTATTTTTCTGTTAAAGAACGCGACCGCTACGACGCGGTGAAGCGCTTGATAGATTTCAATCCTACTATTTACGGTCTCATTTTCTGCCGTACCAAGAATGAAACCGCAACGGTAGCCATGAAATTGGCCCGCGATGGTTACAACGCAGAGCCGCTCCACGGCGACCTCACCCAAGCCATGCGCGACCGCGTTATGGAGCGTTTCCGTTCCAAAGAATTGCAAATCCTCGTTGCAACAGACGTTGCAGCCCGCGGTTTGGATATCAACAACATCACGCACGTCATCAACTACAACCTTCCAGACGACATCGAAAACTATACACACCGCAGTGGCCGTACAGCTCGCGCTGGTAAAACAGGTCAGTCTTTGGTGTTGGTCAATACCCGTGAAAACGTCAAGATCAAAGCAATTGAGCGCCAAATGCGCATGACCTTCACGCAAGGACAAATTCCGAATCCTGCCGAGATCTGCGAGATCCAATTGAAAAAACTCATCGACAACACCATTGCTACTGAAGTCAAAGAAGCCGATATCGCCCCATTTATGGAGCAAATCCTCGACTCTTTTAAAGACCTTAGCAAAGAAGAAGTCATTAAGCGTTTTGTCTCTGCTGAGTTCAATCGCTTTATCGAGTACTACGAACGCGCTGGCGACCTCAACGCAGCAGCAAGCAAAGATGACCGCGAGCGTCCAGAACGCAAAACAGATCGTCAGAGCCGTGCCCGCGAAGAAGGTAAAACACGCTTCTTTGTCAATTTAGGCCGCAGAGATGGCCTCAATCCGGGCGCCATGGTGCGCATCATTTGCGATGCTACTGGCCTCAACTCCAAAGCACTTGGCCGTATCGACATCATGACATCTTTCTCTTTTATTGAGGCAGACGACGAGCACACACAAAAAATCTTGAAGCACGTCGATGGCTACGAATTCGAAGGCCATAAAGTCTCGATTGAAGTAACTGCACCTGGACAGGGTGGTGGCGATCGTGGCGAGCGTAAGTTTTCAAAAGGCCCAGGTTCCAAAAGAGGCCCAGGTTCTTTTGGTGGTGCTAAAAAACCGGGCTTTGACAGAAAACCAGGCTTTGAGAAAAAAGGCGGCTTTGAGAAAAAGGGCGGTTTTGACAACAAACGTTCTGGTGGTTTTGACCGTGACCGCAGCTACGGCGCGAAAAAAAATAAATATTAATTCTCCTTACCCATACAATTATCCATATGGAAATCAGAAATATTGCCATTATTGCCCACGTTGACCACGGTAAAACTACCCTTGTCGACAAAATGATCGAAGCGGGCCAAGTTGTCAACGAGCGCGACCGCATGACCGGCGAACTCATCATGGACAACAACGATCTTGAGCGCGAACGCGGTATCACCATTGTATCTAAAAACGTTTCGGTATCTTACAAAGGCACTAAAATCAACATCATCGACACCCCAGGTCACGCCGACTTCGGTGGTGAAGTAGAGCGCGTGCTCAACATGGCCGATGGCGTTTGCTTGTTGGTAGATGCTTTTGAAGGCCCAATGCCACAAACGCGTTTTGTACTCGGTAAAGCCCTTTCAATGGGCCTGAAGCCTTTGCTCGTGATCAATAAAGTAGACAAAGAAAACTGTACCCCAGAAGAAGTCCACGAAAAAGTATTCGACCTCATGTTTGAGCTCGATGCCACTGAAGAGCAGCTAGACTTCCCAACTATTTATGGTTCTGCAAAAAATGGCTGGATGTCTACAGATTGGAAAGCACCTACAGACAGTATCACGCCTTTGCT
>JAIXUE010000047.1 GCA_027483605.1 Cryomorphaceae bacterium | reverse complement strand
TTTTTGCTGGGATTAAAGATCCCATTGGACCGACGTGCAGTGGATAAAAGCCCTCTGTCGTTGCTTTTTATGGAATAAATGCTGCGCATTCATTTCATTCGGTCACTCCAAATTTGAAGCAAGCTTCATTTCGCTGGGAGTCATTTGTAAAATAAATGTATTGTTATTCAGTTTGTTAAGTATTTGAGGGGGTTTACCAAGAGTTCATTTAAAGAACTTATATGATGATAAAACAAGGAACTAAATTTCCTTATAAAAAATGGCTAATTTTGAAAAAAAAAGATGAAAAATATTTTACTTGCCATTCTGATTTTAACCAGATTCCATGCGTTGAGTCAAACCAATATCACCTTTAGAGTGAATATGTCCAGCTATGTTTTATCAAGTTATATTGACCCTTCCGGAATTTATATTGCAGGCAATTTTAATGGTTGGGATCCAAACATGGGTGGTGCAATGACCAATATAGGAAACAATGTTTGGGAAAAAACTATTCAGATAAACAGTTCGCAATTTCCAATTTTGTATTATAGATTTCTCAATGGTAATTCCTGGGCTGTACCAGAAGTTTTCAATAATATAGCGCTAACTGGGAATTGTCTTGGTGAAAGTAGTCCTGGTTATACCCATCGAATGTTAAATACCCCTTTAAATGATACAACCGTAAATTATTTATGGGGGCAATGTATCAGTTGCTTTATAGAAGGAGGTACCGATACGATTACTAGCTGTAATAATTATACCTGGATTGATGGAAACACATATTATGCAACTGGGAATTATCACATTTTATATTCAAATCAAAACAATTGCGATAGTGTTAGAAGGTTGGCATTGACCATATTGAATCCTCTTACACCTGAAATTTGTCTAGTTAATTCTGATAATCAAACCGCACACAACAGAATAATTTGGGAAAAAGAAAACTTGCCAGCGGTAGACTCATTTTATATTTGGAAAGAATCTAACGTTCAAAATGTTTACAACAGGATCGGAGGCACAAGCTATGTTGATTCAGCTTTTTTTATTGACGTTAATTCAAATGCGAACGTGAAATCAGAAAAATATCAATTACAATTAAAAGACAGCTGTGGTTACTTTAGTACTCTTAGTTCGCCTCATAAAACAATACACTTAACGACTAATTTGGGGTTGAATAACTCAATTAATTTAATTTGGAATCATTACGAAGGATTAACTTATGGTAGTTACTATATTTTAAGGGGAAACAATAGTAATGATCTTAATATTATTGACACCATTCAAAATGGTTTAAATTCTTACACTGATGTGAATCCGGTAATTGGGAGTTCTTTATATCAAGTTGGAATAATAAAAGACACCCCTTGTAATCCTCAAAAAAGCGGAAACTTTAATGCAAGTTACTCAAATGTCGTAGACGTTAATTTAGCTAATTTGCATTCAATCGAAAACTCTAAAATAAAACTATACCCAAATCCTGTCAAGGATATATTGAAGATTGCAGTATCGGAAAACTATTTAAATGAAGAAATAATTGTTTTTGATCAATTGTTAAGAAAAATAGATCATTTCAAATTATTGGATTTGATTAATGATTTAGATTTTACCATGTTCAATAATGGAGTGTATTACATCTATTTTCCTTCCAATTCGATTTTCTACAAAATTGCCAAATAAAAAACACGAAAAAAAGCCGTTATAGGCGGTGTTCTATCTACCCAAATACCATGTCTGGTATTCCTGAAAATTGTAATATACAAAGGTGGAATAGGGTACTCGCGCGCTTTCATCGCGCGATCTTGTTTTCAAAGAAAAAGTCTTTTTGCTGGGATTAAAGATCCCATTGGACCGACGTGCAGTGGATAAAAGCCCTCTGTCGTTGCTTTTTTTTATGGAATAAATGCTGCGCATTCATTTCATTTGGTCACTCCAAATTTGAAGCAAGCTTCATTTCGCTGGGACTCGCGCGCTTTCATCGCGCGATCTTGTTTTCAGATCACAAGAAAAAGTCTTTTTGCTTCGCAAAACGGACTTTTATTTTTAACCTTTTTGAAATGAATTTCAAACGCTTAAAAACAAAAAAAGTCCGCTTCTTTCGAAGTGGACTTTTTCTTGTGATCCCGCTGGGATTCGAACCCAGGGCCCATACATTAAAAGTGTATTGCTCTACCAGCTGAGCTACAGGATCTGCCTTTTTGAGGGTGCAAATATACAACTATTGTTTTGATTCGGCAAGGAAATATGTGGTAAATTTGATAAATAATAAGTGTAAATGGGCAATTGATTGATTGCCAACTGACTAATGAGGGCAATAAAAACAATCTTTTTGATAGGCATGATGGGCAGTGGGAAGTCTACTGTTGGCTCACGTGTTGCAGCGTTATTGTCATTGCCCTTTGTCGATACTGATGAGCGTATTGAAGAAGTAGAAGGTCGGTCTGTTCGTCAAATTTTTGAGCAAGAAGGAGAAACGTATTTCAGAGAAAAGGAGCATGAACTGTTGCTAAGTTTACCCAATGAGCCTTGCGTAGTGGCTTGTGGAGGTGGTTTGCCTTGTTTTTTCGATCATATCGAGCAACTTAAAACCAAAGGTGTCGTGGTTTACCTTAGGGCCTCTCCATTGGTTTTGTATGAGCGTATCAAGGCGGGATCGTCAAGACCTAAGCTTCAGGACTTTCAGTCTTTTGTGCTGTTGCTTGAGCAGCGAGAGCTGCTTTATCAAAAAGCACATTTGAGCATTGATGCAGACCAGTCAGAAGAACACATCGTTAGTCAATTACTTTCTGTGCTCGCTAGCGCACATCAATAGAGGTCTTTCTTGTAGCCAATTGCGAAATTAAAGTAGAGCGGTGAAATGTATTCTGTTGCTGTAGCTGTGCTATTGCTAAAATTTGCCAAAAGCAAATAATTGAGAGTGACGTCAGCGTAGACGGTGCCAATAGCTGGTATGGTGTATTTTAAGCCACCTTGTAAATAGCCACCTAAACAGAAAACCCGACCTATGGATTGTTCATTAGGGTCTACTTGGTGGGTTTGTTCCCAGTTGTAAGCTCCGGTGACGTCAGTTCTTTCATAAGCTTTGCGCACGCGCCCAACACTGATGATGACGCCAGAGCCTCCATAGCCAGCAAAGCCGTTGTCGTAGTCATTGCCAATGTAATAGCGGTTTCCGCCTTCAAAATTGAAGTAACTGGTCTTGAACCGGTTGTTGACTGCTAAAATATAAGGGGTGGTTGTCGGATTGATTGCGGTTACATAACCAATTAGGGTGTCGTAATTGGCTTTTGGAAACGAGTAATTGAACCTGCCGTAGAGTGTTACATCTCCGCTTCTTGGAATTTCAAAGTGGGCATGAAGGCCAGGCATGTTGAGGCTGCGATTTTGCAAACCTTGTGCATTCAGATAGCTGTTGAGGCTTAGGCCTCCGCCAAAACTAAATTGTGCAAAGAATTGTAAGTGGAGTAGTCCGGCAAATAAGAGAAGGCTGATGAATTTCATGTACAATGACTTACAATAATTGTTCCAACAAAAATAGGGCCTTTTCTTGTTCTTTTTTGTGATTGTGTTTGTTTTTCATTTAAATTTGTTATGTATGTCTCGAACGCAATATTTCTTTTCTTTTGTGTTGGCCACAATTTCGTTTATTGCGGCGCGCTCTATCCAACGCGAGGGCATAGAAAATTATTATGAGCAAGTCACTTCGGGTTTTCAAAAAGAACTCGGCTTCATTGATTTTGAACACCCTGCAGCTGCGCAATACCTTCCCATGGGCCTACAGCCATTTGCAGCGCTTTGTGCATTAGATTCTATTCAATCTATCGCCATCAGTCAAGATTCCCTGCAAGTGCTGCAGTACAATAGCGAAGCCAATTCTTTTGCGCCATTGTTTGTTTTGCCCGCCGATCAAAAGATCACACAAATTGCTGGTTTTGACTCCACGCTCGTTTATCTTGACCAAGCACAAGAACTACATTTCATTCAGGCGCCTTACACCGAAGAATTTGCACAAACCTATCCGCTCCAAAACGAAGATGGCGCAAAGCAACTTTTATGTTACCATCCTAATCTCAATCGAATCTTATTGCTGAACAGTAACCTATTGGAAAGCGGTGAGCGTCATTTTGTATGTCAGACCTTCCATATCAATAAGCGTCAGCTGAGTCAGGTTCCGCTCTTTTCTTTTGACAGTAAAGAGCTGTTGTTTGAACCAATTGCCATGGCTATTCAACCGCTCTCAAATGAGTTTTATTTATTGTCTAAATCTGGAGAGGTGGTCATCTTAGATCAACATGGCGCATTACTTTCCCGCCATCAGTTGCCTGCTGGTATCAACGAACCTAAGCTCATTAGCTTTGCCCCCAACGGCGATTTGCTCGCTACCGATGCCAACACCTTACATCCTGTTGTCTTGCGTTTACCTTGGCACAAAATGACTTCTGAGCAAGGGGCCCTCGTTCATTAGGCCATCTAGCACCGACAAATTCTTTACGAATTCGTTCTGATTACCAAAAACCTGCTGATAAGCTTTTGTCGGATTCAAGTCCCGACCCATCCATGCTTTCTTATCGCTCTCGGTTTGTCCTGTATAGGTTTCGCTCCATTCAACTTTTAACTGGAGGTCTAGCGCTGCATTGATCCATTCGAGAATTGCCTGATTCAATTCATAGACATAAGCCGGTTGCTGTGCAAATAGTGCGCGCAGATCGTGAGCGTAGTGTTCAAAATGAGGTGCATTGGCATATGCGCTTTCTATGGCTCTCCAGTGCTCGGCCATCCAATTTTTACTGTAGTCTATTTTGAGTTCGTGCATGGCTTGTTTGCCTGCTGCGGCATGCACTATTGGGATGTTGAGTTGAATGACGCCATTGGCACTCAGGATTTCTGTGCGCGTGCGGATGCTTTGCTTGATGTAATGCTCGTATAAGTCAATGATGATATGCTGCTCCTGTAGCAGCGCACGCACATAGGCCAATGAGGGGAAATAGGCGCACGAAAAAGCATTCATCAGTTAGTCAATAAAGCGGAAAATGCGGTCAAAGCGAATGCCGAGGAAGGAATCTACAAATGGCGATTTAGAGAACCAAATAAAGGAAGCCCTGCCTACAATGTGGTCTTCTGGTACAAAGCCCCATACGCGTGAGTCTGCAGAATGAAAACGGTTGTCACCCATCATCCAATAGTAGTTCATGGCAAAACGATAGCTAGTGGCGCGTTTGCCGTCAATGTAAATTTTGTCTGCTTTGATGGCAAGTTTATGACCCTCATAGGCGCTGATGATGCGCTTGTACCAGGCAATGTTCTGTGTGTTGATGGCAATGCGCTGTCCTTTACGCGGCACTTGAAAACGCTGAAAATCGGTCATGGTGTTGTTGACATTCAGGTCTTTGGGGAATTGGTCCAAATTTGAAATTTGCTGCATGGGCCCTACATTATACACGCCGTTTACTGCAAGGTCGCTGTATTGAAGGTAGCGTGTTTTGCTGAGTCTGATTTTGAAATCGGCTTCAATTTGCTGTTTTTCTTTGCGGGTGAGGTTCAGGATGTAAAATTGGGCATCAGAAACCGCGTCAAAGTCGGTTCGAGCGCCATCGGCAGAATTTTCTAGTCCGTAGCGCGTCAACATTTCTTCTGTAGAAGGAAAACTCACCTTGTTTTTTTCAATACGGTATAATAAGGCTTGACCAGGAGCTACATAAGCTCTTTTTCCATTCACATAGAGCACCGAATTGACAATTTCCATGACGTCTCCGGGTAGTCCTACGCAGCGCTTGATGTAGTTTTCGCGCTTGTCTACAGGGCGGTGAATGAGGCCTCCATGGGTCATGCCGGCGGCATATTCTTGAGAGTTCAGTGGGAAGTAGCCCGCCGCAAAATGTGCGCGTGCGCGTGCTTTCCATTTGTCAAAACCGGCGATATATTCTTTGTAAAGGGCTATTTGTCCTAAAGAATCGAGGCCAGTAAGATTGACATTGCGCTTGCTATTGATGAACTGACTAAAGGCCTCTTGGTTGAGCAAACCATGAAAATCGTGGCCCATGAGGCCGCTAGGGGTTCGGGGATCTAAAATGGCGGTGTCGCCAGAAGGGAAATTAAAGACCACGACGTCGTTGCGCTCAATTTTACTCCAGCCAGGCAAACGGGTATAGGTACCTTTTTCCCAAGATAAATAAGATTTGATATTGACAATTGGCACGATGTTGTGAACCAATGGGTAGGAGAGGGGCGTAATGGGTACTTTAGAGCCGTAAGCGAGTTTGTTGACAAATAAGAAGTCGCCAACCACCATCGTTTTTTCCATGGAACCTGTCGGGATCTGAAAAGGCTCAAATGAGTAGGTGCGAATGACAGCAGCAGCCACCAGCGCCCAGACAAATGAATCACCGTATTCTTTGACGCGTGGCTTAGCACCTGGTTTGTCTCGCGAAATTTTATCGAGTACAAGAGCAATGACGTGCCCAATGACAGGAAGTGCCATAAAAAGCACGATGTGGTCGCCCCATTTGCGCTCTTCGAGTTCTTTGGAGTTGGCCCAATTGGTTGCGGGGCCGTACTGAAGCGCGGCATCTTTGGCTATTTTCCCAAATAATAAATAAGGAAAGAACAAGCCCTGAAGGGTATCGGTAAAGCTGTAAAATTTGAAGCGACGCAGTACACTCACATTGATTGTCATGAGCAGCACGAGATGTACGCCAGGAAACGCCAGCAGTAAAGACCACCATGGTTTATTGAGCACTTCTTTAAAGAGAATAAAGTAGTTGTAGCCCGGCACCATGGCTTCCCACGATTTGCGCCCTAATTTAGGGAACATGCGGTGCCACTGAGCTAAGTAGGGATGTACAAGAAGGAGTAAGTAAAAATAAATGAAACTCATGGGGTGGTTTTTAAGACGTCAGACATCGTGTATATGCCTTTGCGTTGATAGATGAATTCAGTGGCAAGAACTGCGCCAAATGCGAAACCTTTGCGGTTATGAGCAATGTGTTCGATGCGAATGCAGTCTATTTCACTGTTGTAGCTAATTTGGTGGGTTCCGGGCACATCTGGAACACGATGGGCTTGAACTGGAATTTGTTGCGCATTGGTTGGGTTAAGGGACCAACTGGTGTAGTTCGGATTGTTGTCGATGATGTCGTTGAGCAGGCTTACCGCTGTGCCGCTTGGGGCGTCTAGTTTTTGGACGTGATGGGTCTCGCTCACCTGAATTTTGTAATCCGTATGCGCTTTCATGAGTTGCGCAAGTTGGCGATTGAGTTCAAAGAATAAATTGACCCCCACGCTGAAATTACTGGCATATAGCAGCGCACTATCGGCATTGTTGACCCATTCGGTGACCTGAGGCAGGGCGTCTAGCCAAGCGGTTGTCCCGACGACGATCGGAATTTGTTTTTGTGCACAAAATGCGATATGCTGAGGGGCGAGCTCGGGTCTAGTGAATTCTATGCAGACGTCTACCTCGGACCAATTTACAGTAGCAAGCGGAACTTGAGAGTTGATTTTGGCCACAATGACATGACCGCGTTCCAAAGCGATTTCTTCAATGGCTTTCCCCATTTTACCGTATCCGAGTAGTGCAATTCTCATGGGTTAAAGATACAATTTATCAGCGAATCGTCAATTGTAGTCGAGCGCCTACGTATTGGGTGGGTAGTACTTGCGGTGTGATGGACCAACTTAAATCGGGGCTAGTGTCAAAATGCACAAAATGGGCTGCTGCGCCAGCTTCGGCAATCTGAAAAAGGTAGATGGCTGCAAATCCGAGAATGGAGAGGTCTCGCCAGTCTAAATATTGGCGGTAGAGTTGTAGTACAGCTTGGTCGTCGTAGGGTGCCCAGGTAGGATTGAGGTTGCCGCCGTTTGTGCGGTTGGTGTATTCTTGCTTGAGGCTTAATTGGGTTTGCTGGTTGCTGATCAAAAAGTAACCTGCTGCGCCGAGTCCGCTATAAATAAGGGGTACCTTCCAAACAGCTTGCAAGTTTGGGGCGTCATGTGAATTTCGGATTTGGCCCAAACCGGGGACCAATGCCGAGGCCAACATGCTTTTTTGGTGATAACTGAGCTTGAAACTGTCTTTGGGCAGGATAGAATCTTGCGCAAAGTACTGAAATGACAGCAGCATCAAGCAGATTAATAACCTCATTTGGATTTTTTGAGCAGCTCGATGAGGCGCTGTAGATCAGCCTCGTGCGAGAAATGAACGATGAGTTTGCCTTTGCCTTCTGGTGTTTTGTCTATGCTAACTTTTGTTCTGAGTTGTTCGGTGAGATAGGAGAGGTAAAGTTTTTCGGTCGTGCTAAGATTCGGTTTGGTTTTGGAGCTCAAGCCAGTGCTTACTTTTTTGGAGGCCTCTGGTTTAGATAACGCCTCTACTTCGCGCACAGAAAGTTGTTCTGCCAAGATGCGTGCTAAAGCCTGCAGCTGTTCTTTTTCGGTGGGTAAGGAGAGGAGTGCTCTGGCATGCCCCATAGTGACTTGTTTGTCTCGAACCGCCGCTTGAATAGCATCTGGGAGCTTCAGTAAGCGCAAGTGATTGGCAATGTGAGAGCGCGATTTAGCAACTTTATCGGAAAGTTGTTCTTGGGTGAGTTTGCACTCTTCGAGCAAGCGCTCATAGGAAAGCGCCACTTCTATGGCGTTGAGGTCTTCGCGTTGGATGTTTTCGACTAGCGCCATCTCGAGCATGGTTTGGTCGTTGGCGATGCGCACGTAGGCAGGCACTTCTGTGAGCCCCGCAAGCTGTGCTGCTCTAAAACGACGCTCACCAGAAATGAGTTGGTATCGATCGCGGCCCATTTTGCGGACGGTTAGTGGCTGAATAATGCCATGCGTCAAGATGGAAGTTTTGAGTTCTTCTAGTGCAGCGCGCTCAAAGTGTGTGCGCGGATTAAATGGATTGGCTTCTATTAAAGAGATGGCAATAAGTGCCACGGCTCCGGCAGGAACAGCGCTCGCGCCGGTGATATCGGTTTCGGCATTTTGAAGCAGTGCGCTCAGGCCACGGCCTAGGGCAGGTTGTTTTTTGGCATTAGAGCTCATGATCTATCTCGATGATTTTGTCGTCGTTTCCGATTTTGGTAAGGTCGTTCTTTTGTAAAAGTTCGCGCGCAAAATTGAGGTAATTAATGGCGCCTTTTGAGGAGGCATCGTGCATGATGACCGTTTGGCCGTGGCTCGAGGCTTCGCTGAGGGTGGTGTTGCGGTGAATCACGGTGTCAAAAACCAATTCTTGAAAATGGGTCTTGACTTCGTCAACAACCTGATTGGCCAAACGCAAGCGGGTATCGTACATGGTGAGGGCCATGCCTTCGATTTCAAGTGCCGGATTGAGCCTGCCCTGTACAATTTTAATGGTGTTGAGTAGTTTACTGAGTCCTTCCAAAGCAAAGTACTCGCATTGTACGGGAATCATGACGGAATCTGCCGCTACAAGTGCATTGACAGTGATGAGACCTAAGGAAGGAGAGCAGTCGATGAGGATGAAATCGTAGTCGTTTTTGATTTGCTCAAGTGCCGCTCTCAGTAAATATTCTCGATTGGGCATGTTGATCATTTCGAGCTCTGCCCCTACAAGATCTACGTGCGAAGGAAGTATAAACAGGTTGGGATTACTGGTTTCGAGAATGGCTTCTTGTGCTGGTCGGTTATTGACCAAGCAGTCGTAGATGTTTTTGACAGTTTTTGGGTCAAAACCAGTGCCTGAAGTAGCATTAGCTTGAGGGTCGGCATCGACAATGAGGGTTTTGTATTCGAGCACACCAAGGCAACCACCCAAATTGATGGCTGTTGTTGTTTTTCCGACGCCCCCCTTTTGATTGGCAATGGCAATTATTTTACCCATAAGTGATCTATTGAACTATAAAATTACAAGTTGTTCAGCATACTTTTCAGCCCGGCAAAAGGAACTTATTAACCATTTTGATGACCATGCTGTCAATATCATTCATTCACAGCTCTTTAGCTGGAGCAACTTGCTGCAATTTTTTCCTTAATTTTACATCCATGAATGCCATGCGTTACTTTAGTATAGGAAGCGATCCTCAAAACGATCTGCAGCTCCCAGCGACTGACTGCGCACCATTTCATTTGTTACTTGGTCAAGACCAAGCCAAAAACGTCTTGATTGCCAGCAGAGCAGCTGGTGCAGGGTATCTGCTGAACGGCCAATTAGTTACTCAAACGAGCTACTTACAAGCAGGAGACGAACTTCGTGTAGGCTCAAATGTTGTAGACTGGATGCGTGTTTTTGATATTTCTTCAGTAGAAATGAGTGTAGGTGAGGAGCAACAGAAAAGTACGTCCGAAAAACAGAATGGGCTGCGTTTTCAACTGATTTTCATTTACCTCGCCATTGCACTTCTGATTTTTTTAATAGCTTTTTACATTTAGCACCTAAAAAAAACTGTTGTCCTGTATTCGGAATCAGAAATAATTTGTAATATTGCACCCCCGTTCAGTTGAATTGGGCTAAATTTTCAGAGATGAACGTCATTAAACAAATCGAGCAGGAGCTAATCGCCAAAAATGAATTACCAGCTTTCGGAGCAGGTGATACCATTATCGTTTCATACCGTATTGTAGAGGGTAACAAGGAGCGTATCCAACAATTCCAAGGTGTTGTCTTACAACGTCGCGGAGCTGGAGCCACTGAAACCTTCACCATCCGCAAAATGTCGGGCAATATCGGTGTTGAGCGTATCATACCTGTACACTCTCCATTTATCGACAGCATTGCCATCGTGAAACGTGGAGCTGTACGCAGAGCACGTATTTTCTACTTCCGTGAGCGCACTGGTAAATCAGCACGTATCCGCGAGAAAAAGAATTTTGCCAAATAAGCATTCTCATTACATATTTTCGAAAAGGAGCCTCGGCTCCTTTTTTTTATGCTTTCAATTTTTTAATCTAGAAAAAAGATCCTGGTCAAGAGGCTTCTACATCGAAAGCCTACTTTACTGAATTGAGATGATCTCAAATTCAGTTCTTCTATTGAGTGCACGGTTGGCTGCAGAGGTGTTTTCCACACGCGGTTGGGCCTCGCCAAAACCTTTGTATTGCATGCGGTCGGCTGTTACACCCAATGCTTCAAGATAGGCAGCCACCGCTTTGGCGCGCTGCTCTGAAAGTACTTGATTGCGTCCTGCATCACCAACATCGTCTGTGTGTCCATTGATTTGAATGCGCAAACCGGCTTGTTTGTTCAGATAACTTGCAAAGCCTTGAAGCAAGAGTTCTGCATCTGGACTCAAAAGTGCAGCGTCGGTCTCAAAGACAATGGCTTCGATTGCATAGGCGCTTCCTTCTTCAAGTGTATCGATTTGCAGTGCTTTGGCTTCAATTTTCAAATTGGGTTTTTGTAGTTCCTCGACACTCAGTACTTGCGCCTGGAAACTATAGTTTTCTTTGCTGGCCTCAATGCTTATTTTTTGATCTACGTGTACGGCTATTGCATAACTACCGTCTTCGTTGCTTTTAGTGCTTAATTGAGGATTGTTAGCATCTTGAGACCGCACGGTAAGTTCGGCATCGGCGACAGTTCGTCCATTTTTATCTTGTAGTGTGCCACTCAAAATGCGGGTTTCTTTTGGTCGGGCAGCTTCATGTAATTCAAAGCTAAAGATATCCCAGTTCTGGTCTTGTTGGCTCGAAAAATAAGCTTGTTTGCCGTCGGTTGAAACAAAAAGACCGAGTTCATCGGCTGCCGAATTAATTGGGTAGCCAATGTTTTGAATGGGCCCCCAGCCATTACTTTCTTTGCGCATCATGAAGATATCTAGCCCGCCCATGCCGGGTCTGATTCGGCTGCTTTCTGATACAAAATAAAAAGTTTCACCGTCTTGATGGAAAAAAGGGCTTTTGTCTTTTCCTGCGGTATTTACTACTGTAAAAGGTTTGGCCTGTCCCCAAGTGCCATCGGTCTGTTTTTCACTGTAATAAATGTCGTTGTCTTGACTACCTTTTCTGAGTGTCGTAAAATAAAGAATTTTTCCGTCGGCGGATAAGGAGGGCTGAGCTTCCCAACCGTCTTTGGTATTGATGTTAGGGCCCAAATTAAGGAGTGCCGTCCATTCGTACTGATCGCTCGTTCCTTTTTTGAGTTGGTATCGGCTGCTGTATAAATCGCAATTGAGGTAATCCTTATTGTATACTTTTTCTGCTTTGCAGGCGCACAAGACCAATTCTCTGTTATCTGCCGAAAGGCTTGCTGCGCCATAATTTGAAAATTGCCCGTCGTTGAAAGGTTTGGGCAGGGGCCTACCACTATTGAATTGTGCATAGTTTTGGTTTTCAGCAACCGTAAACTCTTCTTGCACATAACCTGAGATATCGCCAAGATTGGTTTTATCAGCCTTTCTAGTAAAGAAAAGCAGGCTATTGTCTGGGCTAAGCATCGGGAAGTATTCGTCTTGTTTGGTGCTCACACCACTCACGCGCGCCACATTGTATGGTACCGGATTTGCTTTTGCTTCTTGCGCAAAGCGCAATTCCTTGTATACCGGAAGGATCTCTTCTTTGAACTTGTTATAGTTGGCTGCTTGCTCTCCTGGATAAAGGGAGTCAAAGGTCATGAAGGTTTCTAAATAGGTGAGGGCAGCAGCTTTTTCACTGAAGTTATAGAGTATGCGAGCTGCGTAGTAGTAAGCATCTGAATGGAAGCTTGGGCATTTTTGAATGCTCGCCTGATAAAAAAGCAGTGCTTTTTGCAAGTATTTCTCAGCTTCGTTGCGGTTCTGCTGCATGATGCTCATCCCTTGCTGGTAATGAATTCGGCCCAAATAAAAGTAGGCTTGTACGTTGTCTGGATACTTGCTCACTACTGCGGCAAACCCTTGGACGAAGCCCTCAAAATTTGTTGCATTGTTTGCCTCTTCTAAGGCCTTATTGATTTTTTTGTCAGTAGTTGTGCAATTACTCGTTTGCCCAATGACATTTGGCGCGGCGCAAAGCAAGTAGATTAAACAAAGGAATGTAACGAATTTCATCACCTAGGTTTAACGAACTTGAGCTAAAAAGTTACATTTTTTGAAGGGTTTCTACACAAATGGCACATTGTTCAGCCGAGAAATCTAAATGCGTCACCATTCTGATCATACCTGGGCCAAAAGCCATGCATAAAATGCCTTTGTTTTTCAATGTTTCAATCATGGGGTCTCGTTGGGCGGGGTCTTTGAGGGTCGCCACGACGATATTCGTCTGAACGGGCAAAACACTTTCAATCAAAGTACAGTTTTGCAGTGCCTCTCCTAAGCGTAGCGCGTGCATATGGTCTTCTTTGAGTCGTTCAATGTTGTTTTTGAGCGCATATAATCCTCCGGCGGCAATGATACCTGCTTGGCGCATGCCGCCACCGAAAACCTTTCTAACGCGACGGGCTTTTTCGATAAATGCAGCGCTGCCAAGTAGTAAAGAACCAACAGGAGCGCCGAGTCCTTTGGATAAACACACCGAAATGCTATCGTAAAAAGCGCCGTAGGATGTTGCTTCCATTTGATTGACGGCGAGTGCATTAAAAACACGTGCGCCATCTAGGTGCAATGGCAAGTTCAGTTCCTTACAAAGCGCACTAATTTTTGCGAGTTCAGTGGTGTCGTAAACTGCACCACCCCCGCGGTTGGCTGTATCTTCTAAAGACACGAGTTGGGTAAGTGGAAAATGTACGTCGTGCGCCGGATTGATCCACTTTGCTATGGCATCAGCTGTGAGCCTCCCGCGATCGCCGGGCAAAAGCCGCACTGATGCGCCCGAATTTTTGGCAATGCCCCCACCTTCGTATTTATAAATATGGCTTTCCTCGTGGCAAATGACCTCTCCGCCGGGTTGTACATGCACATTGATTGCAATCTGATTGGTCTGCGTTCCGGAGCTGCAAAAGAGAGCAGCTTCTTTACCAAAAAGCTGAGCGCCGTATGCTTCAAGTTCAAGAACGGTAGGGTCTTCCTTGAAAACGTCGTCGCCAACAGTAGCATTCGCCATGGAGTGGCGCATCTGCTCACTTGGTTGGGTAACGGTATCGCTGCGTAAATCAATCATATTTGTACTTTTGACAAAAATACAATTTCACATGGATGTTTTGATTCTTTTTGCTTTCCTAGTAGTGCTCACTCCTTTTTTGGGTGCACTTCTTACCTTTTTCACGGGTTTTGGACTCAATACCATCTTAGTTCCTGTATTTATGTTTTTTTGGGATGCGCCATTGGCGGTGTTAATGGCGGGTATTGTGCATCTCTGCAATAATATCTTGAAGGTTGCGCTTACAGCGCGGTCCATCAATTGGAACTTATTTAGAAATTTTGGGTTGCCAGCCATTCTATTTGCCTTTTTAGGCGCTGTCTTGTTGAATAAAGTCAATGAACTGACTGCTTTAAAGTTGACCCCCATTTTTGGCGCTATCCTGATGTGCTTTGCTTGCTTAGAGTTTTTCAAATGGAAACTGCCCATCGAAGGCCCTTGGGCCATGCGCTTTGGAGGTGTGTTGAGCGGTTTTTTCGGCGGGTTTTCCGGACACCAAGGCGCGTTAAGGGCCTTATTTCTATCGAAACTCAAAATAGAACCCCTTGTTTTTGTGGCCACCACCGCCATCATTTCACTGCTCGTTGACCTCACTAGAGTGAGTATTTATTTTACAGGGTCTTGGTTTACGAATTACTATCCTACTGAGGTTATGTTTTTTTGTGTGCCGTCTGCTTTAGCAGGCACCTTGGTAGGTAGAAAGTACATTCAAAAGGTCAATCATGACAAGATGTCGACAATTGTTGGAATCGCCTTGTTTGCAATGGGTTTAGCAATGCTGCTCGGTTTACTTACTCCTGTTCATTAGTTTTCGGAAACAACTGCTTCTTGACACCATATTGGTCAATAACATACTCCTCCATTTTTTCGCCTTTATTGGAGTAGGTGCAGCTGTAATTGAGTTTACCGTCGGCATAAAAGGTTTGGTGTAAGCCTATTGGCACCCCAGCAGCATATTTTTCAGTGCTCAAGACTTTACCTAATTCGTTGTAGCTCACAAAAATGCCGTTCTTTTTGCCATCTTTCCAGGTTTCGGTTCTGGCTGTTTTTCCGCTGTCAAAAAAATAGGTCCAGTCTCCATGTTTTTGCCCTAATTTGAAGTGAAGTTCGCTTTCCTTTTGCCCATTTGCATTGAAGATGATTTGAGGCCCATCGGCGAGTCCATCTTTATAAGTGGTGATTTTTCGCACCTTGCCATTTGGTAAAAAAGTACGTTGTGCACCGTCAAGTTTACCGTTCTTGTAATTTTTAAGGTGGAGGGTGTCTGCAGTTCCATTTGGCCCAAATTGTATGGAAGGCCCATGCAGTTGGCCAGCTTGATACCAGATTTCGTATTGAACCTGGTTGGTAGAGTCTTTGAAAACGTAGGTTGGCCCGTTCTGAAGTCCTATTTGGTAACTTTGAATGGATTGCAGGCAGCCGCTTCGGTAAAAAGAAGTGTCGGTGCCTTGGCGCCTACCGTTGACAAAATTGAGCTTTTCTTCTATGGTGAAACTAGGGTAACAACTCACACAGCTGCCATTGTATGGGGTGGCGTAGTCTTTGCGCAATAAATAAAGGTTGTGTTCTTCGTCGAAAGCGACGCTTTCATGACAATATTTGACATTTGTTCGGGGGCAAATTTGTCTTGTTGCTTGGCAAGGTTCTGGAATTTGTGCCAGAGCGGTTGTGCAATAGAACGTGAATAGTAAGAAATTGACAAGCCCCTTCTTCATTTTTTGAACTTATTTTTGTGGCAACTGTGCCAGCGCTGCTCTCATTTTTTCAGGAATTTCTATACTGGTTTTTTGGTTTGAATTGAAGCCAACAAGGGTGCTGCTTCCGCTTGTCCTGAGTTCGCCCTGAACATATAGTTCGTAGGTCAGCGTGAAACTCTTTTTGCCAATTTGCTTGCAAAACATGTGTATTTCAGGTCTGTCGTGTAAGAAGACAGGAAGGTGGTATTGCACTTCGTTTTGAACCAAAACTACGCCGTTTTCCATCCAATCCCAATCGGGTCCGACTAACTCATTAAAGTAGTGTACACGTGTCATTTCAAAATAGGTCAAATAAAAGGAATTGTTGACATGACCTAAAATATCGATATCGGTGAGTCTGACTTGAATAGTTGCGGGTTGAATCATGTGTCAAGTTTTTGATATGAGGAGTTGTTGGAGATGTATTCAGGTACGATTTGTTTCATGAGCTTAACGCTTGCTTCGTTTTCTTGTTGGTCAGCACTTTTCAACAGCGCTGCAATGAGTTGGGCTTGACCGGGCGTTGTGGGTCTGGTATGCGCAATTAAAATTTGCGGATGATAAGTAGGTAGGGTATTCTCGGCATTGGCCAAGACTTCCTCAAAGAGTTTTTCACCGGGTCGCAAGCCAGTCACCTGGATGTCGATATCGGTATAAGGACGAAGCCCCGAGAGTTGGATCATCTTTTTGGCTAAGTCGAGGATTTTGACTGGCGCGCCCATATCAAAGACAAATATTTCACCGCCGTGCCCCATAGTGGCTGCCTCGAGTACCAACTGACACGCCTCTGGTATGGTCATGAAAAAACGGGTGATGCGTTCGTCTGTGAGGGTAATGGGCCCTCCGCTGGCAATTTGCTTCTCAAAAAGTGGGATAACCGAGCCGTTGGATCCTAAAACATTTCCAAAACGCGTGGTGATATATGCCGTTTGGTGATTTGTATTGAGTTCACTTACCAGCATTTCAGCGATGCGCTTCGATGCTCCCATCACGTTAGTGGGGTTAACCGCCTTGTCGGTTGAAATCATGATGAATTGTTGGGCGTGGTGCTGTGCAGCTAGTTCGGCAAGTAGTTGCGTGCCGCCAATGTTATTGCGGATCGCTTCTGCGGGGTTTGCTTCCATGAGCGGTACATGTTTGTAGGCTGCCGCATGAAAAATGACCTCCGGTTTGTACAGTGCAAAAAGTCGCTGCATGCGCTGCACATCGCAGATATCGCCAATAACATATTCAATCTGAACAGTGTACTCAAGTTGTTTGAAGCGTTGCTCGAGTTCAAACAATGCAGATTCAGCTTGGTCTAGTAAAATGAGCTTAGTTGCTTTGAATTGCAACAATGCGCTTGCCAAACCACTTCCTATACTGCCTGCTGCACCAGTCACCAAAATAGTTTTATTCATGAAGTGTTCCTCTAGTTTGGGGTTATTGAGCGCAATGACAGCTCTACCCAATAAACTATTGATGTCTATTTTTTTGATTTTTCGGACTTCAAAAGCGCCATTTACCCAAGCGCGCGCCTCGGGTACGCGCTTGATTTGAAGGCCCAAGTCTAGGGCGAGTTCGGCGAGTTCTTGTAGCTTGTCGCGCTCGATGTTTTGGACTGCAATGACCAGCGTTGTTACCTTGTATTTTTCTTTGAGCGTGGCAAGTGCGGCAAGCGGATATACTTTAGCGCCTTCAATGCGCTTGCCCTTTAAATGTGGGGCATCGTCGATAAAGCCTACAATATGTTGTAAGTTGGCGGTGTCTTTTTCAATGAGGCGTTTGGTGAGTTGACCTGAAACACCTGCGCCAAAGATCAGTATGGCCTCTTCTTCCCCTTTATCTCGGGTGTATTCTAGGTATAGCAGTTTGACAACAAAGCGACCGGCAATGACAAATGCCGTGCTAAAGATAAACTCCATGACGAGCACAGAATTTGGAAACAAGTAATATCCATCTAGCTGATAATACCTGACCATGCTGCCAAGTATAAAGAGGAGAGTAGCGCTGATTTCCGCCATGAATATGCGTTTGAAATCAGCAGTTGAGCTGTGCCTAACAATTCCTTGATGGATTTGAAAGGCAGCGAAAACGAGTATTTTGATTACAATGTAATACCAAATTGACTTGGATAAGATGGCCCATTCTGCGGCAATCAAAGAAAAATCCGCCTTGAGATCAAAGCGGATTAAATAAGCAAAAAATAAGGCAAAAAGATGAATTAGTAAGTCAAAAGCGACAATTACCCATCTTGGTGTATTTTTCTTGAGTTCGAGCACACACAAAGATAGCAATTAATGCTATTCTCTTACGAGGTGTACGAGGCCGTGTTTTTCAATTTCATCGCCACCATTTGTAACGGTACGGGCAACATAAAAATAAACGCCTTCTTCCATTGGATCACCCTTTTCGTCGGTGCCATCCCATTGGAAAGCAGGGTCTGTAAATTCACGTACGGTATTGCCCCAACGGTTCACAATGATGCATTCAAAGGTACTAAGACCTCCATAAAACAACATTTGGAAGTAATCGTTGTTGTTGTCGCCATTAGGTGTAAAGACGTTTGGCAGCTCGATATCACAGAAGTAGAAATCGATACTGGCCGTGTCGATTACGGTACCACACATGTTTGTAGTGGAAATCAGGTAGTTGCCCGGTGTAGTCACTTGGATAGTTGGGGTAGTGGCACCTGTGCTCCAAAGGTAGCTCACGTTTTGCGGCTGTTGTACGGCGGCAAGTGTGGCTGTTTCTCCGATACATAGTGTGGTGTCGATGATTGCGGTATATGGGTCCGCAACAAAAGTAAGCGTAAATGTTTCGTTGAAATTACAAACGGTGTCTTGAAGATTGATCAAATAAATACCTGAGGCATCAGCAGTAATGAGCGGGTTTTGCCCAGAGGCATTACTAAATGTGATGTCGGCAGAGTTAGCTGACCAATTGCTCCCTGTATAAGATAGCACCCCAAAAACTTGAAGTGTAAGGTTACACAAAACGGTGTCTACCATTGGTGAAATCGGAGCAGGTATGCTGTCCACAACAATTAGGGTACTGTCTGCACAACCTATTTGATCAATTACAGTTACCCAATAACTTCCTGATTGTAGGTTATTGAAGTTTCCGGATGGGTTGGTTCCAACTAGTGTTGGGCCTTGATGCAAAACAAAAACATACGGTGCGACGCCGAGCGTAGCGCTGGTGCTGATGCTACCATCTTGTAAGCTACAAAACTCGAGGGTACTTGTTGTTTGGCCCAAAAGCGGGTTGGTTGATGGGTAAATTGTTGCTGTTGTGGTGTCAAAACAACCATTGACGTCTTCTACGTATACTTGGTAAGTTCCGGGAACGAGGTTGTTGAAAACTGGGGTCGCTGAGAAGGTAGACCCGTTAGTCAGACTGTACTGATAATTGGGTGTGCCGCCAACGATTGTGAGGTCGATGATCCCGTTGTCTAGGCCACAGGTGGTGGTGGTGACTACCATGTTAGTGATTTCAACGGAGTCCACACCAATTAAAGCAGCTTGCACTGTGTCTGAACAGTTATTTTGGTCTACTAGAATGACTGTGTAATTGTTAATGCCGAGGTCATTGAATGTGCCGCTCGCTTGAAAGTTTTGGCCGTTGTTAATGCTATAGGTATAGCCGCCAGCGCCTCCAGAACTACTTGCCACCAAACTACCGTTGCTGCTACCACAAGTTGGGTTGTTTTCGAGCACGCTGTCAATTTGTGGATAGGAAATAGTAAGTGTAATGGTGTCGTAACAAACATTGATGCTGTCGGTCATCATGACAATGTAGCTTGTGGTACCAGTTGGTGCTACAGGTGTTGGATTGTTTCCAGTGTAAACTCCTGAAGGGTAGGAGTAGTTATCGTGGAGCCAAGTGATGGTGTAGTTGGGAACGGTGGCAGAAATAGCGATGTTGTCTAGCCCCCAGTGGTCAAAAGGAGCTCCGGATACGGCAAGCTGGGTCCAGCGGAATTTGGTCGTCGCTGTTTGGGCCGCAACAGGAATGTTTTCGCAGTAGTTGTTCCAGGAAGTCATGTATGAATCATAGCCGCCGTTAGGGCTCCAATAGTTCATGGTGGTCCAGGTGGCGCCGTTGTCGATGGAATATTGTAAGTAAACACCTTCGCTCGCTAAATCGGGGCCTTCGCAAGGCGAGGCTTGAGCTTGTATGGCATAACGCATTTCAAAGCAGACCGTACCTCCAGCAGAGACATCGAGCGGGACTGTAGCCATGACGCGAGGCGCCACAGATTGGTTACCCATCCACATGAAGTCTGAACCGTCAAGTGAAGGAACGCCACAGGTGTTGTTGGCGATAGTGACAACTTGTGAGAAGTCCCAACCGACGGGCTGGCCAGCATTGAAGTTTTCACCAAATGCCACAACGCTCGTTCCGCTGCCGTTTACACTTAGTGTGGTGGATCCGTTACACGGAACAATGGTATCTTGTGCAATGGCTTGAACCGTACATTGTGCTTGCATTTGTTGTACAAGCCCAAGGGTCATCGCAAGAGCTGCGATTAAATGCTTAAATTTCATGGTAGTAGAGAATAGTTGTTTTACTGAACCGTCACACTTTTGATGTTGAAGTCGGTGAGTTGGGTTTTGGTGAGGTGAGCTGGCATGTGGTCAAAGATAGTGAGCCCCATGTTGTTGCGATCCAAGCACACACCTTGTAGGGTTTGATTTGGCTGCAATGTTTGGGTGTATAGGTATTCGTCGTGACCGCATGTTGCACAGTTGTTATCGTAGTACAGTTCGAAACTGTAAGAAACTGTTTTCACTTCACCTGTGGTATTGGTAATAGTGAGGGCAATAAGATCGGCTTGATATCCCTCTGAAGGGATGTCACAGTGCAAAGGAGCTGTTGTAATTTTCACGCCCGCTTGATCAATAGATTTTTGAGCAAATAAAGAGCCGCTACCTAAAAGCAAGCTGAAAAAAGTAATGCGTAGTTTCATATAGAAAGATTAGTTTTGTGTAGTGACGCAAGACAACTCTTAGAAGTTGCATGCGGGGTAAAAATAATGCAAAAAAATGAATCTTGAAAGAAATTGAACGGAAGTTTCTGGTCGCCAACGAGTCTTGGAAACAAGCAAAATGCATAGGTCAGCGCGAGTTAAAGCAAGCCTATTTGCTCAGAGGGAGTGACCGCTCAGTGCGCATTCGCGTTACAGACAATATGGCTTTGTTTACAATAAAGTTAGGTACAGGTCTCACAAGAAGTGAGTTTGAATATGAAATACCGCAAGACGAAGCCAATGATATCATCAAGGAGGCCAATCTTCCTTGCTTGCACAAAACACGCTATTATATCCAAAATGGTTCAGACACCTGGGAGCTCGATGTATTTCATGGTGCGCTAGAAGGCTTGCTCGTAGCAGAACTCGAATTATCCGATGAAGAGCAGTATTTTGAGAAGCCTGATTGGTTGGGGCAAGAAGTAACTTTTGATCCAGCTTACATCAACTCTAATTTGATTGATCGTCTCTAGTTTACTCAAAGGGTTCTTTTGTGAGCACTTGCTCCCTTAAGTCAATACACGTACAACCTATTTCGATTTCAAAAATTGCTTCAAAGTCTGCTAAGGTGCTCCATTTTAACCATTGCGCTTGGTCTTCGGAGATGCAACTGAATTCATGACTGGCTATTTTTTTGGCATAATTTTTCAAAATGAGTTCGTCGTCCCAAAATTCTTCTTCAATGAGGTAAACACTTCCCTCAGCCTGTTCATCGATCAGTAATTCAGGGTCAATTTGTTGAGCCCATTTAATAAAAGCCGGCTTTGCCTTGACAAAGATAAATCCGCGATTGACCAAATTCATAATGTCATTAATTTGTTGTTCGTATAGTTCATCCAAATGGTTTTTTTCTTCGGTTTGGCATAACAGATGTAGCAAAAGCCTTGAAAATCAGGGGTCCCGGTGTACCATTTCACCCAATTTTTAAAGGAAATAGGTTCGGTACTCGAAAGCGAGATGATTTCTTTTTTTCCAATCATGAAAAATGCATTGTTCAAAGACCAAATCTGACCTGTTTTGAGGCCAACACTTGATTTGTTTTTACCCGCTTGGTCCAGCCAGTTGTAAAAGGCTTCCGTACAGCTGCTTGAATCTTTGAAAATCCAACGTTGGTATGCGTAGTGTTGCTGACTGGAGTCTTTCAATTGAAAGCGTTGAATCATTGGTGTGAACCGGTCTAGAAAATGAGTTTCATTGATGCTGTCGAGAAAGATACGCGCAATTGCCAATTGACTAGAATCATTGGTATAAAAATTGATCAGGCGCTGCAGTGTGTCTGCTTGGCTTTTTTTTGTCTTTTGGACTTTTTTTGGTGCCGATTGCGCTCTGATTTCATCTAGAGAAATGGTCCTTTTAGGCTGCTCGTTGGTACAGGCTACATGATACAAGCAAAAAAGCGCCAAAAGATAGCCTGGTAGTTTTGTCAAAGCACGCATCTTTTTAATTAATTTTGAACAAATTTAACAACTATGAAACAATTCGCACTCTTTATCCTGCTCGCGGCGCTCACTGCATCTTGTGGAACTAAAATCCCGTACACTACAGCCATTCGCGACGAATTCAGTTTAGATAACGAAGAAAAACTCCGTCAAGTCCAATTTTACACCTCTCACACGATTATTCTCAATCAAGTAAATAAGCAATCAAGCGAGCTCACCACTCAAAACGGTGCGCTAGTTTCAAGTTCGAATTCGCAATCCGAATCGGTCGTTATTCCAGCCGGAACACGCTGTATTTTTGAAAACTTCGGCGATGCCGGTCAAATTCTTGTCCGTTTTGAAACCGGAGATCAGCGTGCCATACCTTTTGCGACCAAAACAGATGGTGCAAGTATCCGACGTTATTACCTAGATGCAGATTGGACCGCACAAGGTGGTGCACGCATCAGCTACGGAGGCAATGAGTATAAAGTCGACCTAACAAGAGGAGCGCCTCGTGCAGCACATCTATTAGTAATGAAGAAAAAACTAGAGCGTACCAAACGCAAAGAACGCGTTGTCCGCGGTTTAAAAGTATAATCAATGCCAGATCAAGCCCCCATCAATTACCAACAACATTCCTTCTCCACCGAAGAACTCACCTCCATTTACAAACATTTGATATTGCCTCGACTCATCGAGGAGAAGATGCTTATTTTACTCCGACAGGGTAAAATCACCAAGTGGTTTTCGGGTTGGGGACAAGAGGCTGTTTCTGTCGGCTGTGCTTATGCAATGGCCGAGCACGAGTACATTTTGCCTATGCACCGCAACTTAGGCGTTTTCACAACTCGTCAAATTCCTTTACAGCGCTTGTTTTCCCAGTTTCAAGGTAAAGCCGATGGCTACACCAAAGGCCGCGACCGCAGTTTTCATTTTGGCACCCAAGACCACAAATTGGTAGGCATGATCTCTCATCTTGGTCCGCAGCTGGGTATAGCCGATGGCATAGCACTTGCTTCTAAAGTGCGCAAAAATCAAGATGTTACGCTAGTTTTCTCAGGTGATGGTGGTGCGTCAGAGGGTGATTTTCACGAGGCGCTCAACGTAGCGGCTGTTTGGCAGCTGCCAGTTATTTTTGCCATTGAAAACAACTGTTGGGGCCTGAGTACACCATCTTCGGAACAATTTCGCTGCAAGCAATTTATCGATAAAGGAATAGGTTATGGAATGGATGCCATTCAAGTAGATGGCAACAACATCTTAGCTGTTATTGAAACCGTGCGTCAAATTCGCGCCCAAATTCAAGAAAATCCAAGACCCTTCATTTTAGAACTCATGACCTTTCGCATGCGTGGTCACGAAGAGGCGTCAGGTACTAAATATTATCCAGAAGGCTTGCAGGCAGAATGGGAGCCCAAAGATCCCGTCAGCAACTTCGAAACCTATTTACTTCAAGAAGGTATACTCGATGCGCAAGCCATTGAAAGCATCAAACACCAATTCAAAGAGGAGATTCAGCATGCGTTTGACTTAGCTAATGCCGCACCAAAAATTATCCCCGACCTCTCAGAAGAACTCAACGACGTCTACGCACCGCATCATTTTAAACTTGTAGCACCAACTGAATCCGCAACAGAAGTTCGTTTTATTGACGCCATTCAAGATGGTTTGCGAGTCGCAATGCAACAGCATCCCGAGTTAGTGCTCATGGGGCAAGATATTGCCGAATATGGTGGAGCCTTTAAGGTCACTGAGGGATTCGTAACAACCTTTGGCAAAGACCGCGTGCGCAATACACCACTCTGTGAATCCGCAATCATTGGTGCTGGCTTAGGCTTGAGCATTTCAGGCATGAAAGCAATGGTCGAAATGCAATTTGCTGATTTTGTCAGCGTAGGGTTCAATCAAATCGTCAACAACTTGGCAAAGTTGCATTGGCGCTGGGGTCAAAATGCGGACGTAGTGGTGCGCATGCCTACTGGAGCCGGCACTGCAGCTGGACCTTTTCATTCGCAAAGCAACGAAGCCTGGTTTGTCAAAACACCTGGCTTAAAAGTAGTATACCCATCCAATCCGCATGATGCCAAAGGGCTTTTGCTCGCTGCATTTGAAGATCCGAACCCCGTAATCTATTTTGAGCACAAATACCTGTACAGAAGTTTAAAAGGTGAAGTACCTGCTGGGTATTACAATACGCCAATCGGCAAAGGGGCCATTGTTCAAGAGGGGCAAGACCTCACCATCATTACTTACGGTTTAGGTGTGCATTGGGCACTAGATGCTGCGGCACAGCGGCCAACAAACACCTTTGAAATCCTCGACTTACGCACCTTACTTCCGCTAGATATAGAAGCAGTTGTGGCTGCAGCAAACAAAACAGGCCGCGTATTGGTCTTGCACGAAGACACCCTAACGGCGGGTATTGGTGGAGAAATAGTTGCGTTGGTCAACGAACACTGTTTTGAGCAGCTCGACGCACCTGTATTGCGAGTAGCCTCTTTAGATACGCCTGTTCCTTTTGCCGCTGATCTTGAACAGCAATTCTTAGCGAGCAGCAGATTGCTTGCTACAATTGACAAACTTTTGGCATACTAAAACAATTGATAGTCAAGCCAATCTTTAAGTTTTTTCTTGCTTTATTGCTAAGCATGAGTATTTTACGTGTTGCTTTTGCGCTGCAAAATGCAGCGTTCTTTAAGCACATCTATTTGCAGCATTTTTTTATTGGCTGTTATTTTGACGCAGTAACGCTGGCGCTACTCAGTTTACCCTTGTTTGTTCTGCTCAATCCACTGAGCTCCAAATTGGGAAGTAAGAGTAAAAAGGTCCTTCAAGTTTTGATTAAAATTTACTTGTTCTTGATTGGCTTGCTTTTGTTAGTGCTCAATAGTTGGGACATCGCCTATTTTTCTTACACCCAAAAACGTTCTGGCTTCAGTTATTTTTTGCACTTGCTGTCCGGTACAGAAACCAGTTCTTTAGCCGGAGAATTTTTGCTCGAGTTTTGGTGGTTGCCCCTCGTTTTTACGGGATTGATTTATTTGCTCTGGCGCCAAATTGCTCCTTTTCAAATACTTTATTCTGATAGACAATCCAAAAAAGGTGGCTTGCGTTATCTCATTTTGTTGCTGATTGTTATTGTACTTAGTAGAGGAGGAGTGCAGCTGCGTCCAATTGGCATTGTAGATGCAACGGCCTTGAGCAGTCTTGAACACGCCCCAATTGTTTTAAACACCGCTTTTACTGTGCTCAAAACTACGGATGAAGGTTCGAGCAATCTGTTGTCGATTCATTCAAATCAGGCAATGAAAAAGCTCTTGCCGCCCAAAAACAAGCAAGCGCACGCTACTTTAGCTCCAAACACCAATGTTGTTGTTTTGATTTTAGAAAGTTTTGGAACCAATTATGCGGGGCCAAATAGCCCGCAGTCTCATAGCCCTTTTCTCGATTCTTTGGTCCAAAAAGGCTTGTTTTTTGATTACGCCATTGCCAACGGTCGTACTTCCATGGATGCTGTTCCAGCTATTTTGGCAGGCATGCCTTCTTGGCTTCCAGAATCTTATATTCTTTCACCATACTGTAGCAATCAGCTCAACAGCTTGCCGCAGATACTCAAAGAAAAAGGTTATC
This sequence comes from Cryomorphaceae bacterium, assembly GCA_027483605.1. GTDB lineage: Bacteria > Bacteroidota > Bacteroidia > Flavobacteriales_D > Crocinitomicaceae > UBA952. The sequence continues at coordinate 52,386 of JAIXUE010000047.1, read as the reverse complement.
AAACATCGTTTTACCACGGCGCAAAGGAGGGTTCTATGAGTTTCAAGAGTTTCACCCGCGCCATTGGCATTGACACCTATAAGGGCTTAGAGTCTTATCCCAATCAGGCGCATTTTGATGGCAATTGGGGTGTCTGGGACCACCATATGCTGCACTATTTTGGCCAGGAGCTTGGTCGGGTCAAGCAACCATTTTTCAGTAGTATCTTTACACTGAGTTCTCACCACCCCTACAAACTACCTGTTGCTTATCAGAACAAGTATAAAAAAGGTCCAGAACCCTTATGTAAAACTATTGCCTACACAGACGATGCGCTGCGTCATTTTTTCAAGCGCTATCAAAAGGAAGCTTGGTTTCAAAACACTTTATTTGTGATTACGGCAGATCATGTAGGACCAACCCGACAGCGCCAATATCAAACGCTAGATTGGCGTTACCGCATTCCGATAGCATTTTATCATCCATCGCTTGCATTGCCAAAACCGGCAAAGGGGGTTGTTTTTCAGCAAATTGATATCATGCCAACTTTACTCGATCTGTTGGGTTTAGATAAGGCGCCTTTTCAATTGGGGTCCTCTTGTTTTGAGCACGTGCAAAGTCAAAAAATGGTTTACGATAACGGCAACTTGATTTCTTTTATTTACAATGGCACCAATTTGCTGCCAATCGCCTGGACACCAAGTGTACAGCGTAATTACACAAAGGAACAAGCCGATGTGAGCCAAAGAATGAGCGCATTGTATCAGTTTTATATGAACAGTCTGTTGCAAAACCGCTGTAGTAAGCAAACCATCAAGCCCCGCTTACCATAGAATTGCTTATCTTTGCGCTTTCAAAGCAAGCATCCTATGGCCGAAAAAAAAGTCACTCGTCAAGAAGATTACGCAACCTGGTACAACGACCTCGTGTACAAAGCAGACCTCGCTGAGCACTCCGATGTGCGCGGCTGTATGGTTATCAAACCTTATGGCTATGCCATTTGGGAAAACATGCGCGATGTCCTCGATGCCAAGTTCAAAGAAACAGGGCATTCCAATGCTTATTTTCCGCTTTTCATACCCAAGAGCTATCTGAGTAAAGAGGCAGCTCATGTTGATGGTTTTGCCAAAGAATGTGCTGTGGTTACGCACTATCGCCTCAAAAATGCCGAAGATGGCAGTGGCGTGATCGTTGATCCAGATGCCAAATTACAAGAAGAACTCATTGTTCGTCCCACCTCAGAAACCATCATCTGGAATTCTTACAAGAACTGGATACAGTCTTACCGCGACCTCCCTATTTTGATCAACCAATGGGCGAATGTTGTGCGTTGGGAGATGCGCACGCGTTTGTTTTTGCGCACCGCAGAATTCTTGTGGCAAGAAGGACACACGGCCCATGCTACCAAAACTGAAGCCATTGCCGAAGCCGAACAAATGTTAGATGTCTATGCTGAATTCGCCGAAAACTACATGGCCATGCCAGTACTCAAAGGTCGCAAAACAGCAAGCGAGCGTTTTGCCGGTGCCGAAGACACCCTATGTATCGAAGCACTGATGCAAGACGGTAAGGCTTTACAAGCCGGGACAAGTCATTTTCTAGGTCAAAATTTTGCCAAAGCATTTGAGGTCAAATTTGCCGACAAAGAAGGTAAGCTAGATTACGTTTGGGCCACCTCGTGGGGTGTTTCAACACGCCTGATGGGCGCACTCATCATGACGCATTCCGATGACGAAGGGCTTGTGGTTCCGCCTGCATTGGCGCCTATTCAAGTAGTAGGCGTGCCTATTTACCGTACCGAAGACGAACTCGCGCAAATCGATGCCAAATTCCAGCTCTTGGCCCAAGAATTCAAGGCCAAAGGCATTCGCTTCAAATACGATAACGACGACAACCGCCGTCCGGGCTGGAAGTTCGCAGAATATGAAACCAAAGGTGTTCCTGTACGTTTGGCCATGGGCCCACGCGACCTCGAGAACGGCAAGATAGAAGTAGCACGCCGCGACACCAAATCCAAAGAAACCCTTGATTTTGCTAATTTAGCAGTTGCTATCCAAGCGCTCCTTCAAGACATTCAACAAAATCTTTTGCAACGCGCCAAAGATTTCCGTGCGGCCAATACCCATACCATAGACACTTACGATCAATTTAAAATTGATATCGAAAAAGGCGGATTTTTCTTAGCTCACTGGGATGGTACGCCAGAAACAGAAGAACGGGTCAAGCAAGAGACCAAAGCCACCATTCGCTGCATTCCTTTTGATCAAGCGCCTGAGCCTGGTTTTTGTATGGTTACGGGCAAGCCATCTGTGGGTCGTGTTGTGTTTGCCAAAGCTTATTAATGGCAGTATTTGCCTTTAAAGATTTTAGAGTTCGTCAAGAAAATAGTCCTTTAAAGGTCAGTACAGACGCTATTTTATTGGGTGCAAGCGTCCAGCTCCCATCAACCACACTAAAGGTCTTAGATGTCGGGACTGGTTCAGGAGTCATTGCATTGTTGTTGGCTTCACGCTATGAAAATGCTCAAATCACAGGCATAGATCCCGATTTAGGGGCTTTCACCGATGCGCAATTCAATTTTTTACAATCAAAATTTGCCCAGCAATTGAACGCCGTTCAGACTGCATTAGAAGACTTGCCAAAAGACAACACATACGACGCTATTGTTTCCAATCCACCATACTTTTTAGACAGCTTTGCTGCACAAGAGGCTACTGCACAAGTAGCCAAACACTGCAGTAGACAAGTATTTTTTAACTTACTTCAAGATATGTGTTTGCGCTGTAATGACGCAGGACAGATTTGGCTTGTTTTGCCGCCAAAACTTGCTCAAGAGACACAATTATATCTTCAATCAATGGGTTGGAAGTGTACACAAGAAATTCATTTTCATGCAAATCCACGAAAACTGGACAAGCGTTGGGTTGTGTGTTTTGAGAAAAACATACGAAAATCCACAAAAGCTGATTATTTCATACGAGATTTAGAAGGTCGTTACCATGCAGATTACCTGCAATTAGCTGGGGTATTTCACGATAGAAAGCTTTAGATTTTTCTTTTCAGGCGCGCCAAATCGGTACTGATCCCAAGGGTTTGAATACTGCCAGCTTTTGAGTAAAATTGAATGGCATAGTCTAGATCAAAGCGCTTGATATGTAAACGTGTTCCAAAAGAGAAACCGGCCAAACCAGGAAAATCATCAAGTTTGAGTTGTTGACGACGGTTGTAGTCAAAACCCATCCGAATTTGGATGGCGCCTTTAGGGATGAGTTCTAGCTGAAAATGCAAGTGATTGGCAATCTTTTCACCAAGGTTGGGGGTATATACCGGGATGGTATCGCCAGTGAGTGGGTCTAAAGTGGCGGTAGCATTTGGGTCAAGCCAAATGTTCTGAGGCTGATTGAGTGAATGCCCCACCAAATGAAAACGAAAAGGCGCATGCGCAAGGCGGTAGCTCACGGCTGCATAAACATCTAAAGGCAGTACAGAATTTGCTTGAGGAGTGTAATCTTTAAATATAAAGCCTGCATTTCTCAGGCCCACTGCAGCTACAAATTGTTGATTAGGATGTACCAAAAGAGCAGAAAAGTGTGTGGAAAATCCGTAAGCGCTGAACCTTTCTAAATGTGAGCCAAGGATGTTAAATTGAGCGCCTATTCTAAAATATGGATTGGGCGTGTAGGCATAGCTCGTGCCGATATTGTAGTCTAAAGCGTTAAATGTGCCTGTGATTTGTCCTTCTGTGTTGGTCTGATTAAAAGAGCCGTAGTTCATATAGCGTAAATAGGGTGCAAAGACGCCCCATTTGGTCTTGACTGCTGTAACAAGCGCACCATAATGTACACCACTGGGCAAAATACCAACGGAGGTGTGAAATTGATTGTTGAGCTTTGCATCTAGCAACGCAGGCTGATCTAAGCTGAGGCCCACCTCTTTGTCTTGGAGTGCGTACAATCTACCGCCAACTCCCGCATTCTTAGCGTTGTTGAGTTGGTTCAGATAGGTAAATGCATGCGTACCCCAGCTATATTGCGCTTGAGCACTGCAGACGAAGCCCAAAAAAAGAAAGCCAATTAATTTCATAAGCTGTAAACGCATAACCTCTAATCAGATTGTGAAAATACAACAAAAAATTGCGTTCGCTACTTTGGAACAATAATTGTATGTCGGCAAACCATGAAGCCTACAAGTATCCTCCACCAGCAATTTGAAAGCCTCTATGCGACTGAGCAGCGGTTTTTCAAGCAAATTATCGCACGCTATTTTGATGGCGCTCAGCAGCAAGATGTTTTACAAGATTTTTCCTTGCATCTTTACGGTCTGCTAGCCAAGCAGCAACAGGTAAATCACCATTATTTCGATTCAAGGGCTTGGTTGCGCAAGGTTTTGGTGCATTTCTGTATTTCACAATTGCGCAAAGATCAGGCTCAAAAAAACAGTGTTTGGCAGCAAACTACCGTGAAGCATGTTTTGGTGGCACCTGAACTTGCGCCACAGCGAGAATTTGCATTACAAGCACTCTATCTTGAGGCACTGGGCTGTGTCGATAAAAAAGAAGCCTTGATCTTAAAAATGAAATATGAATACAAGCGCAGTTCCAAAGAAATAGAGCAGCGCTTGGCCATACAACATGTTGATGTGCTGATCTCGCGCATTAGAGCAAAAATCAAGAAAAAGATAGGCCGTATTGACCTCGATTGGCTCTAAACAATATCGGGTTTAAAAGTCGAGGTGTCTTTCTTTCTTCTCTAAGTAGATATCGTCAATTGTTACCAGAATAGCGGTTTCTTCTACCGCGCCGAAGTCTGCATTGACAGCTGTATCAAAAGTGCGCATGGTGGGCGATAGGTTCATGTAGATATTCATGAGCGGCGGTATGAAAGTATCGCGATCGCGCACAAACTGATTGAGGACCTTAAAGGCATCCTTGAACGCTAATCCTTCAATTTGAGTCAAGTAGTTCGCGCCACTCCTGAAATCAAGAGGGTGAAAAGCGCGCAATAACTGATTGTTATCTGGAAAGAAGTAATGCAAAAACTGCAGTAAAAAATCACGGCTTTCGCGGTTGTAGTCCGGATACATCGTGACTTTTCCAAAGAAATATTTCATTTGAGGATAAAAGCGGATGAGTGCACCAAGGCCATCCCAGATGTTGTCTAAGGCAAACAAGCCTTTCTTTGGATTTACATTCGGCTGATAATTTGGCTGTACCCAGCTTCTGCCTAGCTCTATGGTGTAGGGTAAAATATTGCTTTTGAATAGTTCACTGAATTCAAAATAGTGGGTGGTAGACAAGTGAAAATCCGCATTTTCATCCATGGCATCAGCGCAGATTTTATAGCGATAGCCACCAATAATCTCTTGGTCTTCTACAGACCAAACAATGAGCTGGTCATATGCATAGGGGCCAAAATCATGCGCATCTAGGTCTAGTGCTTCACCGGTTCCGCCACCAGCAGCTCTAAACGTAACTTCGCGCAAGCGACCAATTTCTTGTAGAACAGCAGGCGCATTTTCGGCATTGACGCGGTATATTTCATTACCGCCTTTGCGTGTCGTACGCAAAAAACGTTCACTTGTTAATTCTTGACGCAATAAATCACGATCAATAGGGTCAATGAGTTGTTTCATTGGATGGTTTTAGGCTGTAGACATGATTTTTTACCCAATTTGCGGCGTCGGCATCGTTGAGTTCTTTAGGGAGTTGTTCTGGGCTAAGTGCGGCACCAATTACAAAAGATATCCTTCCTTTTTTTTGTTTGTACATTTCATCAGCAAGTAAGAACATTTCTATGTTTGCTTTGATGCCCATGCGTTTGCGCCAGCGATTGACTCTGTAGAAAGTTTTGGACAAGCGACCATCGATATAAATTGGGATAATGGGTCGCTGTAGTTGACGTGCGTAGCTCACAAAGGTTTTCTTCCATTCAGGTTCAATGATTTGACCATAATGAATGCGTGTCACCATTCCGGCTGGGAAAATAATGACAACTTGTTCTTTTTCAAAGGCACTGCGTATGTTTTGCCTTACGCCACCGCTGTTGCGCCCAAATTTATTGATGCCTACAAATAAGTTGGATAGTTGCTTGATGTTCAACAATAAATCATTGACAATCAAAGCAACATCAGGACGCTTATGTCGCAGTGCGTGAATAAGTGCAACGCCATCCATTCCTCCCAACGGATGATTCAAAGCTAGAATTGCACCACCTTTCTCGGGAATATTTTCCAAACCTTTTATATCTATTTCAATTTCAAAGTAATTGATGATGGCCTCACAGAATGCGTGGTCTTGTAGATGACCATAGGCTGTCAAAAACGCGTTGATTTCAGCTTGGTGTAACTTGCGTTTCAAGAAAGCAATGACAAAGCGTGGCAGCCACTTGAGCAAACGTGGGTTTTTACTTTTGATGAGCGCCTCGATGTCAATTAAATCTTGTCTAGACATGCGGTAAAATTAAGCGGAATAATTGAAATGGAGTTGTAAACCGTCGTATGCCAAAAAAACGTGTTCTGGGAGTTTGGCACTCACCTCCATATGAGGTCCAAAAAGGTGTGATATGTGTGTGAGGTAGCTTTTTTTTGGTTTGATTTCTTCGATCAGTTCCAAGGCTTCCGTTAAATTGAAATGCGATGGATGCGGAAATTCATGTAGGGCATTGATGATAAGTGTATCAAGACCTTGCAGTTTTTCTTTTTCTTCGGGGCTTATTGTCTTGGCGTCGGTGATGTAGGCCAGCTTTCCGAATCGAAAGCCCAAAACCTGCATTTTGTGATGCCAAACTTCGATGGCCTCAAAAGCAAGAGCGCCAATTTGAACGCTCCCCTTATCAATATGGTTGATCTCAAAACGCGGTACTCCGGGGTAGGGATTTGCCTCAAATGCGTAGTGAAATTCACGCTTGAGTGCCATTTCTACTTTTGGGGTGCAATAAACTGGGAAATCGGCTTGGCGTTGGTAATTGAAGGCGCGAATGTCGTCTAGACCTGCAATGTGGTCTTTGTGCTCGTGGGTCAAGAGAATGGCGTCGAGGTGCTTAACTTTTGCGCGCAGCATTTGCTGTCTGAAATCGGGCCCGGCATCAATTGCAATGGAGAGCTCGGGAAATTCGAGAAAAACACTTGCTCTAAGGCGTTGGTCTTTTGGGTCTAGGGACACGCATGTAGGGCAAGAGCAGGCAATGACAGGAACTCCTTGAGAGGTGCCGGAACCCAAAAAAGTGAGTTTTCCTGTTTGCGCAGCAGTCATCTTGAAATAGGGTTGAGGTCAATGCGTTTTTGTCCGGTGGGCTTGCGCATGAACTGGTGAACGATGGTCTTGCTGTCGCGGTTTTCTTTTTCGACATTGATGTAGCGCGTCCAGTGCAGTGGCTCTTTACCGTGAAAATGAAAAGGGGCATAACCAAATCCTCTGTAAATGCCATTTTCTATCCAGACCAAGCTTTTTTCTCCTTTGTTGCGACCTTTGTCAACGAGAAAGAAGGTATCGCCATGGAACTGTAGCTGATCGATGTATTGCTGAACCCTAGCGTTGTAGGCAGCTGGATCTTCTTCTTGCACGCAAGCGCCTTTGCACTGCTGAATAGTGTAGTGAAAGCAAGCACTTTGAGTAGGATAGAGGTAGCAAAGCTTCTGACATAATTCGAGCTTGCCCGCGATATGTTCAAGATAAGACTGCGCCTCTTTTTTGGAGGTGAATTGAAGCAGAGGTTCTTCATTTTTTTTGGCAGTACTGTCTATTTTGAGTCGGATGTAGCCATCGAAGTCTTGTTGGTCATAGAGCCCATAAGGAAACAGGCTTTTGCGCAACTTGCGGTTGTAAATGGGTTTGTGTTCTTTGATAAGGTTAGATTCGAGTAGCATGGCAATTAGCTCAGAGCCTGTGAGCTCGTATTCTACCCGGCAAATATCTTGGATCATTTGCAATCCTTTGACTGTTTTGTGGTTGCGCAAATGTTGTTCAATGCGCTTTTTGATATGGATGCTTTTGCCAACATAAATGAGCTGATTGAACTCGTTGTAGAGTTTATAAATGCCCGTTTTGTTCGGCAGCTCTTCGATGCTCTCCAAGCTGAGGTTCGGATGCACAGATTTGGGATTGAGTACATCTTGAACAAACGTTTGGAGCTGGTTTTTATCTGTTTCTATAAGAATAGTGAAGAGTTGGGCTGTTGCTTTTGCATCGCCGTCAGCGCGGTGCCGGGCAGCATTGGGAATGCCAAGATCTGCACAGATTTTACCTAAACTGTAAGACGCATGGCCCGGCAACACTATGCGTGCGGCTCTTACGGTACACAGCTGTGGCATGCGGAATTCATAACCCAAACGCTTGAACTCGCTCTTGAACATGCCGTAATCGAAGGCAACGTTGTGGGCAACAAATATGCAGCCTTCACAAAACTCAATGATTTGCTTGGCGAGCTCATAAAATTTGGGTGCTCCAGCTACCATTTTGTCAGTGATGCCCGTGAGGCGTACAATAAACTCTGGGATTTGTTGCTCTGGATCGACCAAGCTCTGAAAATGATCAATGACCTGTTTGCCGTCGTGTTTGTACATCGCCAACTCCGTGATTTTGGAGTCTTTGGTGTGGCCACCTGTTGTTTCGACATCGACAATGACGTAGTTCATGACTACGAAGTTAGAAAAAAGCATGGGTCTGCGTTTTTGTCTGCTTTCAATTTTTTCGTTTTCTTTGACAAAAAATTGCTTTTCATGAAAACATCTTTCTTTTTCTTGTTTGCTTTGTTCACTAATACGTTATTTGCACAGAGTAACCTCAGTATTTTCAATAACAATGGTCAACAATTTTATGTGGTTTTGAATGGAATACGTCAGAATTCCAAGCCTGAAACAAACGTGCAAGTTTCTCAAATTAAAAATGGCAGTTATGCCGTTAAAGTGATTTTTGCCGACGGAAAAACACCCGATATCGATAAAAACTTCATGATTGATGCGCCCTACGACATCACGGCCCGCATTGTTTTCAAAAAAGGAAAAGGGAGATTACAATTGATGGGCCAAGAGCCGACTCATGGTGTGATCCAAGAAGCAGTAGTGTATCGCCCAACGGATGCTGCAGTTTATTCAGATGCGGTTGTTGTCAATTCAAGTACAAATCAAAATGCAACAGCGACACAAAGCACACAAACTCTTCCGGTTCAAACGACCACAACAACTCAAACAACAGGAACAGGAAATACTGCAGGTATCAATATGAACATGAATGTTCAAGAAACGACCACCAACACAACAATTACCAATACAGACCCGAATGACAACGTCAACCTCAACATGAATTTGTCTGTGGGTGGCGTCAATGTCAACCTCAATGCAAATGCGAGTGCAACTGGATCAGCAACTGGTCTGGGTACTGGTGTCTCGGTAACGGAAACTTCTTCAAGTACAACTACAACTACATCTTCAAGCTCAGTGACGACGTCGACCACAGGAATAAATAGCAATGCGAACCAAGGAAACAATCAGGTAAGTGCCAATATTCAGTTAAATGGAAATTCACAGGTTGCTCAGAATCAACAAAATCAACAAAATGTGCAACATCAACAAGTGATCGCTCAAGTACAACAAGCGCCGTTGTCTAATCGTGTGAATTGCACCAAAACAATGAACCGCTTGGAGGCATTTAAAGTTGAATTGCAAGATCAATCTTTTGAGGAAGATCGTTTAGAAGCACTGCAACTCGCGATGAAAAGCACTTGTTTAACGACAGCTCAAGCGGAGCAGCTCATCGACTTATTTACCTTTGACGAAAACCGCCTAGAGGTTGCTAAATATTTGTCAGATCGCTTAACCGACCGCGACAACGCCGGAGCGCTTGCTAAAAAACTCACTTTCGACAGCAGTAAAATGGAATACCGCCGCTACATCAGTGAGTAACGACGGTATTGACCAAGTGTTGCGTAAAAGCAGTTTTTAAATCTGAACGACTTTGTCTTTAGGGTGACGCACTTTAAAGTCGTAGTCAAATGTTTGGTTTTCCTTGGCTTTAAGCTTTAGATTCCATTCAATGAGTCCGGTTTTCTCATCGATTGTACCTTTTCCTAAATTAGATTTCTCGATAGTAATTTCAGGGTTGGTAGTGAGCGGAATTTGATCCTGAATAATGAGCTCAATTTCAGATGACTTCAGGTTGCGTACCTCAATGTTGTAGGCAAAGCTGCGTTCCTTTTTGTCTTGAATGATGCGCTCTTTGCTTTGGTTTTTCAAGAGCGTGCGCTTCACAACGATATTTGGATCTTTCCCCAAAGACAAATTGAGGGTGTCGTCCATGGTGGTAGGGTCGAGGTAGGTTTCTCCGATGTAAGTGCCATCAAAGAAGATGTTGGCTTTTGCTGGCACGAGCTGAAGTTCGTCTAGTTTGGTCATTTGGGCAACTAAATACACACCCGGGTCTAGCTTTGGAACAGCGTAGTAGCGGAAGCTCGTATTGAGTTCAGATTGCTTCACCAACACCATGCGCACCTGATTGTCTGAGGCAATGCTGTAATTAAGGTCTATCTTGAACTCGGCTGAAATGAGTTGTTGTACAATTGTAGTGAATGCTTCTGCACCCTGTGCTGCTTGTTCAAACGCAGCTCCATTTGTTGAGTACATAAAACCCATATTCATGGCGGAGCTATTGACCGCAGCAGGTACGTCGTCTCCATAAACATCACTGCGTAATTTGGCTTTTTCATTGAGCTGTTTTCTGAACTCTTGGTAGTCGATATACCACGGGCTGAGTTCGGGTTTGGTTTTGTTGGCGTAAGGGTTGTTGGTCGAGATGCTGAGCTTGACGTCGTCCCAGTCTAAACCGGTTTGTTGACGTACTTGCGCTTTGTAGGTGAGACTGATTTTGCCTGTTGCCGCTTCGCTGCGGATGTCGTAGAGCGGCGTCCAGCCAGCGTTTGAAGCGAGGTAGCTAAGGTCTATGCGGCCGCTCGCCGCTTCTTTTGCCATAAAGGTAATAATGATGCGCGGAATGCCTTTGATTTCTGGGGTAGGGTTGTTTTGTTCGGCGTAGTTGCGCAGGTCGTTGAGTCGGGTGTCGAGGTCTGAGATGAGGTCTGTTTTTTTGACTTTTTGGCGGTCCAAGCCACTTATTTTTTTGTTGAGTTCAGAAACCTTAGTGGTGTAATAATCAACAGTAGATTTCAATAACTGAATGCTGTCATTGACCTTTCCTTGGCCTTTGACGGCACCATTCGAGATGATGATCTTGCGCGCAGCGACCAATACTTCAATTTCGTCATTGATGTCGCGCAGCTCAAAATTGACGACTCTAATGGAGTCTTCGAGCACTTTAATGGCATTGCGAATTTTAAGAGGGAGTTCAGTTTTAGTCCACTGTATATTCGGTTGCGGGTAGTAATATTCGTATTTGGAATCAAGAATAACCACCGCGCCGGTTGCTTTTACTTGAATAGTACCTGCTGAAATTTGCGGAGAAATGCCTTCAACAATGACCTCACTAAGGCCAGCTTTAACGGTGTAGTTTGCTTTGTGCTGCAGCTGCGCGCCTTGGGTGTAGACGGTGACGCTGTGTAAAGTGCTTTTGACGGTGACCTTATCATTAGCAAAGAGGGAGCTAGCCAAAAGGGCAAATGAGAGGAGTAATTTGATTTTCATAGGTAATTTTTAGATTTCAAAAACGTAAAAGTAAGGTCTTTATTATTAGTCGTATCTTTGTGGCAATGAAATTCGAAGACTACCACATTGATCAAAAAATTAAAGACCAACTGGCGGTGCTCGGTTTCAGACGCCCAACCGATATCCAATACCGTGCCATAAAACACATTTTGGACGGCGAAGACGTCATGGCCGTGGCGCAAACCGGCACGGGTAAAACAGCAGCTTTTGTGATTCCCGTACTCAACAAGTTGCTCAAATACAAAAAAAACGCCACCAACTCTATTCAGATCCGCTGCATCGTTTTGGTGCCTACCCGTGAGCTTGCACAGCAAATCACAGGTGTTTTTGAGCAAATTGGCGCCCAAACTAAGGTTAAAGTCATTGGTTTATATGGAGGGGTAGAGCAAGAAGCGCAAATCAAGCAACTTCAAGTTGGTGCTGAGGTCCTCATTGCCACACCAGGCCGTATGTTCGATCTCATTGCGCAAGGCCATCTAGATGTGTCGGGTGTGCATACGCTCGTTCTGGACGAAGCTGATTTGATGTTAGATCTGGGGTTTAATAAAGATATTCAAGATATCAAGAGAAAAATCCCGGCCAAGCACCAAACCTTGTTTTTTACGGCTACCATCGACAAAAAAATCAAGTCTTTGGCCTACGACGTCGTGCGTTCGGCAATCCGCATTCAGTTGTCGCCTCAGAATCCTGTTTCTAAGAATGTCCAGCACGCTGTGGCCTTCATTGAAATGGACGACAAACGATTTTTCTTGGAAAACATGATCGGAGAATACCCCGAAGCGCGTTTTCTGGTGTTTGCCAGAACAAAAGTGCGCGTTGAGAGAATTGTCAAGGCCATGGAGCGCGTTGGCGTGCATGCCGAGGCCCTACACGGGGGTGTTCCGCAAAATGAACGCTTTGGGCTGCTCGAAAAGTTCCGAGAGGGTAAAAACCAAGTGCTAATTACCACCGATGTGGCTGCTCGCGGAATTGATATTCCGAACATGGAATATGTGATTAATTACGACCTACCCGATAACCCTGAAAACTACGTGCACCGCTGTGGTCGAACGGGTAGGGGAAACGCCTTAGGGCAAGCGCTGTCGTTTTGCAGTCAGGATGAAATTCCGTTGCTTGATGCCATAGAAGCCTACACCGGTGAAGAAGTACTGCGTTATGAAATTACAGAAGGCGAGTACAAAGCCATTCTTTTCGACGCTGAAGACCCTAACTATAACTGGCAGAAGTTGCTCGAAGAAAATTCAAATCCAGATTTTTGGGAGGATTAATTCATAAATAATTATTATTTTCATCCAAAATAAATTTAATAATTATTCATGAAAAGGAGAACTTACTTGCTAGCGCTAGTGGTGTGTCTGTCGTCCATCACTTTTGCACAAACTAAAAAATTCCACGGAGTCAGTTTCAGTACAGAATTGAAGCTAGATGGTGAAAACCTCGTCATCAACGGTGCAGGTTTGCGCGAAAAATATTTTATGGACCTCTACGTTGCAGGGCTGTACCTACCTAAAAAGACAGCAGACGCCAAAAAAGTCATCTATGATGACACCGAAATGGCTATTCATATCAAAATTGTGTCGAGCAGCGTTACCCGCGAACGTTTCATCGAGTCGGTCAATGAAGGTTTTGCGATCTCAAAGCACGGCAACGCTAGCAAGGAAGAAATCAAGAAGTTTGTAGGTTTTTTCAGTGAACCCATCAAAGAAGGCGACAAGATCTACCTCGACTACATTCCTGGAAAAGGTGTCCGTGTTACCAAAAATGGAGATGTCAAAGGCACAATTGCTGGCCTAGACTTCAAAAAAGCACTTTTTGGCATTTGGTTCGGTACACCTCCAGTTCAAGAGAGCTTGAAAAACGACATGTTGAGCAAAGATTAGTTCAATTCCCAAATCATAAGTTCAAAAGCCACGCAAGTGGCTTTTTTGTGTAACGCTAGTTACAGATTAGTCCGTGGAAGTTCTGCATCTTTGTAAAAATTAAACTTTGAACATGATGAAAATTTTCTCTTTACTTGCTCTCTTAACCCTAACGTTGTGGTCTTGTACTTCCTCTGCACAATCCACTTATAAAAATGCGCCGATTGCAGAACTTTCAAAAATGAAAGCAGAGCAAAAAGCAATTGTAATAGACGTGCGTACCCCTGAAGAGTGGCAGCAAGGTGTGATTTCAGGTGCAGATCTTTTTATTGATTACAAGAGTGCATCTTTCCAGCAGCAATTAGCCAAGTTAGATAAATCTAAAACCTATATTGTTTATTGCAGAAGCGGTGGACGCAGTGCTGGTGCAAGTCAGGTGATGGTAGACAGCGGCTTTAAAAATGTGATCAATATGCAAGGAGGAATCTCTTCTTGGGGCGGTAAAATTGTCTCTAAACCATAAGTTGTAAGGGTTTTTTATGCGCACAAAATTACCAGGAATAGTATTGGCTGTAGGACTCGGACTTGCAGCCATTTTTTTAGCGGGTTTTACACCTTCATTTCTCAATTCCTATTTGCTGGCCCTTTTGATAGGAATGTTTTTGGCGCCACAGGTCAATAAAATTTCGCAACTTGATGCCGGTATTAGCTTGAGCTCCTCCAAATTATTGGAATGGTCAGTTGTACTTTTGGCATTTAGCATGGATTATAAAGCCATTGGAGCGATAGGTGTAAAGGATTTTGCAGTGATTATTCTGGTGATTTTTGTGGTTTTACTCGCTACCTATTATTTGTCAAAAGTTTTATCTTGTCCAGGTAAAACAAGTTGGTTGATAGGTATTGGAACAGCTATTTGTGGTTCTTCGGCAGTTGCTGCATTGGCTCCTAAAATCAAAGCAGATAAAGAGGATGTTGCCATTTCATTGGCATCAGTTAATCTTTTGGGTTCTCTGGGTATGGTTCTATTGCCATTGTGGTTTCAATTTTATCCACTTTTAGAAAAAGAAATGGCCTTTTTGATCGGAACATCTCTACATTCAGTGGGCAATGTGGCAGGTGCTGGTTTTTCGGTTTCAGAAGACGTTGGGCAATTGGCTCTTGTGTATAAAATGGCGCGTGTTGCGTTGTTGTCACCGGCCTTATTATTTATGGTTTGGCTTGATTCTCGAAAGTCTAATGCGCAAAAATTTCGTTTCCAACTACCTTGGTACCTTATTGTATTTATTGTGATATCGATTTTAGTGAGTTTTTTCCCTTTGCCTGCAATCTTATTAAAGGGTAGTGAAACCATTGGCAAGATCATTCTTACCATTGCGATGGCAGCAATTGGTCTAAAGGTAGATGTCTTTCGCTTGTTAAAAGCTGGTCAGCGCGGGTTGCTATTTGCACTAATTGTATTTGGGTTGCAAATCAGCCTCTTGTTATTCTTCAATCACTAACTCATTAAGGGCATTTGTAACAAGTGTTACATTACTTTATTCTTTGAATTGATACATTTGATACTTTAAAACCAAAAAAATGAAAATAGAACAAATTTATACAGGTTGTTTGGCTCAAGGAGCATATTACGTAGTAAGTGGAAATGAGGCATTTATCATTGATCCATTGCGCGAAATTCAGCCATATCTAGATAGAATTGAAGCAGATGGTGTGAAACTTAAATATATTTTTGAAACGCATTTTCATGCAGATTTTGTTTCTGGTCATCTCGATTTGAGTAAGCAAACAGGAGCTCCTATAGTATACGGACCTACTGCAAAGACCGAGTTCGATGCCATTATTGCAGACGACGGACAGGTATTTGAAATTGGCAATGTGAAAATTAAAGTGTTGCATACACCAGGGCACACCATGGAGAGCACTACGTTTTTACTTATCAATGAGGAGGGTAAAGATGAAGCCATCTTTTCAGGAGACACCCTCTTTTTAGGAGATGTAGGCCGTCCTGACCTCGCTCAAAAAGCTGCCGACATGACCCAAGATCAACTCGCGGGCATGCTTTACGATTCATTAATGACTAAAATCATGCCTTTGGCAGACGACGTTACAGTTTATCCAGCGCATGGCGCAGGCTCTGCGTGTGGTAAAAACATGATGAAAGAAACGGTTGATTCGCTCGGGAATCAAAAGAAAATGAATTATGCACTCAATCAGCCTAACAAAGAGGCGTTTATTGCAGCTGTAACCGATGGTTTGTTGCCTCCGCCAGCTTATTTTGGTCACAATGTAGCGATGAATAAAAAAGGTTATGACAGCTTTGAAGACGTCAAAGCCAAAGCACTTACGGCACTTTCTGCCGATGCTTTTGAAACAATTGTTGAGGCTACTGGTGCACTTATTCTCGATACGCGCCCTGCAGCAGATTTTCACAAAGGATTTATACCACAAGCTATTAATATTGGTATTCGCGGCGATTTCGCACCATGGGTTGGTGCACTAATTGGTGATGTCAAACAAGAAATCGTTTTGATTACTGAACCAGGTATGGAAGAAGAAGTCGTGACGCGCTTGAGCCGCGTTGGTTTTGACAAAGTTTTGGGTTACCTAGGGGGTGGTTTTGCTACTTGGGTAGCTGCTGGCAAGGAAGTAGATCAAATCAATCGCATCACTGCAGAAGCGTTTGCTGCACAATTTGAAGCAGGCAAATCGATGGTAGTCGACGTACGCAAAGAAAGCGAATATGAGGCGGAACACGTGGAAGATGCTTACAGCCGCCCGCTGGCTTACATCAACGACTGGACCAAAGATATTCAACCAGACCAACATTTCTTTATGCACTGTGCAGGTGGTTACCGCAGCATGATCGCCGCTTCTATTTTGCAAGCGCGCGGCTACCGTAACTTTACAGAAATAGACGGTGGATTTAGTGCAATTGCCAAAACGGCCATTCCAAAAACAGACTTTATTTGTCAAAGCAAAGTCCATAAAATTTAACATAACCTTTATCCTAAACTTATGCTTCATTTTTTAATGCAACCCTGGCCCTGGTGGTTTTCAGGGATCATCATTGCCACGGTAATGTTCTTGATGTTATTCTTCGGAAAAACCTTTGGTTTTTCTTCCAATCTCCGAACCATCTGCACCTTAGCGGGTGCAGGAAAACGGGTCAAATTCTTTGATTTTGATTGGAAAACCCAATCTTGGAACCTTGTTTTTCTGGTTGGGGCCATCATTGGAGGATATCTGGCCAATACTTTTTTGAATGATGGTGCTAGTTTTCAAATTGCAGAAAGTACCGCAAAAGATTTAGCCAAATTAGGATTTGAAAAGGCACATGAGATTCAACCAACAGAACTTTTTAGTTGGGAGGCCATTTTTACTTTGAAAGGATTTTCTGTGTTAGCAATCGGTGGGTTACTCGTAGGTTTCGGCTCGCGCTACGCCGGTGGCTGTACTTCAGGACACGCCATATCAGGTATATCCAATTTACAGCTACCGTCTCTAATCGCCGTAATTGGCTTCTTCATCGGAGGCTTGCTGATGACACATTTTATTTTCCCATTGATCTTTTAAGTCATGAAATTCATTAAGTTTTTAGTCGTCGGCATTTTGTTCGGCATCGTAATGGCCAAGTCACAGGCCTTGAGTTGGTATCGCATCCAGGAGATGTTTCGCTTTCAGAGCTTTCACATGTATGGCATCATCGGGACAGCAGTGGTATTAGGTATTATTGGCACTGCTCTGATCAAAAAGAACCATTGGAAAGATTTTTCAAAAGCTAAAATTGTCTTTACACCTAAAGAAAAAGGTTTTTGGCGTTACCTCATCGGAGGAACCATTTTCGGATTAGGTTGGGCCTTGAGCGGCGCCTGTCCAGGTCCAATGGTAGTCAATATTGGTTATGGTTACTTGAGTTTTATTGTTGTGGTTTTCTTTGCATCGGTAGGCACTTACCTATATGGTGTTTTTCAAAATAAACTCCCTCATTAATTTAGGTCGTGAAGTTTAAATACCAAACCTATTTGTTTGTGTACATTTTGCTCGCGTTGGTTTCTTGTACGACTAATGAACTTCAATTGGAGCAACTCTCCACTGAAGAAATACAAGCAACACCTGTTGGCGCATTTTGGCAACCAGCCGATGTTTTTGCCATCAAGGAGGAGAAAAAATCGGACGAGGTTCTCTACGGTCGCGATCTCATCATCCATACGGCCTATTATTTTGGCCCAAAAGGTCGCATTGCGCAGCAGACAAATGGCATGAATTGCCAAAACTGCCATTTAGATGCAGGCACCAAGCCCTTCGGGAACAACTATGGTTCGGTTGCTTCTACCTATCCTAAGGTGCGCGCTCGAAGTGGTAAAATGGAAAGCATAGAAAAACGCATCAATGATTGTTTTGAACGCAGTTTGAATGGAAAACCATTAAAAGAAAACAGCAAAGAAATGCGCGCTATGGTAGCTTACATGAAGTTTTTGGGAGAGAACGTCCCCAAAG
The DNA here is from genome assembly GCA_027483605.1 of Cryomorphaceae bacterium. Classification (GTDB taxonomy): domain Bacteria; phylum Bacteroidota; class Bacteroidia; order Flavobacteriales_D; family Crocinitomicaceae; genus UBA952. Next base: position 34,402 of record JAIXUE010000047.1, on the reverse strand, counting down.
GTGAAAAAGCAGCGGGCTCAGGTTTAAAAGAGCTGCCTTTTTTAACACGTGCTGCGGACCCTCACAAAGGAAAGTTGGTCTACGATTTACGTTGTTCAAGTTGTCATCAATTGAATGGGCAAGGCATCATTGATGGCATCGGCCAATCTTATGTGTATCCACCACTTTGGGGGCCACATAGTTTCAATGACGCTGCGGGTTTAAGTCGTATCTCGAATATGGCTAAATACTTAAAGTACAACATGCCGTTGGGAGTTAATCACGATGCACCAGAGCTTTCGGACGAAGACGCCTGGGATGTTGCCGCTTACATAGAAAGCCAACCCAGACCACACAAAGCAGTGCCAAAAGATTGGCCCGATATTACAAAAAAGCCAATTGACCACCCGTTCGGACCCTACGCAGATGCGTTTTCTGAACTACAGCATAAATATGGTCCTTTTACCGCAATGAAAAAGCCGAAAAAGTAAATTGTTTATTTGCCTTAGGATAAAGGTCAAAGTTTTCCATGTCAAAAAATGAAATTGAAAGTTAATCCAATCTTTATTTGTTTCACGATCCTTTTGTTTCATACATCAGTTTCAACTTGGGCCCAGCATCACGAGCTTTCTGATCAGCCCGTTATGTGGAAGGGAAGGCCGCAAGATGTGATGGATTCAACTTCCTTATTGTATGCCTTTAAAACAGGTGCCACAGCCGGGCATTTTAGGTATTTCATGAGTCAAACAACGAATGAAGGTACACTTTCAGAATTTTATGCCAATGCAATTGGGGGTGGTTTGCGCTTTGAAACCAACTCTTTTCATCACTTTCAGTTTGCCGTTAGTGGCTTTTATTTTTTCAATATAGGCTCTTCGGTATTACATGATCCTGACCCTACGACGGGGGTGTTGAGTAGATATGAAATCGGACTGTTTGATATCGAAAATCCAGATAACCACCGCGATATGGATCGGCTCGAGGAGTTGTATTTGAAATATAATTTCAAAAATGGACAGCTTTTGTTAGGTAGGCAGCTCATCAATACACCACTGATCAATATTCAAGACGGTCGCATGCGCGGCACAGGTGTGGAAGGGTTGTGGCTCAATCAGCACCTCAATGAAAAATGGCGTTTTCAGGGTGGTGTACTTACTGCCATTTCTCCACGCAGTACCACAAAATGGTATCGAGGAGCGGAATCTATTGGTTTATATAGCCAAGGAGTTAACCCCGATGGAACATCCTCTAATTTCAGGGGAAATATAGATCTGCCTTTTATTGGGGTAGCGTCCTTCACTTTCAAACCTTCTAAAAATATAGAGTACCAAGCTTGGGATTATCATTTACCTGGCTTGTTTAATAGTACTTTTCATCAAATCCAACATGCCTATAAGGCCAAAAAGTTTGTGTGGTCTAATGGTGCGCAAATCATGAGGCAATGGGCACTTGGAGATGGTGGCAACGAGGATCAATCCATGACATATATTGCCAAAGGCTCCAAATCACTGACCTACGGATTTCGTACGCGGTTTGAATTTGATAAATCGCATTATTCCATCAATTATAACCGGATTACTGCCGAGGGCCGTTATTTGTTTCCGAGAGAATGGGGCAGAGACCCGTTTTACACCTTCATGCCGCGCGAACGCAACGAGGGCTTTGGAGACGTACATGCAGTAGTCTTGAAAGTGGAGAACCAAAATACAGCATCTGTTTTTAAGAAGTCGGCTTTTTCGGTGGGTTATTTCCAGTTACCCGATGTACATAATTATGCTTTAAACAAATATAGCATGCCTAGTTATTTACAAGCTAATATAGATTTTCGTTTTCAGTTGAGTCAACTCATGCAGGGCCTTGAGGGCCAATTGCTGCTCGTTTGCAAATACGGTCTTGGTGAAATGTATAATAACCCTAAATACCAAATCAATAAAGTCAATATGCTCTTGACCAATTTTGTACTGAATTATCACTTTTAACTCTCTAAAATGACTTTTGACTTACTGACTATTTTTGGCTTACTCGCCAGTACCCTAATCGGGATATCACTTGGCCTCATTGGTGGAGGCGGCTCTATTTTGACCGTTCCAGTTTTGGTTTATTTATTCAATGTCGATCCCGTTTTAGCCACTGCTTATTCCTTATTTATTGTAGGTCTGAGTAGTTTAGTGGGCGCGTTTCCAAAATATAGAGCGGGTATGATTGATTTAAAAACAGCAATAGTGTTCGGGATTCCGTCTATCATAGCCGTTTTTTTTACCAGAAAGATTTTGGTTCCGGCCATACCAGCCACGCTCTTTGATTTGGGCGGTATTTCAATTACCAAAGCCCTTGCCATGATGATCTTATTTGCAATACTCATGGTTGCGGCTTCTGTTTCTATGATTCGAGATAAAAAAACCGGAGAAAGCGAAAGTAATGAAGCGCGTGTGTTTAATTATCCCATGATATTGTTAGAAGGCACAGTTGTTGGCGTTTTGACGGGCCTAGTCGGTGCTGGGGGTGGATTTCTAATTATTCCTGCATTGGTGATGCTGAGTAAACTACCAATGAAACAAGCGGTAGGAACCAGTTTATTGATCATTGCCGCAAAATCATTGATTGGGTTTACCGGTGACGTCAGTGAAAATGCTTCCAAAATGGACTGGACTTTACTTATCGTTGTTACCATTTTAGCAATTATCGGTATTTTTATTGGAAACAACTTATCCAAGAAGATCAACGGAGCAGCACTTAAAAAAGGCTTTGGTTGGTTTGTTCTGGTGATGGGAATCTATATCATTATCAAAGAATTGGCCTTTCCTGGCACTTCTTCCCACTGACCCAATTACACCACCTAAACTACATCACCATGTCCAAACAACAAAGAAGAAACTTTCTCAAAACGATCGGTACAGCCGGTTTAGGAAGTCTACTTGCTCCGAATTTTTTGGCGCAAACAAGTGACGATAAAATTTTCATGAGTGAAAACGTCGATTTGCAAGAAGCCAAAAGAAAAAACGGCGTACTTACGCTCCAACTTTTACAAACAACAGATGTACATTGTCAAATTCATCCGCACGACGAGCTTTTCTGGGAAAACGAAAAGGCTGTATTTAGAAAAACCGGAGGATATGCGCAATTACAGACATTTTTAAAGCAACTCAAAAAGAAAAATCCCAATACATTTTTGGTGGACACCGGCGACATGTTTCAGGGTTCACAACTAAGTGTCGAGACTACAGGTCAAGCGTTTGTCCCGATTTTAAATGCAATGGACTACCATTTGTATTTGCCGGGTAACTGGGAGGTTATCTATGGTAAGCAAAAGATGCAGCAACTCATGGGCGCGCTGCGCGCGCCTAAAGTGTGTACAAACATGTACCATGACTTAGGCAATGGGCAAAAAGGTGAGCTTATTTTTCAACCTTACCATATTTGGGAACACGAAGGCATTAAAATTGGCTTTTTAGGTTATACCGATCCTTTGGTACCTTTGCGCCAGAGCCCTAATTACAGCAAGGGAATCATTTACACCAAGCCGGAAGAAAATTTGGCACATTACGTGGATGTACTCCGTAACCAAGAACAATGCGCGGTTGTCATTATGCTTGCACACCTTGGTTTGTCTCAGCAAATCGCGTTGGCCAACGACCCGTCTTGCAAAGGTGTTGATTACATTTTTGGTGGCGATACCCATGAGCGGGTCAGGAAACCTATCCAATGTGCTTATAGCAAAGTTGTGGAGCCAGGGGCTTTTGGTTCATTTGTAGGTTCTTTAGAACTCGATTTTGAAAATGGAAAGCTCACGGCAGAGCGTTACGAACTACTAGAGGTGAAAGCGCCATCGCTCAAGCCAGATTCCCAAATGCAGGCGATTTTAAAGTCTAATGAAGCTACTTTTGCAGCTGAAATTAACAGGGTAGTAGGTTACAGCACCATTCCACTTTACCGCTATTTTGTAGTTGAAAATCCGATCGATACGATGATCTTAAACGCCTTGGATTGGAAATTCCCCGAAATAGATATCGTGTTATCTAATGGCTTTCGTTTTTGTCCGCCGCGCACCACTCCAGATCATACGGGCAATATCCCGATCACCAAAGGCTTTATTTTTGACATGCTACCTGTAGATTCTACCGTGCGCACCGCAGAGGTCACAGGTCAACAAATAGCAGATTGGCTCGAGAAAGAACTCAATAATGTCTTTGCAAAAGATGCGTCTAAGCGCTTTGGTGGCTGGGTCATCAAATTCAAAGGAATGGAAGTTGAATTTTTAGCCTTTGCAGAACAAGGCAAGCGCGTTCAAAAAGCCATTGTTGGAGGGCAGCCGCTCGACAAAACAAAAACATATCGTATTTTAGCTTGTGAGCGCGACGGAGATCCTGCCGATATGCTTTGTCGCATTAAAGGCGTACAAAACGCGCAAAATACCGTTCATACGCTGCATAAAGTGATGGAAAGTTACCTTACAACGCACAAAGTTGTAACGCCAAGCCCTCAGGGCAATGCCAAGGTGCTCGATGCGCCTCAAACACTCTTGACGCAAGTAACGGGTGTGTCTTACAAGTTCGAATAAAAAAGTAGTATTCTAGCACCTTTAATATTAAATTAAAAATAGAGGTTATTATATTTAAGTTATTTAAAATCAATAAGATGAAAATTATAAAAGCTCTGTTTTTGTTTATTTTTACAGTCGCATTTTTTCTCGATACCCATGCCCAAACTAGCAATTTCCCCTTTGAAGTTGTACTCAAAGCAGACTCCATTGCTGGCTTTGATGGTTTGCATTCTTTTGCTTTCGGGCAGCGCAATGGTAAGGTCGTGTTGATTGGCGGTAGACCCGAAGGTATTCATGCGCGCCAACCATTCAATGCCTTTCCAGCGAGCCTCAATAATCAAATCTTACAGGTACTGGATCTGCAAACCAAGCAATATTGGTCTAGGACCTTTACGGACTTAAGCGTGTCGTTGCAAGAACAATTGCAAAGCACCAATATGAATTTTTACCAAGATGGTAATTCCTTGATTTTAGCAGGGGGTTATGCCTACAGTAATTCGGCTAATGACCACATTACCTTCCCATTTTTAACGCGCATTGATCTAGATGGTTTGATTGGAGCCATTATGGCCAACACAACGATTGCTCCATATTTTGAGCAGCTCCAAGACGAAAGATTTGCAGTAACAGGCGGTAATATGGGTAAAATTGGATCGCAGTACTATCTTGTTGGTGGGCATCGTTTTGATGGTCGTTACAATCCTATGAACAACCCGACGTTTATTCAGGCTTATGTCGATGGTCTTAAAAAGTTTGAATTAAGTGCGCCGGGGCAAGTTCTAGCAGTGCTCAATTACCAATTGGTCACAGATCAGGTGAATTTGCATCGCAGAGATTACAATCTGTTGCCGCACATTTATCCAAATGGAGAGTTCGGATACCTGCTGTCGTCAGGGGTTTTTCAACTCAATGCCGACTTGCCTTTTTTGTACCCAGTTGAAATCAAAAGTAGCGGGCATACGCCGGTCAATGGTTTTAGTCAGTACTTAAGCAATTACCATTCGAGTAAGTTCAGTTTGTATGACAGCGCAACCCAATCGATGCACCATTTATTCTTAGGTGGTATGAGTCAGTATTATTACCAAAATGGAACGCTTATTAATGATCCGAATGTGCCATTTGTCAAAACAATGAGTAGGTTGGTGCAAGGAGCTGATGGCAATTATCAAGAATATGTGTTGTCAAATGAAATGCCTGGTTTACTAGGATCGAGTGCTGAGTTGGTGGCCAACGAAAATGTACCTCATTATCTTGGTGAAATCATCGATTTGACGGCAATTACTTCCGATTCTCTACTGGTTGGACATATTATTGGCGGTATCAAAAGTGGAAGTTTGAATCCTTTTACGCAGAATAATACCAATTCTACCGCTGCAAATGCCGTGATCTATGAAGTTTGGCTCAAACGTGCGCCTAATAATGGGGTAGAAGTACTTGGGCCAGAATTGGCACTCAATGTGGAGGTTTTTCCAAATCCGAGTGCAGGCGACGTGAATTTAACTTTCGATTTCAAGCAAAAACACAACATCGAACTTTTCATACTCGATGCCAATGGCAAACTGGTGCATGAAGTTTATTATGAAAAGGTGAAGAGCGCCAAAAAAACAATCGATACGAAAGCATTGAATCTCAAGCCAGGGCCTTATACCTTGCAATTCATCATCGACGACCAACAAACCCTGACCAAACACATCAGTGTCTTATGAAAGAATTTTGGAACGAGCGTTATGCCGAAACGGCATATGCGTATGGCCAAGAAGCCAATGATTTTTTGAAAGCGCAACAAATTGGATCCGATTTAAAAGTATTGTGCTTGGCTGAAGGCGAAGGTCGCAATGGCGTTTATCTTGCAGGTCTTGGAAATGACGTCACGTGTATAGATTATTCAGAGGAAGGATTGAAAAAAACTAGCCAATTGGCTGAACAAAATGGGGTAGAAGTTTCTTGTATTTGTGCTGACCTAGGAGAAATAAATATAGAGGAAGATACATGGGACCTGATCATCGGGATTTTTGCCCATTTTCCGCTTCAGGTAAAGCAACACATCTGGCCTCAAATGCACGCTGCATTGAAGCCAGGAGGGCAGCTCATTATGGAAGTTTACGATCAAGAGCAATTGCGTTTTGGAACAGGTGGCCCACAGCATCCAGACTTATTGTATTCAACCGAGGAGCTACAGGCTTTAATTGGTCAAGACTTCACGGAAATCAAAATAGAGAAAGTCTACCGAGAGGTCAATGAAGGTACTTATCATAATGGTGCTTCGGCGACAATACAAGTGCTAGCTACTAAATAAATATGCTTTTCAAAAAGGTTATTGATTGAATCAATTGTCGATTTTATAGCTTTGAGTTCTGTAAATCGTGTTATTATTCGGAAATTTATGCGTCAAGTTTGCGCAACGTATGAAATTAAGGGTCGCTTATTTATTTGGAATTTTCTATTTAGCTCAATTTTCAATTGCGCAAGACAACTGTGAATTCAAACCCACCAACAAAAAAGGTGGACATTACCTTTTCTCTACTTTTTACCTCGATGACCTACAAACGCCCAGAGAAGGCGTGTGCCAGACGCTGCACATGGGAAAAATCTATGAGCGCAGGGTTTTCGTGAAAGGGCGCTTGGTAGAAGAAACCTGCAATACGCTCGAAGGCAAGCCGCGGGTTCTGAGCAAATTTTCTTTGTGGGACGACGACTCCTTGCTCATCGACCAAAAAGTGTATTATGAAAACGGGCCGCTGCAAACACACAACCTCATTTATCTGGATGCAAATGGCCGCCGTTGTATGAAATCCGTTGAATATGGCCTCACTGGGCAGAGGCGCTTTGAGCACACCTATGCCTGGATTCGCTACAACGAGCTCAATGCGTCAGACAAAAGTATGCATCCTGAACACACCGTAGACGACGACGGTTATACCTACTTGATGGTGCCTATTGGGCAAGAAAAAATATATGATCCCACGACGGGTAGTTTAAGCATGGTTCGTAATCATCAATTCATTAAAGATGGCAATTATGAGCACCGTTCTTTAAACGGCCCTGTCATTGAATATTATGACAATGGAAAAGTGAAAGCCAAAGGTACTTACAAAGATGGTAGCCTGAAGGGTAAATACCTGACTTATTATTTTGATGGCAAAATAGAGTCGGAGCGCTATTATGACAACGATGTGCCTGTAGGCGAGTGGAAGGGTTGGCACGCCAACGGCAAGCAGGCTTATTGGTATTTATATGACCTCGAAACGGCGCATCCGTTTGAGCCCAACAAAAAAGAATGGGCCGACAACGGTCAGCTCACACTAGAGCAAGTCTTGGATATAGGTGCCAACGGTTATTTGAAAGAATGGACCGCCCAGGGTGTCAAGACGCACGATGTCGATATTTACATGCTAGATCGCACCAAAGGCGTTGAAACCTGGTGGCATGACAACGGGCAATTGCATTGGAAAAGAGACTACCGAAAAGGGCAAGACACCACCATGATTCAATTTTATGCAAATGGAGATCCCCAAAGATTAGAGATTTCCAAAGAAAAGGGCTTGGATACCTATCGCGAAAACCGCCGTTGGTACCCCAACTCAGTTCCTGAAAGTGTTTTTATTGTCGAGACGCGTTCCGATGGTTATTTTAAGCAATTGATGGATGCCTATTACCCAAATGGCATTCTCAAAAGTAGGGTGGAATACAAGAACAAAGAATGCTACAAAGAATTTTACGCAAGTAACGGCATCAAAATTCGCGCGTTGCATACCATTTCGGATAGCCTGCATGGCCCTTACCAAGAATTAGATTCTAGCGGTAAGTTATTGCTTGATTACAGATATACAGCTGGCCTGAGAGATGGCTGGTGTCGCGAATACGATGCAGATGGGAATTTGATTTTTGAACGCTATTATGAAATGGGCATTCCTCAACCAAAATATGCTTCTGTCAATAAAAGAAAAGACCAACCAAGTCTAAGCTTAGAAACCAAACAGGGCCTGGAGCGCCTTATCAAATCACAAAGACTTGATTCCCTGCAATTCTCAAAAAAAGAAATAGAAACCTTAGTTGAATTGGCCTATCAGTTTATTCCCGAGCAATTTGAACCACTTCCGCAAATGGAATACAACCGCCTGCGCGACTTCAATCATATGTTGCGTATTCATTTGCGCCGTAAAGGCCCTATTGTTTGGATGGATTTAAGTGCTTATGCGACGAGTTCCCTCACACTTGTTATTTATCCAGATATGGAAATTGAAATATTTAATCGTCGGTATACCAAAGAAGAATTGAATATGGAACAATTGCTCACTCCTAAATATTACATGTGGAACGACTGATTTGGAGCATCATTTTTATAAGTAGCATCTCTGTGCTGCATGCAGATCTGTTACCTGTGGAACTCAGATTTACATTGAAGCAAGTGCCAACGCTCTCTGATCAGTACACGGTGCTCGAATTAGAAATCAAAAATGAATCTGCATTATACAATAGTATACTTGTTCCGGGGCATCCGCAGCTTGGGATGGGTTTGTTTGAAGTATATGCCTATGAGCGTGCCCAAAACATGAAGTGGACGCTAGACACCACCTACAACTTAGTGCTTCCCGACTCAGCTGCTGTAGACCATAAATACATGCAGTTTTGGAGCCTGCGCCCATTGGAGAGTTTCAAACAATTGTTTGTCATCAACGAACCGCCCTCATCAGGAAGGGCTTACCAAATCAAATATCAACCGCATGTTTGTGCAGCTTATTTCAAGTACGCATTTCGCTGGCACGACGAAGAAGGATCACCTACAGATATCTCAATAGACGGCGATCAGCGTTTTGCGTATCAAGGCCCGATGTATAGTGATCTTTGTGATGTTTATGCTCAAATCAGTGAAGTTAAAGTTCAAAATCACAAGAGTAAGCACTATTACGAAGGCCATTGGAAACGCGTTAAAAGGTCGCTAAAGAGAACCTTGAAGTGCCCTCAAACATGGCCAGTTCTCAGCGCACAATTGTACAGCCAAGCTATATTAGCGTCTTTGCCAAGCTATTCACATCAGTATTTAGTGGTCGAAACCAAAGAAGGAATTTACACTGTAGTTTTAGGCTATCAAATTGGTAAAATTAGGCCAGTTCGTAGTTTTTTAGCAAGAATAGCTCATCTTTGCGGTGCCAGACGCGTATTCTGGCGTACCTCATCATCAAAAGCAATTAAGTTAACCCAATTCCAAATTACCCCCTTCCAATGAAATGCATTCTCACACTCCTTTGCACATTTTCTTTCTTTTCATTCTTGGCGCAAGTTAACCCCGCCAGTAAAGAGATCAATGAAGCCATCAAAGAAATGGATGCGGGCAATTTTTCGCAGAGCCGTGTCATCTTAGAAGGTGTTTTACAGCAAGATTCTACCAATTACGATGCCTGGTATGAATATGCTTATAGCTACTACATGCAAAAGGATTATGCCAAGGCGGTGCAAATCATGCAAACCCAAACAGATCATCCTGAAGCCACCGATCAGCTTTGGCAAATGATTGGCAATAGCCAAGACATCATGGGCAACTCAGATGAAGCGTTGGCTACCTACGCTAAAGGCATGGAACGCTTTGCGCACAGCGGTCGCTTGTACGTAGAGTCTGGCAATATCTTTTTGATCAAAGGAGAAATCGAAAAGGCGATTCCCTATTACGAAAAAGGAATCCAGATGGATCCCGAATTCCCGTCGAATTACTACCGATTGGCGCGCATTTATTGCAATTCTGAAAATGAAATTTGGGGCGTTATTTACGGTGAAATATTTATGAACCTAGAGCGCAATTCACAACGCACCAAAGAAATGAGTGCTGTTCTGTATCAAACATATCAAAAAGCTTTTTTATTTGGAAAAGATGGCGTTGGAACGAGTTTTGCTCAAGACATGGCCCCATTTACGATGGCATTTGAATCAAAAATGGCTCTTGCCGCTACAGAGTATCAACTCAGTAATAAAAAAGCAAGTATCAATGTAGCTTCTTTATTGCAAATTAGAAAGGCATTTCTAAAGAGTTGGATGGAGAGCGAAAGCGCCAAGCAGTTTCCGGTGCAGTTATTCAGCTTTTGGCAGCAAATTGAAGATCTAGGCTTTGCAGATGCCTATACATACTGGGTTTTTAACCAAGCCCCGAACGACCAATTCGAGAAATGGCGCAAAGACAACACCACAGATTTTGGATATTTTGTCAAGTGGTATAATCCCAACCCAATTGTCATTACAGAAGAGAATTATTTCTCGCGCAACAAATTGCTCAATTAAGCAGGTAAGGAACCCTTATGATTGTCGCCTCATTGGGCGTGTTTATCCTTAAAAAAGAAGTGGAAGGCCCAAAGGTAAGGCGGGTTCCATTTTGAATGGCTTCTCGCTCAGTTGAAAGTACTTTTCCGAGTAAATCTATAGCTTGAATTTCAAGGATTGATGAGCTGTATACATCAATTTGTGTAGGCTTGATCCATTTCCATTGTATGGAACTCAGCTCAGAGAATCCAGCACCTGGATTATTGACTTCTATCAGGACTGTATCGGTATCGCAAAGCCCTTCGGCAATTAGCATGACTTGATACGTGCTGAGGTTGTATTCAAAACCAATGATTGGTCCTGTTTCTATAGTCATGTCGGGGAAATACCAAGTAAAATTGGCATCTTGGTTGGCTGTTGCTGAAAAACTCAATAAACTCGTGCCAGGAATACTCGAGTAACTCGCATTCGCCTGCAGTGTACTATCGCTATGAATGAGTTTCCAAGTTGAAAGGCTATCCAAGACAATTGAACTGGCAATTTGCTGCAGCAGCAGGGCATCTGCGAGGTCAATACCAGGGTTATAAGTACTTCCCGTGCTCGGTTTGTGATATAGCGACGAATAAAATACACAAGCAGCCAAATACGAGCCCGTTAAACTTGGGTGTGAGCCGTCTTGTTGGTATAAATTGATCACTGGGTAGTTGTCTCGGACATATTTCCAGGCAACGGCAACTGGTGAAACAGCAGCGTTGGCGGAGTCTGCAATGCGCAAATAGGCATCGCGCAGGCGTGTGTTCATTTTGTCGAAGGTGTTGATAGAATCCCATTGCGGATCGCCGTTTTGGCGTCCCCAGGTCATGAAATAATTGACCTGACTGCAGGGTTGAATGGCTTTGGCGCTATCGGCAAGTTGCACGGCAAAGGGGAGCGTTTGCGTATTCACTTGCCCGTAAGGGAAGCTCGGTTCTTGGCTTTGGCCCTGTAAAATGATGTAGTCCCATTCTTGGGCGGCCATTTTTTGATAGTTGACAGGGTTATTCGCGTGCATTTGAAAAGTTTGGCCTCCGGGTGTATTGCTGTCATAAAGCAGGACATCACCAAGCGAGCTGCTCAGGTCCTGAACCATTTGAGGCAGGTTATTGACCCCCATGTAACTATTGCCGATGAAAAGCGCGCGCAGCGTATCTTGGGCCAGCAACAAATTGGAGCACATGAGGGAAACGGAGAGGATAAGAATGCGCATTAAAATTGAATTTGAAGGATTTGTGATTGCAAACGAATGTCCTTGGAAGAACTACCAATTTGGATTCGGAATTGTATAGGGTACGCATCTGAGCCTGGCCCTGTTGGGATGCCTAACTTTGATAGCGGAATTTTGTAGGAAACGAAGCCCATTGTTTCGCCTTTTTTGAGCGCGACTTTTTTGGTGTCGATGAGGTATTGCACAGGCAAGGTTTCTTTGCTGTAGATGGGTTTGATGTAAAACTGAATGGCTTCTGCGCCGTCGAACTGCCCTGTGTTTTGAAGTAGGAAAGAAAATGCTATGGTGTCGTTTCCATTGGGCAAGGAGAAAGTGTTTTGCTCTATTTTGAAGTGGCTGTATTCAAACTTGGTATAGCTGAGCCCGTAACCAAAAGGGTAGAGGGGTTCGCCGCTGCCGTTGACGTAGTCGTCGCCGCGGCCAGTGGCTTCATGCCAATAACTCAAGGGGAGTTGGCCTTCGTGCTGCGGAATGGAAAAAGGAAGTTTCCCCGAAGGGTTTACTTTGCCACTCAAGATATTGGCGAGCGCCAGGCCGCCAGCTTCACCGCTGTACCAGTTGTAAAGAATAGCTGAGGCGTCGTCTTGCCATTCTTGCATGGTCACGGCGCTGCCCCCAACAATGACCACAACCACTGGTATACCACAGGCCTTGATTTCTTTGATGAGTGTGACTTGCGCTGGTGCCAAAGCTAAAGAAGAACGATCCTGAAATTCGCCTTCAGGGTAGTCTACAACAATGACTGCAACATCGCTGTCCAAAACCTTTTCTATCTCAAGATAAGTTTGGCTGTCTATACTACTCTGTTCCTCAACGAATAGTTTGATTCGCCCATTTCCTTGTGGTTCTCGGAATTCAATGCGCAGTTGATACTGTTGCCCTTCTTTGACGTCGATAGCTATTTTTCTTTCGTGAAATCCTTGTTTTTCCCATTGATCTATGCGGAGGGTGTCGTTGAGGTACAAACGAAAGCCATCGTTGCCAGCCAAACCGAGATCGAGCGTCGTATTTTGCTTGCCAATTAATTGGGCCTCCCAGCGCGCAGAAAAGAAACTGTTCCCGGTAGTGCTATCGGGTCCGTAGAGTGTCCAGTGGTGGTCAATTTGCTTTTCAGTTCTATTGCATACGGGTGTTCCTGACAGGGTAGGGTTGTCGAAATAACTAGCCTTGAATCCGTTGGAAATCTCAAACCAACTATTTTTTGTTTCGAGTACCACTTTGTGAGTACCCCAAGGATTTTCTGGCAAGGCAAAATAGCTTACATTTTTGAGCCCAAAAGCCCCTTCCAAACCATCTTTGATACTTACATTTTGATAACCTTTACCGCTGTAGCCACCGAGCTTGACAGTTGCTGCTGCTTCACCCAAGAGTAAAATTTTGCTGTCTTTGGCAAGTGGTAAAATAGCTTTCCCTTTTTCATTGGCTTCATTTTTCAATAGAACCATGGATTGTTCGGCACACTTTTGCGCAATGATGAAGCCGTCGTCGAGGAGTTTTGAAATTTCTTTTTCTTTGGGAAGTGCCAAGTAAGGCTGCTCAAATAGCCCAAGCTCAAACTTCACGCGCAATACGCGGGCCACTGCTGAATCGATGCGGGCTTTTGCTAACTCCTTTCCGAGTAAACTGGGTTCAAATAATTGAAAATGGGCGCAATCGGTCTGAAAAATAACGTCTAGGCCTGCCGCGAGGGCATCTTTGCCACTTTCGTTGTAGGTACTAGCCGTGCGGTGTAAAACCAATGTGCCCCCCACTGCGTTGGCGTCTGAAATAACAAATCCGTTGAAGTTCCAGTCGGATTTGAGTGTTTGTTGCAGTAATTGGCTTGAACTCGATGATGAATATCCATTTATCGAGTTATAGGCGCTCATAACCGAGCGTGCTTTTCCTTCGTGAAAAGCGGCTAGAAAAGGTCGGTACTGGCTCATGTAGAGCGCGCGCTCACTCAGGCCAATGGGGTAGGAGTCGCGGCCGCCAGCACCCACGTTGGCGATAAAATGCTTAGGTGTGCAGACGACACCTGCGCTTTCGAGCGGCCACACAAAGGCGACGCCCATTTGGCTGGCTAAGTAAGGGTCTTCGCCAAAGGTTTCTTCGGTACGCCCCCAACGTACATCTGTGGCCAAGTTGAGCACGGGGCTCAAGATTTGTCGTACGCCAATGAGGCGCGCTTCGCGCGCAATGTGCGCTGCGGCGCTGCTCACGAGCTTTGGGTCAAAAGTAGCCGCAAGGGCAATGGCTTGCGGAAAGCTCGTGGCCTGAGCGCGCACCAAACCGTGCAAGCCTTCGTCAAAAAAGATGATAGGAATGCCTAGGCGCGTGTTTTCAACGAAATGTTTTTGAATGTCGTTGGCCCGCTCAATGAGTTCAAGGTTGGTGCTCGAACTGGAATAGTTTAGGATTTGTTGATTGGGATCTGAAAGTGCTGAGGCAAATAATTGAATACCAAAAATGCCGTCGGTAAAACGGCATTTTGTGGTATCAAATTCGGATGGTACCATGAACAGCTGCCATGCTTTTTCTGCGGGTGTCATGTGACTAAGTAGGTCGGCTACGCGCGCATTGGTTGTTTGGGATGGATCTTTATATACTTGAGCCCAACTTCCCAAACAGCAACACAAAAAAAGCAGCAGTATTTTCATCGAGGACGAAGATACGGCAATCTTATAAGCCGTTGGCTGCCATGCGCAATTTCAGGTCGATAAACGCTTGCTCATAGGCCTCGCGTTGTTTTTTCTCGCGGTTGGAGATGTCCATGCGGCCCATTGTTTTGAGGATTTCATCTGCTGCTGCAGTATTGCGCAACGCAAAGTAAGCCTCGAGCAAATTGAAGTAAATGGCAATCGTGATGTCTTTGTCTATGCGCGCTTTTTTGTTGTCTATGTCAGACTCTTCGAGCGCTTTGTTCCAGATGCCGATGGCTTCATTGAGTTTCATTGCGCCTTGTGCTTCGTTGGTGCCGAGCATTTTAAAGCCGAGGTTCGCTGCATTGAAAGCGTCTAGCAAGTCATTATGTGACTCGTTTTTTGATTTCACGAAGTTGAGCTCGAAGGTCTCTTCTGTACGCTCGTAACCAATACGGTCATTGACTAAGTGGTTGATCGCTTTGAGGTTGTCTTGTAAGCACTTGTCTTCCATTTGCTTCACGACGGCACTTACGTCCATAGATGGTTGGGTTTTAGTAGCAGTACCTTTGTACAATTTGAAATCTGTGAACTCTGCTGGTGCAGCTGCATAAATTTCTTGGTTAATGGCGTTGGTAACGCGAAAACTCATTGGGTGGCGGTAAGTGAACTCGATGTGGTAATAGGTAACTTTTGTAGTTACATTGGCGCCATCTTTGCGCGATACTTCGTCTTTTACTTCAGACACAATTTTAGCTGGCGTGGCTTCAAAACCTTGCAGGGTAACGGTGTAGTTGAGGGCGTTGGCAGCACCTTTTTGCAAACCGTCGATAAATAAATAAGTAGAAGCCAATGAATTGTAGTCATAGGATGTTTTCATGACGGGCATCGGGACCGTGCGGCGGTAAGGTTGCGGCACATAATCTTTAACTGGCTTGTTGTTTTCGTTGAGGACCTGTTTTTCGATGATTTTGGAAGCGGTAGATTTTTCGTTCCAAGCTTTGGTCTCGCGCTCAAATTTGTCGTCGGCAGCTTTTTGCTTGTTGGGGAGGTCTGCCATCTCGCGCTGGTAGTCGGCCTCAGCTTGTGCTTTGTCGGCTTCGTATTGCGCCATGAGCTTTTGGTTCTCTGCTTCGTAAGCCGCCGTGATACTCGAGGTGTAGTTGGTTGGCTTGGGCTGAACAGGATTGCTCGGAAGTTTAACGTAGGTGTAGGTGATTTGCTCTCCTTTGACAGATTGTGCAAAGGAATTGAAAGCGAGGGCCAAAGCCACTAGTAAGGTAGATTTTTTCACGTGTTTTTATATTTTACCCGCAAAGGACGTAAAATTTGAAGAAATAGTTGCTTAAAAATTGAGTATTTGGCAACAAACAAATGAAATAAATATTAATTTCGATGTTCTAAATAAAATTTATGCAACAAAGTCTAAGAATTGCAGGCCTTGCAATTTTACTAGCCCTGAGTTCCTGCACGGCTGTTTTTATCCCCCACAAACAAGACGTTACGTTTTACACCGATTCAGATTCTACTCTTATTTCGAATACTACCGTTGATTTTGGAAAAGGTAAAGTCATAGAGGCTGAGCTCAATCGCAGTGGTTTTCAGGAAGTAGTGGTGCGCACGCCAGGTTACAAAGATGAGCGCGTATTACTGATTCCAGATCGCAGAGACCCCTTGTTTTATTTTATAGGCATTCTAGACTTGCCTCTCATTTGCTCCGGATACGGGAGTCTTTTGCTTGACGGTAACAATACCTTGCTCTATCCAAATGAAATACTTGTCTCCAACAAGGTGTTCTTCGACAAGCGTACAGAAAATCAGCGCTATGTAAACATTGAAGCAGTTACTGTAGACATCAAAGATTACAAAGAGGATATTCAAATTTATTACGTGCCGAATACGCCGGATATCGAGCAAAAACTACTCGAAGAAAGAGACTTGCGCATCAAAGACAGAGAAGAGGCCAAACTCAAAGAAGAGGAACGCTTGGCCAACATGTCAAAAAAGAAGCGTCAAATCACCACTACCGCCTCTACCTTGAACCAAGACAAAGAAAGAAATCGCCTTTTTGCAGAGAATACCATTTTCACAGATGACCTTTCTAAAATTCTTTACGAGTCAGGCTATATCGATACCGTTAACCGCGTGTTCCAAGACAACAATAACACCATTTACCTACAAGCCAAAATTCGCAAAATAGACGAATACGTTATCACTGCAGGCTATCAGAGTTACCGCAAACTAGGTCTTGACATCACTTGGCTGACCTACAATCATTTTGAAGAAGTTGTTGACTCCGTTTCATTTTACAGTTTTTCCGATCCTTTTGTCAGTGAAGGCTACAAAGAAGTGAACTACGTAGACATGATCAACGACGTCCTGACGCAAAGCTATTTTGAGCTCAAGCAAACTGCTACCTTTCAGGAGCGTTTAAAGGTGCAAACCGACTTCGCTATCCAAGAAGCCCCACTTGCCCTGATCAAACCTAAAAATGTCGTCAAAGAATTAACCGATGCCGCACAAGCGTCTGTGATCATTAAGCGAACCGACGGGGGGCATGGCTCTGGTTTTGCCATTACCCAAGATGGGTATATCCTTACGAACTATCATGTTGTCTCAGGAAAAGTAGAAGGAAAGCCTTCCACATTTAAAGTAGTATTGGCCAACGGCATTCAGCTCGATGGTAAAATTGTGAGGTACAATAAAGCGCGTGATTTAGCTGTCTTGAAAGTAGAATACAATTTTGAAAAAGCTTTCTTGCTTTCGGATGTGAAGTCTTTTAAGAGTATGTCAGAAGTGTATACAATTGGTGCGCCTAAATCAGTAGAGCTCGGCCAGTCCGTTAGTTTGGGTCTGATTTCAAATGAACGCGTGGTCAATAACAATAACTTACTTCAAGTCAATATCAATATCAATGGTGGTAACAGCGGAGGGCCTTTGTTCGAGAAGAACGGAACACTCCAAGGCGTCATCCAATCTAAACTCGTTGGTAGAGACACAGAAGGGGTAGGTTTTGCTATTCCATCTTATCTTGTTCCTAGCTACCTCAATATCAATTATTCAAAATAGTTTTATGTCATTTTTCAAAAAAGCGCTTTATGTGGTCTTTGCTTTTGTTTTGATACAAACGGCAAGTGCGCAAAACTTCTCACTCGAATTAGCCACCATGATGCCGCTATCGGGCAATAATTCGCTCACAGGTCTTGGTAAAGGAGGGTCTATCGGTTACCAGACTGATGTTTCGTATAACGTAAGGGTACGCGCCAACTTTGAAGTACAGTTTTTCCAAGGCAGCAAGAATTCGTTGCTGAGCTATGGCTCTCACTGGGACAACTGGCCTCAAGAAACTATTTACGAAATCAAGAATACCATTATCAATATGCGTTACTCAGAAATTTCTCTTGGTTACGATTACTTTTTGTTTAAAATGAAGCCCAACATGTACATTGGCCCAGATTTATTTGTGGCACAGTCCACAGCCAATTACCAAAGAACGAGTGAATATCAAAACAATCAAGACGTAGCTATTGCTTTTACCGCAGGGCTTAAAGTCCATTATGGCATCGAGAAAAAAGTAAAGAAAATGACCTTGTTTGGCGAATATACAGCTGCATTTGCTGCACATACGCCCTACATCGGAATTGATCCAGATGCCAAATTGATTAGATTGGGTCTCAATCATCAATTTGGTCTAGGTTTTCGCTTTTAATTTGACCCCACGCATACAAAAAAGTTGCGGAGAACCTGAACCATTACGCCTTTCTTTTGTTTAACTAATAAAACAAAAGATGAAACAAAACGGTATCCAGGTCAACAACAACACAATTGACATCCTCATTGACGAAATGGGCGACGAACACGTGAGTACCTCCGTAGAAACACCTCTCAGATCAGACGCGTTTGCGCTTTCAGACGAAGAAAAAATTGAACAAATTGCCGTGCATTTTGGTCAAATCATGGACCT
The DNA here is from genome assembly GCA_027483605.1 of Cryomorphaceae bacterium. GTDB lineage: Bacteria > Bacteroidota > Bacteroidia > Flavobacteriales_D > Crocinitomicaceae > UBA952. The sequence continues at coordinate 15,785 of JAIXUE010000047.1, read as the reverse complement.
TCTCGGTTTGGACCGCTCAGACGACAGCCTTAGTGGTACGCCCAAGCGGGTAGCCAAAATGTATGTGAAAGAAATATTCAGCGGCCTCAACCCCGCCAACTTCCCTGACATCAAACTCTTTGAAAACAAATACCAGTATAACCAAATGCTGGTCGAGAAGAACATCTTGTTTTACTCCAACTGCGAGCACCACTTCGTGCCGATTATTGGCAAAGCACACGTAGCCTACATTTCTTCTGGAAAGGTGATTGGCTTGTCTAAGATCAATCGGGTAGTGCAGCATTTTGCCCAGCGCCCGCAGGTACAAGAACGCCTCACCATGCAAATCACCAACGCACTTAAAGAAGTGTTGGAAACAGAAGATGTAGCGGTGGTCATTGACGCCACACACCTCTGTGTTTCTTCAAGGGGCGTCAAAGATGTGAATAGCAGCACGGTAACGGCAAACTTTTGCGGCAAATTTGAAAACGAAGCGACTAAAAACGAGTTTTTGAAATATATTGAGTTGTAAGATTCCTTACATTTGAGCATGACGCAAATGCAACACCTCATTGAAGCACTCCATTTACTACCACACCCCGAAGGCGGATTCTACAAAGAAACCTATCGCTCCGAGCGCTCATTAGAAGGCGAGGAGCGCGACCTGCTGACTTCCATCTACTTTTTACTGACTTCAGAGAATGTGTCCAAATTTCACCGCATCAAAAGCGATGAACTCTGGTATTTTCATGCGGGCAGCCCCTTAATTGTGCACACGCTTTCTGAACGTGGCCACGAACAACACTACCTTGGGCTTGACTTATCCAAAGGTCAGCAACCCTTTCTCTGGATCCCGAAAGACACCATTTTCGGCAGCACCGTTCTAGAAAAAGACGGCTTCTCCTTGGTTTCCTGCGCTGTAGCACCCGGCTTCGACTTTCGAGACTTTGAGCTCTTTGAGCGCTCAACATTGCTTTTGGCTTACCCTGAGCATCGCGAAATTGTGGAGCGTTTGACGTAAAATTCATTTTTTAAGATTCAATTGCTCGGCGTCAGATTGAGCAAGCTCAGCCACTATAGCTTGTGCATACTGATTGAAGTCACTTTCCATTTCTTCTAGAATAATGAGTTTTTCGTGCGGATCGGTATTGAGTTCGTACTTATTTTTGTCGAAAAAATAGGCTGCACTGTGCGTGTCAAGATGCCCTTGAGTCTTGAGCGCTACGTGTTGTTTAGCGCTGCCCACCGCTGATTTAAAGTTGTCAATAAGGCCTTTGAGCGTTTGAAGATCGACAACATGTTTTTTCAATTGTCCGTGGAATTCAATAAAATCAAATACGAAATCGTCGCCATCATTGCGCAGCCCCTTTTTGTTTGCTTTTTTATAATTGAGTAAAGCTAATTGTTCGTTGTAGATGAACTCATTTACTTTAGCGGCTTTAGAAAGAACCGCCTCAAGTAATTGGAGGCGTTTGCTTGTTTCTAAAACACGCTCCTTTTCACTGATTGGAATAGCAGCTTTTTCGGTCAAAAGCATCTGATAGCTGTTGTTTCGGGCTTTTTTAGCAGTACTGCTTTCTTTCGAAAAGTGAGTGCCAAAGATGCTCAAATTTGTTCTTTGCTCCTTGCCTTGTTTACATGCTGACAAGAGCATTATTCCCGTTATGAGTAAGCTGCGTTTTTTCATGGTAAATGATTGAGAGTTGAAGGAATTAAATAAGGTGCTTCAATACCAAGCACCGCCAATTGCTTTGTATAAATTGATTTGATTGAGCTGAATTCTTTGCCAAAGGTTGTTGAGTTCAATTTGGGTTTCAAGCAGCTTTGCCTGGGCGGTATTGATCTCCAAATAGGTGCATCTTCCGGAGAAAAACAAATCTTTAGCACTGTTCACCGAGGCTGTTAAGTTCCTTACTTCTTCCTCTTTCAGTGCAGTCATTTTCTGAAGATTTTCTTGTAATTGTAGGAGCTGATAAACTTCCGAAAAGGCGTTCAGAATTGTTTTTTCATAAACGATATATGCTTCCTTTTGTCGGCCATTTTGTTCCATCAGTTGTGCTTTGAGCTGTCGTCTGTTTAAAAGAGGTTGGGTAAGGCCTCCTAAAACATTAAATGCAAGCGATGCAGGTAGATCAAAAAAGACACTTGCCCTAAATGATTGCAAGCCCATCGTGCCAGTGAGTAGTAAAGTGGGATAAAATGCAGCGCGCGCACTTTTTAGATCGGCATTGGAAGCCAAGAGTGAGTGCTCAGCACTTCGGATATCTGGTCGCCTTTGTAAAAGTGTCGCAGGCACACCGCTAGAGAGCGCTGCAGTGGCAGTATGGTCTATTGCAGCATCGGTGCGTCGTATGGGTGTTGGATACCTGCCCAACAAGCGGTTTATGGTATTTTCTCTTTCCAAAATTTGTTGTTCGACTTCAATGAGCAGGTGCTTGGCATTCAAGAGCTGTGCGCTCAAGAGTTGAATGGCTAGCGCGGTTGTATGCCCACTCAGTAATTGGGCCTCGACCATGGCCAGTGAACTTTCTTGAAGTGCGATGTGCTGACGAATAATTTGAAGTTCTCGGTCTAGTGTAACAAGTGTAAAATAGGCATGGCTTAACTCTGATACGACGCCAGATAAGATCATGTTTTTTGCTTCTTCGCTGGATAAATACCGCTGGAGGGCAGCTTTCTTCTGTTGTTTGAGTTTACCCCAAAGATCAATTTCCCAGCTTGAATAGATGCCAACATAAAACTCTGGAACAAGATTTGGAATCTGTTGTAAATCGGAAAGATTAGGTGAAAACTGTGTGTCGTAGTTCCCTACGCCGTCAACGGTATAAGCACCAAATTTCCTAACTCCATTATTGAAGATGACACCCGCATCTGGCAGCCGTATACCGTTCGTTAGCGTTATTCCAGCGCGCGTTTGCTCAAGGCGTGCCAGTGCAATGCTGATATCTTGGTTTTGGGCTAATGCAGTATCAATGAGCGCAACTAAAAGTGAGTCTTTGAAAAAAAATCGGTAAGAATCTAAAATAGTTGAATCCGACGGAGTTAAACTATCTTGCGCTATAAGTGGTGCGTCTTCTGTATAGCTTGAGGGTATTTTGACTTGCTCAGGTGTGAGGTACGCGACATCTTTGCAAGCCCAAAGACTTAAGAAGAGTAAGAAGGAGCAGTAATTTTTCATGATTTTTTGTTTTGTAGTCTTGCATCAATGTGTGCAAAAATGAAATAAAGTCCGGGTATCACAACGACTCCGAAAATGGTGCCGAAAAGCATGCCGCCAGCGGCGGCGGCTCCAATCGTTTGATTGCCAATTGAGCCAGCGCCAGAGGCTAAAATCAAAGGAATGAGACCGGCACAAAAGGCCAATGAGGTCATCAGGATGGGCCGAAGTCTGGCTTTTGCACCCTCGATGGCTGCCTGGCGAATAGAGAGCCCCTCCGTGCGCTTGAGTAGTGCGAATTCGACAATTAAGATGGCGTTCTTGCCCAACAAACCAATCAGCATAACCATGGCCACTTGTGCATAAATGTTGTTTTGTAAACCCATTAGCCATAAGAAAAAGAAAGAACCAAATACACCAATTGGCAAAAACAGCAAGACGGGTAGGGGCAGCATGAAGCTTTCATATTGTGCTGCAAGTAACAAGTAGACAAATAACAAACAAACCGAAAAGATGGTGAGCACCTGATTTCCAGATAAGATTTCTTCTCTTGTCATGCCAGAGAATTCATAGTCAAATCCTTTTGGTAAATACTGCGCTGCAGTTTCTTCAATTGCTTTGATCGCCTCACCGCTGCTGTAACCTTCAGCCGGAGAGCCATTGAGCAAGGCAGACGTAAACATGTTGTAGCGGGTAAGTTGTTCGGGGCCGTATACGCGTTCAATTCTTGTAAAGGAACTGTAAGGCACCATTTCTCCGTCAGTGTTTTTTACGCGTAACTTTAAGATATCCTCGGGTTGAGCTCTGTATTTTGGATCAGCTTGAACCATTACCTTGTACATTTGGCCGTAGCGAATAAAATTTGTTGCGTAGTAGCTGCCAATCAACGATTGTAAATTAGACATAGCGACATCGGAACTAATTTTCTTCTTGGCTGCATGGTCTGCATCAATATGAATCAAGTATTGAGGAAAGGTGGGGTCAAAACTGCTGAATACCGTGCTGATTTCAGTTCGTTTTTTTAACTTGCTCAAAAACTGATTCAGTACGCTATTCATGTATTGAAGGTCACCTTTACCTGTTTTGTCGAGAATTCTCAGCTCAAAGCCATCGGCATTTCCGAAGCCAGGTACTGCAGGGGGTGGAAAAAATTCAATTGCGGCATCTTTGATGTGTGCGGTATGTTTTTTTAATTCCTCGATGAGTTGTTGTGAATTTTTTGTTCGTTCGTCCCATGGTTTGAGATTGATGGTACTCATGCCAAAAGAAGCACCAACACCTTCTGTTACCATACTGTAACCCGATAGGCTTGAAATAGATTCTACCTCTGGTATTTGTTGGGTACAGCGATCGATTTCGTTCATCACGGTTTCTGTGCGTTCGAGGGTTGCTCCAACAGGAGTTGTCACGCTGACATATACTGTTCCTTGATCTTCTGTTGGTATAAATCCACTGGGCAGTATTTTTCCAATACCCCACGTTGCCCCAATAAAAAATAGCAAGACTCCAAATGTGATGGTCCTGCGGTGAACGATTTTTGTAAGCAATTTGAAATAACGGCCAGCAATGCCATCATAGCCCCGATTGAATCTATTGTAGAAGCTTTGTAATCGGGTTTTTCGAGGGTTCGGATCGATAGGTTTAAGAAACAATGCACACAGTGCAGGTGTCAGTGTCAAAGCATTTATTCCAGAAATGACAATTGCAATTGCCATTGTCAGTGAAAACTGACGGTAAAAAACACCAACAGGTCCCGAAAGAAAGGCAACTGGTATGAAAACCGCAGCCATCACTAAAGTAATGGCAAGGATGGCACCCGTGATCTCTCCCATGGCTTCTATAGTAGCTGTTTTGGCATCTAGGTGTTTTTCATGCATTTTTGCATGCACAGCTTCTACCACCACAATTGCATTATCCACCACAATTCCGATTGCCAAAACCAATGCGAATAAGGTAAGTAGGTTGATAGAAAAGCCAAAGAGTTGCATAAAGGCAAATGTGCCAATGAGCGCAACGGGAACGGCAAGAATCGGAATCAGGGTAGAACGAAAGTCTTGTAAAAAAAGCAGTACAACCAATGCAACCAAAATAAATGCTTCGAGTAATGTTTTGAGCACCTCAGCAATGGCCGCGTCCAAAAAGCGCGATACATCGTAACTGATGGTGTAATCCATTCCGGGCGGAAAATTTTTTTCTTTGAGCGCTGCAAGCCGTTCCTTTACCTTGGCAATCACTTCGCTCGCATTGGAGCCAGGTCTTTGTTTGAGCATGATGGCAGCAGAAGGTTTGTTGTTTTCTTTTGAAATCACATCGTATTCAACTGATCCAAATTCTACCTCTGCAACATCTTTCAGTCTCAGCATTTCTCCTGTTTCTGTCACTTTGACAACAATATTTTCATATTGCTTTTGCTCTGTGAGTTTACCCGTGTATTTCAGGACATATTGCATAGATTGTGGGGTTTTACCCGAACTTTCTCCAATCTTGCCAGGCGCAGCCTCGATGTTATGCAATCTTAATGCGCTAATGACATCTTCGGCAGACAGCTGATAAGCCTCTAGCCGTTCAGGCTTGAGCCATACCCGCATGGCATATTCTCTGTTTCCCATGATTTGCGCATACCCAACGCCATCAATGCGCCTGAGTTCTAGTAAGACATTGATATCGGCAAAATTATATATGAATTGTTCGTCTAGGCTGGGGTCGTCACTTTTGAGATTGATGTACATCAGCATACTGTTGACCTCTTTTTCTGTGGAAACACCTGCTTTGATCACCTCTTCTGGCAATTCGTCAAGAACAGTGGCTACCCTGTTTTGAACGTTTACTGCAGCTAGGTCTGGGTCGGTGCCTACCTCAAAGTATATCGTGATCACACTCATGCCATCATTACCTGAAACAGACGTCATGTAGGTCATGCCTGGCACGCCATTAATGGCACGCTCAAGAGGTGTTACCACTGCTTTAGAGCAGACTTCGGCATTTGCACCTTTGTAATTGGTGACCACTGAAACAGCGGGCGGTGCAATTTCTGGATATTGCGTGACCGGAAGACTGCTCAAAGAAAGCAGTCCTAACAAAACAATAAAAAGCGAGATGACCAATGATAAAATTGGCCTTTCAATGAATTTTTTGATCATGTTTTCTAGTGACTAATGAGTGGAAAACTTGCGCAATTGCTGTTTGAAGTCAATGTTTTTTGACTTAATTGTCGTGCCCGCCTCTATGGATTGAAGGCCTTCGTAAACAATTTTTTCATCAGCCCTGAGCCCTCCAGATAGAATGTATAAATGTGGGATGCGATGGGCAACTTGTACTTGGCGTATTTGAGTTTTACCCTGTTGATTCACTACATATACAAAAGTGCGGTCCTGAATTTCGAAAGTTGATTTTTGAGCAATAACCATGACGCGCTTGAAATACTTTTCAATTCTCACCTTTCCGCTTGCGCCGTTTTTAAGCAGTCCGTCGTTGTTTTTGAACCTTGCCCGAAAAGCAAGATTTCCCGAAGCTTCATCAAATTCTCCATCCATGGTTTCTATCAGCCCTTTATGCTTATGGAGTTGACCGTTAGCTAAAATGAGCCTTACCTGACGCTCCTTTTGGTCTTTTTTAGTGAGTTGGGACATGAAATCGAAATATTCTTTCTCCGCAACATTAAAATAGGCAAACACGTCATCGTTTTGAGAGATGGTAGTCAGTAACATACCCTCTTCTACTAAGCTGCCTATTTTGTGTGGCAATCGATGAATGATACCAGAAAAAGGTGCCTTGATTTGCGTGTAAGACAAGATGAGTTGTGCCTTTTCTTGCTCAGAACTTGCCTCGTCTTCCTTTGCATGGGCAGCGGATAACTTATTCTTGGCAAATTCCAGCTCAATTTTTGAGACAACGCCCTTTTCCACTAAATTTTTGGTGTTTTGCAGTTCGAGTTCTGCTGTCCTGACCTCGGATTGGGCAGATTTTAGGAGGGCTCTTTTTTTGAAGAGATCTTGTTTGTATTCTCGGTTGTCTATCGTGAAAAGGAGTTGTCCTTTACTGACGGCCTGTCCTTCATCTACATGAACAACATCTAGATAGCCGGTGATTTTGGCCCTGAGCTCTATGTTTTTGATTGATTTGATTTGCGCAACATAATCCACATAGGAATGGGTGTCGATAACAGCAGGGCTTGTTGTTGGAAATACTTTAGAAACGGTTTTGTTGGTTTCTTGCTCACAAGCAAGCAAACCAAGCGCAATAAGGCTGGTAAAAAATAAATGGTGCACTTTGATAAGAATTTAGTTTTCGCTATTTGAATTGGACAATTTCATTAAGAAATTGCATCGGGCTGGAAAACTAAAACTGAGGAGGAGGCCCGGTGATGTCTTTTTCGGGACAAGGAAAAAAGGAGCTTGCTCGGCTTGAGAAAAGCAAATTGTACTTAAGGTTTGAAGCTACTTTGATATTGGGTACGGGGATTGGAAAGGCGAGTTCCATATCGGCTTCATCTGTTTGTTCGCTGGTGGTCTCTACAGGATCAATTTCATTTGGCGTATCGGTTTGCTCTTGTAAGGCAAGTGCCGAATGAAATGTAAAGGAGATCGGTTGAGCAAGTTCAAAACAGAGCAAAGAAGTGAGTAGTACCCAATGAAAAGTGGGCAGCAAGCAACGGTATGTATGAATAGTTTGAAACACTCTGCTTCTTTATTTGCGGTGCAAAATTACTACACAATTAATCAATTCACTCAACACCTCAATTTTATTTTGGTTCATTTTCTTGATCAAATGTTGTGCAACTTTTTTCAAGCACCTCACGTCAGAGAAGGGAATCAATTCAACTCTCTTCAATGAAAACCACGTTACTCATTCTTATCTCATTCATTTTCAGTGCAACAGCTCTTTTTGCACAAGTCAATGCCATCAATTTACTCTATAATTCCATACCAGGTATTGGCTGTTACTCCAGTATGTCAGTTTGCACCACAACAGGTGCTTTGCCAGAAGCTGGTGCCGAAATCATTGTAGATTGGATGGATGGCGACAGCGATACGCTCGTGGTGTTTTCAGCTCCAAATAGCCAAAATTGTTATTTGTTTGAGCACGCTTATAGCCAAGCGGGCATCTATAACGCACTTGTAACCGTGCACAGCGCTACTGCTGGCGGACAACTCGCTGGCAGTACCACCATCGAATGGGTCATTACCAATACGAGTGCTTGCGGTTTTTTTAATGTCATTTCGATGTTGAATCCGAGTGGTAATTTTTTACAAAACGTACCTTATGATGTCACTGACAACGCGGGGGTAGTCACGACCATCTATCCGCAAAATTCTTTTGGGAATCCTTATTATACGGAGTTAGATGTGGCCAACACGCCCTATACTGTTGGGGTAAGTAATGCCTGGTTGCAAAACAACGGCTACATCCAAATCTCGCCAAATTTTGTCATTTCGGCTTTTGGTCCGACAGGGCAGGGGCTTGGAGTCCCGATGAACATGACGATTGCTTGCAACGGCTCAGGTGTTACATCAGATCTTGAACTCACGTCTGCAGCTGCTTTTGAGTTCTTGGCGCCCTTACAAACTGGTCAGGTGAGTGTACAAGTGTGCAATGTTTCTTGTGGCAATTATGCCAATAGTGTCATTCAAATTGCTTTGCCTACTGGTGTTGTTCCGGACCTCAGTAATTTGCCTACAGCCACCTATCAGAATGATACCGTTACAATTTTAGAAGCTTATTTGTCGGGCTGCATGACCTATGCTTTTCCTTGTGCGTTTGCTGGCAACACCCCAGCCGGAACCCAACTGAGTTTTTCAGCAAGCGTCCTTGCACAAGGTGAACAAGACTTACAGTTCAATCAAGCACAGTTTGTTGCGGTGGTGCTCAATTCCTATGACCCGAACGACAAACAATGTCATTTACCTACCAATATTGATCCTTTTGAGCAAGAGACCCTCGGTTATACAGTGCGTTTCCAAAACGATGGCAATTATCCTGCCTTAAATGTAGAAATCCTTGACACCATTTCTGCACATCTTGACCTCTCTTCATTTCGGTTGCTTTCCTCTAAGCATCCTGTGAGCTACACCATTAACCCTACATCCAGAGAAATTGTTTTTCGCTTTAGTGGCGTGCAATTACTGCCCTCACAAGATGATTTAGAAGGCAGTCAGGGTTATGTGACATTTGCGCTAGACGAACTCCCCAATCTACCTTTGAACACCGCCATAGAGAACACCGCTTATATTTATTTTGATTTCAACCCGGCAATCATCACCAATACCACCTTCAATATCAATGGCTTTGTCGGTTTAGCTAGTGCCGAGCAAGAAGAAATTACGCTCTATCCAAACCCAACCAACGAAGGTTTTTACATCAAAGGCCTACCACAAGGCGTAGTGACTATCTACAGCATTTCAGGCCAATACATCAAGCACCAAAAGTTTGACGCACAGACCAAAATCGACCTCTCTGAAATGGAGTCAGGTGTTTATTTGGTACAGGTTCAAGGGAAGGGTGTGTCTTATATCTTGAAAAAGTTGTAGTGGTTTAAAGTGAACCAACAAAAGGCTGTTCAAATATGGATTATATTTGTAAGTATCCAAGAATGTACAGTGTTCAAAATAAACAGACTCTTATTTTTATTCAGCTTTCTAGCCTGCCTTTCTGCGCTGCATGCACAAACAACTTTGGATTCAATTGCGAAGCATAAAAAAGTATTTGGCTTTGCTCCACTTGCCGATACCATTCCAAAAGACAAAAGTGGTTTGTTTGTTTTGCCACTCCTGTACTTTACTCCCGATACCCGCTGGGCGGCTGGTGCAGCTGGCGTGTATTACTTCAAAGTAAAACCAAAGCTCCCTACAGATGAGTTGCCACGGGTTTCTTACCTTCAGTTTTTAGCCGATTACACCCAAAACAGACAGCTCGATACCTGGGCCACCTGGCAGGTATTTACCCGCAACGAAAACTTCTTGCTCAAGGGAGATATCAGGTACCGCGATTTTCCAGATCGCTTTTATGGAATTGGAAACAATACAAGCAAAGCTCAAGAGGAAAAATACAGTTACAACTTATTTGTATTGAAGTCTTTGCAATTGAAGAAAATCAAACCTGGTTTTTTCTTGGGCTTTGATTACGAATTCAGGTCGGAATTTAATTTTTCTCTGGCTCCAAATGGTCAGTTGGCAGCTGGCAGCATTACCGGAAGCAGTGGTGGATTCGGTTCTGCATTGGGTCTTGTAGGCGTGATCGATACCCGTGACAACATCATTAATCCTTACAAAGGGCGCTTAGCAGAGCTATCTACCTACTTCTTTACGCAGCCCTTGGGCTCCACTTTCTCTTTTCAAGTCATCAATGGCGTTTACCAGCAATATTGGCAAATTAGGCCAAAGCAGGTTTTGGCTTTTCAGTTCAAATCGCGTCTCTCGTTTGGTGACGTTCCCTTTTTAGATTTATCGACACTTGGCAATGATGACATTTTGAGGGGCTACCCCAAAAACCGCTTCCGCGACCGTCATTTTGCAGCCACGCAACTCGAATACCGCTTTCCGTTGTGGTGGCGCTTTGGCGCAGTCGCTTTTGCCGGAGTGGGCGACGTCTTTGGCCCAAGTTCTGACCTCACAATTCAAAACCTCAAGTATTCCATAGGCACCGGCCTACGGTTTGTCGTAGACCCTGCAGAGCGCCTCAATATCAGACTAGACTACGGTTACGGATCTGAAGGTGGCTACTTTTATTTTTTAGTGGGGGAGGCGTTTTAACCCTGGCGCCAACAGCTGCTTTTCTACAATGTCTATTGACTTAGTTCAGCTTTGTACGTGACAAATTTCTGCTTGGAATCTGTGTTTTTCTGTATCTCTTTTTTGTATTTGGATATCTTGTACACGCCGAGTCCGAAGTATAACAAATAAAAAAATACAGCAATACCCATGAGCATCATGCCAACAGATGCTATGTTAGCGAGTTCTTCTGCGCTATCACTAGGAAGATTTCCGCCAAACGTTTTCGGATATGTATAGGTCATTAAACCATTAAAGAAGGTAAAGCCAAGCAAGAAAATATACAAGACATTAATGACGGTATAGATCAGCTTTTCTCCTAAATAACTGGCCCGAAGTCCGATCAAAGTAAGTAGGAAAGCCACTGCCATATTTTTTTGAGATAACTGTCTTTCAATTGTGTCAAAATGACTGATCACTGTATCGATATACTTAAGGTGTTTGCCTCTGACCCATTTGTAATTTTCAGCATTGATTTGATCCAATTTTTCAAGTTGGGGCAAGTATTCTTCTGCAAGATGTACTTTGCAAAAATCAATTTTATTGTCTATTTCATAAAAAAGCTCTTGCCATTCAAAATCTTCTGGGTCTGTGTGCTCCGCTTTCTCTACCAAATTAGCCAAATGCTTATAAGTTTTTTCATCATTTGCCAGTAATTCAAAATTGATTACTTGCTTGTACAGCGGTTCATCTGAATTGACAATTTGTTGTTTTCTAGCACCTCTCGACACAGATGAAACAACAGAGCGATAGGCGTCGCGACCAAGTTCACGACCGATTTGATTGATAAAAGAATTGACTAAACTCATAGATTCGTTTAAAAAAGCGCAGGTTAGCAGTTCGGAAAATTAACAAATAAGTAGATATGATGCCAATTCATCGCCCGTTCTTTCCCTTTCAACTAACGTGCAGTGGATCAAAAAGCTTTGATCGCAAGGCGATCGTTTATTTTTTGTTATCACAAAAAAAGCCCTTCATTGAAGGGCTTTTGTGGAGTCGGAGGGGTTAGCTGACGCTTTCCCCATAAACTAACGTGCAGTGGATCAAAAAGCTTCATCACAAGGCGATGCTGTCTTTTTTTATGTATTCACAAATTTGAGGACAAGTCCTCATTTGTTACCACAAAAAAAAAGCCACTCCAATGGAGTAGCTTTTTGATCAGAGTGGAGTCGGAGGGGTTCGAACCCTCGTCCAAACGACGAGTTTTCAAGCTTTCTACATGCTTAGTTCGTGGTTGGTTTTCGATATGCGGCCGGACAAGAACACCCAACGCGTATACTTAGGTTTTTTAGTTTCATGTTGCGGTAAAACCATCGGCAACACTAACCCTATAGGATGAACTTCTGAGCGATGAACCGAAAGGGTGGCCGTTCATCAGAAGTACTTGTCTGGCCTACTATACTTCAGCCGGATTAAGCCAACTAACATTCAGTTAATTAAGCAGCAAGTGCGTATGACGTGTTGTCATTTATTGTTCGTAGCATTTGATTTAAGAGGAACACTACAAGCCTCTGCATGCTGACACCTGACTACCGCTATCGCTGTCAAATCCAATGTCGACCCCAAAGAACGTAGGTGCAAAGATACGAAGATTGCAGCGCTTTTGCTACTGCAAACGAAATACTTGTGGCGTATTTAAAGGGTTGTTGCGCATTTCTACGGACAAAACACCATTTTTGAGCTTGGTTAGGTTATTGGGGTTCAAGGCTTGAACTTTCTTTTTGCCAAAAGAGCTTAAGTTCAATTGAGCTGTTTGCGTAGCACTTTCTCCGGGAATCCAAATCGCGTAAATGGCTTTTTCCACTTGCGTAAACACCCAAGTGCCGTTTTTTGCATCTTTTACTTCATATGGTGCGATGGGTTTTGAATTATAAATAGCTTCTCCGTTTACTTTCATCCAAGCGCCAATTTCTTCTAAACGCTGATAAGCCGTGCTGTCGAAGCGGCCTTGCGGGTCTGGGGCAATGTTGAGTAAGAAATTGCCACCGCGCGACACAATGAGGCAAAGGTTTTTGAGTAAGGTAGCAGTGCTTTTGTATTGATCGCCCGGCACGTAACTCCAGCTGTTGGCCATGGTCATGCAGGTTTCCCAAGGGTAGGGCAAGGGCTTTTCAGGGATGCTTTGCTCTGGCGTGAGGTAGTTTTGGTTGGGGCCTTCTACCGCGCGGTCCACGACAATTAAGCCGGGTTGGAGCAAGCGTGCTTGGGCAGCGAGTTCATCCATATAGATATTTTGGTCTACGGGTTTGTAGCCCCATTTGGGAGAGGTTGCGGTGTAGGGTTGTACCCAGCCGCCATCTAGCCAGAGGATGTCAACTTTTCCGTAATTGCCCATGAGCTCATTGATCTGGTTGTGGGTGTAATTGACAAAGCTTTCCCATTTTTCGGGTTTTTTCTGCAGGTCGTAGTTCGGGTTGCGGTCGTAGGGAGGGAATTTGGGGTCCCAGTAGTCGGGGTGGTGCCAGTCTGGTTTGGAGAAATAGGCGCCTATCCAGAGGCCTTCCGCTCTGAACGCATCAAAAATACTGCGCGTTAGGTCGGGGTGGGTGCTCTTGCTGTTTGGACAAGCGGGGTTTGCTGCTGTGTAACTCGTTAACTGAGAATCGAACATGCAAAAGCCGTCGTGGTGCTTGGTGGTAAACACCATGTATTTCATGCCCGCATTTTTGGCGGCCTTGGCCCAACGCGTGGGGTCGAATTGAGTAGGATTGAAAGTACTTTGCAGGTTTTGATAAGCCTTGACATATTCAAAATAATTGGCGGCGTAGGGCCCACGGCGCGTGCACCAATCTTCATCTTCGGGGCAAATGCTCCAGCTTTCTACCACACCCCATTGGCTGTAGGCGCCCCAGTGCATGAGCAGTCCGAATTTATAGTCTTGCCAAGTCGCTAGTTTTTGCAGTACCAAGGGGTCTGTAGGAGGAAAATATTGTTGTTCGTGGTGCTGCGCCTTCAGAGAAAAAGTCAGAAAGCCAACAAGGCAATACAATAGCAATTTATTTTTCATGTCCGTATACTTCTATTTCATCAATAAATAACCAACCGTCTCCTGCAACACCTCGCCATTTGGGAAGCGCGCCCGGGTTGCCAACGATGATTTGCAAGGTTTGAATGGGTTCTTTAGGGAAATTGGCAACCACTAAAGGGTAAGATCCATTGTTTTGTTGGGTATTGACAAGTGGATTCTCTTGTAGCGACTCGAAGGAAAGGCCCTCGATTGTTTGGCCTTTTACATTAAGTAAACTTGGCCCCATGATCCAGGATTGATTGTTGGCCAAATAGTGGATGCGGACAGAATCTATCATGTATGGCTGGCTCAGTCCAATAACTAATTGCGCATCTTGTCCTTGCCAACCTTGCCAACCGCGTTGGTATTCTTGTGTGGAGCGCAGGCCGTCGTTGATAGATGATGTTTGGGTCCAGGTACTTGTATCGGTGAGGTTCAGGCCATCTTGGTAGCTGGCCGCCGGAAGGATGTGGTATTTGATTAGTTGGGCTTTGGCCAAATGTTGCACTTTAGCTTCTTTCCAGAATTGTTTTGTTTTGGCTTCGTACTCGGCGGGCGGAAGTTTGGTTTCATGCAGGAGCTTGGGGCCGTTTTTGAGCGCAATTTTGGTGAAGTCAGTGAGCAGTTGGTTGTAGAATAATTGGTTGTAATTGAAATACCAATCGGGGCCAGCCAGCGGCGATTTGCCGACTTCGATGAGTGCATAGCGGATACTTTGCGCGGCCATGTCTATGCGCGCTATTTGCGCGGCACTCATGCCTTCAAGATTTTTGGCTTTTTCGTACATGTTGAGCGCCCATTTTAAATTGGCAGGTGCTAAATAACCCCCTATGTGCGTAATTGGTGGTTCGTAAAGTGTGAGGGCTTTGCCGCTGTTTTGCAAATCTTTGATTTGAGCCGCCAAAACCTCCCTGACAATAGATCCTGCTGGGCCGTAAAAGTAGTTGGTGAAGTTATCGATGAGTTGCATCGGGTCACGGGTGGGATCCCAGGCCCATTTGGAAAGCAAATAGGCGCGCAAGGGCTGCATTTCGGAAGACGGTGAATTATAACCTTGCTCAAAGAGCATTTGTACCCCGTATTCTTTGAACATGAGCATGTTTTCTTGCAAGGTGGGCCAATTTGGAAAAGGCATGACCATATGCGAGAAGTTGATGACGTAGTCCCAGATCAAAATGTTGTGCGTGAGCGCAGCCCAATTCTTGAGGTCCTTTTCAAAACTGGTGCCGCGCAGGCTTTTTGAACGGTCTTCCTCAATGGTGCAGAGCATGATATTGACGTTGGGCTCTGGTTTGGTGAGCACGGGCGCGGAGCGCGTGTACTGATACGCAAGCGTAGAGATGACCTGATTTGGAAAGCGCTTGGCCACTTCATTGACAAAGCGCAGCATGGAACCCGCATGGCTGTGTTCTAAGGAATCTGTATGGCGGCACGCGCTGCATTCGCAGTAGTTATAGTTGTCCATTTGGCTAACCGACCAATACTTTGCTTTAGGATTCTTGGCAATCTCGTTGCCTAAATTGACACAAACAATCTCGAGCACATCTGGGTTGCTCAGGCAAACTTGGTCTTTTAGGCGCACGCCGTTTCTCAGGGCGTAATATTCAGGATGGGTTTCAAAATAGTTTTCGGGTGCTAACAAGCGATGCAAGGTATGGACCCATAAACCCCAGCCCGGGTGATTTTCAAAGGTGCCAACAGATTCGCCGCTGGTGAGTTTGTGCCAGTCTGCAAAACCGCTACGGCGCGTTTCGCCATAAAAGACTTCGCGGTAGCTAAAAGCGGGGATGGATTCATATTTGTCATAGGCAAACTTCTTGGGGAAAGAACCCGGAATTTGCATGGCTTCAGCTTGATAATATTCAAAGCCAAATTT
>JAIXUE010000045.1 GCA_027483605.1 Cryomorphaceae bacterium | reverse complement strand
ATTTGAGATTCACCTGGCCCACGCAAGCCAATTCCTCCTTTTTGGCGTTCCAAGTGCGTCCACATGCGGGTCAGGCGCGGCAGCATATACTGCAATTGAGCTAGCTCCACTTGGGTTTTGGCGTGGAAACTGCGCGCTCGGCTTGCAAAAATGTCGAGAATTAAAATGGTTCTATCGAGGACCTTACACTCGAGTTCGCGCTCGATGTTGCGCAATTGAGAAGGGCTGAGTTCGTCGTCAAAAATGATGAGCTCGATGTCGAGCGCCTTCATGTATTGTTTGATTTCTTCGAGCTTTCCCGTACCAACATATGTACGCGGATTGGGGTAAGGCAATTTTTGAAAGAACTTTTCTACGGTGATAGCACCTGCTGTTTCAGCTAAAAACTCAAGCTCTTCGAGGTGTTCTTGAGCTACCTCTTCAGAAGTTTCGGAGGTAATAACACCCACGAGTACGCAGCGTTCTTCAACGGCATCTACGGTGACGTGTCCTTGCATTAGCGTCGGAGAGCTTTGATGTGCCTGAGCACAAGTTGAATATTGGTATCGGTTTCTAACAAGGCTTTCATGGATGGCATAGCGCCCTTTCCATTTTTGATGATCTGCAATATTTTATCATCGGATAATTTTGACACACTCAAGTCTTTGGCGCCGCTAGACCCCAGCTTTCCGTCTTCACCATGGCATTGTGCACAATGCATGGTATACAAACTTGCTCCTTGCTCTGCTGGAGTTTGGGTTGCTAGCTCTTCACTATTTTCTGTTGTGGTTTGACAAGAGAAAAGCAAGAGAAATAACGCGAAAAATAAACAACTTTTTAGAACCATCCTGCTCCTAACTCAGTGCGGAAAGGCCATGGAATAAAGGCCAAAACCAAAATGAATGCAAGTACGTACCACACTTTGATGGCTTTAAATTTAGCAGCGTCATCTGCTCCTTTTTTAGATTTGCTGTGGCCGATGGTGATGGCGATGATAGCCAAAAGCATACCTGAAATATGCTCCATGCCGTAAAAGCGATAAATCGTTTCTTTCATCCAGCCCTCAACGAATTGAACTTTTTCAGAGGTAAAGTAAAGAACTAAGCCGATCAATAACTGTGTATGAAAAGTAATCATGGTAAAGAGGTTCACCAAACGGTGTTTTTTCTCATATTTTTTAGCGGTGAATGCATTGAAAATAGCCAAAAGCAACATTAATAATGCGATCCAACGCAATCCGGAGTGTGCAGAAATTAGAGCTTGCATATGATTTAATTTAAGGGGTTTTTAATCGTTGAGTTTGAGTACGGCCAAGAATGCTTCTTGTGGCACTTCTACGCGGCCGACTTGACGCATGCGTTTTTTACCAGCTTTCTGTTTTTCAAGTAATTTACGTTTTCGGCTGATGTCACCACCATAACATTTGGCTGTAACGTCTTTGCGCAGCGCTTTAATGGTCTCGCGTGCAATGACTTTGGCACCAATTGCTGCTTGAATAGGGATTTCAAATTGCTGACGAGGAATGAGTTCGCGGAGTTTAATACATATTTTCTTACCAAGATCAAAAGCATTGCTGCGGTGAACCAAAGCAGAAAGGGCGTCAACTTGTTCGCCATTCAAAAGAAGGTCCATCTTGACCAAATCAGATTCTTTATAACCAATTGGATGGTAGTCAAAGGAAGCATAACCGCGAGAAACTGACTTGAGGCGATCGTAAAAATCAAATACGATTTCGGCAAGAGGCATTTCAAAAGTGATTTCAACACGGTCTTGGGTGAGGTATACTTGATTTTGTAATTCACCGCGTTTTTCAATGCAGAGTGTCATGATTGAACCTACATATTCGGTTTTGGTAATGACTTGTGCTTTGATATAAGGCTCTTCTATGCGGTCCATGCCAGAAGGGTCTGGTAATTCAGAAGGGTTATTGACGATCAATACCTCATCTGGATCCTTTTTCATGTAAGACTTATAAGAAACGTTTGGCACCGTGGTAATGACGGTCATGTTGAACTCGCGCTCGAGACGTTCTTGGATGATTTCCATGTGAAGCATGCCAAGGAATCCACAACGGAAACCAAAACCAAGTGCTGCAGAAGATTCGGGTTCGAAAACCAAAGAAGAATCGTTGAGCTGAAGTTTTTCCATAGAGTAGCGCAGCTCTTCATAGTCTTCGGTATCTACAGGATAAATGCCCGCAAATACCATTGGCTTGACGTCTTCAAAACCTTTGATGGCCGTCTCGCAAGGGTTGTCTGAGCCAGTAATGGTATCTCCTACTTTAACCTCATTTGCTGCCTTGATACCTGAAATGATATAACCTACATCTCCGGCGCGAACTTCATTTTTAGGTGATAGGTCCATTTTGAGGATCCCGATTTCGTCGGCGTTGTAGTCGCGTCCGGTATTTAAAAACCGGACCTTTTGACCTTTTTTCAGGACGCCGTTCTTGACGCGATAGTAAGCAATAATGCCGCGAAATGGATTGAAGACGGAGTCAAAGATCATGGCTTGTAAAGGAGCAGACTCATCTCCTTTTGGTGCCGGAATGCGGTGTACAACCGCTTCCAAAATTTTGTCTACACCTAAACCGGTTTTACCTGAAGCTTGGATGATGTCTTCGATATCGCAACCGATGAGCTCCATGATTTGATCAGAAACTTCTTCTGGCATAGCACCCGGTAAGTCCATCTTATTGAGGATCGGGATAATTTCGAGGTCGTGCTCTAAAGCGAGATATAGATTTGAAATGGTTTGTGCTTCAATTCCTTGGGAGGCGTCGACAATAAGCAAAGCGCCTTCACAAGCTGCAATTGAACGCGAAACTTCGTAGGAGAAATCGACGTGCCCAGGAGTGTCGATAAGGTTCAGGATATAATCTTGACCCTCGTGTTTGTAGCTCATTTGAATGGCGTGCGACTTGATGGTGATGCCGCGCTCGCGCTCGAGATCCATGTCGTCGAGGGCTTGGGCTTGCATCTCGC
The DNA here is from genome assembly GCA_027483605.1 of Cryomorphaceae bacterium. Lineage (GTDB taxonomy): Bacteria > Bacteroidota > Bacteroidia > Flavobacteriales_D > Crocinitomicaceae > UBA952. The sequence continues at coordinate 28,003 of JAIXUE010000045.1, read as the reverse complement.
GGTCGGAGATGGTGCCGGTGGTTTGGAGCAAGCGATCTGCTAAGGTGCTTTTACCGTGGTCAATGTGGGCAATAATACAAAAATTGCGGATGTGCTTCATAGGTTGCAAAAATACGGAATCTAAGCCACATAACAAGGCGTAAATTATGGGGTTCTGTCCGTAAATCTGCTGATGTTCGTTTCGGAATGCAGGGGTTTGTTTTCTAGCATGTGAGCCACAAGTTCTCTTGCTAAAGTTGGCGCCATCATGTAGCCCTTTGTTCCCAATCCATTGAAAACAAATACGCCATCATGTTTTGGGTGCTTACCCATTAGCGGTCTTCGATCTAAAACTGTTGGCCGGACACCTGCGGCCTGCGCAATCACTACAGGTTCAAATGAGCCGAGTGAGGCAAGGTTTTGTAGCAATAATTCTCTCGCTTCGGGCGTACAATGCAAGGTTGAATTATTCCATTCATAAGTTGCGCCAACCCGAAACTGTCTTTCACCGTAAGGCAAAACAAAACATTTTCTGTTCAGGGATTCTGACTGGTTTAGTATTTTACTTTCTACTAAAAGTGTCTGTCCTTTGGTTTGCTGCAGTGGTAAATAAGAAAAAGTTTCCTCTTCCTTTTGCCTAAAACCCATACAAAAAACGACAAAGTCGTAAGTTTCCCCTGCATACACCAAAGCCTGTGGATCCCATAAGTGGGCAGCAAATTCGCTTTGGATCAAAAGGTCAAGTTTCTTAAAATACGCCAAATGGCTTGCTACCCACTGTGCTGCGTCTACCCAAAACGCACCCTTAACGCGGCCACTGCCAAACAGATTGCTTGCCTCCGTGTTTTCGAGATCGGCGGGCGTCAGTTTTTCCAAATAGTTCGCATAATCTGGTTGTGCTGCCTTCTTCTGCCAATTGTCGCATTCCTCTTTGGAAGAAAAAAAACGACGGATCACAATCGGATGATAAAACTTGGTTTGGAGTTGCTGTTCTATTTCTTGATAAAAAGCTTGCGCTTCCGGTAAAAATTCATCCAGACGCCAAGATTTATTCATGCGGCGAAAAACCATTGGATTGACCATTCCTGCTGCCACAGCACTGGAATAATTGCTGCCTTGATCCACTATTTTTACCTCGATGCCGCTTGAAATCAAGCGGTGAGCCAAGCAAGTACCCGCCAAGCCAGCACCAAAAATGAGTGCTTTTTTTGCCATAATCTATTTCGTGAAAGCGAAACTAAGCAAACTAATTTGAACATCAGGGTCTGCTGCTTTGATTGCCCGTGCTAAAGACTCCAAAGTTGCACCCGTTGTGATCACGTCGTCGACAATTAAAACATGTCGATAACCAGTGGATTTTGCAGAGGCTCGAAACATGTTTTGAACGTTATCCCAGCGACCAAAACGGTCGTTTGTAGTCTGGCTTAAAGTATGTTTTCGCTTTTGTACAGTGTTTTTTAAAAACGGAATACCCCATTGTTTGGCAATGCCTCTGGCCAATAATTCACTCTGATTATAGCCTCGAGCAAACTTCTTTTTTGGATGTATCGGCACCGCCAATACGGCTTGAACAGTACTAATGGGATGTCGGCTTAATGCTTGCGCCATATGCTCACCGAGATAGATCCCTAGCGGCGCTTTGAAGTCATACTTCAACGCGCGAATCAAAGACTGACTTACGCTGCCTCTTCCATAAAAATACAACGCACAAGTATGTTCAATTTTTGCGCGACTCCAAAACAATTGATCGAGTTTGGTCGGGCCTTTTTGCAATTCAAAATACGTGCGTTCCAAGCCTTCCCAACACACCCAACAAAGATAGCGCTCTTGAGCAATCAGTTCTTTGTTGCAATGTAAACACACATTTGTAAAAACTAAATGGCCCAAGCCATCTGAATAATTTTTGAGGACCAAACCCAGTCGTTGAATATATGTTGCCATTGCTCGTGAGGATTTAACAATTAAGTGTTCAAAAGTGACTTTTCATTTTTAAACTATTCCAACGTGAATGTGTTAACTTTATTGAGGTTTCTTTTCATACAAAAATTATCCTTTCGCCACCACACTTTTCTTCGGAAAAATTATCAAAACTTGCGCCCAAACCATGTGAATATCTTTCTGAGGGATGTTGAAATCCGCTGAAGGGTTTATCCATGAAAGGTTTGCGGATTTTGGTGTTGAAAACCGCGAATAAATGTTAATTTCTTTAATTGATTCGAGCCCGAATTTTAACAAATTTTGTAATCCTGATTTATTTAAAAATCTGCAACCCGAAAAGCCATGACTCAAACACTACACGAACCGATTCTTGAAGAAAATAAAAGCCGTTTCGTACTGTTCCCTATCCAGCACGACGACATCTGGAGCTTCTACAAAAAAGCAGAGGCGAGCTTTTGGACTGCAGAAGAAATCGACCTTTCCCCAGACCTCATCGACTGGGAAAACAAACTCAACAATGACGAGCGCCATTTTATCAAACATGTGCTTGCTTTTTTTGCTGCTTCTGATGGCATCGTCAATGAAAATTTAGCAGAGCACTTCCTCAACGAAGTTCAGTACACAGAGGCTAAATTCTTTTATGGTTTTCAGGTCACAATGGAAAACATCCACTCTGAAACCTATTCGCTACTCATCGATACTTACATCAAAGACACCCAAGAGAAAAATTACCTTTTCAATGCCATCGACACTGTAGATTGTGTTCGTAAAAAAGCAGATTGGGCGCTTCGTTGGATAGATAAGGGTTCGTATGCCGAACGCTTAGTTGCATTCGCTGCAGTAGAAGGCATTTTCTTTTCCGGTTCATTTTGCTCTATTTTTTGGCTTAAAAAACGCGGCTTAATGCCAGGTCTTTCTTTTTCTAATGAACTTATTTCTAGAGATGAAGGCCTTCATTGTGACTTCGCTTGCTTGCTCTACACCAAGCACTTAGTAAACAAATTACCCAAAGAAAAAGTAGAAGAAATCATTACCAACGCAGTTGAAATCGAAAAGGAATTCGTCACAGACGCCCTACCGGTTAAACTCATCGGCATGAACAGCGACCTCATGGGTCAGTACATCGAATTCGTTGCAGACCGCCTATTGGTAGAGCTCGGCAACGAGCGAGTCTACAACGCCACCAATCCTTTCGATTTCATGGACATGATTTCCATCCAAGGTAAAACCAACTTCTTTGAAAAAAGAGTAGGTGAATACCAGAAAGCAGGTGTGCTTGCCGGCAAAGAAAATCAAGCATTTAGTCTTGATGAAGATTTTTAACCAACCTAAACTATAAAATATAAGGAGCATATGTACGTTGTTAAAAGAGACGGTAAGCAAGAGGCCGTCAAATTCGATAAAATCACAGCCCGCATCGTCAAGATGTGTTACGGACTCGATCCGCTAGTTTCGCCTGAAGCCGTAGCAATGAAAGTCATTGAAGGACTTTTTGATGGAGTCAGTACCACAGAACTAGATAACCTCGCAGCTGAAGTGGCGGCCGCCAAAACCATTGATCATCCCGACTACGCGCTTTTAGCATCTCGCATTGCGGTATCTAATCTTCACAAAGAGACCAAAAAGACTTTCTCCGAAGTCATGCACGATCTATACCACTACGTTGATTCAAAGACCAACGAATCTGCTGCGCTCCTAGCAGACGACGTCTACCAAATCATCATGGACAACAAAGAAGCACTAGATTCTAGTATTATCTATGACCGTGACTTCCGCTACGATTACTTTGGCTTCAAGACCCTGACACGTTCCTACCTCATGCGTTTGAACGGCAAAATTGCAGAGCGTCCACAACAAATGCTCATGCGTGTCGCAGTTGGTATTCATAAAGAGGACATCCCAGCTGCTATTAAAACTTATAACTTAATGTCTGAGGGTTGGTTTACACATGCTACTCCAACACTATTCAATTCTGGCACACCAAAACCACAAATGTCATCTTGTTTCTTGCTTACCATGAAAGAAGATAGCATCAGCGGCATTTACGACACACTCAAGTCTTGTGCGCAAATTTCACAATCTGCTGGTGGCATTGGTTTATCTATCCACGACATCCGCGCCACTGGTTCTTATATCAAAGGCACAAACGGCGCTTCCAACGGAATTGTCCCGATGCTTCGCGTATTCAACGACACCGCTCGCTACGTTGACCAAGGTGGAGGCAAAAGAAAAGGATCCTTTGCCATTTACATTGAGCCATGGCATGCCGACGTCTTTGACTTCCTCGACCTTAAGAAAAACCATGGTAAAGAAGAACAACGCGCTCGTGACCTCTTCTACGCACTCTGGATTCCAGATCTTTTCATGAAACGCGTTAAAGAAAATGGCGACTGGACCCTCATGTGTCCGCACGAATGCCCAGGTCTTTCCGACACGCACAGCGCTGAATTCGAAGCACTCTACACCAAATACGAGCAAGCCGGAAAAGGCCGCAAAACGATTAAAGCACAAGATCTTTGGTTCAAAATCCTTGAATCGCAAATCGAGACCGGTACCCCATACATGCTATACAAAGATGCCGCTAACGCGAAATCTAATCAGCAAAACCTCGGAACAATTAAGTCTTCCAACCTATGTACTGAAATCATCGAGTACACCGCTCCAGACGAAGTTGCAGTTTGTAACCTCGCTTCTTTAGCGCTACCTAAATTTGTTACGGAAGAGGGTACTTTTGACCACGACAAACTTTTCGAAGTAACTTACCAAGCAACGCTCAATCTGAACCGCATCATCGACAACAACTTCTATCCTGTAGAAGAAGCACGCAACTCCAACATGCGTCACCGTCCTATCGGTTTGGGTGTTCAAGGTTTGGCAGACGCCTTCATTATGCTAGGCTTTCCATTCGAGTCTGAAGAAGCACGCGCACTCAACCGCGAAGTATTTGAAACGATTTACTTCGCTTCCATGTCCGCTTCCAAAGACCTCGCCAAAGTAGATGGCCCTTACGAAACCATCAAAGGATCACCTGTATCAAAAGGAATCTTCCAATTTGACATGTGGGGCGTTACACCAACCAGCCGTTGGGAATGGGATTTACTCAAAGAAGAGGTCAAAAAGCACGGTGTGCGCAATTCACTTTTGCTTGCTCCTATGCCAACAGCATCTACAGCTCAAATCCTAGGCAACAACGAATGTTTTGAGCCCTATACCTCTAATATCTATACGCGTCGTGTATTGTCTGGTGAATTCATCATCGTCAACAAACACCTCCTCAAAGACCTCGTTAAAGAAGGTCTATGGAACAAAGACATGCGTCAAAAAATCATGGCTGCCAACGGATCAGTACAAAACATCCAAGAAGTACCACAGCGCCTCAAAGACCTCTACAAAACTGCTTGGGAAATCTCTCAAAAAGCCATCATCGAGCAAGCTGCTGACCGCGGAGCCTATATCTGCCAGAGCCAATCACTCAACATCTTCATGGAAAATGCCAACTTCGGCAAACTCACTTCTATGCACTTCTACGGTTGGGAAAAAGGACTCAAAACAGGTATGTACTACTTGCGCACCAAAGCGGCAACCGATGCCATCAAATTCACCGTTGACAAAACTGTTACTGAAGAACCTATGGCCGCAAAAATCGTCGAAGACCAACAGGCGGCAATCGCCTGCTCACTCGACGACCCAGACGGTTGTGAAATGTGTTCCGGATAGAAGCGGCGCTAGCCGGTTATATGTGGAACGTAAATTCATGAACGTAGTGAACTAAATGTGTTCCGGATTTTACAAAAAGGCTCGCATTTTGCGGGCCTTTTTAATTATACCCCTTACCTTTGCACTTTCAAATCAATATGATAGTTCAAAAACCAATTCAACGCGCGCTCATTTCGGTATTTTACAAAGATGGCCTGGCTCCAATCGTCGAAAAATTGCATGCCCATAATGTAGAAATTTTATCTACTGGCGGCACACTCGCCTTTATTCAAGAAATGGGAATTCCCGTTACTGCCGTTGAAAATGTTACACAATTCCCAGAAATTCTCGGCGGTCGTGTCAAAACGCTCCACCCAGCTATTTTTGGCGGCATCCTCAATCGCCGCGATTTCGCGCCAGACCAAGCACACATGGCCGAACACGAACTCTCTTCTATTGATTTGGTTATTGTGGATTTATATCCGTTCGAACAAACTGTTTCATCGGGCGCAAGCCATGAAGATATCATTGAAAAAATCGATATTGGTGGTATTTCACTCATCAGAGCTGCAGCCAAAAACTACAACGACGTCGTCATTATTCCGAGTGTGAAACAATACGCAAGTTTATTAGATCTACTCAACAACCAAGGCGCACAAACCACATTAGCACAACGCCATGCTTTTGCTGCAGAAGCTTTTCATGTGTCTTCTCACTACGACACCATGATTCATCGGTATTTTATGGATCAGAACAGTTCTTATTTAAAAATAAGCGAAGCACAGCATAGCCCTTTGCGCTATGGCGAAAATCCACATCAAAAAGGAGTTTTCTTCGGAGACCTCGACGCCTTGTTTACTAAGTTGCACGGCAAAGAGCTCTCTTACAACAACCTACTAGACGTTGACGCCGCAGTTCGCCTCATGCAAGAATTCAAAACTGACGGCCCCACTTTTGCCATTCTCAAACACAACAACGCCTGTGGATTAGCCATGCGCCCCACACTAAAAGAAGCCTATGAAGCCGCACTTGAAGCTGATCCTGTCAGTGCTTTTGGTGGTATTCTCATTGCCAATGAAGAAATTGACATGGCTACGGCTACACTTGTAAACGAATTGTTTTGCGAAGTGCTCATTGCGCCCGCTTACACACAAGAAGCACTTGAACTTTTGCAGTCCAAAAAGAACCGCATTATCCTTATTCAAAACGACGTAGCCTTGCCGCAAATACTTGTGCGCAGTGCGCTCAACGGCTACCTCGTTCAAGATGCCGATTTAGCCACAGAAAGCGCAGATAATTTAGAGGTAAAAACCAAACTTGCTCCTTCTGCTCAAGAAGTAGAAGACCTCCTGTTTGCCAACAAACTCGTAAAGCACACCAAATCCAACACCATTATTTTGGCTAAAAATGGCCAGCTTCTCGCGAGCGGCACAGGTCAAACTTCTCGCGTTGATGCACTCAAACAAGCCATTCACAAAGCAAAGAGCTTTGGTTTCGACCTCAATGGTGCTGCAATGGCCAGCGATGCATTTTTCCCTTTCCCAGACTGTGTAGAAATCGCTCATTTAGAAGGTATTAATGCTGTCATTCAGCCAGGCGGCTCTGTCAAAGACGAACTTTCTATCACTTATTGTGATGAAAATCAGATGAAAATGGTCTTTACAGGAGTGCGTCATTTCAAACATTAAAAAGATAAAGTGAAAGTTTTTTACAAAACCACACTATAAACGTAACCTTTCGACATATTCTTCGAATAAGAAGAAATTACAAAAACCAATAAGCGCTTAAAAATGGGCCTTTTTAACTTTCTTACACAGGAAATTGCCATTGACCTCGGTACAGCAAACACCCTGATCATCTGGAACGACAAAGTTGTTGTCGACGAACCTTCAATTGTAGCCAAAGATATCCAAACGGGTAAGGTGGTTGCCATTGGAAGAAAGGCACAACAAATGCACGGTAAAACACACAAACTCATCGAGACGGTTCGTCCGCTCAAAGATGGTGTAATTGCCGATTTCCAAAGTGCCGAACAAATGATCAAAGGAATGATCAAAATGATCAACCCAGGTCGCAGCTTATTTAATCCTACACTCCGTATGGTCATTTGTATTCCATCGGGAATTACAGAGGTTGAAAAACGCGCCGTACAAGACTCCGCTGAACACGCCGGAGCAAAAGAAGTTTACCTCATTCATGAACCTATGGCTGCGGCCATCGGTATCGGTATCGACGTAGAAGAACCAATGGGCAACATGATCATCGACATAGGTGGCGGTACGTCAGAAATTGCCGTTATTGCCCTTGGTGGTATCGTTTGTGATAAATCTATCCGCATTGCCGGCGACGACTTCACCAACGACATCGAAGAATACATGCGTCGTCAGCACAATATCTTGGTCGGAGAACGCACAGCCGAACAAATTAAAATTGAAGTGGGCGCTGCCTTGCCAGAACTAGAGAACCCTCCAGCAGACTTCGCAGTTCGTGGACGCGACCTCATGACCGGTATCCCAAAAGAAATTATGGTTTCTTACCAAGAAATTGCCCACGCGCTCGACAAAACAATTTCTAAAATCGAAGAAGCGATCCTCAGTGCACTTGAAATGACACCTCCAGAACTTTCTGCAGATATCTATAAAACGGGTATCTATTTAGCAGGTGGGGGCTCAATGCTTCGCGGTCTTGACAAACGTATTTCTACCAAAACAAAACTTCCTGTTCACATTGCAGAAGATCCGCTTAGAGCAGTAGCACGCGGCACGAGCATCGCACTCAAGAATATCGATAAGTACCCGTTCTTAATGGGTAGATAAGTCGCTATTCAGAAAGAGCGCCCTCTATTTCTTGCTTGTATTTTTTAACAAGTTCTGTATAAGCTGTTCCAGTTGCAGGCCCACTAAATCCCGTATGGATGGCAATTACTTTTCCTTCTCGATCCACTAAAATCGAGGTCGGAAAACTCATGATGCCATTGAGCATCGGAAAATACGCAGCCGCGGCTTCTTTGCTGGAAGTCCCGGCCAAATAAACTGGGTAATTGACCTGTAAGTCCTTGGCAAATTTCTTTAAACGACTCCTTTGTTTTTTGGAGTCGGTCCCGACCTCAAAACCGAGCCCTACAATCTCTAGGCCCTGAGCTGCGTAGCTATCTTTTAATTCTTTTAAAAGTTGTGTTTCGTCTATGCAATTCGGACACCATGTACCCATGATTTGAATCAGGGTTACTTGTCCTTTTTTTGAAAAATCAAGATTGATCTTTCTTCCATTCAGTTTCATTAAATTGTTGAGTACTACCCTTTCGTCTCTTTTAATCAAATAAGTCAGTTCCGCTTCATCTCTTAGTTGGACTGTTTCGTCTTTAATTGATTTAAACTGGGTGCTTGATTTTCCTCCACTATAGAATACACCGTTCATTTCATTGCTGCCATTTAAATCTGCCTCCACCACAAAAGCCCAATAACCAGTGTAGGTCTGTAAATGCAATTTGCCATTTGCGGCATAACCATGCAAATAACGGTAATCGCCGGTTTCACTCAAAAAACTTCCGAAAATGCGCCCATTCATTTCTTGCTGAAAGACAGCTACCAACACTTCTTCATTTGGCGTGCCTGGCTCAAACAGTACTTTCCATCTACCGAATAATTCCGGAAAGATGATATCAGGTTTTGGTATCATTTCTGAAAGCGTCATGTACAAGTGAACAGGATAGCGAACGGGAACTTTTTTATTGTAGTTGATCCACCAACCTCTGGCCTCAGAAAAATCCTTTTCAAAAGCAACTCGCCATTCGGCATCTTGTGCAGGAAATTGATAAACGATGGTATCCCCTATCCGTTTTTTTACTGACAACTGATACACTTCCTTGCCGTTGTAAATGGTAATAGGTGTTTTTGTGTTTTTTTCGGCGAGGGAGGCTGTTACTTGTATTTGCAAGCGGTCATTGAGTTGTATTTCTGCAATAAAAGGCAACGTTGTTGCGTTTTGGGCAAAAAGGAAATTTGCATGGAATAGGATGACAATTATATAAATACAGAATCTCATGGCTTAAATCTACATTAGGTTGAGCCACTAAATTAAAAGAAATAAACTATCTTGCTTAGCGCATGCAACTTTTTCAAAATAATATACGTCAGTGCTAAGAGTCATGGATGAACAAGAACTCATAAAAGGTTGTATTGCTGCTCGTCCGAAGGCTCAAAAAGCGTTATTTGACATCTATGCCCCCAAGCTTTACGTCGTGTGTTTGCGTTACATGAAAGACCAAATGCGCGCACAAGACGTCTTGCAAGATGCCTTCGTTAAAATTTTTGCCCACATCGGCAATTACAAATCGGAGGGTGCTTTTGAAGGTTGGCTCAAAAAAATTGCAGTCAACACCTGCCTTGACCAACTCCGCAAGGATAAAAAATTGCTCACAGATGTCTCTTTAGACGACGTCTCGCACAAATTAGCACACCAAGACTACAGCGCCGAAAAACTCATGGCCGACGACCTGCTCAAATTAGTTCAGGCGCTGCCAGATGGCTACCGCACTGTCTTCAACCTTTTTGCTATTGAAGGCTACTCTCACCAAGAAATTGCGCAACAACTGAGCATTTCTGAAAGCACTTCCAAAACACAATACTTGCGCGCAAGGGCCTATTTGAAAGAACGTATTGAAAACATAGATTAAATGACTGAAAAAGACCAAATAAAAGAACTATTTGCCAAAGGCCTCCAGGACCACCAAGTCCAGGTAGACCCAGCATTGTGGTCTTCTATTTCTTCGTCCATTGGTACCGGTGCCGCAAAAACGGGGCTTGGCCTATTTGCCAAAACACTTATTGGTGTTGCCACAGCAACAGTTGTTGTAGGCGCAGTATATCTATCGTTTGAAACAAAAAAGCAAGAAGTCAAAAAGCAGCAAGAAGGCAAAAAGCAAGTAGTTAAAACACCTCAAGAATCCAACAATTATAAAGAAGATCAAAAAATCAGTCCAGCAGAACCAACAAAGCCTACTATTCAAACTTTGTACTACGATCCTTTGCCAATCGGATGTTTTCCTATAATTGATGACACTGAGTTTGGAATTCCTGATTTTGACGCGCCACCTTATTCAGGAACTAATGCGGAAGCGCAAGCATTCACATCAGCGATCGAACCGCAAAATGTTCCAGTTGTAAATCCGACTCAAGGCCAATTAGTTCAACAAATTGCTACGCCTTCTCAAATTGCCCCAATACAAGAAGCGCAAGCAAAAAAGACAACGCCAATCTCATTACCCAATATTTTTACTCCGAATGGAGACGGACAAAACGAAGCACTACAAATAGAATGGGGTAGTCATGTTATTGAAGATTTCAGCATTGTGGTGCTCGACGCTCAAAACAAGGTGGTTTTTAAAAGCAGCGATCCTGAATTCAGCTGGAATGGCACAGATCTAGGCGAAGAGAAACTTCCGCGCGGAAACTACATCTACTTTGTCTCAGCCCTTCTAAATGGCCAAAAATGGCAGCAATCTAGCGGCTTACAAATTCAGTACTAAAAATAATTGCGTAAATTGGCAGATGCCGCTTATCTACTGCATTACCAACGGAAACAAAAAAATCACGTCGAAAAACCGGCATATCCTTGCCGCTTTACAAGAAAAATTCGGCTCGAACTTTTATCTTTTCAATAGTTCCGATTCTGCACAGGCGCTTTCATTTATTCATGGCTTGGAAACGACGTGCACTCACTTAATTGGGGTGGGTGGCGATGGCACTTTTAATGTGCTTTTAAATGGTGTCTGCACACATCCTGACCAAGCTTTTCATCCAATTATTGGTATTGTTCCAAATGGAACGGGCAACGATTTTTTCAGATCTGCTGGCTTGAATAAAGCATTCAATTTTTTAGAAAGTATCCACCTTGGCGCTTTTCGGACAATTGACGTCGGCATGATCGAAACCCCTCATGAAAAACGCTATTTTGCCAATATAACGGACGTCGGATTTGGCGGAGCGGTCGTGATTGAATTACAAAACTTCCGCAAACGATTTGGACCAAATTTCTCTTACGGCCTTGCCATTGTCAAGACCTTTCTGAAATACAAAAGGCCGCTGGTTCGAATGACAGCTGCTGACTTCCGATATGAAGGAGAGCTCCTGCTTGCTGCTTTTTGCAATGGCAGCATCTTTGGCGACGGCTTGCATATCCATCCAGGGGCAAAAATAGACGACGGCCAACTCAAACTCACGCTTTTGGGAAAGGTTTCGCTATTTGACTACCTCAGGAATGTGATCAAAGTAAAACGGGGTAAAAAAATCAAGCATCCGGAGGCGCACTACCTTGAGGTATCAACACCCCTTCAATTGCAATCTTTGAAAGGTGTACTGCACGCAGAAACAGATGGCGAATACATCAGCGGACAAAGTTTTGAAGTAACGCTGCATGCGAGTAAGATCAAGTTACTCGCCATGAACAAAGCGTAGATTGCCTATCTTTGAACAACAATGAAAAAAAGCATCATCATTACAGCAGGAGGCATTGGTAAACGCATGGGTGGCGAGCTGCCCAAACAATTTTTGCTGCTGGGTGCTAAGCCTGTTCTGATCCATACGCTTGAGCGTTTTTTTGAATTCGACCCCACTGCACAACTCATCGTGACACTCCCAAAAGATTGGGTGACTTACTGGAAAGAACTATTAGTACAATTCGACATCCGTATTCCACACGAGTTAGTGGATGGTGGAGTCGAACGTTTTCATTCTATTCAAAATGCATTGGCTATTTGTAATGGTGAGCATATTGCCATTCACGATGGAGTAAGGCCGCTAGTGAGCATAGGAACTATTGCGCGTTGTTTTGAAGGATTGAAAACTTCAAATGCAGTGGTTCCTGTTCTGCCCCTCAAAGATTCGCTACGGATGGGAACACTAGAAAAATCTGAAAGCGTAGATAGAACTTTACATTACCTCGTGCACACACCACAGTGCTTCGAAGCGCATATCCTTCAAGAAGCATATGTGCGAGGCTATCAAAGGCATTTTACTGATGATGCAAGTGTTGTTGAAGCTATTGGCCAAGACCCTTTACTGGTCCTGAGCAACGAAGAAAATATCAAAATCACGAGCCCAACAGATTTAAAAATCCTCAACGCACTCATCCAACCATGAATTTAGTTGCTCCGCCTTCACTACAAACGGGTGACCTCGTCTATTTGTGTGCACCCGCCAAAGCCATAGAAGAACACTATATAATTGAAGCTGAAAATTGGTTGCAAAGCATTGGTCTACGCGCAATAAGAAGTCAAAATTTAACGGGCCGACACCATTATTTTTCAGGGACAGAACTCGAGCGTATAGCTGACTTACAAGAAGGTTTAGATCAGCAAGAAGCAAAAGCAATTTGGTGCGTAAGAGGCGGCTATGGTAGCATACAACTTTTAGATGGTTTGCAATGGGCCCAGTTTATCCGAGAACCCAAATGGCTTGTAGGCTTTTCTGATATATGTGTGCTGCACCACAAGATCCAATCACTAGGGTTTCAGAGCATACATGGCACCATGGCTTTGAACATTGAAAAAAATAGCATTCAAGCCAAACAGCGGCTACGAGATTTATTGTTCGGTCAATGCAAAAGTTTTGAAATCAAATCACATGCATTGAATCGGACAGGCGCCTGCAGAGGACAACTGATCGGCGGTAATTTGAGTATTGTTTACAGTATGCTCGCCAATCCTGAAGCTTATGATTTTCGCGACGCCATTTTATTTATAGAAGATTTAGCCGAACACCTCTATCATATTGATCGCATGCTGCATGCGCTGCGCCGCGCTGGTGCTTTAGAGCAAATTAGTGGTTTGTTGGTTGGTGGCATGACAGATTTAGAAGATACCGACGTGCCTTTTGGTAAATCTATCGAAGAACTTATCTTGACTCACTTTTCATACCGAAAAATCCCGATTTGCTTTGATTTCCCTGCCGGACACATCGATGACAATCAAGCCCTTGTTTTAGGTGCAAATGTCTGTCTAGAAGTGAGTGCTGAGCTCAGCACCTTGAGCTATCTATAATCGTTCTAAATAGCCGCATTAATAAGATTATATTAGCAACATTTGTTACAATTAGGTGTTCTTCACTTAAATTTGCAACACTACAAATGAAAGATTCTTATGAGTAACTCTGTATTATTTAAATCTTCTATCGGAAAAAAGGTCTTTATGGCCTTAACCGGGCTTTTTCTGTGTACGTTTTTGGTTGGCCACTTACTTGGTAACCTGCAACTTATTCTCAAAACTGGCGAAGAAGGTCGCCGTGCTTTTAATGAATACGCCTATTTCATGGGGCATAACCCATTTATCAAAATCCTTTCTTATGTCACTTATGCGGCAGTACTGATCCACATCATCGACGGATTTGCCTTAACCATTCAAAACCGCAAAGCGCGCCCAGTGCGCTATGCCTATTCTAAACCAGGTGCAAATTCTAGCTCTGCTAGTCGCAGTATGGCTATTTTAGGAACACTTATTTTGGTTTTCTTAGCCACACACATGGCCAATTTTTGGTGGAAAATGAAAATCAAAGAAGACGTTCCACTTCATACTTACAAACTAGAAATGGACAACCCAATGATGGGTGCGGCTAACGCAGAACTTTACTACACTCATGTGCCTGGTATTCAGCCTATTCCAAAAGACGGTAAAAATATTGTAGAGAAAGGTACAGAACTGTATATCAAAGGAACCAACGTTAAAGTAGCAGAAGGCTACCGCGACCTCCACGGTTTGGTCATGGACTTCTTTAGCAAAAGCAAAAATGAAGGCGCTTTGTTTGCTGTGCTCTTCTACTTGATCTCTATGGTTGTACTCGCTTACCATCTCTTACATGGTTTCCAAAGTGCTTTCCAATCATTAGGTATCAATCATCCTAAATACACCCCGCTGATCAAAATCATCGGAACAGCCTTTGCTGTTGTTGTTCCGTTTTTGTTTGCGATCATTCCCCTTATTATTTACATGAATCACTAGGAATCAGGCTATGTCAACACTAAATTCGCGCATTCCAGAGGGTCCAATTTCAGAGAAATGGACTAACCACAAAAATCACATGAACTTGGTTGCACCCAACAACCGTCCTAAAATCGATATCATTGTCGTAGGAACAGGGTTGGCCGGTGCTTCCGCTGCTGCATCACTTGGCGAGATGGGCTATAATGTTAAGGCATTTTGTTTCCAAGATTCGCCGCGCCGAGCGCACTCTATCGCAGCGCAAGGAGGTATCAACGCAGCTAAAAATTACCAAAACGACGGTGACTCTGTCTACCGACTGTTTTACGATACCATCAAAGGTGGCGACTACCGCGCTCGCGAGGCCAACGTTTATCGCTTGGCAGAAGTCTCTGGAAATATCATTGACCAGTGTGTGGCACAAGGCGTTCCATTTGCTCGCGAATACGGTGGTTTACTAGATAACCGTTCTTTCGGCGGAACTCAAGTTCAGCGAACGTTTTATGCAGCGGGTCAAACCGGTCAACAATTATTGCTTGGTGCCTACTCAGCGCTCTCTCGTCAAATTGGACTTGGGCGTGTAAAGATGTACCACCGTCATGAAATGATGGACCTCGTTAAAGTAGATGGCAAGGCGCGCGGTATCATCGCTAGAAACCTCATTACAGGTGAGCTAGAACGTCATTCGGCTCATGCTGTGGTGATTGCCTCTGGCGGATACGGAAACGTCTATTTCCTCTCGACAAACGCCATGGGAAGCAACGTGTCTGCAGCTTGGAAAGTACATAAAAAAGGAGCTATGTTTGCCAATCCTTGTTTTGTGCAAATTCACCCAACTTGTATTCCAGTTCACGGCACCAACCAATCCAAGCTTACCCTCATGTCGGAGTCTTTGCGTAACTCTGGTCGTATTTGGGTTCCTATGAAAAAAGAAGATGCTGAAGCCATTCGCGAAGGACGTTTAAAGCCAACGCAAATTGCCGAAGAGGACCGCGATTACTTCCTTGAAAGACGCTACCCCGCTTTCGGAAACCTCGTGCCGCGCGACGTCGCTTCCCGAGCAGCTAAAGAAAGATGTGATGCCGGCTATGGCATTGAGGCCAACGATACCAATGAAGGTGTTTACCTAGATTTCGCTACAGAAATCCGCAGCAAAGGTCGCCAATCTGCATTCGCACAAGGAGATCAAAACCCCACTGAAGAAAAAATTCTTGCACTTGGTAAAAAGTGGATTGAAGAAAAATATGGTAACCTCTTTCAGATGTACCAAAAAATTACCGACGATAATCCATACGAAACCCCGATGAAAATCTATCCTGCAGTACACTACACCATGGGTGGCGTTTGGGTAGATTACAACCTACAAAGTAGCATTGAGGGCTGTTTTGTGACGGGCGAGGCTAACTTCTCAGACCACGGTGCCAACCGCCTTGGTGCTTCTGCTCTCATGCAAGGATTAGCAGACGGCTACTTTGTATTGCCTTACACTATTTCAGATTACCTTTCAAAAGATATCCGTACAGGTAAAATCAGTACAGAAACAGCGGAATTCGAACAAGCCGAAGCTGAAGTTAAAGCCAGTATTGAGCGCTTCCTTCAAAACAAAGGCACTAAATCGGTGGATCACTTCCACAAACGCCTTGGTCTCATTATGTGGAACAAAGTAGGTATGGCGCGCAATGAATCTGGCCTAAAAGAAGCCATCGAAGAAATTGCTGCGCTCCGCGAAGAGTTCTATAAAGATGTCTTTGTGCCTGGCGATGCCAATGAGCTGAATCCAGAACTGGAAAAAGCAATGCGCGTTGCAGACTTCATCGAGCTAGGTCAACTCATGGCCGTTGATGCCTTACAACGACAAGAGTCTTGCGGTGGACATTTCCGCGAAGAATACCAAGACAGCGAAGGTGAAACACTCCGCGACGACGAAAACTTCAAATACGTTGCTGCTTGGGAATACCAAGACGGCGATGCCAAACAAGCAGTACTTCACAAAGAAGCACTCAATTACGAGTTCATTAAAATTGCAGCACGCAACTATAAATAAGTAGATATGGCTTCAAAATTTATCAATATTACGCTCAAAATCTGGAGACAAAAAAATGCCAACGCAACAGGTGGTATAGAAACCTATGGGCTTCAAAATGTATCTACAGATAGCTCATTTTTGGAAATGCTCGACCAACTCAACGAGCAACTCATCAATGAGCAAAAAGAACCAGTTGCATTTGATCACGACTGTCGTGAAGGAATTTGCGGTATGTGCTCACTATACATCAACGGACGCGCTCACGGCCCCGAAACAGGCACAACAACCTGCCAGCTTCACATGCGAAGCTTTAATGATGGTGATACCATTTATGTTGAGCCATGGAGATCACGCGCTTTCCCGATTGTAAAAGACTTGGTAGTAGATCGTGCTGCGTTTGATCGCATTCAACAAGCTGGAGGTTTTGTTTCCGTAAATACTTCAGGACGCACCATGGATGCAAACGCTATTCCAATTCCTAAGGCAGATGCCGATAAAGCTTTCGAAGCCGCTGCTTGTATTGGTTGTGGAGCTTGTGTTGCTAGCTGTAAAAACGGTTCAGCAATGCTATTTGTGGGGGCCAAAGTATCTCAATATGCGTTGTTGCCACAAGGAAAAGTTGAAGCAAAAGAACGTGTTCTGAATATGGTTCGTCAAATGGATGAAGAAGGTTTTGGTAACTGTACCAACACCGGTGCCTGTGAAGTTGAATGTCCGAAAGGAATTTCTTTAGAAAACATCGCGCGTATGAACCGCGAATTTTTAAGCGCCTCTCTTACATCTGATAAATAAGAAAAAGACCCAAAAGAAAAAGGGCGGTCAATGACCGCCCTTTTTTATTTCTATTCAACTGAAATTATTTCAGTTGCTGTCCTTCTTTGTTATACCAACCTTCGTTGTCTTTGATTTCTACTGGCACGTTGGCTTGATCACTGAGGCGTTTTTGAATACGCATCCAGTAATAAAATCCAAAAAAGCCCAATAAAACAAGGGCGGTATTGAAATAGTTTTGGATGAATTCAAAAAAGCCAAAAGACCATTGAAATGCATCACCAATTTTGTATACGAAGTCTGTCCAAGTCATGTGTCGTTCTTTTTATATGGCAAATGTACTACAAATTTTAATAAATAAAGTGCTGTCTTATATTTCTCCCATTAAGGCAAGTGTTTCTTTTGCCGCGGCCTGTTCCGCTTCTTTTTTTGAGAAACCCTTCCCTTTTCCATAGCTTGTGCGATTGATTTGCACACTCATTTCGTAAACAGCTTTACCCTCAATGAATTGCTCAGACAACAGCACGAATTCAAGGCCTAATTTTTTGCGTTGGCACCAAATGAAAAGGGCAGATTTAAAGTCAAGCTCCTCTTCAAGCACTTTGTTGATATTGAGGTGCTTTCTAAAAACAGTATTCTTGAGAACGCTTTGCGTATTTACAAAGCCTCCGTCCAGATAAATAGCACCAATGAGTGCTTCAAAAGCATTGCCTTCTAAACCTACTAAATTGATGCTTCTTCCTTGGCTATAAATCAAATGATTTCTTATACCCATCCGTTCGCCGATATTCGCTAAAGATTTACGGTTAACTATTTTTGATTTGATTTTGGTGAGCTGGCCTTCATCTAAGTCTGGGTATTTTTCATACACAAAAGACGCAACAACAGCATCGAGTATAGAATCGCCCAAAAACTCTAGTCTTTCATTGGCTGCTAAGAGATGTTGGTCTGACAAGGAACTTTTATGCGTCAGGGCTTGGATAAAATACGCTACGTTTTGTGGTTTGTAGCCAAATTCAGCCAAGACAAAGCGGATGACGTCAAGCTCTTCGTCAGATTTCTTCTTTTTAAAAAGAGGTATTTTGAGCAATTTATGCTTTAAATTTCTTGACAATAATGGAGGTGTTGTGGCCCCCAAAACCAAAGGTGTTAGACAATGCGATATTCACTGTGCGCGCCTGTGGCTGATGAAAAGTAAAGTTGAGTTTAGGATCGAGTTCGGGATCGTCGGTAAAGTGATTGATTGTTGGTGGTACCATGTCGTTTTTGACTGCCAATACACAAGCCACTGCTTCGATTGCGCCAGCTGCACCGAGAAGATGGCCGGTCATGGATTTGGTAGAACTGATATTGAGGTTGTAGGCGTGTTCACCAAAAACGTGCTGTATTGCTTTCACTTCGGCGATGTCACCGAGTGGTGTAGAGGTACCATGTACATTGACATAATCGATTTCTGATGGGTCAATTTCGGCATCTTCAATTGCCGCAAGCATGGTATTGCGCGCGCCGAGCCCATCTGGGTGTGGTGCGGTCATGTGGTAGGCATCTCCTGACATGCCACCGCCAATTACTTCAGCATATATTTTTGCGCCGCGTTTGATGGCGTGCTCGTATTCTTCTAAAATAAGGCAACCAGAACCCTCGCCGAGCACAAAGCCATCGCGATCGAGGTCGAACGGACGAGATGCAGTCTCTGGAGAGTCGTTGCGGGTAGATAGTGCCTTGAGGGCATTGAAACCACCCATCCCCATTTCATTGACACCTGCTTCTGAACCACCAGTAACGATAGCATCGGCTTTGCCTAAACGAATGAGGTTAAATGCGTCTATAATTGCATTCGTTGCAGAGGCACACGCTGATACACAAACATAGTTTGGACCGCGCAAGCCATATTTAATAGAAATATGGCCGGCTGCAATATCTGCAATCATTTTTGGAATAAAGAAAGGATTAAAGCGAGGCGTTCCGTCTCCACTAAAATATTCTCTTGCTTCTTCTTGGAAAGTTTTAAGGCCTCCAACACCTGAGCCCCAAATAACACCAATGCGGTCTAGGTTGGGATTAGATTCTAGCAGCGCAGCATCTGCCATAGCTTCCGTAGCGGTTACTATGGCATACTGCGAAAATTGATCAAGCTTACGCGCTTCCTTTTTATCCATGTGGTCTTCCACATTGAAGTCTTTCAATTCACAGGCGAACTGTGTTTTGAAAAGAGCAGCATCAAATTGTTTAATGGGTGCGGCACCACTTTTACCCGCCATTAAGCCTTCCCAGTATTCTTGTACTGTATTACCTATTGGCGTAAGTGCACCAAGACCTGTTACAACAACTCTTTTTAATTGCATACCCGTAAACTAAAGGAATGGTGGGAATTATTAAACGTTCGCTTCGATGTAAGCAATAGCGTCACCAACAGTTTGGATACCTTCTGCTTTATCGTCTGGAATAGAAATGTTGAATTGTTTCTCGAATTCCATGATTAACTCAACTGTGTCAAGTGAATCGGCACCCAAGTCATTGGTGAAGCTCGCTTCGTTAGTTACTTCACTTTCTTCAACATTCAGTTTATCAACGATGATCGCGATAACTTTAGCTTTGATATCAGACATTTTTTAAAATTTAAAGGTTTCAGCTTGCAAAGAAAAAAACTATCGACCAATAAACAAAACTTATACCCATTTAATTTATCAACACTTCGGGACTTAAAGCTTAGGAATCCTACACTATGCTTAACTTTGTAACAGAAATGCAGGAACAATTAATTCTATTTATTTCCGGTGGCGGCAGTAACGCACGTCAAATTATTCACTATTTCAAAGATAATGAACGAGTTAAAGTGGTTGGGGTGCTCTCAAGCAAGCCAAATTTGGACATGGAAGCATTTTGCAATGACCAAGGCCTTCCCTTCTTTAATTTACTTGGAAAAGAATTTGCTTACTACCTCCAAATTTGCCATGATCTGAATGTAAATTGGGTTGTCTTAGCTGGGTTTCTTAAAAAATTGCCAAGTGAGTTCATTACTGCCTATCCAAACCAGATCATCAATATACACCCTTCGTTGCTTCCAAACTATGGAGGTGCGGGCATGTATGGTCAGCACGTACATCGCGCGGTAAGCGCGGCGAATGAACCATTTAGCGGAATCAGTATTCATTTGGTCAATGAAGAGTTTGACAAAGGAAAACTCCTTTTTCAGCATGGGGTGGCCCTGCCATCTAATTGCACGGCTCATGAAGTAGAACAAAAAGTAAGAGCCTTAGAATTGCAGTTTTTCGCGAAAGACCTCGATGCTTACATCAGCGCAGTTAAATAATTGCTTGTGCTAAGTACTGCGCAAATCGATAGCAATCTTCATAAGAATTATAAAGTGGTGCTGGTGCAATGCGAATGACATTTGGTTCGCGCCAATCGGCAATGACACCCAAGTCGGTGAGCCTATCGAATAGTTGACGGCCTTGCCCTTTTGCCAAAATAGAAAGCTGCGCACCGCGGTACTTGATATCTTTTGGAGTAATGATTTCAAATGAGCACTTCTCCTGATTTTGAATGGAAACATCTTCAATTAAGTACGCAAGATAAGCCGTGAGTTGATCGCGCTTTTGACCGATGCGGTCCATGCCTGCTTCTTCAAAAATTTCTAAAGAGGCAAGGTGTGCTGCCATCCCTAAAATGGGCGCGTTGCTCAATTGCCAGCCTTCGGCCCCAGGAATAGGGTCAAATCCTGGTTCCATTTGAAAACGAGCAGCTTTATTATGGCCCCACCATCCGGCAAAGCGCGGCAAAGATTTATTGTGCGCGTGGCGCTCATGGACAAATAATCCAGAAACACCACCTGGTGAAGAATTCAAATATTTATAACCACACCAGGCAGCAAAATCGACATTCCAGTCATGGAGTGCTAAATTGACATTACCCGCAGCATGAGCGAGGTCAAAACCAACAACTGCTCCAACCGCATGGCCAGCGGCAGTGATTTTTTGCAAATCGAAATACTGCCCTGTATAGTAATTGACGCCGCCAATCATGACCAATGCGAGCTCCTCACCGAGTTCAGTAATTTTTTGGAGGATATCTTCCTCTCTTAATAAATGCTCCCCTGGTCTTGGGCCTACCTCAACTAAAGCTTCTGGCGGCAAGCCATGAAATGCAACTTGTGAAGCCAAAGCATATTGATCGCTTGGAAAAGCTTTTTCTTCACAGAGAATTTTGACACGCTTCCCCTCCGGACGATAAAACGAAACCATTAATAAGTGCAGATTCGTGGTCAGAGAGTGCGTAATAACAAGCTCTATTGGAAGTGCGCCAACAACTTTGGCAGCCATTTCAGTGAGGTTTTCATGGTAAGAAAACCAAGGTCTTTTGGCTAAAAAGTGGCCTTCTACACCAAAATTCGCCCAAGCCTCGAGTTCTTCTTGAATGTAACCAGCTGCTGTGATGGGTTGTAAACCAAGAGAGTTGCCTGTAAAATATATAGGGTTGGGGTTGTGAAAAGTCGGGAAATGAAAGCGCGCTCTGAAAGTTGCTAACGGGTCTTTTTGATCTAATTCTTGAGCGAATTTTAGGGTGTTTTCAAATATCATATGCACGGCTTTATTCGTAACTTTATGGCCACAAATATACATAAGAATGAAGACTCCCTCTCCTATTGACCGCAGCCGTTCGGCAGAATTATTCGAAGCCGCCAAAGGATTTTTTCCTGGTGGCGTCAATTCTCCTGTGCGCGCTTTTAAGTCCGTTGGAGGCACGCCGCTTTTTATTGCAAAAGGCAATGGTGCTGAAATTTGGGACGAAGATGGCAACCAATTTATAGACTTTTGCTGCAGTTGGGGGCCCCTCATTCATGGGCACAACCATCCTTATGTCTTTGAGAAAATTGTAGCAACACTTCAAAATGGCGCGAGTTTCGGTGCGCCCACACGCAAAGAAAACGAGCTCGCGGCTTTTATGCTCGAACGGCTTCCATTTATTGATAAAATTCGTTTCACTAGCTCCGGAACAGAAGCCGTTATGAGTGCATTGCGCTTGGCACGTGGCGCCACTGGTAAAAATAAGATATTGAAATTTGAAGGTTGTTACCACGGCCATGTAGATGCGTTGTTGGTTCAGGCTGGTAGCGGATTAGTCACCTTTGGCACCTCATCGAGCGCCGGTGTGCCGGAAGCTTTCGCTAACGAAACACTCGTTTTACCGCTCAACGATGCGGAGGCCCTTAGCGCTTGCTTTGAAGCCCAGCACCACGACCTTGCGGCAGTGATCATTGAGCCGATTCCAGCCAACAACGGCTTATTGCTCCAAGACCTTACCTTCTTAAATCTGCTGCGCTCACTCTGCACAAAATATGGTGTTTTACTCATCTTTGATGAAGTGATTTCTGGATTTAGAGTGGCATTTGGCGGCGCAGCAGAATTGTATGGTATCACGCCAGATATGGTCACCTATGGTAAAATCATCGGCGGAGGCTTACCGGTCGGCGCTTATGGTGCAAGAAAAGAAATCATGGCCTATGTTTCTCCCGAGGGGCCTGTTTACCAAGCCGGAACCCTCTCTGGAAATCCGGTCGCGATGGCAGCAGGGCTTGCCCAACTCGAATTGTGTGCGTCGCCAGGCTTTTATACGCAGCAAGCAAAACGAACGCAAACCTTTGTGGACAAGATCAATGCTTTTGCCTTGGCAGAGGCATTACCAATGGAACTCGTTTGTGTTGGATCCATTTTTTGGTTCTCTTTCAACGGGAAAAAACGCATCACGGCAGCAAGTCAAATTGCCAGCGAAATGACCGCTTTCAATTTTATGCACCATTTTCTTTTGGATGTGGGTGTTTATTTTGGGCCAAGTGGCTACGAAGTAGGGTTTGTGTCTTCTGCACATACCGATGCGCAACTAAACTACGCCGCCGAACAAATCATAGCGGCACTTGCTGCTTTCTATCAAAAGTAATCCCTAGCTTTAGGACGTGAATTTAGTAACTGGTGCTACCGGACTTCTCGGAAGTCATGTCTTGATAGAGCTGACTAAACGCAATCTTTGCGTTAGGGCTGCATTCCGCAGTGCCCAAAAGCAAAAGGCGGTTCAACAATTATTTACCTACTATTTTAAAGAACGTGCTACTGAAAAGTGGGCACTTGTCGAATGGGTAAAAGCTGATCTTCTCGATATAGACGACTTGAAAATCCTTGTAAAAGGAAGCACGTGCATTTACCATTGTGCGGCTTTGGTATCGTTCTTCAAAGCAGACTTTGAGGCGTGCATTCAGCAAAACCGATATGTAACTGCCAACTTAGTAGATTTATGCATTAAATATGACGTTCCCTACTTTTGCCATGTGAGTTCTACGGCGGCTATCGGCGGCAAAGAAGCGCTGGTCAACGAAAAAAGCAAATGGCAAGAGGGCGCGCAACACAGTGGCTACGGCATTTCAAAGTTAATGGCTGAAAAAGAAGTTTGGCGCGGTATTGAAGAGGGCTTGCGTGCCGTAATTGTTAATCCTTGTGTCATTTTAGGGCCTGCCGCACCAGGTAGTCCGTCATTACAAATGCTGGAGACCGCCAAAAAAGGCTTGAAATTTTATACCAGTGGCGCGAACGCGGTTGTAGATGCACGCGACGTCGCTTGGGCCATGGTCGAATTAGTGCATAAAGGTGTTCATGCTGAACGCTTTTTAGTAGTTGGTCCGCAACAAACCTTTCGCGAATTGTTTAGTGCATTTGCACAAAAACTTGGGAAAACGCCACCAAATATCAAAGCTCCAAAAACGCTTACCTTATTTTTTGCGGCCTTTCACGAACTATGGTGTCATTTAAGCGGCAAAAGAAACGGCCTGACCATCGAAACCGCACGTTCATCACACGAAGTGTTGCGCTATGACCGCAACAAAATTGAAAAAGAATTGTCTTTTAAATATACGCCACTCGAAAACATCATCAGTAATATGTTGACCGGACAGGGCTTTATTGAAAAAAACACAACAACTTGAGTCGAAAGCTGATCATTTTCATTGGGATTTTCTATCTCGTTGGGCTTTTGGGCATGTCTATTGGCCCTTACAAATCATTTTTTGTTGGCCTCTCATTTTTTCACTTGCTACTCTCCTTTGGCGTTCTGTTGCTTGGTAGAAAAAAGCATACTGCTCCTCTTTGGCTATTTATCGGCATCGCTTTTGCAACAGGAATGACTGTTGAATGGCTTGGTGTTCATACAGGTTTGCTTTTTGGCAACTATCATTATGGCAGTGTTTTAGGTCCAAAAATATTTGATGTTCCACTGATAATTGGCGTCAATTGGGCGATGCTCAGTATGGTAAGTGCAGCACTCCTTGGCTCATTACAACTGGGTTTTTGGTTAGAAATCATTTTGGCAGCTGCCTTAATGGTGTTTCTGGACTTTTTGATGGAGCCTGTTGCGGTGAAACTTGGGTTTTGGTACTGGAAGGGCGGCATTATTCCCACGTTCAACTATGTTTGCTGGTTTGGCACTTCCTTATTCTTGCAATTTATTTACAGAAAGTGGCGCTTAAACGAGGCAAACAATGTAGCTGTGGCGTTGTTTATTTACATGACCATCTTTTTTACTTTTTTAAATTTTCGCTTATGATGTGGTGGGGGCCGATTGTAACAATCGCAACTTTTTTCGGAATGGAATTCATGGCATGGGCCACGCACAAATATGTCATGCATGGCATTATGTGGTATTTTCACAAAGACCATCACCAAGTAGAACCCGGATTCTTTGAAAAAAATGACGTCTTCTTTCTGATTTATGCTATCCCATCTTGGCTCTGTATTATGCTTGGTCTGATGAATCAAACTTACTTCCCTGTCTGGATTGGCTTCGGCATTGCGGCCTATGGATTAGCTTATTTTCTAATCCACGACGTTTATATCCACCGCCGTTTCAAGTGGCTGCGAGACATTGAACATCCATACTTTTATGCCATTCGCAGGGCGCATAAAATTCACCACAAACATTTAGGCAAAGAACATGGCGAATGTTTCGGAATGCTGCTCGTTCCATTTCGTTTTTATATCGATAGCCGCAAGCAATTCAAAAAACAACAAAGCGCATGAGTCTATATGGCTGGGTTATTCTCCTTTCCTTTGCGGGTCCTTTTGCACTCAGTTTTGATCGCAAAGTCGCTTTCTATAAAGAATGGCGTTTTGTCTTCCTCGCTGCGCTAATTGTTGCAATACCTTTTCTCATTTGGGATGAATTTTTCACACAGTGGGGTGTTTGGGGCTTCAATCCAGACTACCTCTTGAAAATTTATTTTGGTCATTTGCCGCTTGAAGAAGTACTGTTTTTTGTAGTGATTCCATATAACTTTATTTTCATCCTGAAAGTCATTCAAGCCTATTTTCCGAATAGAAATAAAAACACAAAGCGCGCCGCCCCCATTTTTGCTTTTGTTTTGCTCGCGAGCTCCATAATATGGCTTATGCTCCATAGTGAAAACTATTACACGACTTTGGCTACTTTTTTAAGTGCTGCGCTCACCCTACTGCTGAGAAATCGAAATTGGTATCAAGACTTCATGTGGGCCTATTTGCTCTGCCTGATACCATTTTTTATTGTCAATGGCATCCTGACTGGTGCAGTGACACCAGAGCCAATCGTCTGGTACAGTGATGCTCACATCATTGGCTGGCGCATGATCAGTATTCCATTTGAAGACCTCTATTACAACTACGCTTTGCTCTTACCGCTCACTTGGATGTATTTTTCTTTGAAAAATCGCAAGGAAAATGCGTTTAGTGTTTTGAAAAATTAAAAAAATAATTAACTTTGTCGCCCCTAGTGAAGCAAAGGCTTAGCAAAAATGGGAGTTTCAAGCGAGAATAGCTCAGTTGGTAGAGCACGACCTTGCCAAGGTCGGGGTCGCGGGTTCGAATCCCGTTTCTCGCTCTTTTGAGCTCGAGTGGTGGAATCGGTAGACACGCCGGACTTAAAATCCTGTGGGCATTTGCCCGTGCGGGTTCAAGTCCCGCCTCGAGTACAATATTGTGAAATTAACCCTTGATTCTTCTGAATTGAGGGTTTTTTGTTTCACATAGATTTGAATTTTTCGGGATGTAGCTCAGTTGGTAGAGTACTCGTCTGGGGGGCGAGAAGTCGCAGGTTCAAGTCCTGTCATCCCGACACTTAACCTCATCAACAGATGGGGTTTTTTTATTTTCTATTTTTACATCATGTCTCATCCATTCAACCAAGCTAAATACAAACCCGCACGGCCCATTACGCTGAAGGGAAGGTTTTTAGTAGGTCTGGTGCGGTTCCTATTTCGCATTCGAAAATTATTGGGCGGTAAAGATTGGCTGCATCCGCTGACGGGCCACCACGAAGACCCGCGCAAGATGACCCGAAAGCAACAACTCTATTTTGGCTATAAATATTATTTCCGAGCCATCTTCAAAGGTGATCAGGGCGCGGGTCTGGAACAACACTTTCAAAGTCAAGGGGCAAGGTTTCAAAAATTAGACAGCGTAGAAAAGACCCAAAAAATTACACTCAGTGCCGGTGGCGACCTCATGCCCTACTTCTGCATTACTTCAGAGCAGTGCAAAGATCTTTGGCAAGAAAGCGGGGACTTTTTCTTCGACGCGGACCTAGTTGTTGGCAATCTCGAAACACCATTAAATCCGAACAAACCAGCATCATTCGTTCCTGAGGTGATGCTGAGTAACATGTATTTCAATGCCAACGAAGACATGTTTGATGTTTTTTCAGGATTTGGGAAATACAAAGGGTTTGATGTGCTATCTACAGCCAACAACCATTCTATGGATCAGGGTGAAGATGGCGTAGTGCAAACGATAGAATTTTTGGATCAAAAAGGCATCCAACACGTGGGTACGGCTAGAACGGAAAACGAGCGCGACGCATTTCCAATTATCGAAAAGAACGGAATCAAAATCGCCTTTTTATCCTATACGTTTTCATTGAACGCCTTAGTTTGTCCGGAAGCAAAAAGTTATTTGGTCAACCACCTGAATTTAAACGAAGCAAACCCCGACTTATCTTTGATCGTGCACCAAGCCCAATTAGCTCGGCAAAAAGGTGCTGAATTCCTAGTGGCGTTTTTACACATGGGCTGTGCGTATCAGCCTTATCCGTCGCAAACAATTGTAGACAACATGCACCAAATTTGTCGGCAAACAGGCATAGATTTAGTGCTCGGCGGGCATCCACACAATGCGCAACCCATTGAGTTTTTAAAGATCCAAGATCCACATAGCGGGCGCCAAAAACAAAGCACCATTGTTTACTCGCAAGGTGATTTTGTGGCTTATGATATCCATAAATGGTGCAAGTTGCCATTATTGTTGAAATTCGATATCGCAAGAGTCAATGGCAGCGTCTGTATCACGGATATCTGCGCCAAACTTTTTTACAATTATGCGCAGCTCAAAAATGGAAAAGTACAGTCCTTGAGATTACTAGATTATCAGCGGCTCAAAGAAAATCCAAACGTATTGGCAACAGATAAACCTGCCCAACGAGAGTTTGAAGAATTGGCCTACTTCGCCGAATCGTTTTTATTGAAAGGCAATCTAGAGCACTTGCTAGTAAAAGAAGAGCGCGAAAGCAAAGGCAATGAACAAGGCGCCAATGAGTCTATTGACCCATCT
>JAIXUE010000004.1 GCA_027483605.1 Cryomorphaceae bacterium | reverse complement strand
AGATAGAATTCCTTCTTTAAAAGTGTTTCTAAGTAAAAGGGCTGCACTTCGTCATTGACATCTACGGTGTAGTGCTGGTAACTCACCTGCTTGATCGCACCGTAAACTGCACTCGGATCTTCATTTTGATTGATAGAAGTGAGGACGTTGCGCAGCGCTGCTCTGGCCTGTTGCGCAAACTCACGCAAGTTCAGGCTGTCTTCTCGCTGCTGAATATTAATATACTCTTGTTGCAACTGACGGGTATTGTGGATCCAGACAAACTGAACAGTAAGAATGCTCAGAATGGAAATAATGCCTAGAATGGCAACCGCATTAACCGCCTTGTTTTTCATCAATTAAAAGCCATTCACCCCGTTGACGGTCGTGTATTTCAAGACGTTTTTCTTTTCTGGATGAATGCGGGCAAAAGCAGATTGTACAGCAAGGGTACCTTCGTGGAAGCCACACAAGATCAGTTTGAGTTTGTTCTCGTAGGTATTGACGTCGCCAATTGCATAAATACCCGGGATGTTCGTAGAGTAGTCCAGCGTATTGACTTTAATGGCGCTTTTTTCGATTTCTAAGCCCCAATCACCGATCGGTCCGAGGCTTGGCTTGAGCCCGAAAAGCGGAATAAAATGATCGGCTGCAATACTGCGTTCACCATCTTTTTGATGGGTAACAATTACGTGCTCTAGCTGACCCGATCCTTGAAGGCCAGTTACCTCTGCTTCGGTTACCAAATCGATTTCACCGCTTTCAGCCATATCAATGACGCGTTGCACAGAATCTAAGTGACCGCGGAATGAACTGCTGCGGTGCACCAAAACTACACGCTTGGCAATTTTTCTTTCGGCTAAATAAATAGACCAATCTAGCGCTGAGTCTCCGCCACCGGCAATGACACAGACTTTATCTTGGTAGATTTCAGGGTTGCGAATGATGTATTCTACGCCTTTATCTTCAAAATCGGTAATGTTCGCAATAGGTGGTTTGCGCGGTTCAAAAACACCGAGACCTCCTGCAATCATAACAATTGGTGCGCGGTGCGCAGTACCTCTAACCGTAGTGACGATAAATTGTCCTTCATCGTCTTTATCGATGGTCATGGCAGCTTCCCCGAGCGTAAAGCCGGGTTTAAATGGCGCTGCTTGCTCCATGAGGTTATCGATGAGTTCTCCGGCTAAGATGGACGGAAAACCAGGGATATCGTAGATGGGTTTTTTAGGATAAATTTCTGAGCATTGACCACCAGGTTGTGGCAATGAATCGATCAAGTGGCAGCGCAATTTGAGTAAGCCGGCTTCAAAAACTGTAAATAAGCCGACGGGGCCTGCACCAATAATGATAATGTCTGTTTGAATCATGATGAGCTTTAATTAATAGGGCGGAAATTGAGGTTTATTTTGTAAAATTTCTTCGATGCGCTGCATGACATCAGGGCTAAGCAGCGATTGAGCGCTCAGCGCTTTCATATTTTCTTCTAATTGAACGAGTTTACTTGCGCCAAGAATAACAGTTGAAACATTTGGGTTTTTTAAGCACCAAGCCAAGCTCATGACGGGCAAACTAAGACCTAATTCTTTGGCGAGTTCAGTAAGCGAAAGAACAGATTGGATGCGTGCCGCTGTGAGGTTTTTCTCCTTGAGCCATTCAAGACCTTCCATCCCCAAACGCGTTCCATCTGGGAATTGATCGTTGTATTTGCCGCTCAATATTCCGCTGGCTAATGGAGACCAAATGGTGGTTCCTAAGCCAACTGTTTGATAGATTTGAGAAAACTCCACTTCTACTTTTTCACGGGTGAACATGTTGTATTCTGGCTGCTCTACAACAGGACCAATCAAATGATTTTGTTTGGCAAATAGGTGTGCTTCCATGATTTCTTGTGCAGACCACTCAGAAGTTCCCCAATACAAGATTTTGCCTTGCATGATGAGCTGATGCATAGTCCAGACGGTTTCTTCTATGGGTGTTTTTTTGTCTGGACGGTGACAATAGTATAAATCGAGGTAGTCTAGCTGAAAACGTTTCAAGGCTTGTTCACAAGCCTCCACCAAATGCTTGCGGCTGAGGCCTTTTTGTGTGGGCCACTCGCCACCTGTTCCAAAAAATGCTTTACTGCTGACAATATAGGAGTCTCGGGACCAATTCTTCTTTTTGAGGATGGCACCCATCACTTCCTCACTCTTGCCGCGGGCGTAGATTTCGGCGTTGTCAAAGAAGTTAATCCCTTGTTCGTAGGCGTAGTCCATGAGGGCCTCAGCGGTATCGTCGCTGATTTGCTTGCCAAAGGTAAGCCAAGACCCCAGAGACAGACGGCTGATTTGCAAGCCACTTTTACCCAAATTATTGTACTGCATTTCCATAGTTTGTCTTTGCTTTTTGTCTTTGTTTGTGTTTCCAAATGCCGTTAGCGAGCACCACTGATAAAATCATGGCTGCACCCCAATAAAACGAAGTTTGGAGCAATTTGTGCTCTTTGAGTAAAACAATTGCCAAAATAATCGTGTAAATCGGTTCTAAATTAATGCTCAAAGATACGCTAAATGCACCGAGTCTTTTCACAATTTCTATTGTGGCCAAAAAAGCAAATGAGGTGCAAAGAATGCCCAAGAACAAGAGCCAGTAGAAGTCTGTTTGTGTCATTTGAAATAAATCGAGGCTCATTTTTCCTTGGAAGACAAAATACGCGCTGAGCGCTATGAACCCCGTTGAGAGTTCGGTGAAACTTAGCGCAGCGGTATCGGTTTGTTGGGCGAGCTTGCCATTGGCCACAGAAAAGATGCCTGCGCAGAGTGCCGAAACCAAGCCGATCAGAACAGCTTTTTGCTCTTCTCCTTTGAAATCATGCGCCACAAAATAGATGCCACCAATGACCAATAAACCCATTGCAAATTCTATCCAAGAAAAGCGTTTGCGCATGATCAAAGGCTCGAGCCAAGTGACGTGTAAGGTAGTGGTAGATAAACAAAGAATGCCAAGCGAGGCTGTAGATAATTGAATAGATGTATAAAAGGTTAGCCAATGAAGGGCCACAACCAAGCCAACTAAAATGCTCCAAAGTAGGGACTTGCCTTTCGGTAAGGACAGTCGTTTTTTGAACCACATGAAAATACCAAGCGCCAGCGCGGCAATCCACAGGCGGTGCCATACAATGAGCAGCGCATCTAGTTGGATGAGCTTACCCAATATACCCGTAAAACCCCACATGAAAATAATGAGGTGCAATAAAAAATGATAACGGTATTGTTGGAGCAAAGTCGCTTAGCGTTTTTTAGACCATTCTTCGATCGATTTCTGATTGGCCAAAACATAAGCGTCGTCGCCATCTGCTTTAGCAGCTTCCATAGAAAGTTTGGCGGTCTCAATTGCACCTTTATAGTCTCCATTAGCTGCTTGTAGTTGCGCTTTGAGGCGCGTCATCCAGTAGGCTGAGTTGCCGCGCAATTCTACAGCTTTTGTAGACCATTCCAATGCTTTTTTAAGGTCCAATTTCTCGTTGAAGTAATAAGTAGCTGCTTGGTGGTAGTCATTGGCACTTGGGCCAGCCATCGTTTTGTCGATGCTCGCCAAGACTTTAGTTTTGGTGTCGAGCGCAAATGGGAGTGTTACTTTAGTTTGTGCCCAAGTCAGTGTAATTTGGGCACTGCTGTATTTCAATTCTTCGAATTGTAGGGTGAGATTTTCAGTAAATACTTTACTAATTTCAGCATTTGCACTTATTTTGAGTGCTACTTTGCTGTCATCCCATTTTTCAGGGAGCCCCCAATTGCTAAAGTCTTTGTAGAAATAAAATTCCCAGCTGCTTTGCCCTGGTTTGGCAAACAGGGCATAGGTGCCCGCTTTGAGGGTGTCTTTGCCAAAAATAAGTGCTTCACTGGAGGTGATTTTGGTGTTTTCGTTTGCCCCCAAGCGCCACATTTGGCCGTAAGGGATGAGTTCACCAAAAATGACACGACCATTTACACTCGGTCTGGAGTAATCAATTTGGATATCTGCCAAGCCCACTTTTTGTTGGATTTTGGCAACTGGACTTGCTTTTGGGGTCAGTACTTGGGCCTTGAAACTTGACGTCAAGCTAACAGCAATAATAAAAAGTAGTTTTTTCATGAGGTTTTATTTTTTAAACAAGCTGCCCGGTGGTATGTTCACGGGCAAAGAAACTTCCCAGTTGGGTCTGATTTTGATTTTTTCGGGATAAAAATAGATGGGTTCTGCACGCTTTCGTTCGTCAAGGTCTATGGCATCCCATTTCTGATTCTGATTTTGGTCTGCGACTAATCTCAGTGTGTAGACGCCTGCTTGCAGCGAGTCAATGGTGGTGCTCAGCTTTTTGAGCTCAATCTTGTGTTGCAGCACTTCGCCTAAATAAAGCTCTGCCAATAGGTCTTTGGGTAGGGTATCGAACTGTAAAACAAGTGAACTCAGTGGTTTGGCCAAAGCCAAAGAATCAGAAGCAGTAATTGGTTTGGATTGAAGAGCGCTAACAGGTTTACTTCCATCTATCTTTACAGTGGTATCCTCACTTTTCTTGGGTTTAGACAGGTAGAAGGAAAGGGTGTCGGCTTGAATTTGACTCAATACAATGGGTTCAAACAAGACGTCCTGGCTTTCTGTGAGCGAACAAGCACCGTCTTGATTTTCGTCGATGTAGGCCTTGAGAAAATATGCGCCATCTTTCAAGCCTTTCAATTGCAGTTGACCCTGTGGATCAAAGCGGCCCATATAGCGGGCTGTGCGGCTGGTGTCGGTCTGATACAAGCCGAGGTAGATGGTGCTTGGCTGCTTGCCTGATATGCATTCTTTGGCGCGGGCGTTCAAGACCAAAGAATCGAGGTTTGGGCCTGTGGAAAACGTCCAGGTCATTAAAGAATCGTTTCCTTCTGTGAGGTCTTTGATGCCGCCGTTGCTCAAGAGTGTATAGGTGGTTTGGGCTTGCAACGGATCGAGAAAAAGAATCCGCAAGGTTTTTCCTTTGAGCTCGTATTGCAAGCGGCTGTCTGCGGGCATGAGTTGGATGCGCTGTTGGGGCTGCTCTAGTTTGATGAATTCATCAAATACGAGCACTTGTTCGCTTGTTTTGACATTGCGTTGTTTGTCGGAAATGGACTCAGACATGACGCGAGGTGCAAATTCATCAGTAGGCCCACCGGTAATGGTACCTACTTGCGCGCAAGCGCTCAAGAGCAGTGTCATTACAAGTAAGCAGCGAACCATGTCATGAGTTTTTCTATTTCTTCTTGGTCAGTGAGGTCAAAACCATCTAGTTCTTTGCTATCTAAATCGAGCACTCCCCATATTTTTTGGTCTTTGAAAATTGGGACCACTAATTCACTTTTGGATAAGCTACTGCAGGCAATATGCCCAGGAAAAGCCTCAACATCCGGAACGAGCTGGCTTTTTTGTTCGGCCCAGGCGGTGCCGCAAACGCCTTTTGCATATTGGATTCGGGTGCAGGCGATGGGGCCTTGAAACGGACCAAGTATGAGTTCTTGCCCGCGCACAATATAAAATCCAATCCAAAACCACCCAAACGCTTCTTTTAAAGCGGCACATAAATTTGCCATATTGGCAACCGCATCCGTTTCTGAACCAATAAGTGCCTCTAGCTGAGGACGAAGCTCAACGTAGCGCGAAAGTTTATCTTGGGACTTGAAAAAAAGCTGGTCTGCCATAATGCGTTTACAAATTTCACGTTTTTAAAGCGAATGACAATCTTTTACTTTGTAAATTTCCACTATGAACAAACAATTGCAATTCGAGAAAATCCTTTTTTTGGATATTGAAACGGTTCCTCAGGCGTATCAGTTTGAGCAACTCGACGACAAATCCAAGGCGCTATTTGAGGCAAAAAACCGTTTTCAGATCAGTCCTGAGAAATCAATCGAACAAATTTTCGACGAACGTGGCGGTATTCTAGCCGAATTTGGTAAAATCGTCTGTATTTCTGTGGGCATGTTGCACGAGGGAAGTCAGGGTAAAAGCATCCGTTTGAAATCTTTTTACCACGACGACGAAGAAACATTACTGAAGCAGTTCAAGCGCTTGCTCGAAGATCACTACAATACGCCTTATCACGTCCTTTGTGGGCACAACAGCAAAGAATTTGACATTCCATATATCTGCCGCCGCATGCTCATCAATGGCTTGGCTTTGCCCAATATTTTGCAAATTTCTGGCAAAAAACCATGGGAAATCAATCACATCGATACCATGGAACTTTGGAAATTCGGCGACTACAAATCCTATACATCGCTTTCGTTGCTTTGCCATGTCATGGGCATCCCGACACCCAAAGACGATATTTCTGGCGCAGATGTAGCAAGGGTATACTACGAAGAGAACGACTTACAGCGCATCATGGTGTATTGCGAAAAAGATGTAGTGGCCCTCATTCAGCTTTATTTGCGTTTGCAAGGAGAAGCTTTGGTCGACGAATTCAATATTTCTTCGGCGAGCAACTAAATAAAAGCGCATAAAAAAACCTGACTGCAAAAGCCAGGTTTGTGGTGAGTGATACTGGATTCGAACCAGTGACCCCTACCCTGTCAAGGTAGTGCTCTAAACCAACTGAGCTAATCACCCGAGGAGTGCAAAGATACAAGTTTTTTTGAGCAAGCAAAGTCAATAGTGCGTAGTTTTACAACAGAATGAGTCACGATAAAATCATATTAGGCATTGACCCAGGTACCACCGTAATGGGTTACGGACTCGTTCACGTCCAACAGAAACAGCTCAAACTCTTGAATTTCGGCGTCATACAACTGCACAAACTCAGTAATCATCCGGACAAACTCAAAAGAATTTTAGAAAGACTCAACGGCCTAATTGCCGAATACAAACCCGACGAAATGGCGATAGAAGCACCCTTTTTTGGCAAAAATGTGCAATCCATGCTCAAATTGGGTCGGGCGCAGGGGGTGGCTATTGCCGCTGCGCTCAATCACAATATGCCTTTCGAAGAATATTCGCCTAGGCGCGTTAAGCAAGCCATTACGGGCAGTGGAAGTGCGTCCAAAGAACAAGTTGCCTCCATGCTTCAAACATTACTCAATTTTCAAGATATGCCAAAATACCTCGATGCAACAGATGGTTTGGCAGTAGCTGTATGCCATCATTTTTCCAAAGGCATTGGGGAACATAACAAAGCAAAAGGCGATTCTTGGACTGCTTTTTTATCACAAAACCCAGACCGATTAAAGAAATGAGTGCTCAAAAAATAATGGTCTATACCGACGGATCTTCTCGGGGTAACCCTGGGCCTGGTGGTTTTGGAGCGATCCTAGAATTTGGGAGCAAGCGCATGGAATTGAGTCAGGGTTTCAGACACACGACCAACAACCGCATGGAACTCATGGCAGTGATTGTCGCACTCGAGCACATCAAAAACCGCAATTACACAGTCGTGATCCATTCCGATTCTAAATACGTGATTGATTCGATCACGAAAGGATGGGTTTTTGGATGGGTCAAGAAAGGTTTCAAAGACAAGAAAAACCCCGATTTATGGCAGCGTTATTTAGCTTTGCATCCGCAGTTCAAGTTGGAATTTGTCTGGGTTAAGGGGCATGCTGGGCATCCGCAAAACGAACGCTGCGACGAACTCGCTGTAGAAGCTGCAACACGAGCACCTCATCAGGCCGATGCTTGGTTTGAAGCCAATCCGAATTAAAATAGTTTTTTCTGCGTTCGTGGTCAAACGAGGATTGAACTATACCAACGTTCGATATCAGCTGCATTTTCTCCTTTGCGCTTTGCTACATCTTCAAGTTGCTCTTGTGTGATTTTTCCGAGGCCAAAATACTTGGCATCGGGATGCGCAAAATACCAACCACTTACTGCTGCTGCAGGCCACATCGCCAAAGACTCCGTGAGTGTAACACCAATTTGTTTTGTGGCATCGAGCAAACTGAAAATCCCTAATTTCTCGAGGTGGTCTGGACAGGCAGGGTAGCCTGGCGCAGGCCTAATGCCGCGGTATTTCTCAGCAATGAGTGCTTGGTTTTCAAGATTTTCTTGAGGTGCGTAGCCCCACGTTTCTTTGCGCACGTGAGCGTGCAAGTATTCGGCGAATGCTTCGGCAAGGCGATCTGCCAGCGCTTTGATCATGATGGAGTTGTAGTCGTCTTGTTTGGCATCGAAATCAGAAATATAGTGTTCAATACCGAGCCCAGCCGTCACGACAAAAGCACCAATGTAATCCTGTAAGCCGCTTATTTTTGGCGCGATGAAATCTGCTAAAGCCATGTTGGCTTGCCCCGCCACTTTTTTGGTTTGTTGTCTGAGCGTAATTTGTCGGTGCAAGACCTCTTTGGTCTGTACATCGTAAATTTCGATGTCGTCGCCTACTGAATTCGCCGGGAAAATACCACTGACGCCTTTGCATTGAAGAATCTGATCTGCTATGACTTGCGCCAAGAGTTGCTGAGCATCTGCAAAAACCTTGCTTGCAGCTTCGCCAACGACAGTATCTGACAAGATTTGCGGGTATTTTCCGTGGAGGTCCCAGGTTTGAAAGAATGGGGTCCAGTCTATGTAAGGGACGAGTTCTTCTATAGATGGTTCATGGAGTTGAACCCCTAATTGCTTCGGCAGCGCCATTGTTTCAGCATTGAATTCAAGTTGCAAGGCATTTGCTTGCGCTTGCGCCAATGGAAGTAATTCTTTGGCTGCTTGGTGTTTGGCGTGGTGTACCCTAATTTTTTCGTAGTCGGTGCGCAGCGCACTTAAAAAGGCTGGTTTTTTGGTTCCCAATAAGCTTTCCACCACGGTAACTGAGCGCGAGGCATCGAGCACGTGGATCACCGCACCCGAAGGGTAATGTGCTTCAATTTTGACAGCTGTATGCACCTTTGAGGTAGTAGCGCCACCAATGAGAAGCGGAATCGTTAGCCCAGCGCGTTCCATTTCTTTGGCGAGGTGGACCATTTCATCTAAAGAAGGCGTAATAAGACCGCTCAGGCCAATGGCATCTACGTTTTGCTCAATAGCGGTTTGAATAATGACTTGCGGCGCCACCATGACACCGAGGTCAATGATTTCGTAGTTGTTGCAGGCCAAAACGACGCCAACGATGTTTTTACCGATATCGTGGACATCGCCTTTGACGGTTGCCAGCAAGATTTTACCTGCCGCTTGTTGCTTGCCGTCTTTTTCGGCTTCAATGTAGGGCAATAGGTAGGCTACTGCTTTTTTCATGACGCGGGCAGATTTCACCACTTGGGGCAAAAACATTTGCCCACTGCCAAAAAGGTCGCCTACTTGGTTCATGCCGTCCATGAGGGGGCCTTCTATCACTTGAATTGGGCGTTCGACTTGTTGCCTTGCCTCTTCTACATCGGTGTCGATAAATTCGACAATTCCTTTGATGAGCGCGTGAGCCAAGCGCTTTTCAACGCTTTGTTCGCGCCAAGTGAGGTCTGCGGTTTGTTGCTTGACATCGCCCTTGACCGTTTCTGCAAATTCGAGCAGGCGTTCGGTAGCATCGGGCCTGCGGTTGAGCAAAACGTCTTCGACGCGCGTGAGCAGTTCGGGTTCGATTTCTGAGTAAACCTCCAACATGCTCGGATTGACAATTCCCATGTCCATGCCATTGGCAGTTGCGTGGTACAAAAATGCGGCGTGCATGGCCTCGCGTACTTTGTTGTTGCCTCTAAATGAGAAGGAGACGTTAGAAACTCCGCCACTGACATGCGCCCCCGGAAGGTTGCTGCGGATCCATTTGGTGGCTCGGAAAAAGTCGAGTGCGTTATTGGCATGTTCTTCCATGCCGGTGGCTACTGGGAAGATATTCGGGTCAAAGATGATGTCGTCTTGCGGAAAGCCAACTTGATCAACTAAAATGCGGTAAGACCGCTCACAGATTTCGATGCGGCGCTCAAAGGAGTCTGCCTGGCCGTTTTCATCGAAGGCCATGACAATGACAGCAGCACCAAAGCGTCTGATTTCTTTGGCTTGGGCAATAAAAGTGGCTTCACCTTCTTTGAGCGAGATAGAATTGACTATTCCCTTTCCCTGTAAACACTTGAGCCCCGCCAAAATGATTTCCCATTTGGAGGAGTCTATCATGATGGGAATGCGAGCGATGTCGGGTTCTGCGGCCACCAAATTGAGAAAGCGCACCATGGCGGCTTTGCCGTCGATCATTCCTTCGTCCATGTTGATGTCGATGACTTGCGCACCACCTTCGACTTGTTCGCGCGCTACGGCCAAAGCCGCTTCGAAGTCGCCTTCTTTGATCATGCGCAAGAATGCGCGTGAACCCGTAACGTTGGTGCGTTCACCGATATTCACAAAATTACTTTGTTCGGTGAGGACTAAAGCTTCTAAGCCAGCTAACTTAAGCATATCAGTGGTTCCATTTTCTTGGTGAATACTTAGCGGCAACTTCGGCAATGGCAGCGATGTGTTCTGGTGTGGTTCCACAACAGCCGCCGATGACATTGACCAATCCTTCTTGCAAGAATTGCTCAATTTGAGCTGCCATGGCAGCAGGGCTTTCGTCGTAGAGCCCAAATTCGTTTGGTAAACCAGCGTTAGGGTGCGCACTCACGGCAAAAGTGGCTTTTTCGTTGAGCACTTGTAGATAAGGACGCATCATGGACGCGCCGAGTGCACAATTGAGGCCGATGCTCAGTAGAGGCATATGCGATAGCGAAATCAAGAATGCTTCGGTTGTTTGCCCTGTAAGGGTGCGTCCAGATTGATCTGTAATGGTGCCCGAAACCATGATGGGGAGTTGCAAACCGCGTTTTTCAAAAACTTGATCGCAGGCGTAGAGCGCTGCTTTGGCATTGAGGGTATCAAAAACGGTCTCGATGAGTAAAATATCTACACCTCCGTCCATAAGGGCTTCAATTTGGTCACTGTAGGCCAACACTAAATCATCGAAACTTACCGCTCTAAAACCTGGGTCGTTGACATCCGGAGAGATGGAGGCCGTGCGGTTGGTAGGGCCAATAGAACCTGCTACAAAACGCGGCCTGTCGGTAAATTCTGCGGCTACTTCTTTGGCAATTTTGGCGCCTTGAAAATTGATTTGATAAACAGCCTCTTCTAATTGGTAATCTGCTTGGGCAATAGTGGTACCCGAGAAAGTATTGGTCTCGATGATGTCTGCACCAGCAGCTAAATAGGCGCGATGAATTTCTTTAATGATTGCTGGTCTTGTGATGGAGAGCAGGTCATTATTGCCTTTCAAAGACATATGGTGCTGCTCAAATGCGCCTTCTCGAAAATCAAATTCTTCGAGCTGATGGCGTTGGATCATGGTGCCCATGGCGCCGTCTAAGACGAGAATACGTTGCTGTATGGCTTGTTGTAATGCGCTATTGATCATAATTTGCTTGGCGAAAGGTAGAAACAGCGCGTTTCAACTTATCTTTTCCCAAATTGGGATCGGATTTGGCACCTTTACAAGTTTGTGAGGTTGCCAAGGTTTCATAGGGCCTGTCCCTCCACCTTTCTTAATAAGTTTATTTTAATGAACTGCTGCAAAGTTACGCAGGTTTTACAAATTACAAGGGCAAGCGGTACCGATTTGCACCGATATTTTGCAAAGAGCCATTTAATTCGAGCTCAAAAAGGGTGCTACTGATACTCGCAACTGCTTGTTGGGTGAGGAGTGCGAGTTCGTCTATGCTCCAGTTGTTCTTGGTTTTGAAGTGATCTAAGATTTCTTTTTGCAGTCCGGAATATATCTGGTGGCTGTTTAGCGCGGCCCCTTGTTGTGTATCTGTCCAGTTCATGGTTTGCAGTAAATCTTGGGCAGAAGTAAGTAAATGCGCTTGTTGGTTTTTAATGAGCGCATGGCAGCCTTCTGACTGCAATTGGTGCACAGACCCCGGAAAAGCAAAAACTTCTCGGTTGTAGTCGTTGCCGAGTTCTGCAGTAATCAAGGAGCCACCGTTTTTATTGCTTTCAATGACCACTATGGCATCTGCTAAGCCAGCGATGATGCGGTTGCGCATTGGGAAGTGCATGCGATCTGGTTTGGTGCCAATTAAAAATTCTGACATGAGCCCACCTCGCTCAAGCATTTGGAGGGCGAGTTTTCGGTTGCTCGCCGGATAAATGCGGTCGATGCCATGCCCTAATACACCAATGGTTTGTAATTGTTGTTGCAGACATTGGTGGTGGACATTGGCATCTACACCTAATGCCAAACCACTAATGACAACAATATCTTTGGGTAAACCAGCGAGTAATTCTTCAACAAGGTTTTGACCATAAGCTGTTTGCTGGCGGGTTCCTACCACTGCGATACACCTTGGTTGTTGCCAACTCGGTGCCGAGCCGCGATAAAACAAACCGAGCGGTGCATCGGTACAATGTCGCAGCCGCTCTGGGTAAGTGGGGTCTGTGATGAAATGATAGCTGAGGTTTTCATTGGCTAGATAAGGCAGCTGACCCTGTGCCCGCCAAAGAGCGTTGGTTCTGTCTGTTTTTTCGAGTTGCGCAATGGGAATGCTGGTGAGTTGTTGCAAAGCGGCATAATTGAGCTCAAAAAAATCGCGCGGATGGTTAAGTAGTTTGAGAATGCGCCGTGCACGTATTGGACCAATGCCGTGCAGTTGTGAGAACGCAATTTGATAAAGTTGGTCTGAATGTTCCATTTTTTAGTAGCTTCGGGTAAAGTTAGACCGAACAAACACCAATGCATTCAGTAAAATTCACGATACTTTACCTGATTTTTTTTCCTATACAACTCTTCTCTCAAGACCTTAGTAAGGATAGCCTGCGTCTGAAAACCAAAGATGAAAAAGCAGTTTTTGTGCGCGCAGCACGCTTTGAAAAGAATATCGAAGACGTCTCTATTTCTATGGAAGTACTGCGGCCTTCACTTATTGCCAACAAAGGTTTGGCCAATCTCGAGCAAGCAGTAAATCAAAGTCCTGGGGTATTTACTATGGATGGCCAAGTCTCTATTCGGGGTGGGGGAGGATATGCATATGGAGCAGGCAGTCGGGTACTGCTTGTTTGGAACGGAATGCCAATGCTCTCGCCTGATATCGGCGATGTCAAATGGAATGCCGTACCGATGGAACATGCCGAACAAATTGAAATCATCAAAGGCGCATCATCTGTGCTCTATGGCAGCGGCGCACTCAATGGGATCATCGCCATGAATGAAAAAGAGGCGCCACTAGAAGGAACTTTCTCCCTGAAAGTCCAAAATGGAATTTATGGCAATCCGCCAAGGACGAGCATGAAATGGTGGAACACCCCACCTACTTTTCAATTGATTGATGTCTACGCCGCTAAGCGAAAAAACAACCATGCCTTCACCCTTGGTGTCAATGCGTTTAGGGATAAAGGGTACCGCGAGGGTGATCACGAAATACGAGGGCGTATCCACGGGACCTATACTTATTTTTCGAAAAAAATCCCTCAACTCAAGGCGGGACTCTCTTTTCATGTGCAGGCGCAAGAAGAAGGTGTTTTTATCTTGTGGCGCAATGACTCCATGTGCTTGCAGGCGCTAGAAAATACACTTAGCGAGCAGCGCGCTTTGCGCTTGAGTCTAGATCCTTATTTGCTATACATCTCAAAAAACAAGCTTAAACACGCCCTCAGAACGCGCTATTACCTTACTACAACCGGCTCTTCAACGGCACTTGTAGACGCCTCGTTAGGTCAAATGTACTTTGCTGATTATCAAGCAAGCAAGAAAACAAAACACTTTGACTTCTCTTTTGGCGCCACGTCCAACATCAGTCAGGTAACCAGTTATATTTTCGGAAATCACCTCAGTAAGAATTTTTCTTTGTACCAACAAACAGAATGGTCAAAGGGAAAACTTGATTTACAGGCGGGTCTGCGGCTCGAATACTGCCAACTCAACAATGAAAAGCCTGAAACCAATTTCAATTGGGTTGGTCAAACACTACCTGTTTATCCTGTTATGCGCTTTGGCGGACACTACGCGCTGCGCAAAAGCACACATTTGCGCGCATCTTTTGGTCAAGGGATCCGTTTCCCTGCAGTGGCAGAGCGCTATATTTCAACGAGTGTAGGTGGTTTGCGCATCTTTCAAAATCCAGACCTACTTGCCGAGCGCGGTTGGGCTGCTGAGTTGGGCCTCAAGCAAGTTGTAATGGTCGGTGATTGGAAGGCATTGCTCGATGTTGCCGGTTTTATCAATGCCTACGACAACATGACTGAATTTGCTTTTGGTGTTTTCAAGCCCGACACCATGGCGTTTTTGCAAACCACTAATCCTGGGGCAATTAATTACCTATATAATTGGGTCGGTTTTCAAGCGCAAAATGCCGAACGTGCACGCATCACAGGCATCGAATTTTCAATGAACAGCACAGGTAAAATTGGCGAAGTGGAGGTCCTGACTTTATTGGGTTACACCTACATGAATCCGCTGAGTTTGAATACAGACACCACATATCTTGCCACTTTCTCAGATACAACGGGGTCTATGCTCAAATACCGTTTCAAGCATCTTGCGAAAGCAGACATCGAACTCAATTATAAAAAGTTTGGCATCGGCCTATCGGGCAGGTACAATTCTTTTATGCGCAATATCGACTTGGCTTTTGAACAGGGTATCATCGATACGGAGATTTTGGTAGGTATGGCGCAGTATCGGGCAATTTTCAATAAGGGTGTCCCCGTATTTGATTTGCGCTTCAATTACGCATTTTCAGAGCAATTGAAATGCAACCTTATTTTGAATAATTTCACAAATGCAGAATACGTGACCAGGCCAGGAGCGGTGCAGGCTCCGAGAAACTTTGTGGTTCAATTAC
Source organism: Cryomorphaceae bacterium (assembly GCA_027483605.1). GTDB lineage: Bacteria > Bacteroidota > Bacteroidia > Flavobacteriales_D > Crocinitomicaceae > UBA952. Next base: position 13,650 of record JAIXUE010000004.1, on the reverse strand, counting down.
AGTGGGTTCTGTAATTATACGGATACAAAAGTCGCTTAAATCTCTTATTTTCGCACAGCACCAAACAGACTACTCTATGCGTTTACTCATCCTATTTTTACTCTTCGGAGCTACATTTAGTTGGGCACAATCCTTCCAGATAGAAGTTGTTGACGCCAATACAAATGCCCGCCTAGAAGAATCCTTTGCTTTGCTCAAAGGTAGCGAACCCCTCAAAAGTAAAAATGGCCTGATCACCATTCCTCAGCGGGCGCTTCCTTTTGAAGTCGTCATTAAGGCCCCGTTTTATCTTTCAGATACCATCCTGATCAAAGAAGTGCAAGCAACAGCGCTAAGAGTTGCGCTCCAAGCACAAGTTCAAGAGCAAAAAAATGTAGTTGTGAGTGCGGGCAAGCGCCGCCAAGCCATCGAAGAAATTCCTGTCTCAATGGAAATCCTGCGTCCACAACTCATAGACAACAAAGGCATCACCGATTTAGAGCAAGCAGTAGACCAAACCCCCGGTGTTTACACTATGGATGGGCAGGTGTCAATCCGTGGCGGCTCTGGCTTTGCCTACGGCACCGGTAGCCGCGTGCTGTTGCTCTGGAATGGAATGCCGCTCTTATCTGGCTACGCCGGTGATACCCAATGGAATGCCATTCCCATGGAACAAGCCAGTCAAGTAGAGGTCATGAAAGGCGCCGCATCTGTTCTTTATGGCAGTGGCGCGCTCAATGGCGTCATTGCACTCGCCGAAAAGGAGCCCACCTTAGAGCCGGTCACTAAAGTGAAAATGCAATATGGCATGTACGGTGCGCCGCGCCGAAGCTCACTCAAATGGTGGTCTACACCACCCATGAATCAGCAACTTGAAGTTTTTCATAGCGCACTCAAAAAGCGTTTTGGCTATACCATTTCTACTACTGGCTACCACAACGATGGCTACCGCATTGGCGAGTCTGAGTATCGCGGGCGGGTTTCAGGTACCATTTACGCCAAAGCAATCCTAGACAAGCGCCTTAAGGCTGGCCTTGGCTACAACTTTCAAGTGCAAAAGACCGGCAACTTTCTCATTTGGCAAAACGATTCCTTAGGCTACACACCAAGCGGTTACGGCGACACCACAGCCGGTGCCTCTACCCTGAGCTATAATTTTGGCCAGCGCTTATTTATAGATCCCTACGCAAAGTATATCGATAAGCGCAATAACCTCCATCAGCTCAAAACGCGTTTGTATTGGGTCTCCAACGAAAACCTCTCCAATGCCAGTCAAAGCAATGCCGCCACCATCGCCTATGCCGACTACACCTTTCAGCGCAAATTTGGCGAAGGAAGCACGCTAAGCGCCGGTGTCACCGCTATTCAAAACGTAGTCACTTCTCAGCTCTTTGGCAACCATAATTCCCAAAATTATGCAGCCTATTCGCAATTAGAATACCATCAAAACAAACTCGACCTCAGTGCTGGAATTCGCCTAGAATATTTCGAGATGGACGGCAATAAACCCGATTCTCAGTTTCAGCTTCCGGGCAAAGATTCATTGTTTGTTCCGGTTTATCCAGTTTTGCGAACAGGTTTGCATTATGAGCTCAAACCCTTTACACACTTGCGCGCAAGTTTTGGTCAGGGCATTCGCTACCCCAGTGTGGCAGAGCGCTTTACCCAAACATCTGTTGGTGCGCTCAATATATTTCCAAATCCGGAACTCCGACCAGAAATCGGTTGGGCGGGAGAAATCGGCATCAAACAAGGATTCAAAATTGGCAACTGGAAAGCCATGCTCGACGCTGCCTTTTTTGTCAATCAATACAGCAACATGATGGAGTTCTCGTTTATTTATTACAACCCCATCACCCAACAGCCACTCAACCCACTCAATCCTTCTGCAGAAGACATCCAATTTTTAACAAGTGGCCAATACAATATCGGCGATTGGGTCGGTTTCCAGGCTCAAAACGCTGAAAAAGCCCGCATTTCTGGTCTAGATCTCTCCTTTAATTCATCTGGTAAACTTGGGAACGTTGAGTTGGTTTCGCTCATTGGTTACACTTACATGAACCCCATTTCGCTCAATAGCAACCCGCAATACACTGCTAATTTCTCAGATACCACTACCAATATGCTCAAATACCGCTTCAAGCATTTGGCCAAGGCCGACATCGAGGCCAATTACCAAAAGTTAAGTTTTGGCGCTTCAATGCGCTACAATAGCTTTATGCGCAATATCGACCGTGTTTTTGAAGACGATCTCGATCCTTCGCTCACCTCTGAAGTTTTTATACTTCCTGGCCTCAAAGCATACCGTCAGCAATTCAATGGTGGTAATTTAGTTTTTGATGCGCGCTTTGCCTACACGCTCAAAGAACAATACCGCATTTCTTTTATCGTCAATAATATTTTGAATGCTGAGGTTACTTCTCGCCCGGGCGATATCCAAGCGCCACGCAACTTCATCATTCAACTTCAAGCCAAATTTTAATGAAAGTACTCGGTGTAATTCCTGCGCGTTATGGGTCTTCCAGATTCCCCGGCAAACCACTCATTGACCTTAAAGGTAAATCCATGATCCAGCGGGTCTATGAGGGCGCTCAAAAAGCAACTTTATTGCACACTTTAGTAGTTGCCACCGACGACCAACGCATTTACGACGAAGTGAGGCGCTTTGGTGGCCAAGTGGTCATGACCAGTTCCAAGCACCAAAGCGGAACAGAACGTTGCGCAGAGGTGCTTTCTCAATTTCCAGATTATGACGTCGTGATCAATATCCAAGGCGATGAGCCCCTTGTGTCGGCTATTCAACTTGATCAACTGCTCAGTGCATTCAAAGATCCCGAGGTCAACATCGCAACACTAGTGCACCCCGACGTCACAACAGCCGATTTAGAAAATGTAAATCGCATTAAAGTACTCGCCAACCAGCAGCAAAACGCCATTTATTTTTCGCGTAGCCCACTACCCAACATGCATTACGCCCAAGACAAGCACTTTCCTTGGTTGCGGCACATTGGCCTCTATGCATACAAAAGCGAGGTGTTGCTAAATCTTGCCAATTTGGCACCCTGTACTCTAGAGCAAGCCGAGTCTCTGGAGCAATTGCGTTGGTTATACTACGGTTATAGCATCCGCCTTATGCATACCGATATCGAAACACCCAACATCGATGTGCCTGCCGATCTAGAAAAAGTATGGCCTTTTTTGTAATCTGCTCAGACTTTTGTAAATTTGTTAGATGCAGGGTTTTGAAGACATCATTATTCAACTTTTACTCAGACACAACTGTGTGGTTGTACCTGGTTTTGGTGGATTTGTCGCCAAGCAGGTAGCTGCCGAAATCGACCTCGAAAAAGGCCTCATTACGCCACCTAAAAAAGCCCTTCTTTTCAATCGTTTCTTGCTTACAGACGACGGCTTATTGCTCGCAGAATACGCGCGTCACCATGGTCTTTACTATGAAGAGGCAAAAACGCAATTGCAGGCACATACAGATGCGCTTCAGCGCCAATTGGCTACGGGCGATACCATCCAACTACCAAAGCTCGGTACTTTTGCCAAGCAACCAGATGGCCAAATTTCATTTGAGCAAGACCGCTTCTTTAATTTATTGCTTTCATCTTATGGTTTAGGCAACCTGAGTTTCGTCGCTCAAACGGCTCCAGTAAAAGATGAAACACCAATTATCGAGCTGCATACCGATCCAACAATTCGCAAAGTGAACTGGACGCGCGTTGCAGCAGCTGCTTGCATCCTTCCCTTTGCTTTTTATTCCTTCTGGATCCCAACCCAAACAAACGCACTCCAATCGGGTTTGTTTAGCACCTCAGATTTCAACCCTTTACACAAACAAAACGCGGCTACTTATCAAAAATCTAAATTAAGGGTTGTTAAATCTGAAGAAGTTCCAGCCAAAGAGCTAGACTTCGAACAGTTCAACAGTTCTCGACTAGAAACATATGAGTGGCAACCCGGTTACCATCTAATGGTGCAAGTTCCTGCCGCCCCTGTCTCAACAACGCAAGAAGTTGAAAATTCGGCTGCGCCTGTCACGGAAGCTTCTTTTGATTTTATAGTTGGTTGTTTTTCCAATGCCCAAAATGCCCAAAACTTTTTACGCAAGCTACAGCGCGATGGCTTCTCCGCAAGGCTCATCCAAAACGGGCCACTAACTAAAGTGAGTGCGGGCGCTGCCCAAAATCTTTCCGAACTCCAACAAATCCAACAAAAAGCTGCGGCACGCGGTTTGCAAGGTTGGGTGCTCAACAACTAAAATTTACGCATGAAAAAATCCTTCAGTTTTATACTATCCATTGGGATCAGTACTACCTTATTATTTGCCCAAACTACTAATGTACAGGGTAGTAAGTATGAATTCAAGAAACTCGTTCAGCTAGATGCCACTCCCGTTCAAAGCCAAGGCCAGACCGGAACTTGTTGGTCCTTTTCTGCCACTAGCTTTTTTGAATCAGAAATTCAACGACTTGGCGCAAAAACACCTGTGGTTTTATCTGAAATGTATGTGGTGCGCAAGGCCTATGAACTGAAGGCTGAAAAATATATCCGCATGGATGGCAAGGTCAATTTCAGTGAAGGAGGAGCATTTCATGATGTTCCGCTTGTGATTGAAAAATTTGGTATTGTTCCCTATGAGGTTTATACCGGTTTGAACGGAACGAGTACATACAACCATGGCGAAATGTTCACACAACTCAATACACTCATGTCTGATATGATTTCCAGATTAGGTGCGCCAGAAGGCATTACTGATGAGTGGAAACGCAAATACAACGACATACTCAACCGCGGTATCGGCAAAGACATCGAAACTTTTGAATACAATGGCGTGCGCTATACACCTCAAACGTATGCAGCTTCTTTGGGCCTCGACATGAAAAACTACGTGTCCTTGACTTCTTTCACCAATCATCCTATGTACAGCGAGTGCATGCTCGAAATTCCAGATAACTGGGCTTGGGGTAAGAGTTACAATGTCAGTATGAACGACCTTTTTGAGGTGACTGTAGCAGCGCTCAACAATGGATATACTGTAGCATGGGGCGCTGACGTCTCGGAACAAGGCTTTAGTTTCAAAAATGGTTTGGCGATAGTTCCTGCAGATCCATCCATGATTGAAGTAATCGGCAAAGACGACAAGCGCTTCAATGATGCAGGTGCTGAGCGCAAATCGACCGCATTTTTGGAGCCAATGAAAGAGCTCATCATTACGCCAGAGCTACGACAAAAAGGTTATGACAACAAAACCACAACCGACGACCACGGCATGCATATTGTTGGCCTTTACACCGATCAAAATGGTACGCGTTATTTGATGGTCAAAAATTCTTGGGGTACCAGCAACATGCCAAAAGGCTACCTCTACGTTTCAGAAAGTTATTTTAAGTACAAGACGATTAACATCTATTTGCACAAAGATGGCGTTCCAAAAAGTATTCAAACCAAACTCAAGTGGTAAGCAATGATTAGGAAAGTTTTGGTTTGATTTTTGTTAACGACTAAAAAAATCATCATGAAAAAACAAAATCTATTCATGGCTCCTGTTCTTTTTCTTGCACTCATTTCTTGCGAGAAAAGATTGGCTAAAAAGGAAAATCTCTCCATTCAAAGTACGCGCATCGAGAATGCTTTTGATGAAATGACCAACATTACAGATCAGGCCATTGATGGCTCTTTGGTTTACTACAAGAGTGGAACAGTCATTTTCTGTAAGCCAGGTCAAAAACCAGTTTTGTCCAAAACACCTTGTAATGTGGTCATCACCATTGATACCCTCTCGCAACCACATTCCTTAACGGTTGATTGGGGCAGTTCCAACTGCGACTGCAACGATGGAAAAACACGAAGGGGTAAAATTGTCACTACCTTCACCGGTTCTTATTTGGCACAAGGAACGATCCTAACACATACGCCAGTAGCATATTATGTCAATGATATTCTTATCGAAGGCACAAAAACCGTAGAAAACATGGGTTTAAATGCCAACGGGAAGCCTTTTTTCAATGTAACGGTAGATGGCCAGGCAACGTTTACAACAGGTGAAACAATGACCTATGAATCTTCGAGAGTCCGCACCTGGACCGCAGGGTTCACCACGCCAATCTACCGCTGGGACGATACCTATGAAATCACAGGTACGGCAAGTGGCACCCACTCTAACGGCAACAGTTTTACTTCGCAAGTGCTTTCGCCTGTCGGAATCAATATGGGTTGTGGATTCCCGGTTAGTGGTATAATTGACTTTACACCTGCGGGGCTGCCGACCAGAACTATAGATTACGGAAATGGCACCTGCGACCTTACTTTTACGGTTACGGTAAACGGGAATACGTATACGTTTAATTAATTAACTAATTGATAATCAGATTAAAAAGTGTTCAAAGTGTCATTTGAACACTTTTTCTTTTTTATTGTTATTTTTGTAATAACAACAATATTTCAATGATGAAAACTGTAGGTGTAAATGGATTTGGAAGAATTGGGCGCTGTTTTACGAGAATTGCGCTGCAAGACCCACAAATAAATGTTGCGTTGGTCAACGATCTAGCCGATGTCAATACACTCGCGCATTTACTCAAATACGATAGTATTCACGGGCCTTTTCATCTTTCATTTGAAATCGATGGCAATACCCTCATTTTTGAAAATGGCAAGAAGCTTGTTTTCATCAGCGAGCGCAATCCAGAACTAATCAATTGGGCGGCTTATGGTGTAGAGGTTGTCATTGAATCTACAGGTTTGTTCTTGACACGCGAGGCCGCCTCAAAGCACCTTATGGGCGGAGCAAAGCACGTGGTCATTAGTGCACCTGCAAACGACGAAGATATTCCTTCTGTAGTGTTGGGCGTTAATGAACACCAAACCGACTGGACGAGCACGATCATTTCCAACGCATCTTGTACGACCAACAACGCTGCTCCCATGGTCAAAGTACTCAAAGAACTGCTCGATATCGATGTGGCGTACATCTCAACGGTTCATAGTTATACCTCAGATCAACGTCTCCATGACGCCCCTCATAAAGACCTGCGTCGCGCTCGCGCAGCAGCTAATAGCATTATCCCGACATCAACCGGTGCAGCAAAGGCCATCACGCGCATTTTCCCGGATTTAATAGGAAAAATTACCGGCGGAAGCTTCCGTGTTCCGGTCTCAGATGGCTCTGTTACCGAAATGACGCTCGTGACCAAAACCGAAATCAGTGCTGCTCAAATCAATGCTGCCATGAAAACCGCAGCCGAAGGACCACTCAAAGGAATCATGCAATACACCGAGGATCCCATTGTGTCTGTAGATGTATTGGGAAATCCGCATAGTGTTGTTTTTGATGCTGGACTTACAACCGTATTCAACGGCCTGATCAAAGTTGCTGGTTGGTACGACAACGAAGCGGGCTACTCTAATCGGCTTGCCGACGTCGTGAAAAGATTTTAAGCTTCCAAAGCCTCCACTCCTGGCAAGACTTTTCCTTCAAAATACTCTAAAAGTGCACCGCCGCCTGTACTCACATAACTCACTTGAGAGCCTAGGTTGAATTGTTGTACAGCTGCAGCGCTATCGCCACCGCCAATTAAACTGAATGCTCCGTTTGCTGTTGCTTCAGCTACGGCCAATGCTATATTCTTTGTACCGGCTTCAAAAGCAGGCATTTCGAAAACGCCCATTGGGCCGTTCCATAATATGGTTTTACTCTCGAGCAAGACTGCTCTGAAAGTTTCTATCGCTTTTGGCCCGATATCTAAGCCCATCCAATTGGCTTCTATTTCGCCTGAGTTGGCAATTTTTGTATTGGCATCTGCAGCAAAGCGATCTGCTACAACTGCATCTATAGGAAGGTGAATTTGCACACCCATCGTTTTGGCCCGGGCAAGAATTTCCTTGCAGGTATCTACGCGTTCGGCTTCGCAAAGCGAAGCGCCAATTTGGCCGCCCATTGCTTTAAAAAACGTGTAAGCCATGCCTCCTCCAATAATTATATGATTGGCGATTTGCAATAGGTTTTCTACGATGAGTACTTTGTCTGATACCTTGGCCCCGCCAACAATTGCAGTGAAGGGGCGCTCTGCTTGGTGCAATACTTTTTTAGCGTTTTCAATTTCTGCATTCATGAGTAGCCCGGCCATTTTATCGTCGGGAAAAAAAGACGCTAATTGGGTGGTGCTTGCATGCGCGCGATGCGCGGCACCAAAAGCATCATTGACGTAGCAGTCGCCGTGTTTTGCTAATTTTTCTGCAAATGAATGGTCGCCTTTGGTTTCTTCCGAATAAAAACGAACGTTTTCTAGAAGCAGTACTTCTCCAGGTTGAAGTGTATTGCTTTTTTCGAAAGCTTCTTCACCGATGCAATCTGCTGCAAATTGTACTTTTAGGCCAAGGACTTCGCTTACTTTATCACAAATTTGAGCCAAAGAGAAAACAGACTCAGGCCCATTTTTTGGTCGCCCAAAATGTGAAAGCAATACCACACTGCCACCGTTCTTAAGAATGTGTTGGATGGTGGGCAGCGCTGCTCGGATGCGTTTGTCGTCGGAAACAAGTCCTGTTGTTTTGTCCATCGGGACATTGAAATCAACGCGTACAATGGCGCGTTTTCCTGCAAAAGCATAATTGTTGAAAGTACTCATGTGTGTGGATTGATGATTTATTTTTTGTGGAAAAGACTCCCATTTGCTTGTGCGCTCGGCATAATCGTGATGTCGGCTATACTGACGTGCGCTGGTCGGCTGACAATAAACGCAATGGTTTGGGCAATATCAGTTGCTTGTAGCGCTTCGAAACCTTCGTAGACGCTTTGTGCCGTATCAGCATCACCTTTGAAGCGAACCAGTGAAAACTCAGTTTCGGCTGCTCCTGGGGCAATGTTACTCACCTTTATTTGATGCGGTAGCAAGTCGATGCGAAGCGCTTTGGAAAGTGCGTCTACGGCATGTTTGCTTGCACAGTAGACATTACCGCCCGCATAAACTTCTTTGCCTGCGATGGATGAAATATTGATGAGATGGCTAAAAGGGTGTTTTTTAAGTAAAGGAATGACAGCATGGCTCATGTACAGCAAACCTTTGATGTTGGTATCTAGCATGCGGTTCCAATCTTCAGAGAGACCTGTGTCTAAAGGACCTCTTCCTACTGCTAAACCTGCATTGTTGACTAAAATAAAGATGTTATTGGCAATCTCTTGAGGTAAATTGTCAATGACTTCGCGAACATCATTCTCTTTACAAACATCTAGTTTGGCAATATAAACTGGTGTTTGGGTCAGTTCTTGTTGTAGGGTTTCTAGGCGTTCAATTCTGCGGGCAAGCAGGACCAATCCGTAGCCCAAATTTTGCAGTTCTTTTGCTGTAGCGGCGCCAAAGCCAGAACTAGCACCTGTAATGATCGCATATTTCATACTGCAAAATTGACAAAAAAAATGCACTTGCTTGTCAAAATGTCAGCATTTGCGCTATGGCATTTTTATTGAGTAGCAAAAGGCATAAAAATAGAAACACAATGAAAACAGGTCAAATTCATGTTCAAACGGAAAACATCTTTCCGATCATCAAAAAATTCCTTTATTCAGATCACGAAATTTTCTTGCGAGAGTTGGTATCCAATGCAGTTGATGCCTCTCAAAAACTCCATGTGTTGGCTAAAAATGGCGAATTCAAAGGAGAACTTGGCGATCTGAAGGTCGAGGTACTGCTCGACAAAGAAGCCAAGACCCTCACCATCCGCGACAACGGCATCGGTATGAGCGCAGAAGAAATCGATAAATACATTAACCAAATTGCCTTTTCTGGCGCCGAAGAATTTGTAGAAAAGTACAAAGGGAAAGAGGGTGCTGAACAAATCATTGGTCACTTTGGCCTTGGTTTTTATTCGGCATTTATGGTCGCCGAAAAAGTACAAATCCGCACGTTGGCGCGTTACGAAGGCGCGCAGGCAGTTCAGTGGGAGAGCAACGGCTCGCCAGAATTCACCCTCATCGACATCGATAAAGCAGACCGCGGTACAGACATCATTCTATACATCACCGAAGAGTCTGCTGAGTTTCTAGAGAAACAACGCATACAGGGTATCCTCGATAAATACTGTAAGTTTTTACCTATTCCGGTCTTCTTTGGCACCAAAACAGAGTACATCGATTCTCCAGAAGGCGAAAAAGACGACAAAGGAAACGTGAAGCGCGTGGCTATTGACGTTCCAAACCAAGTTAACAACCCAAGCCCAGCCTGGACCAAAGCCCCTGTAGACCTCAAGCAAGAAGATTACGATCAGTTCTACCGCGAGCTTTACCCAATGACATTTGAGCAGCCGCTTTTCCATATTCACCTCAATGTAGATTATCCGTTCAATCTTACTGGTATTCTCTATTTCCCAAAAATCAAGGAAAACGTCGAGGTGCAGCGCAACAAAATCAACCTCTACAGCAATCAAGTGTTTATCACGGACAGCGTTGCTGAAATTGTTCCTGAATTCTTGACCTTACTTCACGGTGTCATTGACTCTCCGGATATCCCGCTCAATGTCTCTCGCTCTTATTTGCAAAGCGATGGCAACGTCAAGAAAATCTCCGCGCACATCACCAAAAAAGTAGCGGACAAATTGGCCGAAATGTTCAAAAAAGACCGAGCAGATTTTGAAGCCAAATGGCCAGATTTGCAAGTCTTTGTGCAGTACGGAATGTTGTCAGAAGAGAAATTTGCCGAAAAAGCCAAAGATTTCAGCTTGTTCAAAACTACTGATAACGAATGCTTCACCCAACAAGAATACCTAGACAAAGTCAAAATTTTGCAAACCGATAAAAACAATAAAACGGTTTTCTTGTACACCAACGACGCAGAGGAACAATACGCATTTGTCAAGAAAGCCAAGGACCGCGGTTATTCTGTCTTGTTACTAGATGGCCCACTCGCACCACACTGGATTTCCAAGCTAGAGCAAACCAATGAAAACATCAGTTTTGCCCGTGTAGATGCCGACAGCCTAGACAAGCTCATTGCCAAAACAGACGAATTACCTTCTAAACTGAGCAAAGAAGAGGAAGAAAAACTCAAGCCCATCTTTGAAGCGCAGGTGAATAAAGAAAAGTTTACCGTGCAATTTGAAAGCATGAGTGAGCAAGAAGCTCCAATTATCATTACCCAGCCTGAGTTTATCCGTCGCATGATGGAGCAGCAGAAGTTAGGTGGCGGCGGTGGTTTTTATGGCGCCTTCCCAGAAATGTTCAACTTAACGGTAAACGCTAACCACCCAACAATTGGCAAACTACTAAGTCAAGAAGCTGCCGTGCAAGAGCAGCACACAAAGCAATTGGTGGACCTCGCAATGCTCGCGCAAGGCCTTTTGAAAGGTGCAGCTTTAGATGCTTTCATTCAACGCAATATCGAACATATTGCATAAATGACTAGCTTTGACTTCGCTTAAATTCTAGATTTTGTACAAATGGATCTTGGGCATTGGCGCCCTTATTTTAACCCGTAAAATTGGTTTAGCCATCCTTGGTTTTGCCATTGGTTCACTCATCGACCAGTATCAACAAGCAGCCAAAAATGGGCAAAATGGCTCAGGTCCGGGTGCGGGTTATGGCCAAGATCCCTTTGATTTCTATCGCAGGCAAAGTTCCATGTACGATGTACCCACCATGCTCATGGCGCTTTCTGCTGCGGTCATGAAAGCCGATGGCAAGGTATTGCGCACAGAGCTAGACTACGTTAAAAACTTCTTTTCAGCACAGTTTGGCAAGCAGTTCAATGCAACGCACCTGCAAACGCTCAAGCAGTTTTTGGATTCCCCAAGCATTCCGCTCCAAGACATCTGCCAAGACATCCGTTCGCGCATGACCCAAGAAGTTCGCGTGCAACTCGTGCATTATTTGTTTGGTATCGCCAAAGCAGATGGAGATGTCGGAACCGCCGAATTAAACGTGATTTCGCGCATTGCCACCATGCTGGGTATCCCGGCAGTAGAATTTGAAAGCTTGCGCAATATGTTCTATCGCAACGTAGATTCCGATTATAAAATCTTAGGTATAGACGAAAAAGCAAGTGACGAAGAAGTGAAAAAAGCCTACCGAAAAATGGCGGTAGCGCATCATCCGGACAAAGTTGCCCACATGGGTGAAGAATACTTAAAAGGAGCCAAAGAAAAATTCCAGCAAATTCAAGATGCTTACGAAGCCATTAAAAAGCGTCGTGGCATCAAATAATATGATTTATGTCTGATAACCGTTACCAACAGCGCGGCGTCTCTGCCGGAAAGGAAGATGTTCACAAGGCCATCTCTAAACTAGACAAAGGCTTATTTCCGCAGGCATTTTGTAAAATTGTGCCCGACTACCTCACCGGAGATCCAAACTACTGTATTGTAATGCATGCAGATGGCGCAGGCACCAAATCTTCTTTGGCCTACGCTTATTGGAAACAAACCGGAGACCTCTCTGTGTGGCGCGGTATTGCCCAAGATGCGCTCATCATGAACATCGACGATTTACTTTGCGTGGGTGCAACAGGCCCCATTCTAGTGTCGAGCACTATTGGCCGTAACAAATTGCTGATTCCCGGTGAAGTATTGGCTGCGATCATCAACGGAACAGAAGAACTCTTAGCAGAATTGCGCAGCTACGGAATAGATATACATTCAACTGGCGGAGAAACAGCCGATGTCGGCGACCTCGTGCGTACCATTATCGTAGACTCTACAGTGGTATGCCGCATGCCGCGTGCTCAAGTCATCTCCAATGACCGCATTCGCCCTGGCGATGTCATTGTAGGTTTGGCTTCCTTTGGGCAAGCAACCTATGAAACACAATACAATGGCGGTATGGGCAGCAATGGCCTCACCAGCGCCCGCCACGACGTCTTTCATCACTCCTTGGCCGATGACTTTCCAGAAACCTATGACAACTCTTTACCCAAAGATTTAGTTTATAGCGGATCTAAGCGCCTTACAGACCCTGTAGAAGGAAGTCCGCTAGATGCCGGACAACTCGTTTTGTCTGCCACGCGCACCTATGCACCAGTCATCAAAGCCATCCTAGATGCACACCATTCCGACATACATGGAATGGTTCATTGCTCTGGCGGTGCCCAAACAAAGGTCTTACACTTCATAGAAAACCTTCATGTCATCAAAGACAACTTATTTCCAACACCGCCTTTATTTGAAATGATTCAGGCAGAATCCCAGACCCCATGGCAAGAAATGTACAAGGTTTTCAATATGGGGCACCGCATGGAAGTTTATGTAAGTGAGGAGCTTGCGCCCGAAATCATCCGAATTTCCGAAAGCTTTGGCATTGCTGCTCAGGTTGTGGGTAGGGTAGAAGCCGCAGCTGAGAAAAAAGTGACTATTTCGAGTCAACACGGAAATTTTACTTATAACGGGTAAAAAAATCGAAGAAAAGCTTTGAAAAACGGATTGTTTTTGTACTTTTGCCATCCGTTCATTGAACACATGGTGGGATGGGTGAGTGGCTGAAACCAACAGTTTGCTAAACTGTCGTACGGGTAACTGTACCGCGAGTTCGAATCTCGCTCCCACCGCCACAAATTAGACCGTATCGAACTTCAGTTCGGGGCGTAGCGTAGTCCGGTCATCGCGCCTGGTTTGGGACCAGGAGGTCGCAGGTTCGAATCCTGCCGCCCCGACAAGGGGGATGAGCAATCATCCCCCTTT
>JAIXUE010000028.1 GCA_027483605.1 Cryomorphaceae bacterium | reverse complement strand
TATGATTTGATGTCTGGGGTGTAGCCAATGGCTTTGGTGAGGTCATTGCCTTCGTGGTCGGTGACGACGTAGAGCGGTTGTTGGAAGCTTTTGTAGCGCGTCATTTGGTAGTCGGCCCATTTGTTTCCGACGGTGCGAATCGCACCACTCAATTTGGATACGCGCTGCTCACTTGCAGGCAACATTTCGCGGTCGTCTACATAAAGCGAAATGATGACAAATTGCTTTTGGAGCATGGGGCGTATTTCGTCGTTGGTCCAGACGGTACTTTCCGTTTTACGGCAGTTTTGACAGGCGTGGCCTGTGAAGTCGAGCAAGATAGGTAAGTTGCGTTTTTTGGCGTAAGCGCGGCCTTTTTCGAGGTCGTGGAATACGAGAATAGAGCCATCGCCAACGGGGTGCATATCAGCCGCAAATTGAGCGGAAATCGAATCTTCAACCAAGCCGGTTTCTTGCCCGCCATTGACCCAGCGGAAGTTGTCTTCGGAGTGCGTGCGCGGAGGCGCAATACCGTCGATGAGCGTAAGTGGCGCACCGAACATACCCGTAAAGAGGTACACAGAGAAAACCAAAGCGAGGAGTGCAAACATAAAGCGCGTGACGCTCAGTTTTTGTACAGGGGAGTCGTGAGAGAATTGCAATTTGCCAAGAAGGTATATACCCATGATGAAGAACAAGACAAACCAAATACCGACAAACCACTCGCGGGTGAGGAGGTCCCAGTGGTAGGCGAGGTCTACAGAAGACAAGAATTTAAGAGCCAAAGCCAATTCGGTAAGACCTAAGACCACCTTGACCGAGTTTAACCAACCACCAGATTGAGGCAAAGAATTGAGCCATCCTGGGAAAATCGCAAATAAAGTAAAGGGAATGGCAAGTGCCAATGAAAAGCCGGTCATGCCCACAGCAGGCGTGAGGTAAGAACCAGAAGTAGCTGCTTCTACAAGCAAACTACCGATAATTGGCCCCGTACAAGAGAAAGAAACCAAGCCCAAAGTAAAGGCCATGAAAAAGATGCCGAGGTAGCCACCGCGGTCTGCTTGCTTGTCCATTTTATTGACCCATGAATTCGGTAATTGGATTTCGAATGCTCCTAAGAAAGAGAAGGCAAACAATACAAAAATACTGAAGAAGATGAGGTTCATCCAGACATTTGTAGAGAGGTCGTTAAGGCCGAGCGGGCCCATGATGGCTGTAAAGATGAGTCCAAATGCAACGTAAATCAAAACAATGGACGCGCCATAAATGAGCGCCTTGAAAATACCCTCACTGCGCGTTTTGGATTGTTTGGTGAAGAATGTTACGGTCATCGGGATCATGGGAAACATACACGGTGTGAGCAAAGCCACAAGCCCTGCAATAAAGCCCGCAATGAAAATTACGACATTCGAATCTTTTTTCTTTTCTTTTTGTTGAATCGGCGCCGGCGCTTGGTCTACACTAGTTGGTGCTTCGCTGGTGTCAGTATTGGCAGTTTGTGCGGTTGTTGTGGTGTCTGCTGCAGGTGCAGTAGCACCCGAAGCTTTGTAGCCACTTACTTTAAAATTAGCGTTGTAGTCGAAGGGCGGTAAGCAACCTTCGTGGTTGCAGAGTTGGAAGAATAATGCGCAATTAGCGGTGAAAGCTTCGTCTGAAAGGATTTCAATTTTTTGCTTGAAAACTGCTTTGTTTTCATAATAAAGAGAGGTGCCAAGTTCGTCCTTTTGCACAAGTGGAACACCCACTTCGAAGGGCTTTCCGATTGTCTTAAAGTTCTTGCCCGTTTTGAATTTGAATTCTGGAACGATACCCGTTCCGTCGGCAGCCATAGGGTCGTGCTTCAAAGAAAAGATGTGATACTCAGGTACGAGTTTGCCTGTAAAAACCAAATTGGCGTGGCTTTCATCAATTTTTTCAACGCTTAAGTTCCACTTAATGAATTGGTTCATGAAATCTTGGGCAGTTCCAACAAAGGATAAGCCTATAAAGAGGATGCTAAAAAGAAGAGCTTTCATTGGTTTTAGTTTGGTTTTTGTAATTCTGAGGGTTTCACCTTGATTTCAAAAGGGATGGTTTTGGGCGGCAAACAACGCTTGTCGTCGCAGAGCATATAAGTGAGTTCACCTTTGACTATAGTTGGTTTTTTGACCATAATGCGTTTGAACGCATGAAATTCATGCTCGTAATAAGACACCTCCGCACCAAAATTTGCTTCGTAAGATTTTTTGGCTATCGTTTTGACTTCAAAAGGTTGTAATTCCTTTACCAGTTTGTTTTTTTCAAGTACAATTTGTGTGGGTACCGGACCTATACTAGGATCCAAATCAAGGGCGTATAGATGCCAGCCATTTTCAATTGTTGCAGTAATTTGAATTGAAGACGGAAAGGCAACGTAGTCAAAATTCCATTGAATCTTTTCTTGACCAAAAGCCCAAGTGCTTATTAACGAGAAGAATACAAAAGATAGGAGCGCAGTTCGCATGAATTTAAATCAAAGAATTCTCGAAATTACAAAAAATATTGGCAGCGCTGTGTGCCTTTGGTTACCATTTGAGTCTTGGATCGGCGGCAGTTTCTTGCCCGACAGTATGGCCCGCGGCCAAATAGAAGGAGCCAGCCATCGCAATCATAGCGGCGTTGTCTGTGCAATAACTCATTTTTGGAATACTGACCTTCCAGCCTTTATCTTTTTGAGCGTGCAAGCGTTTTCTGAGTTCAGAATTGGCCGACACACCACCGGCAATCACCACCGTTTGAATACCCGTTCGCTTGACTGCTTTGTCGAGTTTGGCCATTAAAATGGAGACAATGCTGTTTTGAATACTGGCGCAAAGGTTGTTGCGTTGATCTTGACGAAACGTAGGGTCTTGCTTTTCTGCGGCCTGCAGCGTATACAAAATGGAGGTTTTTAAGCCGCTGAAACTGAAGTCGAGTTCTTTGATCTGGGGTTTTGCAAATTCAAAAGCATTGGGGTTGCCAAGTTGGGCGTATTGATCGATGAGTGGCCCGCCGGGGTAGGGCAAGCCCAGCATTTTAGCTGCTTTGTCAAACGCTTCGCCAGCGGCGTCGTCTATGGTGCTGCCAATGACTTGCATGTCGAGGGCGCTGTTGACTTGAACAATTTGGGTGTGCCCGCCGCTCACCGTGAGGCACAAAAAAGGAAAGGTGGGTGCGGCGTCACTGGCGTCGGCTATAAAATGCGCCAAAATATGCGCTTTCATATGGTGAACGCCCACCAGCGGAACATCAAGTGCAAGCGCGAGTGCTTTGGCAAAAGAGGTGCCTACAGTAAGCGAACCCATGAGGCCGGGGCCTTGCGTAAAGGCAATGGCGTCGAGGTCTGAAAGCGATATTTGGGCGGTTTGAAGCGCGGTTTGCACCACCGGTATGATGTTCTCTTGATGTGCACGGCTGGCCAGTTCGGGAACTACGCCTCCAAAGGCTTCGTGAACTGCTTGCCCAGCAATGATATTGGCACGAATTTCGTTGCCGACAAGGATGGCCGCGGAGGTGTCGTCGCAAGACGACTCAATGCCTAGTATAATCTTGGGTTTTGCTGTCAAAAGATTGCTAATTTTGTAACAAACATGACAAAGGTACTCAAAATCGCGGGCCTGACACTTGCCATTCTTCTGGAGTGGTTGCTGATCCTTGTCATCGTTTTGGCATTTGCCATTCGCAGCTCTTCGGTACAAACCTATCTTGCCGATCATGCCACGTCCTATTTGAGCAAAGAGTTGCACGCAAAGGTCCAAATTGGTGCGGTAGATATTGTCTTGTTTCGCTACATCGATTTAAAAGATATCTACCTTGAAGACCCCGACAAAAAGCCAGTTTTAGCGCTCAAGCATCTTTACCTTGGTCTCGACAAATTCAAGTTGCTTCAAAACAAACTGCTGATCAACAAGCTCCGGCTTTATGGAGGAAAAGTGAATTTATCTTTGGATCAAAAAGAAGGGCGTTCAAATATTGCTTTTATCCTTGATTATTTCGCTTCAGATCAACCAAGTACTTCAACAACTGATTTCCAGGTTCAATTAGCCGAGCTTTCCCTTGCACATATCGATTTTAGTTACCATGATTTGCGCAAAGACACTTTAGCTTTCGGACTAGATTACGATCACCTCGAGCTCAAAAAGCTATCATTAGAGGCAGCTCAAATTCAGACGAACGGCGAGGGCTTTAAATGTCAAATTAGGCAGCTTCAATTTAAAGAACGGGCTGGGTTTGTGCTCACCAATTTAAAAGCGGATGCTTCTTTTTCTGAAAAGGGTTTGGTCTTGCGCAATGCCCTGCTCCAGACACCAAAAAGTACGGTAAGCATCCCAAAATTGGCGCTGCGCACCACAAAAAGCACCGATTTCAATTATTTTGACGACCGCGTTGTCTTTGACGGCGTATTGGCACCTAGCCGTGTTTGGCTTCACGACATCGCGTATTTTGCTCCCGAAATGAAGGGGATGGACCAAACTGTTTTTGTATCTGGTTTGGTCAAAGACAAACTGCGCAACTTACGCATTCAAGACCTCAATTTGCGCTTTGGAAAGCGCTCTCGAATACGGGCTAATTTGCGCTTGCCCGATTTTCGCAAACCGACTGAGCAACTTTGGTTAGAGGAAAAGCTCAAAACAGCCTATTTGGATTTGAAAGATATTCAAAACCTACATTTACCGGAGGGGCTGCCAGCCCTTGAAATCCCGTCTTTAGTTCAAAAAGCCAGCTTTTTTGAACTCAAAAATGCGCTAGTCACCGGCACGCCCAATCAACTGCATGTTTCAATAGAACAAGCCCAAACTGCACTCGGTACACTCGCTCTTGCCCCAATTGCTATTGCCAACACGCCAGATCTGCTGAGTATTAGCGGGCTTGCAGATAGCAACTTCTTACACATAGAAAATTTCGATTTAGGTCAGCTGCTTGCTATTTCAGAAATAGGTCTTTTAACAGGAAACGCACAGTTCAAGCTATCCATTGACAATGCAGGCGCCCTGACTCTTCAAAATACCAATGCCCTCTTTTCTCAATTTTCATTGAACAATTATAATTATTCGAGTGTAGCTATCGAAGAGGCGAGTATTTTGGCCGATCAACTGATTGCTAAACTCTCCATTGAGGATCCACATTTGCAAATGAACAGCATATTGCAATTGGGTTTAGGAGCTGCACCTAGTTATCAAATCCAGGCCGAAATTGCCTCAGCCGACCTCTATGATCTTCACCTGAGTTCAGTGCCTAACGACCAACTCAGTGCGCGCGTCAATATTGGTTTTGAAGGCCCTAGTTGGAAGTCTGTAGTTGGGTTTGCCAGCCTCCGAGATCTTCGTTACCGCGCCGAAGACCATCAAATTTATTCTGAACTAGCCCAAATTCATTACCGTCAGCAAGCAGACTACACGAACATCGATTTGAGTAGCCCTATCCTCGATTTCAATATCAGAGGCATCCTAGACGAGCAAACTTTAGTAGCTGACCTTACACATCACTTAGCAATATTGTATCCACCCATTGAGGGCGGTACCCGAGCGTTTCAGCATTCCAATGCACAATTTGAATTCAGTTTGCTGGCACGCAATACCCGTGAGCTCTTGAATATTTTCTTGCCCGACCTTGAATTGGCCTCCTCTACCAGTATTTCGGGTTCTTTTGATTCGAAAAAAGAAGAATTGAAAGTCACACTCGCTTGTCCGCGCTTGGCCTACACTGATTTTGAATTTGAAAATATCCAGTTCGATCAAACGATTTTACACGATGAAGTCAATGGCAAACTGGTAGTAGGAGAACTCATCGTTTCAGACTCAACTTCCTTTCACGAGCTCCAGCTTAAAAATACCGGTGCAAATGGTGTAGTTGATGCCGTGCTCTCCTGGGATCCCAATACCAATGACTTTTCTGAACTCAAATGGCGCACCACAATTCTACCCAATGACTACGTCAGCTTTACTCTACAACCATCATTTTTTACGATCAATGGAGTGGAGTGGAAGGTAGCCAATCAGTCGGACATCACCGTAGCCACAAAAGACGTCATTATCAATGACTTTGAATTGCACAGAGGTTACCAGCGCATCAAAGTAAATGGCTGCTTATCGGAGAATAAGCGCGATCAGTTGCGCTTCGATGTCGTTGGTTTAGATCTTGGTGAGTTGAGCGCTTTAATGGGCTTGCCTAACCAATACAGTGGTCGTTTCAGTGGCTGGGGAACACTTGCTACGCCATTTACCAACCTGAGTATCGCTGCTGACGCCAATTTGGAACAATTACAAATAGATGGTGAAGCGGTTGGCGACATCATGCTGCATTCAGATTGGAACGATGCCAGACAAAGTATCGTACTAGAAGGTACGCTGCAATACCGCAACGAACGCACCTTCGATTTCGATGGCTTATACAAACTCAAAGAAGACGAACTAGACCTCGGGCTCAATTTCAAGCAAACCGATATTTCTTTTGTCAATGCCTTTTTAGATCCAGAAGTCGTCAAAGGAATTAAAGGCAAGCTCAATGGTCGCTTGCGCTTGACCGGGAGTCCGGGCGAGCCTAAACTAGTGGGTAAATTGCGCTTGCAAGAAGGTGGTGCAGAAGTTGCTATTCTCGGGGTCAATTACCAACTAGAAGGCCTTATTCAAGTCACTGAAGACGCTTTTTTCTTAGATAACATACCAGTTAAAGACCCTGAAGGCAACACGGCTTATCTCTCGAGTGCAATTAACCACAATAATTTTGAGCGTTGGAACTACGATATCCAAATCAATTTCGAAGACGACCTCAAGAAGATTGATCCGCGTACCAATCAGTTGGTACCGATAGAAAAATTCCTGGTGCTCGATACCAAACAAAAAGAAGGTGACGTGTATTATGGAAAAGCCTACGGACGCGGCACCGCCAACATTTTTGGCACCATGTCCAATACCGAAATTACTGTAGATGCCACTACCCGAAAAGGCACAGAAGTGATTTTTCCGATGTATGGCATGTCTGAAATCAATGACGAAGATAACTTTGTGCAATTTGTGGAGCGCGGCGTAAGTTCGCAGCTCACCCAACAAGGGATTGATTTCACAGGCTTATACCTCGACCTGAATTTTCACGTGACTCCCGATGCGAGCATGAAGCTCATCTTCAATGAGCAAACTGGGGACGAAATCACAGCAAAAGGTAGCGGTGATCTCAATATCAAGCTTGATCAATACAACCAACTCACTATGAATGGCCCGTATGTAATTGCCAAAGGAAGCCGTTACAATTTCGCCCTCGGATCCATTAAGCAAACTTTTGATATAGAAGCGGGTTCAAAAATTGAATGGACCGGCGACCCCTACAATGCCGATATCATGATCAATACAGTGACTCCCAAAAGAGCATCTATTTTAGAGCTGAGTCCGGAAATCCAAGACAATACACTGGTCAATCAAGAAATCTTATGTTACCTGAAGCTCAGTGAATCTTTACTGGCTCCAAAAATTACCTTTGATTTGGTAGCTCCGCGCGTCACCGAGACCGGAAAAGCACTCATCGACCGTGTGAAGTCCGATCCAGATGAGCTCAACCGTCAGTTTTTTTCTTTGTTGTTGGTCAGTAAGTTTCAGCCGCTTAAAGGCAATTTGTCGGCAGGTGGTTCGGCGGCCCTAGACTTACTAGAGTCTCAGATCAACGCAGCGCTCGGCAAGCTCTCCGATAATTACAAACTCAATGTAGACTACGGTGCAGATGTAGCCGCAGGAGAAAGTAAAGTAGAACTCGGAGTGGCTAAAGGATTTTTAGATGACAAACTTGTGATCACGGGTAGCTTTGGTGTAGAGAACCGCAGTGCGGCAGCAAATGGTTCTCAGGCTTATACCAACTCCATGATTGGAGATGTCAATATTGAATATAAAATCCAAGACAACTTCAGGGTCAGGGCTTTTAATCAGTCCAATACCAACTCGGTAAATGAAAACCAAGGTCCGTTCACACAAGGTTTTGGGGTTTCTTATTATGAAGAATTCCATCGCTTCTCCGATTTAGCTTTTGTCAAGCAATTGAAACAACTCCTCACGAAGTCTCCAAAAAAATCGGAGCAACCAAAGCCCAAAAAACACAGACAACCTGTAACTTTACCCCAAGATGAAAAAAGTACTAGTAGCCAATCGCGGCGAGATCGCTCGACGCGTGCTTAGAACCCTTCAAAAAATGGACATCAAAAGTGTGGCCATTTATTCCGATGCAGATGCCAATGCACCGCACGTACTAGAAGCTGATGAAGCTGTATACGTGGGCAAAAGCCCTTCGGCAGAAAGCTATCTACAGCAAGACAAAATCATTCAAATCTGCAAAGACCTCGGCGTAGATGGCGTGCACCCAGGATACGGATTCCTCTCTGAAAACGCAGGATTTGCACGACAACTCAAGGCCAATGGCATCAAGTTAATTGGTCCATCGCCAGAATCTATGGAAGTCATGGGAGACAAACTTTCTGCTAAACAAGCAGTCAAGTCCTATAACGTGCCTTTGGTGCCAGGTGTTGATGAAGCTATTTCCGATGTGTCAGCAGCTAAAAAAATAGCAGCAGAGGTGGGTTATCCGATCCTCATCAAAGCTTCTGCAGGTGGCGGCGGGAAAGGTATGCGCCTGGTGCACAACGAAGCAGAATTTGAAGAACAAATGACCCTCGCTCAAAACGAAGCCCGCTCTTCTTTTGGCGACGATGCAGTATTTATCGAGAAATTTGTTGACCAACCCCGCCACATCGAAATTCAAGTATTTGCAGACCAACACGGCAATGCGGTTTATTTGTTTGAGCGCGAGTGCTCTGTTCAGCGTCGCCATCAAAAGGTGGTAGAAGAGGCGCCAAGTGCTGTGCTTACGCCCGAGCTACGCCAACAGATGGGCGAGGCAGCAGTTGCGGTTTGCAAGGCTTGTAGTTATGAAGGGGCTGGTACGGTAGAGTTCTTGATTGACGCCAACCTCGATTTCTACTTTTTAGAAATGAATACACGCTTGCAAGTGGAACATCCTGTAACTGAAGAAATCACGGGTCTCGACCTCGTCGAATGGCAAATACGCGTGGCGCGCGGCGAGCGCTTGCCTAAAATGCAAGATGAATTACAAATCAACGGACATGCTATTGAAGTGCGTGTATATGCCGAAGATACGCTGGGTGGCTTTACCCCAGACATTGGCACCCTAGACCGCTACCGCATTCCTTCAGGGCGCCACATCCGCGTAGACGACGCTTTTGAAGAAGGCATGGAAATCCCAATTTATTACGACCCAATGATTGCCAAATTGGTCGTTTGGGGCAAAACCCGCGAAGAAGCGATTGACCGCTGTGTTGCCGCCATCGATAACTA
The DNA here is from genome assembly GCA_027483605.1 of Cryomorphaceae bacterium. Classification (GTDB taxonomy): domain Bacteria; phylum Bacteroidota; class Bacteroidia; order Flavobacteriales_D; family Crocinitomicaceae; genus UBA952. The sequence goes on along the minus strand of JAIXUE010000028.1, from coordinate 37,474 downwards.
TCAAATTTCAGGGGTCAAGACCACCTTGGATTTTGGAAAGTTTGTCTTGAAGCATCCAGCCTTCCGCAGCGGACATTTTGATACCAATTTTGTCAAAACGCATTTCTCCGACCCTGCCTTACTCAAAGAAGCCATGCAAGAAGAAGAGCGCGCTTTAGTTTTTGCGCTTGACACCATATGGCAAGATGTTCAGGCATTTAAGAAAGCGTCTTACGCTTCGAGAGATATCACCTCTTCTTGGAAAAACCAGATTAGATAAAAATATTTACAAGGGGCCAAATTGGCTCATGAAAAAAACGTACTTTTACGGCGCAAATTTGACAGTATGAACTTACACGAATTCCAAGGAAAAGCAATCCTCAAAAAATACGGCGTGGCCGTACAAGAAGGCATTGTTGTTGACAACATAGCAGCTGCCGTCCCGGCAGCCAAACAACTCACAGAAGAAACCGGTACTTCCTGGTACGTGATCAAAGCCCAAATTCATGCAGGTGGTCGTGGTAAAGGAACTGTCGAAGAAACAGGCTCTCACGGTGTTGTGCTCGCAAAAGGCATCGACCAAGTTGAAGAAAAGGTAGCTGGCATCCTCGGTGGCCACCTCACCACGCTTCAAACCAACGGCAAAGGCAAAAAAGTAAATCAAGTACTCATCGCCCAAGATGTTTACTACCCAGGTCCTTCAGAAGTTAAAGAATTCTATATGTCTGTGCTCCTAGACCGCGAGTCTGGCCGCAACGTCATTATTTATTCTACTGAAGGTGGTATGGACATCGAGCACGTTGCCGAACACACGCCAGAAAAACTCTTCAAAGAACACATCGACCCACGCGTAGGCCTTCAAGGTTTCCAAGCGCGCAAAATCGCTTTCAACCTCGGCTTGTCTGGCGAGGCTTTCAAAAACATGGTCAAATTCGTTCCTGCTTTGTACAACGCATATGTAGGTATCGATGCTTCTATGTTCGAGATCAATCCATTGTTCAAGACCTCTGACGACAAAATTATTGCCGTAGACGCCAAAGTGAGCTTAGATGGTAACGGTTTATTCCGTCATCCAGATCTCGCTGCTTTGCGCGACAAATCAGAAGAAGATCCAACAGAAGTAGAAGCCGATGAAGCTGGCCTCAATTTCGTTAAATTAGATGGCAACGTAGGCTGTATGGTCAACGGCGCGGGCCTCGCAATGGCCACCATGGACATCATTAAGTTGTCCGGCGGCAACCCAGCCAATTTCCTAGATGTTGGTGGAACGGCCAACGCAGAGCGCGTAGAAAAAGCCTTCCATATCATCCTAAAAGACCCGAACGTCAAAGCGATCCTCATCAACATCTTTGGTGGTATTGTTCGCTGTGACCGCGTTGCGCAAGGGATTGTAGACGCCTACAAAAACATCGGTGAACTTCCTGTGCCGCTCATCGTGCGCTTGCAAGGCACCAACGCCGAAGAAGCGAAGCGTCTTATAGACGAATCTGGCCTCAACGTACACTCAGCGGTTCAGCTCCAAGAAGCTGCCGACTTAGTGAAGGAAGTTTTAGCCTAATTCTCGAAGCATTTTAGTTCCAAAAGCCATCTTCGGATGGCTTTTTTGTTTTTAAATATTTTATGAAAATCATAAATTATATAAATAATATTGAATGAATTAAAAAGGCCAATTTTGCGTCAAAATTGACTTTATGACACGCATTACAATCGCAAAAGGAGACGGAATTGGTCCAGAAATCATGGAAGCTACGCTTTCTATCTTAGAAGCAGCAGGCGCACAACTCGCATACGACGAAATCGAAATTGGAGAAAAGGTGTACCTCGCTGGTAATACTGCAGGTATCAGCCCAGAAGCTTGGGATACCATCCGCCGTAATAAAGTCTTTTTAAAAGCACCAATTACCACACCACAAGGTGGTGGCTACAAAAGTTTGAATGTATCGACTCGCAAATTTTTGGGCTTGTATGCGAATATTCGCCCTTGTTTCAGCTTGCACCCATACGTTGCTACCAAGCATCCAAAAATGGATTTGGTGATCATTCGTGAAAACGAAGAAGACCTCTATGCAGGTATTGAACACCAGCAAACCGATGAGGTGACGCAGTGTTTGAAGCTGATCAGCCGCCCGGGTTGTGAAAAAATTGTTCGCTATGCGTTTGAATACGCCAAACTTTATGGCCGAAAAAAGGTAACGTGCTTTACCAAAGACAACATCATGAAGCAAACCGATGGTTTGTTCAGAGAGGTCTTTAACGAAATTGCTGCCGAATACCCTGAAATCGCCAACGACCACTGGATCATCGATATCGGTGCGGCCAAACTTGCCAACGCACCTCAAGATTTTGAAGTCATTGTGACGCTCAATTTGTATGGTGACATCATCTCGGATATCGCAGCAGAAATTGCAGGTTCGGTTGGTTTAGCAGGATCAGCGAACATTGGAGAGGAATGTGCTATGTTTGAAGCCATTCACGGCTCTGCACCCATGATAACAGGCCAAGGCATTGCCAACCCGTCTGGTTTGTTATTAGGCGCCGTGCAAATGCTCAGCCATGTTGGGCAAACAAGTATTGCAGAAAAAATTCAAAACGCTTGGCTCAAGACCATCGAAGACGGCGTGCATACATTTGATATCTATAAAGAAGGGGTCAGCACACGCCGCGTCAATACCCAAGAATTTACCGCAGCTGTCATTGCTAATCTTGGGCAACTTCCAAAAAATTTCCCAGCGGTTTCTTACCAACAAGACGCCCGCATCACTTTGCCTAAATACCAAAGAAAACCTCAAAAGACCAAAACTTTGCAAGGGGTAGATCTTTTTGTTCACTGGTCAGGAACCGACGTCAATGATTTGGCTAAAAAACTCAAATCCTTACCAGCAGATGCTTATGAAATGATCCTGATCACCAATCGTGGTATCAAAGTCTACCCTGATGGTTTTCCAGAAACGTTTTGCACAGACCACTGGCGCTGTCGCTTTATGGCCAAGTCCCCTGAGTTAGCTACCAAAACAGCTCTCATAGCGCTCTTGACTGCAGCTGAAGCACAAGGAATAGATGTCGTCAAAACTGAAAATCTTTATGCATTTGATGGCAAGGCAGCATATTCTTTAGGCCAAGGACAATAGTGCGCAAACTGCATCAACTTATATGGTTTTTTGAGTGCTTACTCATGTTTTTTGCACTAATGTATAGCCACAAATGGTGGTCTGTAGTATTGGTTGCTACCTGCATTGGCACAGCGCTCTTACAGATTAAATTTTTATCTCGTCTCAAAATATAGTTTCATGTCGCAGGGTGCTTTTCTTGTTAAGAATGGTTTGGTAGTTCATTCAAAGGGTGTTCAACAACTCGATATCCGCATTAAAGATGGAATTTTTCAGGAGCTAGGTGCGCACCTCACGGCAAACGCGTCTGAACAAATCATTGACGCGACCGGAAAACACATTTTTCCGGGTTTGATAGACACGCATGTGCATTTTAGAGAACCAGGTCTTACCCACAAGGCCACTTGGCTAACAGAAAGTGCTGCTGCATTGGCAGGAGGCGTCACCACCGTGTTTGATATGCCAAATACCGAGCCACCTACGCTTTCGCCGAAACTGGTTCAAGAAAAACTGCTCATCGCTCAGCAACATGCACGCTGTAATTATGGTGTTTTTTTGGGTATTTCCGCAGCCAATTGTGAGGAGCTCGCTCACTTTGATCTGAACGATTCCAATTTTGTGGCCCTCACCGACGACGGCTTGTATTTTTCGGGTTCTGGTCACTTATTGGCAGATCATCCAGAAGCACTAGAAACAGTTTTGGCCCAGACAGATCGTATTGTGGCGCTGCACAGCGAAGATTCTGCGCTCATAGAAGCCAATGAGGCCGTATATCAAGCAAAATATGGCGACCAAATTCCTTTTGAAGCACACGCCGAGATCCGCTCCGAGGAAGCTTGTCTAAAAGCAACGGAGCGCGCCTTGGCCTTGGCTCAAAAACACAACGCGCGTTTGCATATTTTGCACCTCACGACCTATAAAGAAGCTTTGTTATTTGACAAAGACCTTCCGCTCCAAGAAAAAAGACAAACTTGCGAAGTCAGCATTCCACATCTTTTCTTTTCGCAAGAAGATTATCAAAAATATGGCCCCTTGATCAAGTACAACCCTTCAATCAAAACCAAATCTGACCGTTTGGGCTTGATCAAGGCTTTGAACGATGATCACATCGATTTCATCACTACAGATCATTCGCCACACACCCTCGAAGAAAAGCAACAAGTCTACATGCAAGCTAAATCTGGTGGCCCAACCCTTCAGCACTTGCTTCCGATGTTACTTTCTTTGTATGAAACTGGGTTTTTAAGTCTCGAAAAAATAGTAGAGAAAACTGCTGAGAATCCGGCGCTTTTCTATGGAATTCAAAAAAGAGGATTTATCAAGGAAGGCTATCATGCCGACCTCGTTATCGCCGATCTAAACAAACCGCACACCGTCCAAAAAGAGCAGTTATTCTCAAAATGTGGTTGGTCTGTATTCGAAGACCACACCTTTTCTGCAACCGTTGAAATGACTTTTGTAAACGGAACGCTCGCTTACCACAATGGAAGAATTGTGGAAGAGGTGAGGGGAGAGCAGGTCTTGATTTAAAACTAAAGTAAACTTAATAAGCAGGTAAACTTCTTTAAATGTAGCATGCGTAAACTTGCACATGCTTTTAAGAATACTGTTTGTAATCCTATTTTTCCCTTTTGTATCTGTTTTATCTCAAAATGGCCTCAAAGAGGTCTTTGTAGAAAAATTCTACACCCTGAACAAAGCTGACTTACAAAAAAGCAATGTTACAGGAGTTACTGAAAAAGGACTTGTCACTTATCGCGTATTTGTAGAGCTCGACAGCGGCTACACGTTACAAGCCGTATATGGCTTGCCTGAGCACCCGGCTTTTATCAAAAGTACAGCCCATTTTTACAATCATCCTGGTATTGGAAATACTTATCCGAACCTTATTCCAGATAAATCTTTAAAAAAGAATTTATCTTACCTAGATTCTTGGCTTTCTATGGGCGCTTGCTCAGAATCGTTTTTTGGCGTTCCACTTCGTTATCAAGACAAGCCGCTACCCGTCGTAATTGTGTGGGATAAAAACTATTTCAATAACCTCAAGGGAAGAGATACTGATTTTAGTTTCCAAGATGCTCCCGGTATGTATCATTTAGATTCTCTCCCGGTTCCAACAATGTATAACATGGATGAGCAGTTAAAAGGTTTCATGGCAGAAACCAATAGCAGTGAATTGATCATGACAGACGGAGCTTGGGCTTGCTTGGGTAAAGGAGCTAAAGCACCAGCCAATTTACCAAACGCAATATTAATAGCACAACTCACCACAGCAGGTAAGCTGAGCTACCAACTCAATTTGCTAATTGGCACGCCCGACGGAAAATCTATTCGCTATGTGGCAAGTAGCCCAACTTCAGAAGAATTAACCCACCCCTCGCTTAAATATAAACACTAGCAACATGAAAAAAATCAAAATCGCAATTGGAACACTTTTAACTGTGCTTGTCTCAAATCAATTCTATGCTCAACAAGGCTTGGAAGGCATTGTAGTTGAGAAATACTATGTTTCAGATGCTGCAGATTCAATGAATGCAGTAGATCAGTTGGCCCCATATGCTTTGAAAACAGGTTCAGTCACTTACCGCATTTATGCCAATTTGTTACCAGGTTATAAAGTGATTCAAATGTTTGGTTTAGTTGATCACCCATTGAAGTTCAATACAACCACTGCATTTTTTAACGATCCAAATTACGGCGTTTCTGTATATCAAGGAACGAGCTTGAACAACACAAAAAAACACACCACATTAATTGATTCTTATTTAACAATAGGCGGTGTCTGTACCGGACAGATAGGTGTTTTGAAGTCAGAAGATACAGATGGTACTATTGGCAATAACCAAGGTATCCTGACGAATCTCACCCCAGAAATGGGCTTGCCAATTATGGGGGCCAATGGACAAGATGGCCTCATGCCTGGCAGTCCAATTGTTCCAAATATTCTTGGTGTGACCAATGAACTCGACCCAATTGATCAAATAGTAGGTGGCTCTATTCAAATCAATGATGGTGCTATCGCTGCATTGGGCGGGGTAGAAGGTGTGACTGCTTCAAACCATGTATTGCTTGGTCAATTCACAACAGACGGTGATTTCTCTTTTGAACTGAATATTCAATTAGCCACACCAATTGCTGGGCAAAGTGAAACTTATGTAGCTAGTTTACCAACTGCGGGAGAATTTACAGATTCAACATTAATCTATAACTCTAACCCGAGTGCAAGTATTGACGAACATTCTATTTCCGAAGCGATGAATAATTTAGTAGTATCCCCTAATCCGGCAGTTGATGAACTTCAAATGAATTGGTTGACCAATGAATCAACGCAGAATTATCAGATGGAGGTCATGGACTTAGAAGGCAAGATTGTAATGGCAGTGCCAAACATGACCAATAGTGGAAAGATTGACATCAAAGACCTTCAAGCGGGCGTATATATTGTCAAAGTAAAATCAGCACAAAGACAAGCCACTCAACGCTTTATCAAACTCTAGTTCAATGACCCGTCTTTTTTTCATTTTTTGTCTCGTTAGTACTGTTATTGCTAACGCTCAGGGGACTGTACGCGGTAAAATTGTAGATCCCAATGGGGAGCCTATCATTGGGGCGAAAGTAATGCTCACAGATACGACTGGTTTTCTTGGCAAGACCGATATTGATGGTCTTTATACCTTGAAAGTGCCAGATTCCAAACTACATTTGATGCGCATTACCCTTTTGGGCTATGACACCTTGAAAAAAGAAATTCAACTCAAAAATAATGAAGTCTTGGTTTCGGATTTCATCATGAAGGAGCGAGAAAAAATTCAAGATGTCAAAGGCACAACGGTTACCCGAAAGGCAACCAAAGCCAATGACTACTACATGGAGCGCGTCAAGGTCAATTCTGCTGTTTCAATAGACTTTATTTCGAGTGAAACCATGAAAAAAACCGGCGACGCTAACGTCACCAACGCTGTGGCAAGGGTATCTGGTGTTTCTACCAACGGGGGTATGATTACCGTGCGCGGTATCGGAGACCGCTATATCCGCACCAATTTCAATGGTTCGCGTATTCCGACGCTAGACCCACTTACAAATAACATCAAATTAGATATCTTCCCTACCTCTTTGGTTGATAACATAGTTATTTCCAAAACGCAAGCACCAGATTTACCAGGTGATTGGGCAGGTGCTTACATTTCAGTTGAGACCAAAGATTATCCCGACAAGCTCATCGTCAATGTAGAATCTCAGTTTGGCTACAACTTGCAATCTACGTTCAGAGATTTTATTACCTCAGACCGCAGCGGTACAGATTGGTTGGGTTTTGACAATGGTTTTCGTGATTTCAATCAGGGAGTCAATTTCGCTAATCCAAATCTGAACCCAAGTAATTACCAAAGTATGGTTGCGCTTGGCTTGGGGGAGTTTTATCAGAATTTAGGTATAAATGGTTGGTCCGACGCGAGTAATGAAAACCAAACTTACATGGCTTTGGGGCTGGTTGAACTCGGTCTACTTACTCCAAGTCAAGTCACTGACCCAAGTGCTGTATTAGCTGCAATTACCCAGTTTAATTCAACGCTGAAGCCACAGGCCTGGGCGCTGATCAATCCCAACGGTACAAGTTACAATAATGGATTTTCTAATTCTTGGAATACCAAGTTTAGAAGAGCACCCATGAATTTTTCGCAAAGTTTCAGTATTGGCAACCAAGTAGATTTTCTTGGTAAGCCCTTAGGTTACATTTTTGGTTTCAGGTATGGGAGTAGTGTGCGTTTTGATCCCAACGGTATTTCTCAAAGAATTGGTCCAGAAGACCTTGATTACCAAGTCTTTTTTACTGATGACGCACTCATGAGTCGCGAGGTAAATTCTTGGAGTATGCTCTTGAATTTGGCTTACAAAATCAACGACAACAACAAGTTTTCGCTGCTATTAATGCCTAACGTGTCTGGTACAAACGACGTGGCTTCATTTATGACTCAACCCATAGGAGAATCCAATGAAGAGTTAAGTGTACGAAAAAATATTTTTTATGAGCAGCGCCAACAGCGTATTTATCAGTTCGCATCACAGCACTATTTTCCAAAGACCCGCATCAAAATAGATGCCAATGCTTCCTATACGGACGGTTCTAGTGTTGTACCAGATTTTAAGTTGACAGAATATGTTGCCTTCTCTGCCTTTAATCAACTCACGGGGAGTTATCAGTTTTCTCCGAATGCAGGCGACGGTATACGCCGCTACTACCGTTATTTAGATGAAAACCTTTTTGACTCGCGTTTATCACTCGAAGTACCATTAGCCGCAGACAGCGTGAAGCTGATCCGAAAGCTCAAATTTGGTGGTGCTTTTCAGAGTACGGACCGCAACTCAAAAATGGAGGAGTACTTTTTAATGGCGGGTAATGCGATACCAAGCACGCTTCAAAATGAAGATTTGGATGCTTTTCTAGACACGAACCAAATGGTCATGCAAAACGGTTCCCTAAATTATTTTTACGATCCCCGCAATTGGGACTGGAACCACACAATAGGCACCAATCATATTTCTGCTCTATATGGAATGCTCGATTTTGAAATGAACAAGCGCATCAGACTCAATGGTGGTTTACGGGCTGAACATGTCTCGCTGTTTTCAGATGTTTACAAATACCACATTTTGGGTTATGCGCGCAACGATGGCAGACGCGTGAGTGTTCCGGGCTACCCGATTATCAATCCGGGTGTTTTAGACGAATGGTCATTGTTGCCATCAGGCAGTTTGATTTTTAAGTTCAAATCTGAGAAAAATCTTACCAATTTGCGTCTGAACTATAGTAAAAGTGTTGCGCGTCCGAATATCCGAGAAATGAATGATGCAGCTGTTTACGACAACGAATTCAGAACCCTTATCTATGGTAATTCCAACCTAAAAATGACTCAAATTACTAATTATGATTTGCGTTATGAGTCTTATTTTGAGAACAAAGACAACTTCTCGGTGAGTGTCTTTTACAAATCCTTCTTGAACCATATTGAAATGGGTTTTGGCTCTTCGGGAATCACCTGGGATAACAACGAGAACTCTTATGTAGCTGGCCTTGAATTGGAGCTCAATAAGAATATTGGTAAACATTTAGAATTCAAATCAAATGTTACTTTGGTAAAATCACAGTCGCAATTCGTTCGTAAAGACTTTATAATTCTAAATAACAACCAAGTGCAATATTTTCCGGTAGATACAGTGGTGCGTACGATGTTTGGTCAGGCCCCCTATATTGTCAATGGAATTTTAGTTTATAATGCGGATTCGTTAGGCCTGACGGCCACAGTGTCTTATAACGTTCAGGGGCCACGCTTGGTGATTGCCGGTATTTTAAAAGGTTTTGCCAACGTATATGAAATGCCGCGCCATACTGTCGATTTTAAAGTATCAAAAAATATTGGTGAGCATTACGCAATGAGTTTAACAGTACGAGACATTTTGAATGCCCCAGTTCGCAGGGCTTATCAATTGAATGATGGCTCCTATGTGGATTTTGATCGTTTCAGATATGGCACCACTTTTCAGTTTGGCTTCACCTATAAAATACAATAATGAAAAAATTAATATTGATCTGCTTGGCTTTCTGCGCCATTGGCTCTGTTAAAGCACAACTTGAGAAGGTGATCGTTGAAAAATACTACATTACTGATGCAAATGACGCTACAGATATTACCGGTGGGTCAATTCAGCCTGGCACTACCACTTACAGGATTTACATCGATTTATTGCCGAATACGCGCTTGAAATCAGTTTATGGCAGTACCGGACACCCTGTTGTGTTCGAAAGTACGGCTCCTTTCTACAACCATGCTAGCGATGGGCAAACTTATGCCAAAGAGTTTTTAAAAAATCGCTACAGCGAGGGTTTAGTTGCACTCGATACCTGGATGACACTCGGTCAAACAACTAAAACCCAAGCAGGCAAGACTTATTTTGGCATTCCAAAAGTTGCGGACCAAGATGGTTCGTTTATTGGAGGTGTGAACAACGACGGTGGTAGCGCGCTCATTCCGACGGGCTTATTGACGAATACCGATGCTCAGATAGGTTTACCACTGACTACAGCAGATGGTATGGACACCATGACAAATGTTCCATCTGGTTGGTTAACCCTAGGTTTAATCGATATTGCTAGCGGTCAAGATACCACTATTTTTGGTTCGCTACAACAAAGCACTTCGCTGAACAGTGAGCAGTTTTTACTACAAAACAGTGGTGTGATGGGAAAAGATCCGCTTGCAAATCAAGTTCTAATCGCACAACTGACTACTGCAGGTGAACTCAGTTTTGAACTAAACCTAGAGTTAGAGGTTTATCAGAATGGCACTTGGGTCAGTCAAAAATATGTGGCACGTGACACGCTTTTACAAAATGACGAGGCGTTTAATGCCTTTTTAAGTTACCCTTTTCAATGTGGGTGTACTGATCCGAGTTATCTAGAGTACAGTGCTGCTTATGCATGTTTACTTGATGGTAGTTGTATTACACCTGTGGTGATGGGTTGCATGGATACCAATGCCTGCAATTACGACAGCACTGTGAATGTGAATGTACCCGGGCTCTGTTGTTATCCTGGTAATTGCGGTGGTAGAGATATTGCCATAGTTTGCCCTCAACTTTGGGAAGATAACTTTGAAGTGTTGGTTGTGCCAAATCCTACTGAAAACAGCACAAAACTAATTGTAAACGGAGACTTTTTGAACAAACAGGTTTCTTGGACGCTAATGAATGCCTTTGGAAAAACCATTGAATCAGATGAGTTTATAGCTGACTTATCGACCAATCTTGCTATCGACCTTGATTTAGCTGAGCAAGAAGCGGGAGTCTATTTCTTGGAATTTTCAATCGTTGGCATGAAGAAGTCAGAAATTATAATCAAAACAAAATGAAAATAATCAACTACAGCATACTTCTTGTCAGTTTGCTCACTCTTTTTTTTTCTTGTTCTAAAGGTCAAGAACAAGAATTGATTTTTGAATACGGTACAGTCTCAGATATTGACGCAAATACTTATAAAACCGTAAAAATCGGCGGACGCTGGTGGATGTGCGAAAACCTGAAAGTATCGCGATTTAATGATGGTGCCCCCATCAACTATTTGTCGTCTAATGACACGATTGGATGGCAAAGCACACCTGCTTATAAAATTGTAAATGACAGCCTTTATGGTAAATTATACAATTATTTAGCGCTAACTGATCCAAGAGGAATAGCTCCTGAAGGTTGGCATGTGGCTACAGACGAAGACTGGAAAGCCTTAGAAAGAGCCATAGGAATGGACAGCGCTGAAGCAGAACTTTATGCTTGGCGAGGCAATGACGAAGTCAATTTGATTTTAAGTGAAGGCTCCAATAACTGGCCAACAAATAGCGTACATTTCGGATCAAATACATTTGGATTGAGTATTCAGCCGGGTGGAATAGTTCAATATCAGGGCCTAACATCAGCCAATGGCCTTGAAGCCTTTTTTTGGACTTCAACACTAAAAGGATCAGAAGCAATTTACCGTTCTATTAGTCATCAACGGACACAAATTTTCAGACAAAGTGCAGACAAGCGCTATGGCATGAGTATTCGTTGTGTAAAAAATTAACTATGAAAAAGCTCCTTTTTTTTCTCTTTTGGGTTGCAACAACTAAAAGCTATGCACAAGTGCAACTGGGCAATCAACTCGGTCCAAAACTTGCCGTAGGATATGCCAACATGAATTATTCGTCACTGTCTAGCGCAACGGCTTTTTCTAAGTTATTTGATAGCCTGCAGCAAGGTGGCCTACATGTAGAGGTGGGCGCAACCTACAAGCATAGAATTTCAAGGGAATTCTCTATCTCTGGTTCAGTTAGCGTGGCTCAATATCGCATCAATTATTTGGCCAATAGCTTGCCGTCACTTGCCGCGTGTAGGCAAAACCTTGTACAAATCAACTTGCCAATTGGTATTGAATACAATTTGATTACCGAGAATTGGCAGCCATTCTTTGGTCTTTACCTACAAGGTGCAAAAATTATCAAGAGCACAATGACCTATCAATTGCAAGAAGTTTGGAATAGCGTTACCGAGACAAGTAATTTACCTGAGCACACTTTGTTGTATGGTATTTCTATGGCAACAGGAGCTCAGTTACCTATTACAAAGCAATTCACTCTGGAGCCATCGGTATTTGCGACATGTTCGTTGAGAAGCCTTTCTGGTAGCGCCGCACAAAGACCACTCAACTTGGCTTTTCAGACAACCCTTATGTATAATTTTTAACAATGCCGACAGCGATTGTTCATACTAACATTCGCTTAATGATTTGAAAATTCAAAACAAGCAAAAGGTTTTTAAACAGATAAAGTTGGCTTTACAGCCAACTTTTTTTTGTGCTCTAATTTTACACCAACTAAAAAAATATTTAAATATGAAAAGCAAAAAACTACTAATCGGTCTATTTTCCATGTTTGGAATGGCCATGTTGAGCAACTCGTTATTTGCTCAGCAAAACCTAGGTGCAGCCTGCGGCTGTCCTACTGTGGCAACACGCACAACTGCGGCCATTACATCCGTTGGCTCTTGGATAACCCTTCCTGCCGCTGCTTATGGTAAAGAATTAACTTCTGGAAACGTAACATTAACTTGTGACAAAATCTGGACTTTAGATGAAAAGTTATATATCGGTTCTGGCGCAACAATTACGATTCAGCCAGGTACTGTCATCAAAGCATCTGATGCAGGTACGAACGTTGCTGCGGCTCGCGCCTTGATCATTGAAAGAGGTGGAAAAATTATTGCTCCAGGTACAGAAGATTGCCCAATAGTCTTTACTGCTGCAGCTGACCCTTTAAATGGTTCTTATGGTGTTGCAAACAAAGGTATGTGGGGTGGTGTCTTGATTTGCGGTAAAGCATCAAATAACTTAACACTTGCCGCAAATGGCCCGTTCATCCCTGGTCAGGGAGGTAAAATGGCGGTTGCTGACGGTCTTGGTGTATTGGAAGGTTTTGCCTCTTCTTACCCACAAGATCAGTTTGGTGTGGCGTTATCTGTTCCATCAGGCACTACTATTTCTACGTCTCCTAGTGGATCTTATTCATTTGCGTTAACGGCTGGAGCGGCTGCCTCCGGTTCAAATGCTGCAGGTCAAAACAAATTATCTCTTTCGGCGAGCGCTCCGGCATTTGTGGTTCAAGGTCAGACTGTAACAGGTGCAGGTATCCCTGCAAATACCACAATTTTAAGCATTGCGACAAGCGTCCTGACACTTTCTAATAACTTAAATGGCCCAGTTGCTCTTAATGACCCTATTACATTCGGAGGAACTTATCCTAACGGTGGCGCTTCTGGTTACTTCAGTACTATAAGTGCAACTACCGTTGTTGGTGCTCCTGTGGCTGTAGTTGGATCAAGTACTGTTAGTTATGTTGGTGCATACTACACTTCTACAGCTGCGTTCGACGACAACGATAACTCTGGTGTCATGACTTATGTTTCTATTCGCCATTCAGGTGCAAACCTACTTGTAGGTTCTGAGATCAATGGCCTTACACTTGCTTCTGTAGGCCGTGGTACCAAAATCGAGCACATCGAAATTGTTTCTTGTGCAGATGACAATATTGAACTTTTCGGTGGTACTGTAGATCTTAAATACTGTACAACACTTTTCGGTAATGATGACATGTATGACTACGACTTAGGTTGGTCAGGTCGTGCACAATTCTTATTTGGTATGAAAGCACAGCAAGCCGGATCTTCTAATGAAGCAAATGCTATTTCTTTTGACAACGACAACGGTTTTGAGTGTGACTCTGATGACAACGTTTCTAACGCTACATTAAAGTCTAACCCAAAGATTTACAACGCGACTATTATGGGTAATGCAAAAGGTACTGGTGCCGCCGCTCCAAACAATACAGGTTCTGCGGATAACCGTGGTTTAGCTGCTATTAACATGAAAGAGGCTGCACAAGGTACAATTGCAAACTCCGTCTTCGCAAATTTCAAGAATGGTTTCAATGTTGAAAATATGTTAACTAACCGCAGTGCAGCGGGTCAAGGTAACTCTTTCCAATACTGGTCTACAATTCCGCAATCAGGTGCTAATTTAAATGCGCTTGAGGGAGTTGGTGCAACACCTAACCCAAGCTTGTTGGTAAAGTGTAATCATTTTATTGGAATGGCAAATCCATTTGTCATCGGCGCTTCTACGATTACAGGTAACACAACAGTAACAACACCCGCTGCAGCTACTACACAATTTGGTGCAGACGGAAACGTAATTGTAACTGGTAATACATTGGCAGGATTTAACTATGATTTTACGATCAATGGTGCGACAAATGCAGTAACTCAAAAGAATGATGTAGTACCGAACCCTGCTCTTGCATTAGGTACAGGCTGCTCTCAAGCCCCTATGGATGGTTTCTTTGAGCCAGCAAATTACCGCGGTGCGTTCTCCTCAACTGCTGGTGACAACTGGTTATCTGATTGGTCATACTCTCAAGTATTAGGTTCTACATTAGGTGTGCAGGCTTGTCCTACAGACTTAAATGGCGACGGCATTACCAATACAGCTGACTTCTTGATTTTTGCTCCTGCATTCGGAACAAACTGTAATTAATCTTAAGTCCTAAATACAAAGGCAAAGCGCCCACTGTTCTTTTCATCTTTTTCGGTGGGCGCTTCTTTAAAAAACAAACAAAGCAAATTATGAAAACACTTCGTTTAATTACAAATTTATGCTTTTTTCTGCTTGCAGGCTCTGCCTTCTCGCAAGGATTACAAGGCATTGTAGTTGAAAAATACTACCAAGCAAATGCTGCTGACGTCGCTGGCCAAGAGTCAGGTGCCTCGGTTCCACTTACAACCTCTTCAGTTACCTACCGTGTTTTTGTTGACATGGCGGCTGGATACAAATTCAATCAGATTTTTGCTGTACCTGGTCAGTCTTTGACAGTAAACACGACCACAGCATTTTACAATGATCCAAGTTATGGAGTTACTAGTAACCCAGGTACGATTTCTTTAACTAATATGGCGAAGAAAACAACAATGTTAGACTCTTGGTTTACAACAGGTGGTGTAGCTGCGGGAAAATCTGGTGTATTGAAATCACAAGATACCGATGGTGCCATTACAAACACCAATGGTTTGTTAACCAATAACCCGGGTGGTTGTTTTGGTTCTATCCCACTTCAGGGCTCAGGTGCACAGGATGGTTATTTGCCAAATGGTGTGTCTCCCAACTTAACTTATGCTGCTCCAAATGCGCTTGGCGGTTTTTCGTCTTTAGCCGTATTAGATCAAACAAGTGGTGGTTCAATCACGATTACTGATGGAGCTTTGGCTGCATTAGGTGGTATTGTCGGTACAACTTCGTCTAACATGGTTTTGATTGGTCAGTTCACTACGACAGGTCAATTGAGCTTTGCACTTAACGTTCAAATTCAGAATATCTCTACAGGTCTTGCTGAAAACTATTATGCGAATCCAACGGGAAGTCAGTTGACACATCCTACATTGACTTTAGTTGCCAATACGCCTCCAACTGTTACCTTGGCAGCTAGCCCATCTAGTTCAGGTATCATCACGGGTACTTCTATGACTTTTACTGCCACGGCTAATGATGCAAATGGTACGGTTACAGGTGTTCAATTTTTTGACAATGGTACTTTGCTAAATGGAACAGTTACCCAAAGTGGTAGCACTTACACGTATGCTTATACAGCTTCTGTAAACGGAGCACATGCAATTACAGCAAAAGCGACCGATAACGATTGTGCGGTTACTACCTCAAGCGCTGTAAACTTTACCGTTGCTGCCAACCAAGCGCCTACAGTTTCTGCTCTAACTGCTCCGGCAACAGCTTATTTAGGTTCTACAGTAACTTTTACTTGTACGGCTGCTGACGTAGACGGTACAGTTGGATCTGTTGAGTTCTTTGTGAACGCTGTATCTATTGGTAACGGAACTTTGGCTAGTGGAACTTATTCAAAATCTTACAACGTTCCAACCAACGTAAACGGTACGTATTCTGTTCAAGCCAAAGCTACGGATAACCTTGGTTTGGCAGGATCTTTTGCCAACACCTCAATGAACGTAGTGGCAAATACGCCACCAACTGTAGCGCTTACCAACCCAACTGCAAGCCAGTTGATTTCTGCTCCTACGGTAATTACCCTTACGGCAACTGCTGCTGATATTGATGGTATTGACTCGGTTAACTTTTTCATCAATAACTTATTTGTTGGTGCCGGAACAATGACTGCAGGTTCAGCAACAAATGGTACTTGGACCTACGCTTATACGAGCACACCAGGGATCAAAACATTTACTGCGAAGGCAATTGATGATTTTCAAGCCAAATCAACGTCTGCTGCAGTAACTTTAGATATCGCAGATCCGAATGCACTTCCTTACAGAGTGAAGAACGTTACCCAAAACTGTGACCAAACAACTTATTTAATGCCTGTTGCAGTATCAAATACGTATACCGTAGACAACGTCATTGGATACGATGTTGTATTAACCTATGATGCCTCTAGACTCATACCAACTGGTAATGTATTTGTAGCAAATAACCTTTATTCAAATGCTTCACATATTGAAACTGCTACATCAATTGGCACACCTAGCGGAAGCAACGGGACAATGCAGATTTCCTTGAACTTCAATGGAAATGCACCTGCTTCTGCTGAGTTCAATGGAACAAATGCAGACATCTTTACTGTACAGTTTACTAAAACATCAGCTTTTGCGGGCGTAGATTCAGCAACAGTAGCTATTTCTTCTATTCAAGAAAGTTACATTACAGGCGTACTGAACAAAACAGCTAATTCTGGTAAGGCATATTCTATCAAAAACCAAAACTACCCGGCTACTTTGTTGTTCTGGTCTGATAACCAAGCCATCAAATACAATGCTGCAAACCCAAGCGCATTCTTGATTACCAACGTTAATGGCACTGTTTCTACAACAGGTACAGCAACTGCTGCATCCACATCTTTAACGATTCCAAACACAGTAACGGGTGTTGTTGCAGGTATGAACGTTGTTGCCGATGGTATTCCAGCATCAGCTACTGTAGCAAGTGTTTCAGGTTCAACCGTTACCTTATCGACTGCCACAACGGCAGCACTTACGGCAACTCCTGTAGCATTCGTTTCTGCAACTGCAGTTCAGCCGAATACTTCAGGTGTGTTTACACACATCCTCACCAATGGTCAGCAAGTGCGTATTTCTCGCGATATCTCTAACAACAACTCAGTTCAGTTGTTGGTGAATGGCGCAGATGCTGTATTGGGAAAAACACTTCTTTTGAACGGTAATTTTACGCCTTCTGTTTATCAAGTGATGGCCCTAGACGTCAATCTCGATGGTGTTGTGTCTGCAGGTGACATCTCTCAAATCAAGCAACGTGCGACTTTAGCTATTCCAGAATTCCGTCAGGCTTGGAACTATTCAGTTACTGGTGTATCTAACGGTCATCCTTCGAAAGATTGGGTATTTGTAGACCAGACAACCGTAGCCAACAATGCTGCCTACCAAATTTCTGCTACTTTCCCAGCCAACGATAACGTAGGTTACTCAAAGGCAAAAGTTCCAGTAGCACCTTTCAGCATCAATGCGAACGTAACCAACTACGCAACATGTCCAGAGG
The DNA here is from genome assembly GCA_027483605.1 of Cryomorphaceae bacterium. Taxonomy (GTDB): domain Bacteria; phylum Bacteroidota; class Bacteroidia; order Flavobacteriales_D; family Crocinitomicaceae; genus UBA952. Next base: position 19,738 of record JAIXUE010000028.1, on the reverse strand, counting down.
TTCAGTCTGAAAACTACTTTGGAATCATGTTGGGTGACGTCAACGCAAGTTACGCTACATTTACGGCGAACGGTATTTTGAAGGACAACGGTGCAGTAGTTCTTGATTTGGCAGCTGCTAAACAAGAAGGAAACAACTTCCGTATCCCAGTTTCTTTTGAAGCAACTGAAGTAGTGAATTCACTAGACTTTGCTGTTCGTTTCAACAACAACATGAGTTATTCTGAAATGTCACAATTAGACGCGGCAGCTGAAGTAACTTCTTTTATGAACAGTGAAGATCAAACTTTGCGTTTCTCAAGCTTCAATGTCGAGAACTTCGCAACCGGTGCTAATGTTGCCGAGTTAGTAGTTGCTACTGAAAACGGTAAATTGACAGAGAAAGATATCGTTGCAGATTTAGCAATCATCAATGGTAAGCCAGTTGACATGAAGTTTGCAAAGTCTTCAGAGGCGCTACAGCAGACTTTGAATGTACAAGTTTACCCTAACCCGAACAACGGTACGTTTGCAGTAGAATCAGTGGAGGGCGCTCAAGTATCAATTATTGATATGAATGGCCGCACAATCACTGAATCAGCTCAAATTCCAGCTTCAGGTAAATTGACAATCAACCTTGCTCAGGTGAATGCAGGAGTGTATTTTGTACGCGTGCAAAATGCAAACTTCAGCACCATCAAAAAGGTGATTGTAGAATAAGAAAAAACCCCACAATCCACAAAAAAAGTCGCGTTCTTCGGAACGCGACTTTTCTTGTATAAAAACAGAAAAAGATGAAAACTAATCTATTATTTGTTATTTTATTTGGTCTTAACGGTATGTTTTTGGCGCAACAAGGTGAGCGCACTCAAGTTGCTAACGCCAAGGCGCTTTCAGATACAATCATTTTTGACCTCGCTAATGCAGATTATTACATAAATGCGGGCTCTAATTTCATAGATATTCCTATTGTTTTAAAGTCTACAGATCCCACGATTAACTCCTTCGATTTCTGGTTTCAATTCAATACCGGAGAGCTTACCTATGTAGCGACTACATCACTTATTAATGGTCTAGATGCTTTCAGTAATTACAATCAAGCTAACTTTTACCTAAGTAACACTTCTTCAGGCACCTCCATAAATTTCAACATCCCAACCAATATTCCAATCGTAAAATTGACATTTCAGCTGAGTTCTGCTTGCGATTTAATCAATGCACAAGATTTCAGCAATACCACTACCTTATTTGATGGCGATGTCAGTAGCTTTAAGTTTACAGCGCCTTCACCGAGCCCTATTCAGGTCTTGAGTTCTCTTCCGGCATGTAGTCATAACCATATTACTTTTTCTTATGATAGCTTTTATTCAGGTAAACTAATTGATACCTACAGTTGGGATTACGGCAACATGGATTTTTCTTCTTCACAAACTGACTCCACCATTTTTACGCAACCCGGAAATTTCACTGTTTTACTTGATGTCATTACTGCTGACGGTTGCAGTTATTCCACTTCCTTTCCGATCGATATCACAGAAGGCCCGCTCGCTAGCTTTACCCATACACAAGGCAGCACGCAAACTGAAGTCATTTTTACCAACACCACTACTTTTTCTGGTGGTAACATCACAGATTTTCATTGGGACTTCGGCGATGGTCAAAATTCTTCCGAAGAAAATCCAATAGTTACTTTCCCCGGTGCTGATACCTATCCGGTTATCTTAACAGTTACTGCCGACAACGGTTGTGAAAACACTACTGTAGTCAATATTTCTACAGTTGGCATTGAAGATACAAAACAGCTTCATCTCACACTTTTTCCGAATCCGGTCCATGATGAACTTTTTCTTGAGTCGGTCCATTCAATTGGAAATTGGGTCATTTACGATGCATCAGGACGCGAAGTATTGACGGGTTCAGAAGGGTCGTCAAAGTGTTGGATTGATATTTCGATGTTAACCAATGGAAGCTATACCGTTGAGCTTGATTCAAGGGCTGTAGTGTTTATCAAAATTTAATGATAGCCTAAACCAAACCCTCCCCACACCTAAAATGCCCTTTCGGGCAACTTTTATGGCCATGTAAACCACAAGGGCGGCAGTCGAGGTCTTTAACTTCAATGATAGCAGACTGATCTGACAGCGGTCCAAAACCAAACTCAGGAACGGTTGAGCAAAAGAATGCGCTCACGGGTGCGTTGGTGGCAGAGGCCAAATGCAAGGGGCCAGAGTCATTGACGTAATTGTGTTGTGCGCCTGCCATGAGTGCGGCAGATTGTAATAGCGTGAGTTTACCTGCCAAATTGACGACCTCCGAAGTTCCTGCTTTTTTAGCGATTGCATCGAGGTATTTTTGGTCGGAAGACGCGCCCAACAAATAAATTTTTTGTTGTTTGGCTGAAAGATCCTTGATTAACTTGAGCCAAATTGATTCGGGCGCTTGCTTGGTAAACCAAACGCTCGTTGGTGCCAAACAGTAATAAGGAATGTCTTGATGCATTTGTATGGCCTGTAAATCTTCCAAACTCGGATACAACTGAGGTCTGCGGATAGGAGCGGGCACCAAGTCTGAAATCAGGCTTAAATTGCGGTCTACCTCATGCCAATTGGGTTTCATTTCGTGCTTGAAGCGCTTGGAAAAGAATAGAGACAACGGATTCTTTTCAAAACCTCTACTTTCTTTTCCCTTGGCCAGCATGGTTAAGATGCCAGAGCTTGCAAATCTTTGTAGATTGATGACGAGGTCGTATTGTTTGGAACGCAAGGTTCTGCCCAAATTCCAGAGGTTCTTGACTTTTTGACGCTTATCGAAAACAAATACCTGGTTCAAGAACGGGTGAGCGGCAAGCAGGCTTTCGTTCCCTTTCTTGACCACTACATCGATTTGTGCTGCTGGAAATTGCAAATGTAGATTTTCCCAAACGGGAGAGGCCAGGATAACATCTCCTAAAAAAGCGGTTTGGATAACGAGAATGCGTGTTGGTTTCATCGGATGAGCGTCACGTAGCCTTGTTTGACGATGGCATCGGTTTTATTGATGAGCAGTTCGATGCGGTACTGAAAGACGTCGTTGGTTGCGGGCAAGCCCGAACTGCTAATGATGCCATCCCAACCTTGGGCCGGATCATTGGTTTCAAAAACGATTTTACCCCAGCGATCAATGATACTGAAGGTGTATTTCTCCGGGTCTACATTTTGCACTACAGGCAAAAAGATCGGGTTGAGGCCATCGGGAGTAAAGGCGTTCGGGACAAACATCAAAGGGTCGTAGCTCAGGCAGAAGGTATTGGAGTAACTGCTGTCGGCAAAACCATACTGATTGTTGTTTTCGAGTGCCATAATTCGATAGCATACTTCGCCTTTATTGCGCAACTGCGAGACGTCGTCGGTGAGCGTAAAGGTGCCATCCTGGAAAACCTGAAACGGCAGACTCTCCCAGGTTCCGTAAGCATTTCTGAACGCTTTGTAAGCGCTAATGCCACCATCGAATAGAGAGTAGGGTGTCCAGTTCAATGAATTGATCATGTTGTATTGATCAGCACTACCTTGTACAAAAATGGTGGTGTTTTCGTTGGCGTATGCGCCCGGATTTCCACAGCTATCGAGGTAAATACTGCGGTAGGTCCATGGCCCCCAGTTGGTTTCGACATCTTCGTCTAGGAATGCCGCTATGTTGTTGCTTACCGCTGCACTGCCGAGCACTTCATAAACGCCATTGGTATCTTTTCTCTCGAAGATGACCTGCGTGACGCCCACGCTTTGGTCTACCCAAGCCTTCAGTTCGATGTCTTTTTCGGTGACGCTCGCGACTCTAAAGTAATGGTAACTTGGCGGCGTTGGTTGCGGCATGGTAAAGCACAGCGGATTAGAAAATGCGCTAGAACCGTTTTGCAAGTTTGCTTTAATGTACACGCAATAACTCTCATTTTTGACCAAGTTGACACTTGCGGTGGTGTCATTTGTTGTGCCAAGCAAGGCCCATGTGTTGTTGTGCTTACTCCATATTTCATAGGTCAATACAGGGTTGCCCAAATAACGACTCCAATTGAGGTCTACGCGCTGCGGACACATATCTACGGTGTAACTCGCTTGGATGCTCGTGTGCAAATTGGCTTTGGCTGAGGTTTGAAACGAGGGTGGATTATTGGAGGTAAAGCAAGAGTCAAAGGCAGCAACGGTATAAGTGTAGGGGCCGCCATTGAAGGGCACGCTGTGCCAATAAGATGTGTTGTTCTGACCGTAAACGGTATCGAGTTCGATCAGAAAGCCATTGGCGTCATAGGTGTAGATGACATAACCGTAAGTATCTGGAGCGGCATTGACGTTCCATTGCACCTGCAGTTGTTGGGTACTTGTGTCAAAACCAACACTAGAGAGCACCGGAATAAACGGGGTCATCATGTCGGTAAGTGAATCGCCGGGACGGTTGGAATTGAAATTACAGGTGCTTGTTTTGAGGTTAACGCGGTAACGCAAGAATTCATTACAGAGATCGATGGTGTCTGTGTAGGTGGTTTGGTTGTAGGGAACGCTGTCCAAAAAATTGAAAAAATTGGTGGGGTATTCCCTGTAGATGTAATAATGACTATTGTAGAGTGGCGATGCGGGGTTCTTGGGTTTGTTCCAATTCAGAACAGCGGTTCCGTTGTTGGGATTGTTGAGGGTAAGGAAAATATTTTTTACGGTGTCTGAATAACTTAAGAAGTTGCCACCACAACCCGAGGCCACAGCCAAATAAAAATCGTGGCTAGCAAAAACAGGAGGGATGGTAAAGCTCGTGGCATTGACATCTAGGGTGTCGGCGAGCAAACCATTTTGGAGAGAATACAATTGAAAAGATCCAAAGCTTGAGGTGCTTCCCGTATTGATGGAAGGCCAATAGATATTGAGTTCGTTCGCGTTGTTGGTTTGGATACACGAGATTTCTGGTGCGGCAATGATGCCACTATTGAGCACATGAATGGTTAAGGTGCTGTACTGAACTTGCGGAACTGGGCAGACGTCGTCGCTGGCTTTGAGCACGAAATGATACGTTTGTTGTGCTTGCGCTTGACCCTGGCCATCGAGTAGGTGCGCACAAGTCGTTTGCCAAGTGAACTGCGCCTGTATTTGTGCTGCTGCAGTGTAGGGTAAAGCGAGGTTCAAACTTGGGCAGGGCCCCACGGTGCATGGAAGTTGGGCTTCTAAGGTGATGTTCTGAGCATTGCCATTGATTTGGGTGTCGGGATCTGTAATGAGCAGTGGGTAATCGATCAAATCTCCGGCATTCACGGTGAGTTCATAGGAAGTTCCTCCTGCAAAAGGTGGTGCAATAACAGGCGGGAAATTGCTGCTGTTACATGGTTGTAAAACCAACTGCATTTCGCGTTCTGTTTCTGAAATAAGCAAACCGCCGCGATAAGCCTTTACAACGATTTTGACAACGTAGTTGCCAATTGTAAAGCTCGTAAAGGTCAGGTTGCCATTGAGCGGATTGAGCACTGCAGGAATATTACTTGCGTTGACAGACGTGCCTGGGGTAGGGCTCGCCGCGCTAAAACCACTGACAAAAGGGATGGGTGCTGGATTAGACGGCGGGTTGTAGTTACCCACTGGGAAATGATCATAGGGAAGGCCAAATTCAAAGTGGAGAGAGTCGAGGTTGGCATCACTTACAGCGGCGTTGTACTGATAAGGAAGGCCTGCACAACTTACAAAATTGGGGTCTTCGTTGAAAATAGGTGAGTCGTCGGGTTGGGCCAAGTTGAAGATTTTGGCGACAAGCGTAATGCCGTAGGTAGATGGATTGCTGAGGTTGGTAAGGGCTCCGCTGCGCGAGAAATTCTCGTAGGTAAAGGCCCAACCTTGAGCAGGAGGGTTGCCGCTGAGGGCAATTGGGGCACTGCGGTAAATGACTTTTTCAATAGCGCCGATGCCGTTTCCGCCGTTGTTGCCGGTGCCGCAAAGCAAGGGACCAGCCCCGCCAGGCACTTGCGTACAACTTGGCGATAAATCTTGGCGTTGCACAAATAAAACAGGGATCACACTCAAAGTAGGGTGGTTCCAAACGCGGAGGTTCTCGGACACGGCATTGACGTCGGCTCCGTTGCAATCGCGGTAGAAAACAAGTTCAAATTGATAGTTGCCGCTGCCAAGATGCTTATAGGTGATTTCTCCGCCCATGACATGCGAGGCGGAAGCGACTAAAGTCACGTGCAGAAACAACCATACAATAACTACTCTAAACATCCGTTGATTAACGTAATTTTTACTGTTTTAGTATAACGGCAAAGCCTTTTAAAGGTTGCTATCCAGCAGAAATAAGCAGCATTTCTTCCCAAATGAGGTAACGCTGCGCCAGTTCTCGTAGTTTTTTGGCATCAACAGCCTTCACTTCCGAGATATAGCGGTCGTAGTAACTGAGGTCCAGACCGACGGTTTCAACATTGGCAAAAAGGTCGAGCATGGCATAAGGGCCGTCGGCACTTTTGAGCAGTTGCCCCATCAAGTAACTTTTCACGAGGTTTAGTTCCTCTTCGGGAATCAGTTCCGTTTTCAGGCGCTCAAATTCGTATTGAATTTCGCGGAAAGTTGCTTCGCGCGTTTGCACGCCTACTTCGGTACCGATGACTAAATAACCAAATTGCTTGCTTTCTACAATATGTGAACCGATGCCATAGGTATAGCCTTTGTCTTCGCGGATATTGCTCATGAGGCGGCTGCCAAAATAATCGCCTAGAACGGTATTGAGTACGCTGAAACTGCAGAAGTCTGGGTGTGTTTTATTGAAAAGCGGCCTTCCAATGCGCACAGCACTTTGTAGGGCTCCATCTTGCTCGATGTGCGTGGCGCCTTGCTCTGGCTGCCATTCAAATACGGCGCTTTGGGGTAATTTGCTCTGGTATTGCTCTAGCAAATTTGCAAACGCTTTGATTGTTGCCTCTTGGAGGTCGCCGACGAGATAAACCTTCTTGAGCCCGCAGAGGTAGTGCTGCGCATGAAATGCTTGAATGGCTGCTCGGTCGGCGTGGTCAAAGTCAGAGAGTTGGATTTGCTTTGCGTAAGCAGTTCCTGCTAAAAGACATCTTTGAAAATAACGTTGGGCAATAAAGCTCACTTTTTGTTCTTGCACCAAGAATTTCTGTCTACGGCTGTGCACCAGGTCTTTGACTTCTTTTGCTGGAAAAATGGCGCCAAACAAATTTTCGTGAAAGATCAGATAGGCGTTGTAGAGTTGATTTTTGAGCGCATAGAGTGTGACTACCGCAGTTTCCTGAGTCAGTGATACATCGTAGTAAGCCCCAACGGCATCGAGTGCTTTTTGGATCTGTTTGGCCGTTTTTTGATGGCTGCCGTTGATCAATAACCCAGCGCACAAAGAGGCGGTGAGGGGGTCGTTGGTGGTAGAGCCTGCTGCAAAATGAAGTTCGATCTTGCTGGTGTCATTTTGCAAACCACTGAGGCAAAAAAGTGTTGCGCCGTTGGCAAGAAGCTGTGCATTGGGTGCTACAAAAGAGATGTGCTCAATGGGATGCAAGGCTGGGGCAATGTGTCGGTCGATTGCTTTTTGGGTCATGGCTATTGAGCTTGAATTTGGAGCAGTGAACAACGATTTTTATCGAGTAGCTGCTGGGCATAAGTTTGTAAATCTTTGGTTTGAATGTTTTCAAAACGCGCACTTTCTTGGTTGATCAGTTCGGCAGACCCCAGCAATTCGAAAAAACTGAGGTTCATTGCACGACTCAGCAAACCTTGGTCTTGAAAGGCTTTTGCCGTTTGTAACTTAAGGATGAGTTCGCGAAGCGCGCTTTGGCTCATTTTTTTGGATTTGTATTGATCGAGCAAAGGCCAAAGTACCGCATCGAGTTCGCTTAAACTGCGTTTGGGATTGATTTTACCCGAGATCACGAACAAACCGTTATCTATGGAGCCTGTGATATAAGCAGTAATTTCCGATACCAACTTTTTCTTGCGCTGTAATTCTGTAAAGAGGATGCCTGTTTTTTCGTTGCCCATGTGGTCAGAGAGCAAATCGGAGAGGTAGTAGTCTTGATCTAGGCGCTTGCCCATCTGAAACGCGTAATAAAAAGAAGAAGCAGGTACTTTTCTTTGGATGGTTTTGATCCTGAATTTTTTTTGTGGTGGCTCGGGGCTTAGCTTTCTAGCGCTTTTTGGTTGCGAGGGAATGTCGCTAAAGTAAAAGTTTACTTTTTCTTTGATCGTAGCGAGTTCAAAATTGCCAACGATGCATAAAATGGCATTGCCAGGATGGTAGTGCTTCTTAAAAAAGTCGCGAACATCTGACATGGTAGCATCTTGGATGTGCTTGATGTTCTTACCGATGGTGGCCCAGCGATATGGGTGCTTTTGGTAGGCGAGTGGTCGCAAATGCAACCAGGCGTCGCCGTAGGGTTGATTCAGGTATCGTTGCTTGAATTCTTCAATGACTACTTGCCGCTGGACTTCTAAGCTTTTAGGTGTAAAAGCCAAAGAAAGCATGCGGTCGCTCTCGAGCCAGAGTGCGGTGTCAAGATTTTGAGCAGGTAAGACGTCGTAGTAGTTGGTGATGTCGTTGCTAGTGAATGCATTGCTTTGTCCGCCGGCAGCTTGCAAGGGTGCATCAAAATCTGGAATGTGGACTGAGCCACCAAACATCAGGTGTTCGAAAAGGTGTGCAAAGCCGGTCTGCTGCGGGTCTTCGTCTCGGGCCCCGACGTCGTAGAGCACATTGACTACTGCCATGGGTGTGGTGGGTTCTTTGTGAAACAAAACCCTCAGGCCGTTGTCTAAGTTAAAACGCTCGAATGTGATCATAAAGGAAGTGGTTGTTGGAGGGTAAGGGCTTGGTTGTATTCTTGGATGAAATTTTCGACGATTGTCGCCGCAGGTAAGATGTCGTCGAAGGCACCTGCGATTTGTCCGATTTCTAGTTCACCCGCTTGGAGGTCTCCCTCGAACATGCCTTTTTTGGCTCGGCCGCGGCCGAGCAATTCGGCGAGCGCGGCAGCGCTCGCCCCATCTTGGTATGCAGCCATGAGCTGATCAAAAAATGGGTTGCGTAGCAAGCGCACCGGCGTGAGTTCTTTGAGGGTGAGTAAGGTGTCGCCTTCTTGGCTGTCAATCACGGCTTGCTTGAAGTTTTGGTGCGCACTGGATTCGATGGAGGCTACAAAGCGGCTGCCTACTTGGGCGCCATCCGCGCCTAGGTTCATGACGGCGAGCAGCGCACGGCCATCTCCGATGCCGCCAGCGGCAATGAGTGGAATGTGAATCGCTTTGCGCACCATTGGGATCAGGCAGAGTGTGGTGGTTTCATCTCGGCCGTTGTGGCCGCCGGCCTCAAAGCCCTCGGCTACGACGGCATCTACGCCAGCAGCTTGGGCCTTGAGTGCAAACTTGACGCTCGAGACCACATGCACTACTGTAATGCCTTCTTTCTTTAAGGTCTCGGTCCAGGTTTTGGGATTACCTGCACTCGTAAACACAATCGGTACTTTGTGTTTGATGATGGTGGCAATATGGGCTTCTATATTTGGATAAAGCAAAGGCAAATTGACACCAAATGGTTTTTGCGTAGCTGCCTTACACTTGCTTATTTGTGCGTCGAGCACTTCGGGATACATTGAGCCTGCTCCTAAGAGGCCCAAGCCGCCGGCATTCGAAACTGCCGAGGCGAGTTCCCAGCCTGCACACCAAATCATACCGCCTTGGATCAAGGGATACTGAATATTGAAAAGAGAACAGATGCGATTGGTTGAGTTCATATTGTAAATTGCTGTTCACAAAATTAGTCGAAATGCTTAACTTAGCGAGGATGAACCGTGTATTGCGCCCCTTGCTAAGTTTTCTCTTCTTTGTGCTGTCATTAGCTACGCCAGCAATGGCTCAGTTTCAAGGTCATGAATTTGTCCAAAACAAAGGGCAATGGCCTGCAGATATTCAGCTGATGGCCAAAGATGGCGCTGCCAAAATTTGGATGGGCTCAGATCGTTTTTTGTATCAGCTCACCGATTATTCAGCACTAGAAAAAGCACACCACGAGCAAGAACTCCTCGTCAATCCCTCTATTCCTACGGCATTTGTACAGCAGCGCTTCATTGGTGCGCAGCCGAAAGTACAAGCACAATGTCTGAAAGTCCGCAAGCATACTTATAATTTTTTTATAGGGAAAGATTCCACGCATTGGGCAAGTGGAGTGGGTGCATTTGATGAGGTTCTTTACCAGGACTACTACGCCGGCATAGACATGATCTGGAAAAATGATCAAGCAAATTACAAGTACCTGTTTATTGTGGCGCCAGGTGCAGATCCAACCCAAATCAGCTGGGCTTATTCTGGTGCGCAAACTGTTCAGCTCAAAAAAGGCGCAGTTCATCTCAAAACCTCAGTTGGCGAAATTCGCGAAGAACAACCAATTGCATACCAAGAAATAAACGGCAAGCAAACAATGGTGGCTTGTGCTTATGAACAAATTTCAGACGGAGTTTTTGGCTATACTTTTGGTACTTATGACCCAGCTCTTCCTTTAATTATTGATCCTGTATTGGTTTTTGCTACCTACAACGGCGCTGTTTCTGATAATTTTGGCATGACCGCTACATACGGCTACGATGCAAGTGCCTATTCAGCGGGCATTGTTTACGGTAATAACTTTCCCTTGCCGAGTTTGGCTAGTTTCGATACCAATTCCAATTTCAATGCTGTTGCGGGCGCTTACGGCATCACCGATGTTTTTATCACCCGCTTCACTGCAGACGGCAGTACCATGTTGTGGTCTAGCTTTTTGGGTGGAGGAGACAACCTTCAAGGCACAGAAACAGCACACAGTCTTATTTGCGATTCCCTCAATAACATTTATCTTTTCGGAGCCACTTCCAGCACAGATTTTCCTGTAACCACAGGGGCTGTTCAACCGACACATGCGGGCGGAACTCCAAACGCTAATTTTTATTTCAATGGTGTATATTTTGGCACACAAGGAACGGACTTATTTGTATCAAAAATGAGTGCAACTGGACAAAATTTGTTGGCTTCTACCTATGTTGGAGGGAATGCCAATGATGGTGTCAATTACAGAAGCTTGGGTTTGCCATATAATAACGTAGCTGCTTACGACTCTCTAACAACTAATTACGGAGATCAATTTAGAGGCGAAATCTACATTGATCAAAATGGTTCGGTCTTGGTAGCGAGTTGTTCGCGCTCTGTTAACTTCCCGACACAAGCACCTTTTCAGGCGAATAAATCAGTGGGTCAAGACGCCGTTATTTTCCGACTTAGCCCCACCTTTAATGCCTTGCAATTCTCTTCTTTTTACGGCGGAAATAAAGACGACGCAGCCTATTCAGTCAAGACCGACACGCTTGGTGCCATCGTATTTGCTGGCGGAACAGGTTCCAATAACCTCAGCGGCACCACCGGTGCCTACCAAAGTAGCTACAACGGTGGCAAGACCGACGGTTTTGTTGTCAAGTTGAATGCGAGTGGCACCGCCATTCAAAAGGCAAGTTACGTGGGCACCCCCAGTTACGATCAAGTCTTTTTTGTCGAGGTGGACCGCAATAACCAAATTTTCTTGTTGGGCCAGGCAGTAGGCGGAGGGTTTGTGGTCAACAACGCACCATACAGTAACCCCGGCAGCAGTCAGTTTGTGCTCAAGCTCAATAATTCCCTAACAGTCAACTTGGCATCTACGGTCATCGGAAACGGCACGAACCAAATCAATATTTCACCCGCGGCCTTCTTGGTAGATATCTGTGGCAATGTATATATTTCTGGATGGGGAGCCAATATTTTACAATCCGCTCCCTTGAGCGGCATGCCATTGTCAGCCAATGCCTTTCAGTCTACTACAACCGGTTTTGATTTTTATTTGATGGTACTGCAAAACAACTTCAATGGTTTGCTTTACGGATCCTATTTAGGGGGTGCCATAGCACAAGAGCATGTAGACGGCGGCACCTCTCGTTTCGATAAAAATGGTGTCGTATACCAGTCTGTTTGCGGTGGTTGTGGCGGGCATTCTGACTTTCCGACCTCGCAGGGCGTTTGGTCAAATACCAATAACAGCAGCAATTGCAATAACTTGGTCTTTAAGTTTGATTTTCAGCTTATTCCAACTGCAGAATTCACCAGTTCAAATGTGCAAGGTTGCGAAGACCTCAGTGTCAATTTTCAAAATACCTCAGCACAATGGGATTCTTACCTCTGGGATTTCGGTAATGGCGACACCACCAGTGTTGTTTTCAATCCGAGTGTAAGCTACACAGCACCGGGCACTTACGAAGTTTTTTTGTATGTAACCGACAGCGTGTGCTTGATCACCGATACTGCCCAAATTCAAATTGTGGTACTCGATTCTATTCTACTCAATCTCAACGACACTATCAATCTCTGCAGTAATTTGCCTTTTACTTTAATTGCAAATACACAAGGAACCGCAAATCAATTCGTTTGGTCACTTCAAAATGACTTAGCTAACCCGCTCAATTCACCCCAAGATTCCAGTATTGTCGTGACCCAAGGCGGGTGGTATTTTTGTCAGGCGAGTAACGGATTCTGTAGTGCACTCGATTCGGTATTCATTGCTTTCGATGTGCCGCTTAATGCGAGTTTTCAAGTTTCAGATTCGATTGGTTGCGCGCCACTTTCTTTGGTGTTGAACAATACCTCTACCCTGACAAGCTCATTTCTCTGGGACTTCGGGAATGGTCAATTTGATAGCACGACCTTTGAGCCTACCATTGTTTATAGTCAACCCGGCACGTATACCATCAGTTTAACTGTAGTAGATTCTATCTGTCAAGGTACTGACCAACAGAGCTTGCAAATTACCGTAGGGCCAACGCTTTCTGTAACAGCCCCGGCAGCTGTCTTTTTGTGCAGCTCCACAGATACTTTGCTTTCCCCAACCATTGTGGGTGCGCCCACATCGGTTATTTGGTCGAGTACGCCCCAGTTTCTTGACACCCTGAATCCTTCCGGTCAAGCCAATCTTTCTTTAATTGACCCGCAAAATGCGTGGTATTACATTCAAATATCCAATGCGTATTGTAGCGCAGCGGATAGCGTTCAATTGACAATAGCCACAGACGCTTTTGCACTCAATGGGCCCAATCTCGTTTGCGCGCAAGCGCCATTTAACCTACAGCTTTCTGGGGGCGCCACTGCCCAAACCATTGAGTGGAGCCCTGCAGCGTCTATCACAGGCCCGACCAACTTAGCCACGGCCACAGCCTCGATTGCTACAAGTCAATATATTTATGTAGAGGTGCTCACAGCTCAAAATTGCTTGCTGCAAGATTCCATTTTTGTGAGTGTTTCGCCGCTCAATCCATTGGCGGTAGTTGCTAGTGCCGATCCTACCATTATTTTACCAAATGCGAGTGCTCAACTTTCGGCTATGCCTTTAGGGAACTTTACTTACAATTGGACGCCAACCCTGGGCTTATCCAATCCAAGTATTGCCAATCCGCAAGCTACAATCGAGCAAACTACTACATATACCCTTACTGTATCTGACGGTTTGTGCAGTGGTTCAGATACCGTTCTGATCAAAGTTTTTGACAGTATTTGTGGTGCGCCATTTGTCTATATTCCCAATGCGTTTTCACCGAATAAAGATGGCCAAAACGACAAATTATATGTCCGGGGTCCGTTTATCGAAAGCTTTGTATTTCGCGTCTACGACCGCTGGGGCGAGCTCGTTTGGGAAACCACCACTCTCACTGAAGGTTGGGACGGTACTTTTAGAGGCAAGCTACTCGACCCCGATGTCTACGACTACTATTTACAAGCTACCTGTGTTGGTGGTTTGGAGAACCTCATCAAAGGAAATGTCACACTCATTCGTTAAATCATGAAAAAAATCATCACGTCCAAATCTGAAAAATTCTTAGAAAGTTATCTCAATAATGCGAGCCCCACAGGTTTTGAGACCTCTGGTCAGCAAATGTGGCTAGATTACATTAAGCCTTACACGGACGAATATTTCACAGACGCTTATGGATCAGTGGCCGCAGTGGTCAATCCGGGGCAGTCTTACAAAGTTGTGATCGAAGCGCATGCCGATGAAATTTCTTGGTTTGTGCATTACATCACCAAAGACGGTTTCATTTATTTGCGTCGCAACGGGGGCTCAGATCACATGATTGCACCTTCCAAGCGCGTCAATATCCATACAGATAAAGGGCTTGTCAAGGCCGTTTTTGGTTGGCCTGCTATCCACATGCGTCAGCAAAAGGAAGAAACACCTAGCATGAAAAATATTTTTCTTGATTGCGGTTGTGCGACCAAAGAAGAAGTGGAGGCCTTGGGCGTACACGTTGGTTGCGTGGCTACTTTTGAAGATGAATTCATGGTGCTCAATCAAAACAAATATGTGGGGCGTGCACTCGACAACAGGGTGGGTGGCTTCATGATTGCCGAAGTAGCGCGCTTATTGCACGAGCAGAAAAAGAAGTTGCCTTTCAGTTTGTATATTGTGAATTCAGTTCAAGAAGAAATTGGCTTGCGCGGTGCCGAAATGATGGCCCATCGCATCAAGCCAGATGTTGCCATCGTTACCGACGTATGCCATGACACCGCCACACCAATGGTCGACAAAATTGAAAATGGAGACCAACAAAGTGGCAAAGGCCCTGTACTCACTTATGGGCCAGCTGTTCAAAATAACTTATTGCGTTTCATTATTGACGCAGCTACAGCAGAAAAAATTCCCTTCCAGCGTGCTGCTGTATCGCGTTCTACAGGTACCGATACCGATGCTTTTGCCTATTCAAATGAGGGCGTCACTTCTGCGCTTATTTCTTTGCCTTTGCGTTACATGCACACCACAGTAGAAATGGTGCAAAAAGAAGATGTAGAAAATTGTATTCGCCTGATTTACGCAGCGCTTTTGCGCCTAGAAAATGGTCAAGATTTCAGAGCCCTGAAATAGGAACAGCCTTCTTCTTGAAAGAAAAATAAACTGTCTTTAGCGCAGCTTAATTTGTAAGTCGTCGATTTCGATGAGGTCTCCGCTGATGAGTTTGGCGCGCTTGCGCAATTCTACTGCTCCATTTCTGAGCACGTAACCTTCATCAACAATTGCTTTGGCGTGGCCTCCGGTTTCGGCTATGCCAAGTGCTTTGAGCAAGCCAATGAGCTCAATATACGGGCCGTTGATCTGAAATTCTTGCATGCTTACTTGCCTTTGAGTTCCATGGCCTTGAGGGTGTTCATCATCAAGGAAGCAATGGTCATAGGGCCAACACCGCCAGGCACCGGAGAAATAAAACTCGCTTTCGGTGCAACCTCATCAAATTTGACATCGCCTACAAGTCGCCATCCGCGCTCGCGGCTGGCATCATCGACGCGCGTGGTGCCAACGTCAATAATCACGACGCCGTCTTTAACCATATCGGCAGTAACAAAATTTGGGCGTCCGATAGCAGCAATGATGATATCTGCTTCTTGGCAAAGGGCTTTGAGGTTGCGTGTTTTGGAATGCGCAAGGGTTACAGTGCAGTTGCCAGGATTACTATTTCTACCCAACATGATAGAAAGTGGTGTTCCAACAATATTGCTACGGCCAATAATGACACAGTTTTTACCTTCGGTAGGAATATCGTTTCTGCGCATCAATTCCAAAATACCTGCTGGCGTAGCTGGTAAAAAACCAGGTAAATTGAGGATCATGTTGCCGATGTTGCGCGGATGAAAGCCATCGACATCTTTTTTAGGGTCAATGGCTTGGGTAATTTTGAGTTCATCTATATGCTTGGGTAAAGGCAGTTGAACGATAAAACCATCAATACTGCGGTCTTGGTTGAGGCTTTCTACTTTTTCAAGCAGGATGTCTTCAGGTACGGTTTCGTCGTAGCGGATGAGCGTGCTTTCAAAACCAATAGCTTCACAAGCTTTGACTTTAGAGGTGACATAAGAGACGGAACCACCGTCATTGCCAACCAATATGGCGGCAAGATGAGGGATTTTCTGGCCAGCTTGCTTGCGCAATTGCACTGCTGCTTTTAATTCGTCTTGAATCTGAGCTGCGGTGGCTCGTCCGTCTAATAATTTCATGCTAAATTTTTTGCAAAGATACAAAGAAGCACGGTGGCTGCAAATCCTGTATCTTTGTACAAACGATCAAAATGAAAAACTGGATATTTTCAATCGCCTTAGCTTTTTCTGCAAATACCTTTGCGCAGCTTCAATACATGGGCGCTGAGCTTGGTTTAGAACCTTATGTAGGGTTTTCGAATTTAGGTGGCGCCGTAGGCGGAGAGCTCAAATATGCTGCGCGTCTTTCGGAAAACCTATTGGTTGGCCCCTCCTTGCGGATTCAACGCAATTGGTCTAATGACCTAGGGATTCAAAGCAACATGACGACCTGGGGTGGTGGCATTTTTGCACATTACCGCTACCAAGATTTAGTTTTTGGTGGTGTAGAATTTCAATACTTAAGAAGTCCGTTTAGTTTTGTCAATCCGCTAGAGGTAGTGAAGCCTTGGTCTCCTACGCTCCTGGTTGGGGGCGGTTTTTACCTCAAGCTCACCGACAAAGTCAGACTCAATGCTGCTTTGTTTTACGACGTGATTAACGCGCCAAATAGCCCATTTCGCAGTAGTTATACATTCAAAATTAAAAATGAGTTCGGGCAGGTCGTACGCATTTTACCCATCATCTATCGCCTGACATTTTTTATCCCTATAGACCAACAAGAATGAAAATAGGCATCGTCCTTTATCCTACATTTGGCGGAAGTGGTGTGGTTGCCACAGAACTCGGCAAAGCGCTGGCTGCGAAAGGCCACCAAGTTCATTTCATTACGTATTCCCAACCTGTCCGCCTGGGTTCTTTCCGAGAAAATATTTTTTACCACGAGGTATCCATTACTGATTATCCACTATTTGATTTTCAACCCTATGAAACACAGCTCGCCAGTAAAATGGTTGACGTCGTGAAATACGAAAAGTTGGATATCCTGCATGTGCACTATGCTATTCCGCACGCTTCAGCGGCTTTTATGGCACAGCAAATCTTAAAGGCTGAAGGTATCTACATTCCTTATGTCACGACACTTCACGGTACCGACATCACCCTTGTAGGCAAAGACCCCTCATTTGAACCCGTTATCACCTTTTGTATCAATCATTCCGATGCAGTTACAACTGTTTCGGAGAGCCTTAAACGAGATACACTCGCCCATTTCAAAGTCAGTAAAGACATCCAGGTGATTGCTAATTTTGTACCGCCAAACCCGCCCTACAGCGAAGAGCGCGCCTACATTCGCAGCAAATATGCGAAAGACGAGCAGGCAATCCTTTGCCATATTTCTAATTTCAGACCGGTCAAGCGCACCGAAGATGTCATTCGCATTTTTGCAAAAGTGCGCGCGCAAAAAGATTGCAAACTCATTCTAGTGGGCGATGGTCCGGACCGTTATGCCTGTGAGCGCTTGTGTCGAGAACTGCATTTGTGTCATGACGTCATCTTCTTGGGTAAGGTCAGAGATACCGTCCATGTCTTATCCATCGTCGACGTCTTTTTATTGCCTTCCGAAACGGAGAGTTTTGGTTTGGCCGCACTCGAGGCCATGGCGCTCGGTGTACCTGTTGTTTCATCAAATACTGGCGGTATTCCAGAGGTCAATAGCCATGGTGTTTCGGGTTATCTTGCCGATGTTGGGCAAACCGATCAAATGGCGCAATATGTGCTAGACATCCTCGATCCGGCTAATTTACAGACCATGAAAACTGGTGCACTCCAGACTTCAGAAAAATTCAGTTTAGCGCAAATCTTACCTCAATACGAAGAATTATACCGTAAATTAGTTCAAAAATAACACATGAAAATAGGTGTTTTGTTATCGGGTTCAGGTGTCTACGACGGTGCAGAAATCCACGAGTCTGTGCTCACACTGCTCGAAATCGAAAATTTAGGCTACGAGGCGGTTTGTATTGGCATAGATGCACCCCAGCATCATGTAGTCAATCACCTGAATGGTGAAGCGCAAGATCAAACCCGTAATATGCTCCAAGAAGCCGCACGCATTGCCAGAGGAAATATTCGTGAAATCCGCACAGTAGTACCTGCAGATCTCGATGCACTCGTGATTCCAGGTGGCTTCGGAAGTGCCAAGAATTTTTCAAGTTGGGCTTTTGATGGTCCCGCTGCGCAGATCAGACCAGATGTCAAGCTCCTGCTCGTCAATATGTATAACGTTGGCAAGCCCATTGTTGCTTTGTGCGTGAGCCCTGTTTTGCTCGCATTGGCTTTTGAAGACATGGCCATTGGTCAGCAACTCACAATAGGTAGTACTTCTGCACCTTCGCCATATAGCATTGCCGATTTTCAGTCGGGCTTGCAGACAAAAGGCGCTCATACACAAGACTGCAACATTCAAGAAATCTGCATCGATGAGGCCAACCGCATCATCACAGCACCTTGTTATATGTTAGAGGCAAGTTTGCCAGCCCTACAGCAAAATATTCGCCAGGCCTTAGCCGCACTCCAAAATCTCCTTGAAGCCTGATCAAGAACATATAGACCGCTGGCTAGAAGCGCGCAAAAACCAGCGTGCACAGCGCAATGAAAGCAACTTGCTTTCAGGTCTTGTCAGTGGCTCGCGCGCTGCCCTTGGCCAAGCCATCACCCTCATTGAGAGCAGCAACCCTGCCGACCAAGAAATCGCACAACAATTATTGCGCAATTTACCAGCGCCAACCCAAGTTGCCAAGCGCATCGGTATTACGGGTGTGCCGGGTGTCGGAAAAAGTACTTTTATAGAAAATTTTGGTCTTCAATTAGTAGAAAAAGGTTACAAGGTGGCGGTTTTAGCTATTGATCCTTCTTCCTCTAGAACCGGAGGAAGCATTCTAGGAGACAAAACCAGAATGGAGCGCTTGTCCCAAGAATTGAACGTATTTATCCGCCCTAGCGCCGCAGGTAGAACGCTCGGTGGCGTAGCCAAGCATACCCGCGAAGCGATTGCTCTTTGCGAAGCCGCTGGCTATGACATCATCCTGGTTGAGACCGTAGGTGTGGGCCAATCAGAAACATTGGTGTATGGCATGGTCGATTTCTTTCTGCTGCTCATGCTCACAGGTGCTGGAGACGAACTGCAAGGCATCAAGCGCGGCATCATGGAACTCGCCGACACGATCATCATCAATAAAGCCGACGGTCCTAATGAAGCAGCAGCCAAAGCCGCGCGCTCAGAATATGCAGGCGCACTCCATGTTTTTAGCCAAAGACCAGACCAATGGCAACCCCGCGTACTCTGCACTTCTGGCCTTACAGGCTTAGGCCTCACTGAACTTTGGTCTCAAATAGAGGCCTTTTTTGTACACATGCAATTCAACGGCGCGCTACAGCAAAAAAGAAAAGAGCAAGAATTGCATTTATTTGAGCAATTACTCAGCGATGTATTGCAACAACAATTCTTTGCGGATTCGAATAAAAAATCAGCATTTATTCAGCTCAAAGAGGCAATTGCTCGAGGCGAATTGCTCGCCTATGAGGCCATCAGCGCAATCCTCCAAAAATACTAGTATTTCACCAACTTGAAATTGGTCAATACTTCATTATTCTTGACAACGCGTAAGATATAAACGGCGGCTCTCACTTCGGGCAGTGTTATTGACGTTTCCAATTCACTATTATTTACTTCGCCCGCAACGACTTTTCGTCCACTCAAATCATAGATTTCAAAGGAGCATCCTTGCGCTTGTGTTTTGTTGTTGTGCGTTAAAATGAAAGCGCCGTTAGATGGGTTGGGAGCGATGCTGAAATTGATGT
>JAIXUE010000038.1 GCA_027483605.1 Cryomorphaceae bacterium | reverse complement strand
GTTGCTTTTTCACAAGCGTATTGTGCGACGTTACCGGAACCAGAAACTGCAACAATTTTTCCATTGAAAGACTCACCTTTGGTAGCAAGCATTTCTTTTGCGAAATAAACAGTACCATAACCAGTGGCTTCTGGACGAATCAAAGAACCACCCCAATTGCGGCCTTTACCGGTTAAAACGCCAGTAAATTCATTTCGCAAACGCTTGTATTGACCAAACATGTAACCAATTTCACGACCACCAACACCGATGTCCCCCGCAGGAACGTCTGTGTCAGGGCCAATATGACGAGCGAGCTCAGACATAAAAGATTGGCAAAATTTCATCACTTCATTGTCTGATTTTCCTTTTGGATCGAAATCAGAACCACCTTTGCCACCACCCATTGGGAGTGTGGTTAGGGAATTTTTAAATATTTGTTCGAATCCTAGGAATTTAAGGATAGAAAGATTCACAGATGGGTGAAAACGCAAACCACCCTTGTATGGGCCGATGGCGCTGTTGAATTCTACGCGGTATCCGCGGTTGACCTGAACATTGCCGTTGTCATCTAGCCAAGGAACGCGAAATATGATTGTACGTTCTGGTTCTACGATGCGATCGAGAATTTGAGCTATTTTGTATTTGGGATTAGCCTCAATAAAAGGAATAACCGCCTCGGCTACTTCCTGAACCGCTTGCAAAAATTCTGGCTCATGACCATTTTTTGCGCGAACACGATCCATGAAAGCCTCGATTTCTGCGTGATACTGATTTGACATAATAAATAAGGTGTTATAGTTTGTAAACTTGGGCAAAAATAATTCAAAATAAGGTCCAAAAACCATCTTTTTTCAACATTTTATTAGTGTCAAAATGACACTAAATTAAAGTGTCAAAAAAATGAACTCCAACAAATTTGACCTTCGGGAAAAAAGTAGTTATTTTTACAACACTTAAAGCAACCCTACCTCTTGCATTTACGTTTGAGGAGCGTACCTACTTTTAAGAATACAACCTAAGCATGAAAATAAAATCTAAACTACGCGCATTAACTTCAAGTCTTATCCTTCTCGCGCTTCATTTATCAAGCGGTTCGTACGCCATTGCCCAGGCGCCCATCACCTTGTGTTTGGGTCAAGATGCTACTGTTTGCCCAGGGCAAGCGGTCATTATCAATAATTGCAATACAGGTACCGCACCTGGTACGGCTGCCGGAATTTACCTCAACACACCTACAAACGTAACACTGTCAGACGACGCTTGGTCAGGCGCAGTCAATATCGGTTTCCCCTTCAGCTTTTATGGCAACACCTACACGCAGTGTGTAATTGGTTCAAACGGATTGGTTTCGTTCAATTTAGCAAACGCCGGTGGCTATTGTCCTTGGGCTCTCACTGGGGTTGGTCCGCTACCTAACCCAGGTTTTGCAGCTGCAAAAAATACCATTATGCTTACCTACCAAGACATCAATCCTTCTCTTGGAGGGCAAATCCAATATCAAACTATAGGCACTGCACCCAATAGAAAATTTGTTGTTTTGTACAAAAACATTTTGATGTTTAGCTGTACAGCTCAGTGTAATTACATGGCTATCGTGATGTACGAAACATCAAACATTTTTGAATTGCACATCGGAAACAAACCTATTTGTGCCGGGTGGAATGGTGGTTTGGCCATTCAAGGATCAGAGAATAACGCCCCTATGCCAATCGCGCACATCACACCAGGAAGAAACAACACTGTTTGGGGTGCCAACCAAGATGGTCGCAGGTTTTTACCAACATCGCCAAGCAACACCGCGTCTTACACCATGTCACAAATCCCGTATGTCATGGTCAATAGCCCAGGAAGCAACTTCCTTTGGGCCAACACACTTGGTCAAACCTTTCCGTATAACAATGGCACCTTAAATGTAAATACTGTTCCTCCCGGCACCACTGGCTATTTCTTATCCGGCGCTGCTTGCGGAACGAGTATTGGTTCCATTACTCAAGATACCACCTGGATTACGCGCTCCACGCCTTCTGTTACAGCAACTACCTTACCCGATGTATGTACGCAGGGCGTAGGAAGTGCCACAGCTACTCCGGGTGCTGGTTCACCTGCTCCTTGTACTTACACATGGAACCCAGGTGCCATTGTTGGGAACCCTGCCAACAATCTTTTTGCCGGCACTTACACAGTAACACAAATTGACGGCAATGGTTGTAGTTCCACCACAACTGCAGTAGTGAGCGACACCCCTGCAAGTTTCAGTGCTACCACCACGCTCGTATCTTGCCCTGGCGGCAACGACGGTACGGCAACAGCAAATGTCACACCTGCAACCGGAGTCATTACCTATCAATGGAGCAACGGCCAGAACACCCAAACTGCAACGGGGCTGAGCGCAGGCAACTATTGGTGCTATGCATCTAACACAACCGGATGTTCAGATACCATTTATGTGACGATCTCAGAAATACCCGCAATGGTACTGAACGCCATTAACATAACAGATGCTGATTGCTATACCATCGCCAATGGTGAAGCGACCATCGATGTTCAATTAGGTACTGCACCTTACACCTTTGATTGGGATATCTCCACTTCTTCAGCTGCAACTGCTCTTGACCTCGGTGCAGGCCTGCATACCTGTACAGTTACCGATGCCAACGGTTGTGTGCAAACTATTTCGGTCAATATCTCTCAACCAAGCCCTCTCGACATCACCTTTTTGACCCAAGACACCATGATCTGTTCTGAGTCAAGTATTTTGCTTTCTGCGATCGGTGCGGGTGGTTCAAGCGCTTATACATTTTCATGGACTGAAAACGGTATTCCGATCGGAAACGGCACTGGCATCACCGTTGACCCAATTAATTCCGGAACGGTTTATTGTGTTACCCTCAGCGAAGCCTGCGGGTCTCCGACAACTACCGAATGTATGACCATCATCTTCCCATTAGAAATCATCCCCGTCATAACGGCTATCGACAACCAAATTTGTACACCTGGTGATTTCCAATTACAAAACATGTCCGCAAATGGTCAAGATATTGCCTCCACGGCTTATCTTTTCTCGAACGGCGACAGCTTCACCGTTCCTAACCAAGACGACCTCCTACATACAATTGTGCAACCTGGCACCTATGACCTATCTGTTGTCATCACTTCTGTTCACGGCTGTATCTACAACGGTTTCTTCGATGACCACCTTATCGTTACTGACAATCCAACTGCAAACTTTACAATCTCAAAAAACCCAGTTACTTGGTTTGAAACAACCGTTCAAACCAATGATGTCTCAGTAGGTAACATCGCCCAATACAACTGGTCTTCACCTGGCGCAACCAATATTGTCAGCACAGGTTCAAGCGCCCTTATCACCTTTCCAGAAGGCGTCATGGGTTCTTATCCAATCATGCTTACTGTAACAACTGTAGATGGCTGTTCTGACTCCATTACTATCGACATTGATGTGGTTTCTGATGTGATTTTCTATGCACCAACCGCATTTACACCAGACGACGACGAACACAATCAAGTTTGGTCTTTTTATGTAGAAGGAATCGATTTTGAAAACTTCCACCTAGAAATTTACAACCGTTGGGGTGAAGTTATTTGGGAGACTTACGATACCAAAGGATTCTGGGATGGCTACTACAACGGACACAAAGTACAGCCCGGCACCTATTCTTGGAAAGCTTGGTACAAAGACAAAGACACAGATGGAAAAACTGTAAAAACTGGCATGATTCATGTTATCAGGTAAACCATGAAAAATTTTATTCTTCCGTTAGCTCTATTCCTAGTTTTAACACAAACATCTTGCGCTCAAAAGCTCAAAGAGCTCGCAAAAGATGTACAAATCAAGGTGCCAACACAAGTAGTTAACCAAGCACCTCAACTGACCAATGAAGAAGTCATCTCTGGGTTAAGAGAAGCCCTTCAAGTTGGTATTAAAAATGCGGTTAACAAAAGTGCTGTTTTAGACGGTTTTTTAGGCAATCCACAAATCCGATTGCCGTTTCCACCAGACGCCATCAAAGTGCGTGAAAAAGCGCTACAATTAGGCATGAACAGCCAAGTCGAGAAATTTGAAACAACCCTCAACCGCGCTGCAGAAGAGGCTGTCAAAGAAGCCCTTCCGATTTTTACCCAAGCCATCCTCAACATGAGCGTCCAAGATGGTTTTGCCATCCTAAAAGGCGGAAACGGTGCCGCAACGCGCTTTCTCAAAGAACAAACAAGTCAACAATTGTACAATGCTTTCTTGCCGAAAGTTAAAGATGCAACTGCTAAAGTGAGCCTTACTGCCTACTGGACACCATTGATCAACAAATACAACGCTGCCGTTGCACTAACCGGCGGTGAAAAGATCAATTCTGATCTCGATGCATTCGTGACGCAACGTGCCATAGAAGGTCTGTTTAAATTGGTACAACAAGAAGAAGATAAAATTCGCGCGAATCCTGCAGCACGCGTGACCGACCTACTTGCCAAGGTTTTTGGTTCGCTTTAATGATGCACTTTCCCCCTACCGAACTCGTTTTAGACGCTAAAGGCGCCGTCTATCATTTAGGGCTTCAGCCCCAACAATTAGCTGGTAAAATCATCCTTGTAGGTGACCAAGATCGGGTGGCTAAAATTTCTCGTTTTTTTGATCAAATTGAGTACAGCATTCAGCACCGTGAGTTTGTCAGTCATACTGGAATGTATCAAGGTAAACGCATCACTGCACTCTCTACCGGTATTGGCACAGACAACATCGATATTTGCATGGCAGAACTCGATGCGTTGGTCAATATAGATTTAGAGCAGCGCCAAGAGAAACCCAACAAAACAAGTCTTGAAATCATCAGAATCGGTACTTGTGGCATGCTTCAAGCAGCTATGCCTTTACATTCATTTGTACTGTCTGAATATGCTTTGGGCTTAGATAACATCGCGCACTTCTACCCTATCGAATCTAGTGAGGAAGAAAGCCACTTATTGGAGCAAATTAAAAGACAAGTCGCTTTTCCTGATCGCATCCAACCCTACCTAAGCAAAGCCAATCAGGAGCTCATAGAAAAGCTAGACGGCCCGCAGATTAGCAAAGGAATTACCATCACAAGTTCTGGTTTTTATGGCCCACAAGGTCGCTCTTTGCGTTTACCTAGTCTCATGCCTGACATTCATCTTTCTTTAGGCAGTTTTGAGTACCTTGGTAAGCAAATTGTCAATTTTGAAATGGAAAGCTCGGCTATTTTTGCGCTCGGCAAAGCACTTGGACACAAATGCACAAGTATTTGTTTGGGTGTAGCCAACAGGCCTCAAGAAATCTTTTCTACGGGTATCAATGAGGCAATGGATGCGCTCATTGAATACGTACTCAAACGCATCTGATTATTTCAGGAATTTGTCTAAGGTAATATGAAGGTTGAGACCGCGCAATTGAGCGCCGCTCGCAACGATAACCCCATTTCCGTCCAGAAGAAAGGCATTGGGTATGGTAGCTACTTGATAATTCGCAGCAGCCAAACCCTGAGCATCCAAGACATGGTATTTCCAGCTGAGGTGATCAATAGCAATTGCTTGCTTCCAAGCATCCTGATCGCGATCTAGCGACACACTAAAAACCTCAAAGCCTTTGGCACCTTTGAAATCTTTTGAATGATACTTTTGATAAGCCTCCACGACATTTGGACTTTCTTTGCGACAAGGACCACACCAAGAAGCCCAGAAATCTACCAACACCATTTTACCCCGCAAACTCGAAAGTTTGAGGATTTTTCCTTTGGGTGAAGCCAAAGCGATTTCGGGGGCTGTTGCATCTGTAGGCAATGATGGTATAGGATCTTGTCTAAAACAGAGTGCGTAGCAAGCAAAAGCAGCCAAAACAGCTACAAAGAGGATACTCGACTTTTTCATCCTATCCTTCTGATATCTGCACCGATATTGTTGAGGCGATACTCGATATCTTGGTAACCGCGGTCTATTTGCTCAATGTTGTGGATCACGCTTTTGCCTTTCGCAGACAAAGCAGCAATCAATAGAGAAACGCCAGCACGAATATCCGGTGAGGTCATTTCAATGCCTTTGAGGTCGTGTTCGCGGTTGAGGCCGATGACGGTGGCGCGGTGCGGATCGCAGAGAATGATTTGTGCGCCCATATCGATGAGCTTATCGACAAAGAAAAGGCGAGATTCAAACATTTTTTGATGAATGAGCACCGAACCTTTAGCTTGTGTGGCTACCACGAGGATAATCGACAATAAATCTGGCGTAAATCCTGGCCATGGTGCATCGTAGATGGTCATGATAGAACCATCGATGAAAGTTTCGATTTCGTATTTTTCTTGGGCTGGTATAAAGATGTCGTCGCCGCGGCGTTCTAATTTGATACCGAGTCTTTTAAACACATTCGGAATGATGCCGAGATTGTCCCAAGATACATCTTTGATCGTGATTTCGGATTGGGTCATGGCGGCCAAGCCTATGAAACTACCGATCTCGATCATGTCGGGTAAAATGCGGTGAAAACAACCCCCGAGAGACTTGACTCCTTGAATTTTGAGCATATTGGAGCCAATGCCTGTAATTTGAGCGCCCATGGAATTGAGCATTTTACAGAGTTGCTGAATGTAAGGCTCGCAAGCAGCATTGTAAAATGTAGTTTCTCCCTCGGCCATAACAGCAGCCATTAGGATATTAGCTGTGCCCGTAACTGAAGCTTCATCTAGGTGAATGAATGTTCCTTTTAACTGCGGCGCTTCAACAGAATAGAAGTGTTCTCCGGCATCGTAGTTGAATTTGGCTCCTAAAAGTGCAAATCCTTCAAAGTGGGTATCTAGGCGACGGCGGCCAATTTTATCGCCTCCTGGCTTTGGGATAAAACCGCGACCATAACGTGCGAGTAACGGACCAACGATCATGATGGAGCCGCGCAAAGAAGAAGCGCGCTTTTTGAAATCTTCAGTTTCTAGGTAGGCGAGGTCAATTTCTTTGGCTTGAAAAATGTAGGTGCCTTTTTCTACTTTTTCTACCTTGACACCCATTGTTTGCAACAAAGCAATGAGCTTATTGACATCGACAATATCGGGAACGTTAGAGATGGTGACTTTTTCTGAGGTCAGTAAAGGCGCACAAAGCACCTGTAGCGCTTCGTTTTTTGCCCCTTGTGGAATGATTTCACCTTTGAGTGGCTTGCCACCATAAATTTCAAAAGAAGCCATGCGTTATTTTTTGATGAATTTTTTCTTTTTGTTTTTATTGTTCTTTTGCTTGTTAAAGCGCTGATTTTTCTGCTGATTTTGACCAATCCCCATGGTTTTGAGCAGTGTATTGGTATGCATTAAATCATCGGGGTTCTCTAAAATGAGGTCGCCCTTAGATAGTTCTTTGAGTTGTTGGGCTATCACGTGGTTCTCGACGGTGTCGTTGTTGTAGGCCAAGAACTGTTTTTTCATGAAATTGGCCATTGTATTTTTGAGGAATTCCTTTTCTTCGGGAACTGTTACTTCTTTGGAAGCCTCTAAAATAGATTGCGTGTATTTACCGTAGTGACCATAACGAATTTTTCCTGCAGGGTAAATCATGCGCTGGGGTTTCTCGTTAAGCACTTCTTGTTTTGGTTTCTCGTAAGGAGAATCGACGTCTAATTCAAAATTCGACATGACAAACAAGTGCGTCCATAATTTGTGGCGGTAGTCCTCGACATCGCGCAGGTGCGGATTGAGTTGCCCCATCACCTCAATAATGGCTTTGGCCGCCAGGTTGCGCTCTGTTCGGTTGGTCAGTTCCATGGCATGCGCAATCATGTTTTGGACGTTGCGACCATATTCTGGTAAAATAAGATGACCACGCGTGGTGTTGTATTCCATGTTTATTTTTCTAAGTGTGCGCCAAGGGCGTTGTCGTAAATGGCCTGTGCTTCGGTAATAAAGCCGTAATGTTGTTCGTCAATTTGGAGTTTCCCTTTGGTCACATGCCCTAAAAGCGTCATGTTGACACCAGTAGCAACCATATATTCTACAAACGCTTCTTCTTGCGCTTCGGTAACGGACACTACTGCACGGCCTTGACCTTCGCCGAACAAGAAAGCATCTAGGCGGATATCGGCATCGGAAACGATGTCAAATCCTAAACCTCTTGGCATAGACATCTCGACGAGCGCAACGTAAAGTCCGCCATCGGCGACGTCGTGAACAGCAGAGACCAAACGTTCTGCTATCAGGCCTTTGATGGCCTGCTGCATTTGAAATTCTTTTTCGAGGTCAAAATAAGGTGCTGGAGACGCTTTGATGCCGTGGTATGTTGCAAGGTATTCAGAGGACGCGATGTCTTCGGTGTAGTCTCCAATCAAGAAAATAAGGTCGCCTTTTTGCTTGAAGTCTAGGGTCATGATGTTTTCTTTGTCCGGAACAATGCCGATCATGCCGATAGTTGGCGTCGGGAAAACCGGCACTTCTTTGCCATTCATGACGGTTTGATTGTAGAAAGAGACGTTTCCGCCAGTAACCGGCGTTTCAAATTTCAAGCAAGCGGCAGACATGCCTTTGATGGCACCTACAAACTGCCAGTAAGATTCTGGATTGTAGGGATTACCGAAGTTGAGGCAGTTGGTGATGGCGCTCGGGTTACCACCCGCACAAGTGATGTTGCGCGCGGCTTCTGAAACAGCGATCATGGTGCCAATTTCAGGGTCTGCATTGACATAGCGCGAGTTGCAGTCAACGGTCATGGCGAGGGCCTTGTTGGTGCCTTTGATATTGACGATGCCAGCGTCTGAGGGGCGGTTGGTGGTCATGTTGCGGGTACCGACCATGGAGTCGTATTGTTGGTAGACCCAACGCTTTGAGGCGATATTTGGCAAAGCGAGCATGGCATCAGCCACCACTTTGAGGTCTTGAGGCTCGGCAACTTGAGAGATGTCGAATTTTTTGAACTCTTGGTAGTAAGCTGGTTCTGTGTATTCTCTTTTATATTGCGGTGCTCCCCCACCCAAAACGAGTGATTCGGCAGGAACGTCGCCAACGAGCTCACCGTCCATGTAGTAACGGATGCGGCCGGTGTCGGTAACATGGCCAATTTCTTCGGCGTGGAGGTCCCACTTATCAAAGATGTCTTTGACGATTTGCTCTTTGCCTTTTTGAACCACGACAAGCATGCGCTCTTGAGATTCTGACAACAGGATTTCGTAGGGCAGCATATTTTCTTGACGCGTGGGTACGCGATCTAGGAAAATTTCCATCCCGACGTTGCCTGCAGCACTCATTTCACAAGTAGAACAGGTAATACCCGCAGCGCCCATGTCTTGCATCCCGACAATGGCGTCGGTTTGGGCGAGTTCCATGGTGGCTTCTAAAAGTAGCTTTTCCATGAATGGGTCGCCAACCTGAACAGATGGTAGGTCGTTGGCCGATTCTTCGGTGATGTCTTTGGAGGCGAATGCTGCGCCCGCAATGCCGTCTTTACCTGTGGCTGAACCAACGATAAAAACGGGGTTACCTGGGCCCTTTGCCGTAGCAGAAATGATTTTTTTGGTATCGATGATGCCCGCGGAGAAAGCATTAACGAGCGGGTTGGTGTTGTATGATTCATCGAAGAAGACTTCGCCTCCGACAATTGGAATACCAAAAGCGTTGCCGTAGTCGCCGATGCCTTTTGTGACACCCTTTACCAACCATTTGGTGCGCGCTTCTTCAATATTGCCAAAACGCAGTGAATTGAGCTGCGCAATGGGGCGTGCGCCCATCGTGAAGATGTCGCGGTTGATGCCGCCCACACCGGTTGCTGCGCCTTGATACGGTTCTAGCGCACTTGGGTGGTTGTGCGATTCAATTTTAAAAACGCAACCTAAGCCATCGCCGATATCGACCAAACCGGCGTTTTCTTCACCTGCTTTGACCAACATATGTGGGCCATCTTTGGGCAGCGTTTTGAGCCAAAGAATGGAGTTTTTATAAGAACAATGCTCACTCCACATAACGGAATAAACAGCTGTTTCGGTGAAATTTGGAGTGCGACCAAGGATTTCTTTGACGTGTTCAAATTCGTCGGCGCGGAGGCCTAAATCGATGGCTTGTTCTAGCGTAGCTTCTTTTTGGTGATTGGTTTCCATACAGTATTGAGAATTCAAAGACAAAAGTAACGATTAATCGGATAGCATCTTTCAATTTTTCGCCTTAAATTTGTCCCTTAAAACTTTGAAAAAATGAGTTACGACATCATTGTTGTGGGTAGCGGCCCAGGCGGATACGTTACCGCTATTCGCGCCTCTCAGTTGGGCCTAAAAACTGCTATTGTAGAAAGAGAATCTCTTGGCGGCGTTTGCCTCAATTGGGGCTGTATTCCCACAAAAGCGCTGATCAAAAGCGCAAACGTCTATGAATACCTTCAGCACGCCGCAGACTACGGTATCAACGTGAAAGAAAGTAGTGCTGATTTTGGCGCCATGATCAAACGAAGCCGCGACGTCGCAAACGGCATGTCCAACGGCATCCAATTCTTAATGAAGAAAAACAAAATCGACGTGCTCAAAGGCAACGGTGTTGTAAAAGCGGGTAAAGCAGTTGAAGTGACCGACGAAAGCGGCAACAAAACCACCTACACCGCAACCAAAGGCATCATCATTGCAACGGGCTCGCGCTCTCGCGAACTCCCCAACCTTCCGCAAGACGGCGCCAAAATCATTGGATACCGCCAAGCCATGACCCTCCCAGCACAACCGAAGAAATTGGTTGTTGTGGGTTCAGGTGCCATCGGTGTTGAATTTGCTTATTTCTATAATGCAATCGGGACGGAAGTCACCATTGTTGAATACCTTCCGAATATTGTCCCTGTAGAAGACGAAGACGTTTCCAAACAACTCGAAAAATCCTTCAAAAAAGCAGGCATCAACATCCTCACCAATGCTTCTGTCGAATCTGTTGACACCAGCGGTAGCGGTTGTGTGGTAAGCATCAAAACAGCCAAAGGCGAAGAGAAAATCGAATGCGATGTCGTGCTTTCAGCAGCAGGTGTAGTTACCAACATCGAAAACATTGGACTAGAAGAACTCGGCATCATCGTAGATAAAGGCCGTATTCTTGTCGACGACTACTACCAAACCAATTTGCCAGGTTATTATGCGATTGGCGATGTTGTACCAGGCCCAGCTTTGGCGCACGTTGCATCTGCAGAAGGTATTATTTGTGTCGAGAAAATCGCGGGTCACCACCCAGAGCCACTCAACTACAGCAACATCCCGGGTTGTACTTATTGTTCTCCAGAAGTTGCGAGCGTCGGCATGACCGAAAAAGCAGCCAAAGAAGCAGGTTACGAAATCAAAGTCGGCAAATTCCCGTTCTCGGCCTCTGGTAAAGCAAGCGCTGCCGGAGCAAAAGACGGTTTTGTGAAACTTATTTTCGATGCCAAATACGGCGAACTCCTCGGCGGTCACATGATCGGCGCCAACGTTACCGAAATGGTAGCAGAGCTCGTTGCGGTTCGCAAACTAGAAACAACTGGTGAAGAACTCATCAAAACAGTTCACCCACACCCAACAATGTCTGAAGCCATCATGGAAGCTGCTGCAGCGGCTTATGGCGAAGTCATTCACTTGTAAGATCAAATCACGAAATAAAAAAAGCGCCTTTTGGGCGCTTTTTTTTATTTGTAACAATATTTTAGAATGAGGGATTTGTAATTGCCAGGGAATCACAACCCCAAAGCCTCATAAATGAAATCAAAAGTCGAGAGAATAACGGGTTTGCCATCCACAACAGCTACGTTGTGTTCAAAGTGCGCACTGGGTTGGCGGTCGGCGGTAACGATAGTCCATTTGTCGTCGAGGGTTTCGACTTTCTCTGTACCCATATTGATCATGGGCTCAATGGCAATGGTAAGGCCATTTTGAATTTTTTTGCCGCGTCCGCGTCTGCCGTAATTTGGCACCTGTGGCTCTTCGTGTAATTCTTTACCCAAGCCGTGACCAACTAAATCGCGCACCACGCCGTAGCCATGGGCCTCAGCGTGTTGTTGGATGGCCCAACCGATGTCTTCGATGCGGTTAGCGGTCGTGACTTGTTCTATACCTAAATACAAGCATTCTTTGGTAACCTTACACAATTGTTTTTTCTCAGCGCTCACATACCCTACTTCAAAAGTATAGGCGTGATCGCCATAGTAGCCATTGTAGACAGATCCGCAGTCGACAGAAACGATGTCGCCATCTTGAATCGGATTGTCGGTGGGCAAACCATGAACAACTTGTTCGTTGACAGAAATCAAAAGCGTGCTTGGGCAGCCGTACAAACCTTTGAAACCAGGAATGGCATTTTGGGTTCGGATGTAGTCTTCGGCTAGCTGATCGAGAAAACGCGGCGTCACACCTGGCTTCATGTGCTGAGCGACCAAACCTAAGGTGCGGCTTACAATTTGCGCTGCTTCGCGCATGATTTCAATTTCTTGGGGCGTTTTTAAACGGATCATGAATTTATCTAAAAGAGACATGATGCAAAGTTACCAAGAAATTGCATGGTGTCAATGCCGTCAGCGTAATCTGTAAGCTGCGGACACTGCGCTGTGCCAAATGGCATGTAAGTATGTCCCACTATACATTGAATTTGTTGTTGGTTTGTTTCGAGATATGCCTCCACCTCGTTAATGGAAGCATAGCGGTGATAATGCAGCATGCCGAGCGGTGAATGAAGTTCTTGGCTTTCCTTGAGCAATAAAAAATGGTTGTCTAGGATCGGGACTTGATTCATGAGGTGTATGGCCTTGTTGTAATCATAGTTGTTGCCATATTTTTTGTGATTGACCACCTCTGCATAGGGCATTATGGCTTCAAAAAACCGATTGAGCTCAAAATCCAAAGGAAGCAAAATTTGAGTAACGTTCCGACATCCTCGGCCGTAATACTGAAAGATATCGTGCCCCAAGAGCGTGAGTTCTGCTGTGGTTTCTGAGCCATCTAGCACTGCAATTGAGGTGCGGTGCCCACGCAGCAAATGCGGAACACTTGTGAAGTATTGCTTGAAATGCAACATGCTATTGTTTGAGCCTGTTGCAATGACCGCGTTGTATGCGACTAGTTTTCCAAAAGCGAATTCAATTCTGGACTCAAGTGCAGGCTCAAAAAGCACGAGCATTTTGGCAAGCAAAGGGAGTAAACGCGCATCTTCACTACTGAGCTTGATCAGTGCTTTGTGACCCGAGCAGAGCACGCACAGAAAGTCATGAAAACCAACTAGTGGTAGATTGCCAGGCAAAATAAGGGCTACTGTCTGGGGCTTCTCGGCATAAGCATAAGGCGCAAGCCATTCTTGGAGCTGCTCGGAGGTCAACCACAAGGCAATTTCTTGAAAAGCCATTTTGATGGCATCTTCGGTAAACCAGCCATTGAAATGTTGTTCTTTTTGAACCAGCGCAACAAGCGCCTCCCATTCAGCTGCGGTGCATGTAGCAGGACGCGACTGGTCTTTGGCAAACGCTGCAAGGATTTCTCCAAGGGCCGCAAAAGCGGAGATAATTTGGCTTCTTTTCACGGTGCAAAAGTACGCTTTTCTATTTTTTTTGTGGGTGAACGCACAAAACATTCGCTCAGTCGTTGTTATATTTGCATAAAAAACAGACTTATGGCCATCATGATCACCGACGAATGCATTAACTGCGGAGCTTGCGAGCCCGAGTGTCCAAATAATGCGATTTACGAAGGCGGCGCCGAGTGGAAATTTACAGACGGCACCACCCTTAAAGGCCTGATCCAAACCCTAGACGGCGAAGAAATCGAGGCAGACCACGCTTTTGAACCTGTCAACATGGACGTGTATTACATTGCCCACGAAAAATGCACAGAGTGCGTTGGCTTCCACGACGAACCACAGTGCGCTGCTGTTTGCCCTGTAGATTGCTGTGTAGACGACCCCGACTACCGTGAATCTGAAGACGAACTTTTAGCCAAAAAGAACTTCATGCACCTATAAGGCGTTGAAAAACCTCTTTTTCATCCTTTTCTTTCTTTTGAATTGCCCCTCCTTCTTTGCCGATAATGGCAGGGTTGTGCACATCGCCTGGGCTCAAAACAAGGACGGCAGCATTCAAAACGCTTCTTTACCCAACCATGGCTTACAAGTTTTTGAGCAGCGCAATCAATTTCTCAATTACAAAGACCCCAACAATCCCCTCTTTAAAATTCGCTACTCATGGTTAGGAATCGACTGGACAATCGTCCATTTACTGGCCTTGCTCTTTACCATAACACTCCAAATCCTCACCTTCAAGCGCATCAATCGACGCATGACGCAAAGTCGTTTTTTCAAGCGCTGGTCTTTTCGTTTGCTCAAACTTTTTTTGTGGTTCGCAGTGTTTGCAGGCAATGCAGGGGCTATTTGGGCCATTGATTTTTACAATACGCAAATTCACTTTCGCTATCACCAACTCAGCGACTTTCAACATGCCTCCATGGCGACACTTGAAAAACAACGCCATAACCGCACCTACTTCATAAGCAAAGAAACCAACCGCATAAGTCACCAGCTCTATATCAAAAGCAAGCATAAATGGCATACGCAACGCGCCTTACCCGTATTGCATTTTCAGCTTAAAAAGAATGGTAAACTTTATTTCAAATACGATAAGCGCTATTTTAAACCACATCCTGACTCCTCTAGGGTTTTGGCCAGTAGTCAGTTATTTGTTTTTCACCGCCAGCAAGCCAACGGCAAAGACAGCGCACTGATTTACCAACTAGAAAACAAGCAACTGGTCGCTTTTGAATTCAAAAAAGACCGACCCAAACGCCTGCTTTTAATGGTAAATGGCTACAGGCCCATCTCCACAAGCCAGGACCCCGAAAAAGCCTTACAAGCTATCAACGACAAAGGTCTTGAGCGGCCGCGTTCAAAGAACTTGATCTTTGGTACCGACCTATTTCACTATTGGCCACAACAAAACTTTATTGCTGTACTTGAAAATCGCTTAGCGACGGAGCGTACATTTTTTGCAGACGGCCATCATAGCGTGCGCACCTCCAATCACCGCTCTTTACTACAGTTCATAAGTGGCGCCTCACTGTATCCGAATCCTTGCCGAGCTACCCACACGTGTTCTACGACCAAAATTGCCAACCAACAAGAAGTTCGGACCTACCAACTTTTGGCCACTAAATCTAATAAGGAAGGTTTTACACAGCGTTACCGCGCAGGCAAACAGGCCGGTCGTAACTTGCTTCAAGAGCTGAAAAAAAATGGAAACGACACGCAAAACGACACGCTCTACGTGGTCAGCCATAGCATGGGACACGCCTATTTTCTGGGAATAGCAAGCGTATTAAAAGGCAAAATACAGTTAGGCGCTTATTTCGCTTTTGCACCAGAAAATCCGAAAGGCAAAACACTACCAGCTCACCTCAAGCCCCTTGTCAAGCAATACGGCACCAAACTCTACGGACCACAAAGACACGCGCCTTGTCAGCAAGACGGCGTTGCACCGCAGTGGCGCATCAGTGGGCTCCCGCCCGAGCAGCAGTTCAGCTTTCCCAAAGCACTCCGAGCGCGTTTGGGATATTTCAGCTCACATTACATTGGCTACTACACATGGGTTTTCGAAATTCCGAGGGGGAAGCCTGGCTATATAGGCCTTCTCTAAAAGAGCTCAAATGCATTTAAAATGAGCTCAATTCTAGAGGTACCGACAGCACCATTACTCCATTGCGCATCGTGCATCGACATACCGGATCTGGACAAAACGAGTAGTTTGATTTCTTGCTTCAAGCGACCTTCTCCGGCGCCATGAATCACCAAGAATTTAACGTGTCTCGAACGTGCTTGTTGGTTACAAAACTGCCTGAAGGCAGCCAATTGCGCGAGCAAGACATCATGAGCAGATAGCTGAGCAGGCAAACCAAGTTCTTCTGCATGCAAATCGATACTTGGCAGTGTATTTTCTTTTGTGATGGGTGGTTTTTGGTGCTGGGTGCGCACACTTGTTATTTGGTCCTTATTCTTGATTTTTTGAACGTCAATGGCTTGCCTGGCGACGACTAAGTCCTGGGTATAAGTGTAGGAAAAACCAAATTCATCGGTGAGCACCAACTGTGTTTTTAGAATTTCCTTGATGGTAAAAATTCCGGACTCACGCAGGACACTTACCTGCTGCCCCACAAACCAACTCATTGAAATTTGATCGCTTTAATGGGTGAAATGCGCGACACCACTCGACTTGGCAATAGCAATGCAATCATGCAAGTACCAAAAGTCAACACATTGATCAAGACAAAATTCCACAAACTGAAATCGATGGGAACTGCATCTAAATAATAAACCGCTGGATCGAGTTTCAAAACGGCAAAGCGGTCTTGCAGCCAACAAAGCAGCAATGAGAGCGTGTTTCCGATGAGCAAGCCCCGCAATAACAGGTAAGCCGCTTGCCATAAAAAAATCTTGCGAATAGAGCGGTTATTGGCGCCTAGCGCTTTGAGTAAGCCCACAAAGGAGGTGCGCACGACAATCAGTACCAGCACTGCTGAACCTACATTGATTATTCCGATTATAAGCATTAAAAAAATGATAATCAATACGTTAAAATCCAAAAAATGTAACCAAGAAAACAAATCAGCTTCGGTATCTTGAATATTGCTTACCTGCAACAAATGCTGGTTTACGGGCCGCATTTCTACCGCCTCCTTTAGTGCTTTTTCAGTGCTAGCCAGCGTAGTAAAGTCACTTACCTCTACTTCAAAACCTGAAATAAATTGAGCCGCGGTACCCATTCCATCTAAAAATCGAAAGCGCAAAGGACCTTTTTGGGTCGCAAAAACTTGTTCTTGAACACCGTCGATCAAACAAACTGGAGTTCCGTTTTCAAGTTGCAAATCATTGTAAGACAAAATATTTGGTGTGTTGATCTCGATTTGAGCGCTATCTATCAGCTCCATCTTGCCAGATTCATTGCCAAAGCGATAAGCGTAGACCTTTAGTGTGGTGTCTTTT
This sequence comes from Cryomorphaceae bacterium, assembly GCA_027483605.1. GTDB lineage: Bacteria > Bacteroidota > Bacteroidia > Flavobacteriales_D > Crocinitomicaceae > UBA952. The sequence continues at coordinate 67,061 of JAIXUE010000038.1, read as the reverse complement.
AAGGAAGCAAAGCGTTGGGCCGTATAAATATCCTTACCTAAACCCCAATCAAATAACAAATTAGAGGCGTCACCTTCAACCTCTACAGTGATTAAAAATTCGGCTTTGCCATTGAGTTTGGGACGCAAAGAAATCTTGGTGCCGTTGTCACTCATTTGCTGCACCAATGTCAAATTTCCAAAAACCAACTTTTGGTCGTACTCTAGAAAACCCGTATTATAAATACCGACAACTTTGAGTTTTTTAAGGATGGGCTGCTGCTTGATATGATAAGCAGAAACCTCATCATTTAACTTGATATTCAGTTTTTTAGAAATGTCTAATGAAATCAATACTTCATTTAAATTTTGCGGCTTCACCACACGCCCCTGCACCAAATGCTCCTGTATAAAAGACCAATTGTAGCGAGATTCCACCCCCTTGAGCATGAGCCCAAGCATATCTTGGCGCTGCACTAGAGAATCTTGACCATTTGCTATTTGAATGGTATCATTGAAGCGCGTTGACTGCAGTAAAAGCGGCTTGAACGCAACGGCCTGAATACTACTGACACCCGGGATTTGCTTGAGTTCAGTCAAGAAAGGAATGCGGCGATCTAGGGCTTCTGCTTCAAAAATATGTGCAGAACCCGCCTTCGAAATGAAAAGCGGAGCATTAAAACCCGTAATTTTGTCCTTGATTTTTTGCTGAAAACCACGCACAATTGCTAGCGTCAAGGAATTGACCAATATAGCAAGAGCTATACTCAGTACTGAAATCCGAAGCACCGGCCTAGAAACCCGAAGCCCGAGGTGCTTTTGACGAATCAGCCTAGAAGATATGAAGCGCTCGAATGACAAAATAGTTTTTTTACAAGTCCAAAAATACACAAAGGTTTTGGCATCTTTAGCGCTGCTCTTATTTTTACTCACTGCTTGTGGGCTTTTTACACCCAAAACATTTAGTCCAAACCCAGTTCAATTTGCCGAAACCATCGTCATTGAAGAAGACTCTGTATCGCTTGTCGGTTTTCCAAACCAACCCACCCAACAAAAACCAAGTTTAGCCGCACCCCAACTCGGCATAGACCGCCTGTACCTCTTTGTCGATTCTCTGGCCGGAAAGCGCATCGCGGTGGTGGCCAATCAAACATCTGTCGTAAAAGGAATACATTTAGTAGACACGCTTTTGGCATTGAAGCTCAATGTTGTAAAAGTTTTTGCGCCTGAGCATGGTTTCAGAGGTGATGCCGACGCAGGGCAGCATATTGGCCACAGCACCGACGACAAAACAGGACTTCCACTCGTTTCGCTTTACGGCTCCAACAAAAAACCTACAGACCAGCAACTACAAGATGTCGATATCGTCATTTACGACATCCAAGATGTTGGTGTTCGCTTCTATACCTACATTTCCACCTTGCACTATGTCATGGAAGCCTGTGCTGAAAACAACAAGCAATTGGTGGTGCTAGATCGTCCGAATCCCAATGGGCATTACGTCGACGGGCCAGTTCTCGAGCCAACTTACAAATCTTTTGTAGGAATGCACCCTGTACCAATTGTCTACGGCATGACCATCGGCGAATACGCCATGATGATCAACGGCGAAGGCTGGCTACACAATAGCCGACGCTGTCAATTATGGGTCATCCCGTGTAAAAATTACAAGCATAAGTTGCCATACAGCCTCCCAGTAGCACCATCACCCAACTTGCGCACTGACGCCGCCATTGCACTTTATCCAAGTCTTTGTCTTTTTGAGGCCACCACGATCAGTATTGGGCGCGGCACAGATAAACCTTTTGAAATTTATGGACATCCCAAATTTCCTGTACAGCGTTATCAGTTCATGCCCATTCCTACCATTGGCGCCAAAAACCCCCTGCACCTGAATAAAATCTGTCAAGGCATTGAATTGAGCCAAAACACCACCAAAAGAAGCTATCAACTCAACCTGAATTACCTCATTACTGCCAAAGAATTACTTGGAGACAGCCTAACTTTTATTGATCAACCTGCATTTTTCAATAGACTAGCTGGTACCGCTAGCCTAAAGGAACAATTAGAGAAAGGTTGGTCAGCAAAGGAAATTCGCGCTACCTGGAAACCAGGTTTAGATGCTTTTTTGGTCACGCGCAGTAAATACTTGCTTTACGAATAAAGGCAAAGAAGCAAAGAGACAAACAAAAATTTACAATTACAGCTTAGCGTCAAGCACTTGCTGGGCCATATCTGCCATGTAGGCGTCCATTTTGGCCTGAACCGCTGGGTCATAAGCAGCAACCATTCGTGCAGCCAAAAGCCCTGCGTTTTTAGCACCATTGAGCGCTACTGTTGCCACCGGAATGCCATTGGGCATCTGAAGAATAGATAAAATGGAGTCCCAACCGTCTATTGAATTGGAAGACTTGATGGGTACGCCAATGACCGGTAAGGAGGTCATGGAGGCAGTCATGCCAGGGAGGTGTGCGGCTCCGCCAGCACCTGCGATGATCACTTTGAGACCTCTGCTGGCAGCAGATTTGGCGTAAGCAAACATTTTTTCTGGTGTGCGGTGTGCAGAAACAACTTCTGCCTCAGTTGAAATGCCAAATTCACTCAGTATTTTTTGTGCTTCTTGCATAATTGGCCAGTCAGACTTGCTGCCCATGATGATACCGACTTGTGTCATGCGTTGGTGGGATTTACTTCGTTTTCAATTTGATCAGAACTTGTTCCGTTTGAAGAGGTATCGTCCGAAATCATTTCTTCTGAAATCGTTTCTGTTAAAGGTGAATTTTCAAGATCATTCAACTCCTCAATAGGATTACCGGCAGTAACTTGTTGTTTGACTTGCTTTGGCATGCTGCCGTAGTGAATGGTGTTGTCGATGTCGGTGGTCATTTGATCGAGGGGTGCCACTAGCGTTTCTTCGGTTTCTTTGAGGATGCTTTCAATGTTGAGATCTGCTTTCATCTCTTGACCTGACTTTCTGATTTCTTGTTGCAGCTCATTGGAGGCATTGCGCACTTGATAGAGCGCTTGCCCGAGTGTTTTGGCAATACCTGGGACACTTTTAGAGCCAAAAAACAACAAAACAACCAATACGATTACGATGACTTCAGAGCCAGCGACATCGCTAAGGAAGAGTGGAATGCTATGCATAGTGCAAAGCTACAAAGAAAAGTCTTAAGATTGCTGCATTTTGGCAATGATCGCAGCGGTGATCTTAGCTGGCATGAAGGGCAAGAGGCCTTTGATCAGGAAGGTAAATTTGAATGCTGTAATGCAAATCACTTTTCCTTTTTCCATGGCCTTATATCCTTTGAGCGCGGTTTGGTAAGCACTTGCTGCGCCGTCGAACATTTGCGAACCTCCAAAGCCGGCCACTTGGGCAAATTCGGTCTCGACCGGGCCAGGGCAAAGCGCGGTAACCGTAACGCCTGTACCTTTGAGCTCATGGGCCAATCCTTGCGTATGCGAAACCACAAAAGCTTTGGTGGCAAAATAAGTATTCTGATAGGGGCCAGGTAAAAAACCAGCAGTACTAGCGGTTTGCAAAATCTTGCCTTTACCTCTGGTTTTCATGTCTTTTCCAAATAAATGCGTCAATTTCAATAGGGCCATGACGTTGAGGCGCACCATTTCTACATCTGTCTCGAGGTCGCGGTCTAGAAAAGCACCTTTGCCGCCAAAACCTGCGTTGTTGAACAAATAATCAACTTCCCAACCATTTTGCGACACCTCGTCATAAACGGCTTGAGACGAACCCAACACACTGAGGTCTTTTTGGATCACTTGAACGGTGACCTTGTATTTTTGAACGAGCTCTTCTTTGAGGTCATTGAGTAATTCGATTCGTCTGGCTACCAAAATCAAATCTCCACCTTTTGAAGCGTGAATGCGGGCGAGTTCTTTTCCGATTCCGGATGATGCGCCGGTGATGAGTGCGGTGTTTTTCATGATACGTTAACGATTTGTAAGGTTTGATTGTTTAGAGAAGTGAATAAATGCTTTCAAATTCATCTTTTTGAACAAGTACGAACGGATGATTTCCTTGAAGCATTTCTTGGACGCGCATTAAGTCGGGGAATTGATCGACTTCAAATTGGTAAGCAAACCACTTCGAACCTATTTGCTGCAGTTCGGTGAATTGATTTGCAGAGGTGATTTTGTAGAGCGACCTCCCATTCTCGAGTTTTCTGAACTGCGGAAATTCCATTTTGATTGTATCTTCGTACAAAGTTAACTAGCAATGGGTGAGATTTCAAGTAATGACAAGGAAATCTTGGCGTTGGCCAAAACCAATTTCAAGAGCAACCAACAACAACTCAAAAAATGGAACAAAAGCAAACCCAAAGACCTCGACCAGCGCTTCCATACGGCACATCAAAAAGAATTTGCCAAAAGAGACTGCCTACAATGTGCCAATTGCTGTAAAACGACCAGTCCTATATTTCGACAGCCCGATATCCGCAGAATGGCCAAAGCGCTGCGCATGAAAGAAAGCCAATTGGTTGCGCAATATTTAAAGCGCGATGAAGACGACGACTACGTCCTGCAAAGCTCTCCTTGCTTTAATTTGCTCCCAGACAACTCCTGTGCTGTTTACGAAGACCGCCCGCTAGCCTGCCGAGAATATCCCCACACCGATCGCAAAAACATGTATCAAATTATGGATTTAACGGCGCAAAACACGCTCATTTGCCCGGCTGTGGCGAGCATCGTGGAGAAAATAGTGAATGGCTAAAATTGCCGAAAAAAACCTAAATTTGCGCATCAATCAATATCCCTTATGGAACCCGTTCAAGCATACATCCCACAACATAAAATTCGCATTGTCACTGCAGCAGCGCTCTTCGATGGCCACGACGCCGCCATCAACATCATGCGCCGCATTATTCAAGCCACTGGCTGTGAAGTGATCCACCTCGGCCATGACCGCTCTGTGGAAGAAGTAGTGAACTGCGCCATTCAAGAAGATGCTCAGGCCATTGCCATGACCTCCTACCAAGGCGGACACATGGAATACTTCAAATACATGCACGATCTGCTCCAAGAAAAAGGAGCGCCACACATTAAAATTTTTGGCGGTGGCGGCGGCACCATCTTGCCTTCAGAAATTGAAGAACTACACGGCTACGGCATTACCCGAATTTACCACCCTGACGACGGCCGTTCAATGGGCCTTCAAGGCATGATCAACGACCTCATTCAAAAATGTGATTTTGCGGTGGGGCAAGCCAAAAAAGAGTCGAACGAAAGCATTCTTGCGGCCGTAGCACAAAAATCGATTCCTACGCTCGCACATTGCATTAGTGCGGCCGAAAACTTTCCCGAAGAAAACGCAACCCTACTAGCTGCGCTGCGCGACGCTGGTGCTCAAACCGCTGTTCCGGTTCTCGGTATTACGGGTACGGGCGGTGCTGGTAAATCATCTTTGGTAGATGAGCTCGTGCGCCGTTTCTTGCTCGACTTCCCAGGCAAGCAACTCGCGGTAGTTTCTGTAGACCCTTCCAAAAGAAAAACAGGGGGCGCACTACTCGGCGACCGCATCCGCATGAACGCCATCAAGAGCCCGCGCGTTTACATGCGTTCGTTAGCTACACGCCAATCCAACCTTGCGCTATCGAAGCATGTTGCCGAAGCGATTTCCATCCTCAAAGCAGCAAAATACGACCTCATTATCCTAGAAACCTCCGGAATCGGGCAGTCCGACACCGAAATTCTAGACCATTCCGACGTGTCTTTGTACGTCATGACGCCCGAATACGGCGCCGCGACCCAACTCGAGAAAATCGACATGCTCGACTTCGCCGACGTCATTGCACTCAATAAATTCGACAAACGCGGCGCCCTAGACGCCCTGCGCGATGTCCGCAAGCAGTACCAGCGCAACCACAACTTGTGGGACAGCCCTGTAGACGACATGCCTGTTTACGGCACCATTGCCTCACAGTTCAATGACCCCGGCATGAATACACTTTACAAAGTGATCATGGACCACGTCGTGAAAAAAACAGGTGGAGACCTCCAATCTACCTTTGCCATCACGCGCGAGATGTCAGAGAAAATCTACGTGATACCGCCAGAGCGCACGCGCTACCTTTCCGAAATTTCTGAAAACAACCGCGCTTATGACAAATGGGTCGACGCACAAGTAGCGGTTGCCACCAAATTGCACGGCCTACAGGTTTCGTTAGACGCCATTAGCGTCTCTAGTTTGGAAGACAAAGACCGCTTGCTCAAAGGTTTACAAGAAGCTTTTGAACAAGAAAAACTCAACTTTGACCCCAAAAATTGGGAAATCCTACAAAACTGGGATGCCAAAAAACAGGCTTTCAAAAACCCTGAGTATCAGTTCAAGGTCCGAGACAAAATTTTAACACTCCAAACACACACTGAGTCGCTATCTCATTTACAAATTCCGAAAGTAGCGACGCCAAATTACGTGAGTTGGGGCGATATCCTGCGTTGGGTTTTGCAAGAAAACGTTCCAGGCGAATTCCCTTATACGGCTGGTTTGTTCCCTTTCAAACGCGAAGGCGAAGACCCTACGCGCATGTTTGCAGGCGAAGGCGGCCCAGAGCGCACCAACAAACGCTTCCATTACGTTTCGCTCGGTATGCCAGCCAAGCGCTTGTCTACCGCTTTTGACTCCGTTACACTCTACGGCAACGACCCCGACTTGCGCCCAGACATCTATGGCAAAATCGGCAACTCAGGGGTTTCTATTTGCTGCCTTGACGATGCCAAAAAACTCTATTCAGGTTTTGACCTCAGCCATCCGGCAACCTCTGTATCCATGACCATCAACGGGCCAGCACCTATGCTCTTGGCTTATTTCATGAATGCAGCCATCGACCAAAATTGCGAGAAATACATCAAAGCCAATGGCCTAGAAGCGGAAGTTGAAGCCAAAATTGCCGCTATCTACCAAGCCAAAGGCACTGAGCGCCCTGCCTACCAAGGTGAGTTACCCGAAGGAAACGACGGGCTCGGCCTTATGCTACTCGGCGTCACCGGAGACCAAGTCTTGCCAGCCGACGTTTATGCCCAAATCAAAGCCGATACGCTCAAGCAAGTGCGCGGTACGGTTCAGGCAGACATCCTCAAAGAAGACCAAGCACAAAACACTTGTATTTTCTCGACAGAATTTGCACTTCGCCTCATGGGAGACGTCCAGGAGTACTTCATTGCTCATGGCGTGCGCAACTTCTATTCGGTTTCTATTTCTGGCTACCACATCGCAGAAGCAGGCGCCAACCCCATTACCCAACTGGCCTTTACACTCGCCAACGGCTTCACTTATGTAGAATACTACCTGAGCCGCGGCATGGACATCAATGAATTCGGGCCCAACTTATCGTTCTTTTTCTCGAACGGCATAGACCCCGAATACGCAGTTATTGGTCGTGTGGCGCGCCGCGTGTGGGCCAAAGCTTTGGCGAAGAAGTATGGTGCGAATGCCAGAGCCCAAATGCTCAAATACCACATCCAGACCTCTGGGCGCTCCTTGCACGCACAAGAAATCGACTTCAACGACATCCGCACCACCTTGCAGGCACTTTACGCCATCTACGACAACTGCAACTCTTTGCACACCAACGCCTACGACGAAGCCATTACCACGCCAACCGAAGAGTCTGTGCGTAGGGCCATGGCTATTCAGCTGATCATCAACCGAGAGCTCGGCTTGGCGAAAAACGAAAATCCGCTTCAAGGCGCATTTATCATTGAAGAGCTCACCAATTTGGTCGAGGAAGCTGTGTTGTCTGAATTCGACCGCATCACCGAACGCGGAGGCGTTTTGGGCGCCATGGAAACCATGTACCAACGCTCCAAAATTCAAGAAGAGTCTTTGTATTACGAAACGCTCAAGCACACCGGTGAATTCCCCATCATTGGCGTCAATACCTTTTTGAGCTCAAAAGGGTCCCCAACTGTGCTTCCTAAAGAGGTGATCAGAGCAACAGAAGAGGAAAAAGCATATCAGATCAGCATGCTCAGCAATTTACATAGCGCACAACAAGATGCGGCAAATGAAGGCATTTCCAAAGTTCAAGAAGCTGCCGTACAAAACAAAAACATCTTTGCCGAGCTCATGGAAACGTGTAAGGTCGCTTCATTGGGGCAAGTCACCAACGCCTTATTTGAGGTTGGCGGCCAGTACCGACGCAATATGTAAAATGACAGACGCACTATTTTCTTCCTTTGCCCAGCAGATTGTACTTAAAAAGCAAAGTTTCTCTGCCGAGCAGCGCGCGCTCTTGAGTAAAGTCTTGGAAGAAAAATACAAGGGTATCGCGGTTTCAGAAAAGTTAAAAAGGAATTTACGCCTTTTACAAGAACCCAATACGTTTACCATCACTACAGGGCATCAACTGTGCCTCATGACAGGGCCGCTGTATTTTATATACAAGATCTTGCATGTCATCAAGTTAAGCGCTGACTTACATGAGAAATTTCCGGAGCAGCATTTTGTGCCAGTTTACTGGATGGCCGCCGAAGACCACGATTTCGAAGAAATCAGAAGCTTCCTGCTCTTTGGTCAAAAATGGACCTGGGAAAGCGCGCAAAAAGGTGCCGTCGGACGCTTTGACACCAAAGATTTACAATTTTTGCTCAGAGCCCTTGCCGAAAAGTTTCAAAACCAACCAGATAGTGAGATTCATAGTTTAATAGAAAAATTTAAGGTCCCAAACTACGGTTTAGGCTTTTTTGAATTTGTAAATGAACTCTTCTCCCTTTATGGGCTCGTTATCATCGATGCAGACAACGCACACTTGAAAGAAAGCGCCTGGCCAATTTGGGAAAAAGATTTACGTACGTCTGAACTTCATCAGGCCGTTCTTCATAGTACCCAAGAACTTCAACAAAAGAAAAGACAAACACCAATAGAAAGCAAGGAAACGAATTTGTTTCTGTTGGCCGAGGCGAAAAGAGAAAGGATCGACAAAACAGAACCACTTCAATTTGAGCAAAAAGACAGCGCCCAACTTTCTCCGAATGTGGTGCTCAGGCCACTTTATCAAGAGTGGATTTTACCAAATTTGGCATATGTCGGCGGGCCCAGTGAAATCGCTTATTGGCAACAACTGCCGCAAGCTTTTGCTTGCCTTGACCTCCCCTTTCCGCTCACCATTCAACGCGCTGGTGGCATCCTGCTGCAAGATAAAGACTTAGACCTCATCCAGAAACTTGGTTTTGAAAAACAAGATTTTCTTTCTGACAAAGCCGAGCTCAAGAAACGCTACCTCGAACAAGTTGGGGATCGCGAACCCAATTATGGTCATTTGGATGAACTATGGAGTGGCTACAAAGACGCTTTTCTGAAAATTGTGGACATAGAATTACCTCAAGAAAAAAGAATGATCGAAGCCGAACTGACCCGCATTCAAAAACAACGCGAAGCACTCGAGCAAAGATTTGAAAAAACACGCAAGGCCAAATACGACAAAGCGCTCAAGCAGATAGAGCAACTTTCGGAGAAAATCCAGCCCAAAGGACAACTTCAAGAGCGCAGCACCAACATCCTGAATTTTTGCCCAGACGGTGCTGTATCTGAGCGCATTGCTAGCCTTTATCAACAACTCGACCCCTACAATCAAGAAAAACAATGGTTTGTGGTTTCGTAAACGAAAAATAACGACCTTTGTGTCAAATTGACAATATGGCTCAAAACGACATCCGTACCGTCCTTTCTCAACACCCTACCATCCCAGTTGTTACTTTCAATAGCACTGAGGAAGTTATTCCGAAAATGGATGCGCTGATTGCTCGTGGCATCTTTTGCATCGAAATTACGCTGCGCACACCTGCTGCCTATGACTGCATTGCGCTTGCCAAAAAATTGTACGGCGACCGCTGCGCAATTGGCATGGGCACCGTTGTGAAGACCGAACAAATCGAAAAAGCGATTGAACTCGGTGTCGATTTTATGGTGAGCCCCGGCCTCAACGCCACCCTAGCCCCACTTTTTGAACAAAGTAAAATTGCGTTTATCCCCGGCGTAGCTACCCCAAGTGAAATCATCGAAGGCATTCAGTTTGGCTGGGACACCTTCAAGTTTTTCCCGGCCAATTTATTTGGTGGCTTGGGCGCACTCAAAGCCTATGGCCAAGTGTTTCCAAACATTCAATTTTGCCCAACTGGTGGCATCACCGAAGAAACCTACCCTGAATACTTAGCCTTGCCAAACATCATTTCCGTAGGTGGCTCTTGGATGTAAGCAACAATTCCTTGATCTCCTTGTTGTAATTTCATGTTATTTCTCCTCTTTCTACTCCTTCTGATCGTTTCAGAATGGATTTTTCTACTCGCTATTTGGAGCATCCCTAATCCTTATCTTGCCGCCTTTGGCTTCCTTCATTTAGGCTTGATCCCTAGGTAGCATCCTGCTCTTCATGTGGGGCTTTCGCAATATCAAAATGCGCAGCAATTACAAATTAGGATTTTCCATTTTCGGACTATTTGTGGCGCTAGCCCTACCCGCAATTGTTTATTTGCTTCCGGGCTTGGTCTTTCTCACCTTTCAACTCGAATTGGCCAGAAACATCGGTTTTGCGCTCGCCACACTGCATTTTGGGCAACCACGACCCCAGCCACTTTGATGCACAAGTGATCCATACCGACGTCGACCTCACGCTCTCCGGACACACCCACGGCATGCAATTCGGCATCGAGCGTTTTGGCCTGCGCTGGAGCCCCGTTTCTTTTGTTTACCCCAAGTGGGCAGGCCTTTATCAAGCAGGCAAACAGTATTTATATGTCAACCGCGGCTTTGGCTATATAGGCTTCCCAGGACGGGTGGGTATTTATCCGGAAATTACAGAATTTACGCTTCGTCGCGCCAAGTAACGCTAAATTTTTATTAAATTTGCGCCCATTGTTATCGTATCTTTTGCATTGATAACCCGGTCCTATAGCTCAGTTGGTTAGAGCAACAGACTCATAATCTGTGGGTCCACGGTTCGAGCCCGTGTGGGACCACTCCTATAAAGCCTCAAGTTATTGGGGCTTTTTTTGTGAAAAATAAGTCTTATGGTTTGATCACCTGAATTTTTCCATCTTTGCTTACAACCACACTTTGGCCATTTGCTCGTTTAGAAGCAACCAATTTTTGAGCCGACAATTGAATAGCTTTCTTGATCTTCTCTTTCAATAATTCTTTTTCTTCGTTACTCATTTGCGATTTTTTGTAATTGGATGAATTTTTCGTTTTGAATAATCTTGAAATGCTGTTGCATCTCTTTCTCAGCAATCAGTTCCGGATTAAGTGAAGAGTTATCGTAGATTAAAATTGAATCAACCTCTTCGGAATACAAATTAAATAAATTTTTGATACCCGACACGTATCTTCTCTCGATAACTGCTGGTTCAATGTTGTGACCTCCTTCTGCAACTCTTCTTTGCACTCGGTCTTTGGCTAAATCAATTGAATCGAGCCAGAAGAAAATCAGCGTCACAAAATAACCATTTGCCTTTGCTATTTGAATAGTTTTGACAAAAGACCTTGTTGACAATGTTGTCTCAAATGAAAAATCTTGGTTCGATTGAATTAATTCATCAATTCGGGTCAGCATGAGTCTTCCCGCATCAATGGAAACTTTTTCGGGTTGAAATGGAGATAATCCTCGAGCAATTTCGTCTGCATTCACAAACTCTTTGCAATTGAGTAATTCAGGAAGGATATTAAACGAAGCAGTTGTTTTTCCTGCTCCATTGCATCCACCAATGATATATAGTTTTTTAATATCCACACTCAAAGGTAAGATTCTTTTGAATTGATTTAATATATAGGAACTTTGATTCTTTTACTCTTTTGAAATCATGATAAGCTCATCAATTAAACTTTTAACATCACTCAAATCCTCCCTCAACAAGTTCGATATTTCAGACCTTTCGCCCACATCAACTCAAAAGCCCCTTTTAAAGGGGCTTTTCTTTTTACATTTTGTCTTTTTAAGCTCATCAACAAGGTCATTAGAGCTCATTTAATTGCTTTTTTGAGCTTTATTTCGTATATTTATGAGCTTAAAAGTTAAAATGTCTCACTCTACCGATCTTCGTCAACTCATTATCGAATACCTTAAGTATGAAGAACGCGTATCTTCCAAGGAAATTCATGATGCGGTAAAGCAGTTTGCAGCTTATGCGACTGTTAAACGAACGTTGCAATCATTAATATCGGAGGGATACATTCAAATCATTGGAAATGGAAAAAGCACAAAATATTGTCTTTCCCCAAGCTATTCCATCATCGCGCCCATCAATTTAGAAACATACTTTCTGAAAGAAATCGATGAACGACAAATTCGTTCTGACTTTAACCTGATTTTAATCGATGAAGTATTAAATTCGACACAATTGTTTTCGGAGGGGGAACTTGAGCGATTGAATAATTTACAGTCTGTTTTCAAACAAAACACTTCCAACTTAACAGAAGATGAGTTCAATCGTGAATTTGAACGACTAGCCATTGACCTGAGTTGGAAATCATCTCAAATAGAAGGAAATACCTATTCTTTACTGGAAACAGAGCTATTACTTCGGGAAAAACAAACTGCCGCAGGTAAAACAAAGGATGAAGCCACCATGTTGCTCAATCATAAAGAAGCATTAGACTTTATTTTATCTCATAAAGATTATGTCAATCCCTTGACTACTTCACGAATAGAAGATCTCCATAGCATTCTAATGAATGAATTAAAAGTCGGAAGGAATATTCGAAAGCGAAGGGTTGGTATTTCAGGAACAAATTACAAACCATTAGACAACGAATTTCAAATTAGAGAAGCATTACAAGCGATGTGTAATTTAATTAACAGTAAAACAAATGTTTTCGAAAAAGCACTATTGTCACTAGTATTGATTTCATATATTCAACCTTTTGAAGACGGAAATAAACGCACGGCTAGAATCATAAGTAATGCCATTTTAATGAATGAAGGATTTTGCCCAATCTCTTTTAGAACCATCGATTCAATCGAGTATAAAAAAGCCATGCTCGTATTTTATGAGCAAAACAACATCACTCCATTCAAAATAATTTTTGTCGAACAATTTGAATTTGCCGTGAAGACATACTTCTAATTATCTAAGCGCATTGTTTTGATAGCCTCCACATCCTCCCTCAACAAGTTCGATATTTCCAACCTTTCACACACTCCTTTAAAGCCTCAAGTTATTGGGGCTTTTTTGATTTATATTCACGAATAAAGGTGTATTAATCGGAATCGCCTTTGTTGACCTGGCTTATAATCCGATTATCTGAATATCTACCCGCTCCCCTTCAATACTTTTCTTAATTTCAGAAAGCGGCATCTGATGAAACTCTTCTTTTAACAACTGATGTTTTTGCTTAGCGAGGCTTTTTAGGGCCTTTCCTTCGGCGAAGCGTCTAAGGCTTTCTTCATCTGTAAGCAGTAGGCCAGGTACTTCTGTTGGTTTGCCGTGCTCGTCTTTGGCTACCATCGTGAAATAACAAGAATTGGTGTGCCTGACCACACCTGTTTTTGGATTAAGGGCTTCTACCCTGATTCCGACGATCATAGAGGTTTTGCCAACATAGTTAACCCGCGCTTTTAGGCTAACGAGGTCACCTACTTCAATTGGACTCAGAAATTCTACCCCTTCGACTGAAACGGTCACAACATAGCCACTGCAGTGCTTAGCGGCAGTAACGTAAGCGACCTTGTCCATTAAGGAAAGTAAAATACCACCGTGTACCTTGCCACCAAAATTGGCATAACTTGGTATCATGAGTTCGGTCAGGACGGTTTCGGCGTCGAAGGTTGTTTTCATTATCAATTTTATTGAAAAAACTCTATCTAAATACGAAGATAGCATGAAATTCATTCTGACTTTATTTAATCTTCTCGTTAAATTAGCTACCCAAATTCACCCTATGAAAAATTTCTTCCTTCCTGCCCTCTTCTTTTTCTTACTCAGCAACACCTACGCGCAACAAGCCAAACCCATTTTTAAAAGCGGTGAGGCGCAATTGGTGCCGGCGTTTAGCGATGCTTCTGAGTGGATCAAGGAGGAATTGTGGGTGCAAACCAATTTTGACAGCGATCAGAATGGGAAACTAGACCGCATGCACGTGTTTTTGACCCGGCCGGTGCAGACCAATACGGAGGGGCTTAAACTGCCAGTTATTTATACCTCGAGCCCTTATTTTGCGGGTACCGGAGGCGATTCGAAAAGCTACTATTGGGATGTGAACCATGAAATTGGCGCAACGCCACCGCCCCACAAACATGCTGTGGCCAAGCGCAAGGAAAACCGACCGCTTGAGGCTTTTTTCCAGGACCAAACTTGGGTGAAACGGGGGTATATTACAGTCTATTCTTCTTCGCCCGGGACTGGGTTTTCTGACGGGGTTCCGACGATTGGAGGCGAGAACGAAAAATTAGCGCCTGCTGCTGTCATTGATTGGCTGTGCGGAAGAGGCGTTGGCTACACCACACGCACCGGAATGGACACCGTAACGGCATTTTGGTCGACAGGAAAAGTAGGCATGATGGGCACTTCTTACAACGGAACTTTATGTTTGGCAGCTGCTTGTACGGGTGTCAAAGGTTTGGAAGCGATCATTCCAAACGCACCGGTGAGTTCTTGGTATTTGTATTACCGTTCGAATGGTTTGGTGCGTTCACCGGGTGGTTATTTAGGCGAAGACACCGATATTTTATACGATTTTGTGCACAGTGGCGACCCTGAAAATCGGGCGCACAACGACGCGTTCATGCGAGACAAAGTACTGGTACCCGGGCAAGACAGAATTACCGGAGACTTCAACGATTTTTGGGCGGCCCGCGATTACCTCACCCAAATGGACAGCATGAAAGCCGCTTTGTTCATGTGCCATGGTTTTGAAGACTGGAACGTAATGGCCGAGCACAGCTTTCGCTTCTATGAGCAGGCCAAAAAGATGGGCTTGCCGTCCAAAATATACTACAATCAAATGGGACACGGCTACCCTCCTCCGCTTTGGATGATGAACAAATGGTTTACGAAGTATTTGCATGGTGTCAATAACGGCGCAGAAAACCTTGCCGATGCTTGGATTGTCTCGAAAGGCAAACGCGATGCCAACCCTTACAATGCGTTTCCAAATCCGAATGCCGAAGCACTGCGCTTTTATCCTAGCTCGGCCAATTCAAATACAGGTATCTTGGCAGCAACGGTTAAAAGTCCTGCTCAACTCTCCTTCACAGACGATGCAAGCCTGACGGCCATCGAACTCCTTTCACCAAAAAAGGAGGCAAACCGTCTGCTATTTTGGAACAATCTAGAAAAACCCCTGCACCTTTCAGGAACCGGACGCATTCACATCCAGGTGGCGAGCAGCAAAGCCGCAGCCAACTTGTCGGTGTACCTCATTGCGGTTCCGCAAGATGCACAATTGAAGAAGTTGAAAATCGAGGACATCATTGTAAACCGCGCTTGGGCCGACCCACAAAACCATGCTGCACTCGACAAAAGCGCAGCATTAGAACCAGGCAAATTTTACGATCTCACCTTTAACTTTCAACCAGACGATCAAATCATACCAGCAGGTCACCGATTAGGGCTGCTCATCTTCTCGAGCGATCCGGAATTCACGCTCAAGCCTAAAAAAGGAACACAGCTCACCGTCAATTTAACGGAGACTTGGATTGAGTTAATGGTGGTAGATTAATACCGTATCAAGGGCTTACCAAATTGATGCTGATATTGATGTATAGCGGATTGGTTAGTCGATTGAGCATCACATATGGAGGAGTGTCTTCGATTAATCCGAAGGCACGGTAATTTTCTTCCCCACCAATCAATCGATCGACATCGAAACGATAATTGATGCGGTAACCCGCCTGTACTGACATCCACACAAAATCTTTGACTGCAAATTCATAAATCAAACGCAGGCGAATTTCACCCCTTCTGATTTCAAGTTCGTCGTCTTGCATGTCAAAACCGTCTGTACTTGAGGTATTCCACAAACGATAGCTCTGCCCCTCCAATTCATAGCCCGCAAAAAGCATATTGCGGCTGTTGATGGTTCTTCTGACGTGCGCTCTGGCAGGAAACAAAATTTCTGTTCCCCATTTGTTGGCTTGGTCTGTCCAATTAAAGAGCACCACCGGAATGTAATTGATCTCACCAACGCGATAGGTTCTGGCAAGACCAACTCCCCATTGCTTGAGTTCTGTAGGTCTTTTACCGTAAATGAGCGCAGCTGAATATTTCATGTAAGCAAGCGGCATCATTGACTTGATAGAATAATTTCCACTGTAGTCGGCAGAGCCTTGAAACAAAATAAAACTTTTGTCATTTAGGGGTTTGAATAACGTGGTACTCAGCCCTAGTGTACGCAAACCATGTTCGCTCAGCGTTTTCAACAGCGGATTTTGTAAGTTGCTAGGATCTTTGAAATCATAGCGTTGCTCCCAATAGTTGGCACCTAACTGCCAGACAAGGTTGGTTTGCGAAATAACGGGGATATTGAAACCAATTCTCATGCCGTGTGAACGCAAAATTTGTGCGTCCTGCGGATTCAAATTGAAGGTTGATGGCGACTGTATGGTATTCAAGGTGTCTGCCGAAATATCGTAACCGAATTGGTAGTCATAACCAAAACTGATCAATTTTGCGGGGCTCAGGCCTTCTATCTTTGGACTACAAAAACGCTTGGCTCCTTCTGCAGAGAATTCTACGTTATCGTACATGCTGTAATCTTCTTCTACCTGCATGGTGTCAGTAGAATCTGGTGGCGTAACTTGTGCAACAGAGGAGAAGGTCATTAAGGAAAGGCTCAGCAAGAGTAGGAAACTTAACTGAGATGGGATAACGCTCTTCATTGGCTTAGTTTTTAACAACAACACGCTTCCAAACATCTGTTCTTCCGAGAGCAGAAACACCAATATATCCGCGGATATTGAGCGTATTTTCATTGGTCATTTTGATCACACAAGAATAAGTGCTCCCGTTCAAGGCATCGTAGATCGTTCCACCCGACCATTCATTGTTTCCATCGTAAACAAAATCTTTAAGCATGCGATAACCTTTCAGTGGCGTGTTTTGCAAAGATGCGTCTGGATTGTTTTTATCGGTTTTTGGTTTCTTAGTAACAGGGTCAATTGGTTCTTTGAGCCAAACGATTTTTCCAAAATACTTGGAGCCAATTTTTTCAATTTTAACACGGGCTCTTCCGTTGCTTGGTTCCCAAACGCCTAATAAGCGGTCGCCACCATCGGCAGGAGCAAATGAAGAAAATAGAAGCGCCACAAGGGAAAACAATGTGATAAAAGTTAGTTTTTTCATGATATCATTCTTTAAGGATTATATAAAATGAGCTTTTCTCGAGAAATGAGGTAGTGCAAGAAATACTCAATACTTTAATTCAAATTCAAAGGTGCCTTTGACCAATACATTTGCATCAACGTCTTTCAAGAAAGACGCGTCCAAGACCACGTACACGGACTTTTCAGCAAAATAATCAGTTGCATCTGCAGATGGTGACGGTTTGAGCTTGATCTTGCCACCGTAAGACTTAATCGGATTTACAACTGCAAGTTCTTGCATGGCAAGGTCAGGGTTGTCAGAAGCCAAACTCATTACAAAAGAGCTGATGTCTGTGCACCCTTCTGGTTCCACTATTTCTACAAAGGCTTTCTTCAATGCAGCTTCATCAATCTCCATCCCATCTTCGTAATCGGCACCAAGGATTTCTTTGAGATTGATTTTTGCGACATACTGTGCAGCATTAGAACCTTCAAAAAGAGGACCACTGTACTCAAATTCGATGTTCTCTAACTTGAAGTTCTTTGTTTTATCTGCAGCACCACAGGCAGCTAATAAGAACAAACTGAATAAGGCAAACGCGATATTTTTCATGGTTTATAGTTTAGAGGGCTAAAATAAAAAATTTAAACCCTTTTGGGATTCGCTCTTTGGATCTCCGAAACCATTTATGGGTAAGACCAAGCAAATCACTTCAAGTAAAATCAAATCGAAAAGCAAAACCTAAAAAAAGAAAAAGGACCGAAAATGTTGCGCAAACAAAGAAGAAATAGAACCGATTCAAGTAGCTAATAACAGCGCTATGGAATTCTTTTAATAAATTGATTTTCAATTACTTGATAAATATAAAAGAAGAAAAAATGAAACGTTTTGTCGAATACGACATTTACAAATTGATCAAATAACAAAACCATACATGATTCAAAGTAAAAACACTTTTTTTGGCAACCATCTGGACCTTAACTCAAGGAACAATGGGTATTCATTAAATATCAATATGATGTATAAAAATAAATTATATGAGCTCAAAAAGCTCCTTTGCCAAGCGAAAAGTTTGGCAATGCGCCTCGACAATCACATTTACGTCAGCAGAGTACCCACCTCCAAGCGCAACAGCACATGGAATGGAGCGAGCCTTGAGTTGAGACAAAACAAAAAGGTCGCGTTGTCTACAGCCCTCCATGGTCACGCCGAGCTTGCCAAATTTATCGGTCTCAAGTACATCGACACCTGCCAAATAAAAAACAAAATCAGGATTGACATTTTCAAGTAACTTGGGAAGGTGATCATAGAGCAGATCTAAATAAACCTGATCGGTGCTGCCGTTTGCCAGTCCGATGTCGAGGTCGCTGCGCTCTTTTTTAAATGGATAGTTAGTGGCACCATGCATGCTAAACGTAAAAACCCGTGGCTCTGCCTCAAATAACTTGGCCGTTCCGTTGCCTTGATGCACATCTAAATCTATGATCAAGATTTGCTTGACAAGCTTTTGCTGTAACAAATAATTAGCCGCAATGGCCATGTCATTGAGCAGACAAAATCCTTCGCCACGATCGGCAAATGCATGATGCGTTCCGCCTGCAACATTGAGCGCAATGCCTGTTTGAAGAGCTGCTCGCGCACAATCTATGGTGCCTTGTGTAATGATCAATTCACGGTGCGTCAACTCTTTGGATTGTGGAAAGCCAATAACCCGCTGCTCGCGCTCACTCAATGTTTGATCAAGTAGCTGTTGAAAATAAGCAGCGGAATGAGTCAGTAAAACTATTTCGGCAGAACATGGCAGGGGCGCAATCAAATTTCGCTCTGAAATGGTGCCTTCTTGCAACAGTTGGCCAGGTATCAATTCATATTTAAGCATCGGAAAGCGGTGCCCTTCTGGCAGCGGATGCGCATAAATTGGATGGTAGGAAATATGTAAGTAACTCACTTTAACTTTTGGCTATAATTCAATTTTTCTGTTCGTCTTGCATAACGTGTTCTTCAGGGCTGTGCCCCTTCAAAGTCCAAACAATCAAGAAGTAAGTTAGCACAGCAAGCAAGGCCGCAATGAAAAATGGCGTTCCTAGCCCAATGTTTGAATTCGGGACGCTCGTTTTGAAATTGTAATAAAACCACATGAAGAAAGGCGGCCCAATGATTTCTGCCAAGCTCATAAGGCTCGTGAAAACACCTTGCAGTTCACCTTGTTCATTGCTTTGGACTTGGCTTGAAACAATTGAGCGAATGGCTGGGTCTACAATTCCGGTGAGTGCATACGGGAGAATAATGGCGTACATCATCCAACCCTGCGTAATGAGCCCCATGCCGACCAAAACGAAAATAGAGAGGAAAAGCCCGAGTTTGGCGGCATTATTTTGACCTATTTTGTCGACAATTTTACCGGTGAACCCGCCCTGAACCACACCAAAACATACACCGACCACCGCGAGTGAAACACCGACTTCTTTGATGGTCCAGCCGAATTTTTCCATAGAATAAAAGTTCCAGGTGGAATGCACACTCATATTAGTGAAAACGGTTAAAAACGAAACCAAAAACAGGAATTTGAGCTTTTCAAAGCGCTTGATTTGCTGGAGTGCACCAAAAGGATTGGCGCGCTTGAACTCGAACTTGCGGCGATTTGCTTTGGGTAGCGACTCCTTTAAAACGATCAGGCCATAGATGAAGTTGGCCATTGAGAAAAACGAGGCTACCAAAAAAGGTGTTCGAGAACCAAAATCGGAAAGAAGGCCGCCAATTGCAGGGCCAATTACAAAACCAATCCCAAAAGCGGCACCAATCATGCCAAAATTTTGAGCGCGTTTTTCAGGCGTGGAAATATCAGCGATATATGCAGAAGCAGATGTATAACTGGCACCAAAAATACCAGAGATGGCGCGCCCTAGTACCAACCAAAACAAATCGGGTGCAAAATACATGACTAAATAATCTAGACTCATTCCCAGCACTGAAATCAGCAAAATGGGGCGGCGCCCAAAGCGGTCACTCAAATTGCCAATCAAAGGAGAAAACACAAACTGCATGAGTGCATACGCCCCCATGACCCAACCAAAATACTGAGAGGCCTTACTTAATGGGACATGCGCAGTTTCTGAAACCAGTATCGGAAAAGAAGGAATGATGATGCCCAAGCCAATGGAATCAAGACAAATAGTGATCAGGATAAAAACAAGGGCGGATTTGGGATTGATAACTTGCATGTATGTTTGAATTGGAGCGCAAGTTAGTAACTTCTCTATGATTCCGTAAATCTTCCCTCTTGGTTTCTGAAATAGTCCGTACCTTCATTTCAATGAAACCCGACGCGCTCCGAACAAATGCTGTTGCGGCATTTGCAGAACAATTCATCAATCAAACCAATCAATCGATATTCTTGACCGGAAAGGCCGGCACAGGTAAAACAACGCTGTTGCGTAAAATCATGGCTTCTACGCACAAAAATGCGGTTATCGTAGCCCCAACAGGCATTGCGGCGCTCAATGCAGGAGGCGTTACCATTCACTCTTTTTTTCAGTTGCCCTTTGCGGGATTTATTCCGGAGTTTGGCGCTCAGGCTGCTTTTACTGAAACCGTTAAGTTTGAGACCAAAGACACCTTGCTGCGCCATTTTACCATGAACAAAACGCGGCTCAAGCTCATCCGAAACATCGAGTTACTCATCATAGACGAAGTAAGTATGCTCCGCGCTGACCTCCTAGACGCCATCGACTGGACCCTACGCAATGTGCGCGGTATTCATGAGCCTTTTGGCAATGTGCAGCTCTTGTTTATCGGCGACCTACTGCAGCTTCCGCCCGTGGCCAAACAGGAAGAATGGCAGTTGCTGCGGCAATACTACAATGGTATTTTTTTCTTTCACGCCAAGGTTTTGCAAGAAATACAACCCATTTACATCGAGTTAAGCACCATCTACCGCCAACAAGACCAACAATTCATCCAATTGCTCAACCATTTGCGCAACAATCAAATTACCGCCGAAGACCTGTCTATTCTCAACCAATACGTCAAGCCAGACTTCGATGCCACCAAAGAAGAGGGCTATATTACGCTCAGCACCCATAATGCTAAAGCCGACCTCATCAATATCAAAGCACTTGAAGCCTTAAAGGAGAAAGAATGGAACTTCGAAGCCGAAATCACAGGCGAATACCCCAAGCACCTCTACCCTATTGAACCCACGCTTGCGCTCAAACTCGGTGCGCAAGTCATGTTTATCAAGAATGACAACTCCCTTGACAAACAATATTTCAACGGCAAAATGGGCAAAATCCAGTCGCTCAGCGAGCAAGAGATTACCGTTTACTTTCCCGAAGAAAAAAAGGCGATCAATGTGGAGAAATTTGAGTGGAATAACATTCGTTACGTGCTCAATACAAGTACTGGTGCTATTGAAGAAGAAGTCATTGGCACCTTTGTACAGTACCCGCTCAAGTTAGCCTGGGCAATCACTGTCCACAAAAGCCAAGGGCTCACTTTTGACAAAGCAGTCTTGGATGTATCTGATGTTTTTGCACCCGGACAAGCCTATGTTGCACTCTCTCGCTTGCGCTCTTTGGAAGGTTTGGTATTGAAACAACCCATGCGCATGAACGGGCTCTCCAACGACCAACAAGTCATGGCATACAGCCAAAATAAGGCCGATGAAGCGCAGCTGCCAGCTGCACTGCAGCAACACACGAAAAAATATTTGCTACAAACCCTAAGCAAAGCCTTCGATTGGTATGAGTTGCGCTCCAAATGGAGTATGCACGAAGCTTCATACCAAGCGTTAGGTGCCAAAAGCGAAAAAACCAAAAACAAAAGCTGGATCGCGCTTCAAAATCAGGTTGTTCAGGCAAGTAAAGAACCTGCAGAAAAGTTCATCAGGCAACTTACTGGGATCTTTGCTAAACCCCATTTTGACCCTCAATTTGTCAAAGAGCGCGTGTTGGCAGCCTACGCTTATTTCTATCCCCAACTCGATAGCGTTCTGCTTTCTAACCTCCGCAAAATTGCCGAACTCAGCCGTATACGCAAAACAAAGAGTTATGCAGAAGAACTCGATGAACTCGACGACATCCTGACCGAAACCATCCTGCAATTAAAGAAGATACGCATCCTGATTGAAGCCGTTGCCAACGGCGAAGAAATCACCAAGAACCGCGTTTGGAACTCAGAAATAACGCAGTATAAATTGTCGAAAATTGCGATTGTGAAGCAAGAACTCCAACAAGTTCCTTCCCTCCTCGACGACCCTATTGACGACGACCACTCCTTCTTGAAAACCACCAAAAAAGTGAGCCCAGACAAGAAAGAAAAGAAAAGTACCCAAGAAAAAACGCTCGAATTACTCGAACAAGGCCTCGACACCGCCCAGATTGCCCGAGAACGGCAATTGTCGGTGCAAACCATCAATAGCCACTTTGCTTACCTCATCAGAGCCGAGAAAATTGAACTTTCAGATGTCATGAGCCCTAAACGCATCCATGAGCTCGAGCTCATGTTCGAGGGCTTTGAGGGCACGTCTTTAAATCCGCTCAAAGAAAAATTGGGTTCAAAAGTCACCTGGGACGAACTCAAATTGTATCAGGCTGCCATGCAAGTATAGGTAGTCGTTTGGTTCAACTCACCATTTGTAAACCACCGCATTGATATTCATACCGGCACCCACAGACGCCTAAATAATGACATCGCCTGTTTGGAGTTCATGCTCTGGGTATTCGCCACGCACCACCGCATCTAATAGCGTTGGCACGGTTGCCACCGAACTATTGCCACACAAATGGATGTTCATGGGCATGATGTGTGCGGGGCGCTCCGCGCGGTACAGACGGTAAAAGCGGTCAATAATCGCTTCGTCCATCTTTTCATTGGCCTGATGAATAAACACCTTCTTGACATCTTCAATCGCCACACCGCTTTTATCCAAGGCCAGCTTCATGGCAGCAGGCACTTTGGTCAGGGCAAACTCATAGATTTTGCGACCCTGCATTTTGATGTATTTTTCGTGGATGTGGTGCTTGGAGTTCAAGGAAGGGCCATTGTTGAGAAAATACGCCTCGTCTTTGGTAAACGTTTGGGTGGCGTGGGCCAAAATGCCTTGCTCACCATTGTCGCTGCCCGCACTCAAGATACAAGCTCCGGCACCATCGGCAAAAATCATGGAGTCGCGATCGTGAGGGTCTACTACTCGGCTGAGCGTCTCGGAACCAATGACTAAACAATTCGTAGCAGCGCCTGCTTTGATGAAAAGATTGGCTTGTATTAACGCTTCTATCCAGCCCGGGCAACCAAAGAGCATGTCATAGGCCACACAATTGGGATTGGCAATACCGAGTGCATGCTTCGCTCGAGACGACAACGCAGGCAACATATCTAAATGATTCGAGGCAAAGCGCACATCGCCAAAATTATGTGCAAAAATGATGTAATCAATAGACTCAACATCTATGCCTGCTGCAGCAATAGCGCGTTGGGCCGCTAAAATACCAAGATCAGAGTTGGTTTGTTCTTTTTGGGCATAGCGCCGCTCTTGAATACCTGTGATTTCCTTGAATTTCTCAATGATGATTTCATTGCTGTCTTCAAAAGGCTGGTCGATATCCTTGTAGAAACGATGAGAAATGAAATCTTGGTTGGTCATGCGAAGCGTCGGCAAGTAGCTACCGAGGCCTTTGATTATTGCTGGCATAGTTACGTCGGTTTATGGCGTAAATGTAGCAATTTATTTGACTTAGTGTAATTTATACACTAAGATGCTTTAAAATTTGTACATAAAACCTGTCAACAAGCCCAACGACTGATAACGATTGATAACCAGCCCGTTATCGACAAGCGCACCCAAAGTACGGCGATACACTGGCGTACACATGACAACAAGTTGAGGTGTCAGGTGGTATTGAAGCTCCACCTGCGCCATAAATGTACCTGCAATTTGCTTGGCATTTGCAAGTGTCACACCATTGATTTGCGGCTGAATATAAGTACCTTTTGTGGAGAGCCCTTTGCCTAACGCAGCGCCAGCAAAAGGAACCAACTGTACCTTGCCAAAATCAAAAGTATAGCCCAAGAGTACGGGTACATTCAAATACCGATAACGATTGGTTCCACTCACAGAAATGACCTCATACTGCAGTTGCTCACCCCATTCAAAATACTGCAGGCCTGTTTGCACTTGCCAGCGGTCAAAACTCAGCCCATAACGCAAGTTGAAATCCCAACTACTGGTTTGGCGCTCACCAATTTCACGTTCAGTCCTGAATTGCTTCAGTTCAGTTGCGGTGTATAGCGGATTACTTGTAGGCACCTCAAAACTTGAGAAAATACCACTTACCCCAAACTGAACGCCAAATTGATGTTGAACACGTTTTTTGGATGAACTTGCCTGTATGGGTAGTTCGGGCATTTCATAATGGAGCGTCGAGATACTGTCTTTGATGTGACCATCCGAAAGCAAAATTGGGTTGATGACATACGTTTCTTGCAAGTCACTGAGTTGAGATGGAGCAGCTGCGACCTTTGTAGCAGGAGGTGAAAAAGTTCTTGATGTAGAAGTAGTGAATGAAGTTGAAGATGAGGATTTATTTGATGAAATGTTGCTTGTTGAAGCTGAGGATTTTGTTGATGCTATTGATGAGGAAGCATTCCTTTTTGACAATGATGATGTGGATTTTGATTTTGCGGCAGGCAAAGGAGTTGATTGAGCAAGCGCTGCCAATTTATTCGGAACCTTAGTTTTGGCTTGTGTGGGAACCAACAAAAAATAAGTACCTACGATAATGACAGCCCCGAGTGCAGAGAAAATCCACCACGCAAAAAGTGGCTTGCGGCGTTTTTTTTCTAGCGCGTCGAGGCGCGCTTCAAGGTCTTGTACAAAAGCCGGACTTGGGCTTTCGGGCCCAAAGTTATTGAGACCTGAAAAAAGTTTATCCAACGGATCTTTGACTTGATTTTTCATGGGTGAGTTCAATTAATTCACGTAATTTCTTGCGCGCCATTTTGGTGTGCCACTTAGAGGTTTCTTCGGTGACGCCCAATTGCTGCGCGATTTCTTTATGGCTGTAGCCTTCTATAGCAAAAAGGTTGAATACCAACCTGGCCGGTTCGCTTAATTGCAAGAGAAGGTTTTGGAGTTGATCATTGGTAAAAACGGCATCGGTCTGAAAGTCGGGAGCACCGCGTTCTTCTACAGCTGCATCAAAGCGATAGAGCTCGTTGTAACGTTTGTTGCGGCGGTATTCGTCGATGATTTCATTGGAAATGATGCGCTTGACCCAACTTAAAAAGCGCCCTGTCTGGTAGGACTCTAGATGTAGAATAACTTTGACATAGGCATTATTGACGACCGTCATTTGTTCGTCGGTGTTGTGGTAATAGCGGCGTGCAGATGAGATCAAAACCGGATAGCACAACTGATACAGTGCCAGCTGGGCTCTGCGTTCGCCCGCTTGAGCGGCCAAAAGGAGTTGTTTGTCAGGTTCTAAGTTCATAGACGCATTATGCACAACCTAAGGTAACGTAAAAAGTTGTGCGAAGGAGTAGTGTAACTTTTATCGGAGATAAATTGTCTCAACTAGGCAAGATTTATTCATTCCAGTTAAAACCAAACCTATGAAAACCCAAATCATTATCGCGCTGCTTAGTTTATTTCCCTTTTTAAGCTGGGGACAGTTCAGTAATGCTGCTGACCAACTCGAATTCACTAATCCAGCCTACCATATGGATGCAAAAATCCATGGAGAGGGGTATCAAGCAAGTTCTTTAAATTTCAATACGGCCTATTTTGGCTGGAATAAACTGGTGATCAATGATTTTCAAAATTATTTGCGTTTTCAGCAATCCATTGGATCTTGGAAACTAGGCTTAAATACAAGTCATACGCGCTTATGGAATATTCAAAACAGTAGCAAATTAGGGATAACCATAGCCAAAGACATCGCACTGAGCCGAAATTGGAGTATCAGACCTGCAATTGGACTCAATTACAATCATTATCGCCTAGGATCTCCGGTCATTGAGTTCCTTACAGAAAAATACCAATTGGCAGATCTAGATCTCGGCTTTCAACTGATGTACAAAAATTGGCAATTGTTTAGTGGCGTCAATTCAATTTATTCGTCAAAAGAATATATCACAACAGGTGGTTTAGAGCCTGTGTATCTCACCAACTTTGCAAGATATCATGTAGGCCTTCAAAAATCATTTCAACTCGACAGCCTCCAAAGTATTGATGCCTCACTTTTTTATGAGAACTCCCAAGGATTTCATTACTTCAATGCCTCCATGATATATAAAAGAAAAACACAATCCTATTTATTGGGCTTGAGTGTCAATCAACTTAGTTTGGGTTATGGTCAGCAAATTGCTGACGCTCATCAAGTCATGCTTAGTTTCAGCTTGAATCAACCAAGTTTATTGGACAATTCTATTTTGCGCTATGGCGTGCAACTCAACTACAAATGGCAGCTCATGCACAAGCCCTCTGCGCATCAATTCACAGGCACGCCATCATTTTAGGATACTAAAAACAAATTTATTGCGTTAAGTGCAAATGCGGGTTTTACTTTTGATTTTGCTCTTGCTGACTTCTGAAGCCAAGGGCCAATTTTGGCAGCAGCAAGCAGCGTTCCCAGGGATTTCCCGCGACGACGGCACCCAATTCAGCATCGGAAATCTCCATTTTTGTGGCACCGGACGCGGCAGTAATTTTGCTTGTACCGGAGACTTCTTTGTTTACGACGCGCTCAACAGTACCTGGAATACAGCTGCCTCTCTACCCGTTTGGCAAGAACGACAATATGCCAGCGCCTTTAGCTACCAAGAGAAAGGCTACATATTAGGTGGTGAAAACTGCAACGGATACTATTTCAAAACTTTTTGGCGCTATGCGCCGCTTACCGATACTTGGGAACCCATGCCAGATTTTCCCGGTACGGGCCGTGCTGGGGCGCAGCATTTTCTGATTGGCCCTGATTTGTATTGGGTGGGTGGGCGCAATGAAACGGGCATACTCAATGAAGTCTGGTGCTTTCACTTGAATAGCAATCAATGGGAACAACTCGGCAACCTCCCCTTTGCCGGCATTTGGCGCGGCATGGGCTTTGCCAATCAATCCTATGGTTTTGTGGCGGGCGGGCGCACCAATGATGCGGGACAAACTGGATGGAATTCCGATACTTGGCGCTATGATCCACAAAACGACCTTTGGAGCAATTTTTCGCTTCAACTCGATTTCGGCAGCCGCATGTATCTTGGTAGTGCCCAAACCGATTCTTTGTTATTTGTTTTTGGAGGCGTCGATGTCAATGACAATGTGCTGAGTAGCTTGGAAAAGATCAATTTAAATACTTTTCAAATCGAACAACTGTTACCATTCTCGGGCAGTGCCAGAAAAGGATGTATGTCTTTTGCGGGCAATGGGTATTTTCATTTGAGCACCGGAATAACGGCCAATGACAGACTCAATGAAACTTGGAGAATTGCGTACAACCCTGAAGCGCAAATCACAGAACATGAAATGTTTGAGGTAGCAATCAACCTTCAAGATGCCGCCTTGCATATTGAATGTAGCCCTGGGCTCATTGGAGAAGAACTTCACATACTAGACATCCAAGGCCGAAACCTGATGGTCTTGCACTTGTCAAAAACCAAAGAAGTTATTCCGCTCGAGCAATTACCTTCTGGACTCTATTTTGCAGCGCTACGCGCCTCGGTGCGACAATTTTGGCGTTAATTGTCGTTGAGTTCAACTTTTTGTAAATCGCCCTTATACAGATACAAAAGTTGCCCACCTCTTATTTCAAATTCCGCCCCTTGCCAGACGCTTTTTGTCTGGAAAACTTGATGAGCCTCCCCAGTTTGCAAGTCTACCTTAAAAAAGACGAAATGAAAATTCGTTGGCGCAAGCACGTAAAGCACATTATCAACGGGATCTAGCATCGGCTCAAGTCGCTTTAAGCTGTGTAATCCTTTGCTCCTAAATGTGATTTCCTTTGATCCGAAAAGAACGCCATACATTGAAAGTTGGGTAATGCGCTGCGCCTGAGCACTCACAACGATTAAGGTATCGGAATGATGATATAAAAGCGGATTAAAGGATTCAGCCGGTCGGTCCGCAATAAATAAATTTTTACTGTACTGCCTGCGCACATTGCTCTCATTTAACGGATCGAGGCGTCTGTACATCAAAACATTCGGGTTCTCGCGGACAAAAGCGGTAAATTGCAGCAAATTCTCCGCTGATGAATGGCTTGGATTACTTGATGTACGCCATGGCGCAATAGGTATTTGATTACTCACCCGATTCACGCTTAGCTTCGCACTTAAAGGATCTTGGATCCAGTTAGCGACGTCGTAGAACGCGACATGTATAAACTGGTCTGCAGGAAAAAAATCAGGTCGGTACCAAGCCTCCGTGCCGAAGTCTGACGGAAAGGCAGGTAAGGTTTCGGTTCCGTACATCAAATTCATGATCAGCAAGGTATTTTTGTCTAGTAAAGCACTGAGCGAATGTTCGTTGCTTTGCAGCGACCAACTTTGCGGCTGCAAATTGAGGGACGCAAAGGCCAGTTGTAAATCAGCATTCTTTTGGATAGATCCTTGCCGTTTCGAAAGAATCGGCATTTGAAATTTTGAATTCAATTTAAAGAATATGGGTTCAAATGGAGAGGAGAGCGAATCCATCACATCTGTTGCAAACGAGGATCCTATTTTTATTTGCGTTTTACCTTGAAGCTCATCTTGTATTTTGGGTTTCAAAATTTGCTCTTTTTGGGGTTGTATTAAATGCTCTTTTATTCCTTTTTGATGGAATGAATAGGCACGATATAAAAAAGCTAAAATGATGACAAGCAAAAGGGAACCAGCAAAAATCACTTTACTTTTCCAGCGCTTCCAAAACTGCTTTCGGCGCCATTTGCGTTCAAAAAGCGGCCAAGTTTGCTCGGCCATTAGTCGGGTATCTTTCATGACTCGAGGTGTTTTTTTAGGGTTTGTTTGGCCGATTTCAAATGCCAGCGAACAGTCTGAATCTGCATAGAAAGCTCTTGAGCAATTTCTCTGGGCTTTAATTCTTCAAAAGCGTATAAACTAAAAACAAAACGTGTTTTTTGGGGTAAATGTGCCAATAAAGCTTCTGCGCGTTCCAATTCAAGTGACGCGTCTAATTGTTGATCGAAATCCGGCTCATAGGTACTTTCAAAACGGTTTTCAAAAGACAATATACGCCAACGTTGCTTGCGTCTGTAGGTGTCAATCAATTCATTTCTTAGGATGACCGCCAACCAAGCTTCCATTGAGGTATTGGGTTTAAACTGGGCTAAATTTTGTAAAGCTTTGAGTTGCGCGTTGTGAACAGCCGTGAGTTGTTCACTGCGTTGGCTAAAAAAACGCGCCGCTTGCTGCAGTAAAGCTGGAAAAGTATGGAGATACCAAGCTTCAACGGCTTTGGGGTCGTTTGCTTTGAGACGTTGAATGGCAGGTGCATCGAAGTTCATAGGTAATGAATCTGCAAGCTAACGCTTCTGTGCCAAAAAACGGGGTGGTATTATGCGTTTTTCTTCTCTTGTGCGTAATCGAAACGCATCAAAAGAAGTACAGAAAGTAAGATTGTTGCAAAAACCAAGTGAGCGGTCTGAACAAGGCCCGGCATGTCGGCGTAGGCGAGCGCTACACCTGTGCACAACTCCGCGGCGAGTAAATAAAAAGCCACATTGATACGGGAATAATGCCATTTTTGGCGGTTTTGCCAGAAAAGATAGACTAATAAAATCAAGACCAACCAACTGAAACTGCGGTGGATAAAAAACGGCAGGCCCAATTGCTCTATCCACTCGGCCCTAGTATAGCCTTTTTTGACTAGCGTATCAATTGCTTCTCTTACTTGGGTACCAAGGAACATTTGATAAAAAGTGATCAATAAAATAAGCCAGCTCAGCAGGCGAAAAGACTTTTGTTTTGGCAAATCTGGACGCTTTTTATTGGTTAGTTCATGGATAAAAAAGAGTTGCAGGCCAATTATGACTAAAGCAAAAAAGAGGTGAATGGTAATGGTCCAGGGAACGAGGTTGGTGGCCACAACAATGGAGCCAAACCAGGCTTCTATACCCATCAAGATCAGGTTGAAACCTGTGAGTAAGAGCCATTTTCTTTTGCGATAAAACAGCAAGAGCCAACCAAAACTGAACAGCATGGTGTTTCCTGCCAAGAAACCAGCAAGCCTATTGATGTATTCAATCCAGGTTTTGCGGGCATTGAAGGCTTCTTCGACGTATACGCTGGGGTCATTTTTGATTTTTTCGGCCGTTTGGTCTAAACCTACTTTTTGTAACAAAGCACAAAACTTTTCAACCTTTTTCTGACGCTTGAGCAAGTAAGCCTCTCGGTAGTTGGCCGGGAGTTCTGTAAGCTCAGTTGGTGGCACCCATTTTCCAAAACACTTTGGCCAGTCAGGGCAACCCATACCGCTGCCCGACATGCGCACAAAACTTCCGGCAAAAACCACCAAAAAAATGAGGATCAAGACAACCCATTGGAACTTCAAAAAACGCTCAGATACTTGCATGTTGTAAAATTACGATAAATCGCTTTTAGGTTTTTCTATTTTTTGCGCTTGTTGTATCTTTGTGCTTTAGATACAACATGGAATTCAACGCCCTTACCGCGATCTCCCCGATAGATGGTCGCTACCAATCCAAAACCGCAGCCTTACAAGCCTATTTTTCAGAATTCGGACTCATCCGCTACCGCGTTTTGGTAGAGGTTGAATACCTGATTGCACTTGTTGAGAGCGGCATCTCCAATTTATCCGCTTTCCCAAAAGCACAATACCCTGCGCTCAGAGCTATTTACAACAACTTTACGCAAGCCGACGCCCTCTGGATCAAACAAACCGAACAAACCACCAACCACGACGTCAAGGCAGTTGAATACTTCCTCAAAGAAAAGATGCAAGGTCTTGGATTAGAAGCCTACCTCGAATTCATCCATTTTGGCCTCACCTCCCAAGACATCAATAATACCGCTATTCCACTCTCATTAAAAGAAGGAATTGAATCAGTATATCTCCCTGAATTAATGAAAGTTGTTTCCAAACTTAACGAGTTAGCCCAAGAATGGAAGGAGGTCCCGATGCTCGCACGCACCCATGGCCAACCTGCCTCACCTACTCGCTTAGGCAAGGAAATTCATGTCTTCTCGGAGAGGCTTCACAAACAAATCACGACCCTAGAAGCGCTTAAACTACCTGCTAAGTTCGGCGGAGCCACAGGAAATTTCAACGCGCATTTTGTCGCATATCCCCAAACTGATTGGGTTGCCTTTGGCAATCATTTTGTCAATGACATCCTCGGTTTAGAGCGCTCACAAACCACTACCCAAATTGAGCACTACGATCAACTTGCCGCCATTTTTGACTGCATGAAGCGCATCAACAACATTATCCTTGACCTCGATCGCGATATGTGGACCTACATCTCCATGGACTACTTCAAGCAGCAAATCAAAGCAGGTGAAATCGGTTCGTCTGCCATGCCACACAAAGTGAACCCAATCGATTTTGAAAACTCAGAGGGCAATATAGGGCTTGCCAACGCACTTTACGAACACTTAGCAGCCAAACTACCGGTTTCTCGCCTCCAACGCGACCTCACCGACTCCACTGTGTTGCGTGTCGTGGGCGTTCCAATTGCACATAGTGTCATCGCTTTTGGCGCAACACTAAAGGGACTTGGAAAGCTGTTGCTCAACCAAGACGCTCTAGCTCAAGACCTCGAACAAAATTGGGCAGTTGTAGCAGAAGCAATCCAAACCATCCTGCGCCGCGAAGGCTTTGAAAAACCTTACGAAGCGCTCAAAGGCCTGACCCGAAAAAACGAACGCGTCACCAAAGCGAGTGTTCACGCTTTTATCGACGAGTTACCAGTAAGCGAGCAGCTGAAGGCCGAACTCAAACTCATCAGTCCTGACAATTATGTCGGGATTCAACTTGTTCCCTGATGCTTTGGCGCCTCCTCTTGGTCCTGTTCGTTTGTAGCCATTCAACTTTAAATGGGCAAGAATTGAATTGGCAGTGGGGCACCCTTCAACGCAGCAAAGGAGCGCTGCTGAGTATTCTACCTGATCAAAACCAACAATTCTCCACTATCCATACGAATAATCAACTTGGTGGATCCTTTAAACTTACGCGCTACGAGCAACTCAATAGCGAGGCCAGCACGAAAATCAAACCCGTCAGTCCGGAGGGTTTTGGCTACTATGAGCAAACCTTGCGAATTGGTGAGGGGCACGCCGTGTTCATTGCCGATAGAAATGGCAAGGAAATGAAACTATTCGTTCAAATCTTAGATGCTGAGTTCAATATAATCGAAGAACAAGAAATACTAGCCTATACCGATCCCCGACCAAATGCACAGCCTCAATTCAATCTCATTCAAGCCCCCAATCAGTCGTATTTTGTCGCCTATTACCAAGTTCCTGGCAAGCGAAATGGCGTTGACACCTATGGATACCATCTGTTCGATCAAGACCTTAAAATGATAAGTGGAGGCGAATACAACCTTCCGTTTGACGCCAACTTGAGCACCATCGAAGACTACTTTTTGACCGATAACGGCGAATTTTTCATTGGTGTAATTGAAATGGCTGCGATAGAGCGCCAAGGCATACGCGTGCGCAAGGCCTTTAAAAATCTACACGTTTATCAAATTGACCAAAGTGGAATCAAGACCTACACCTTTGACTTACAAGGCAAGCGGATTTCAAATTTTGTAATGAATGCCCAACACAGCACCCAACTGACCCTTTTTGGTCTCTATGGCAACAGCCAAACAGATGACAAACAAGACGGTTTTTTCAATGCCCAGATTGATCTCAGCGCCGATACAATATCGGCTGTTGGTTTCATACCCTTGAGCACGGCCATTATGCTGAGTGAATACGAAGCAAGTGAGCAAATACGCCTGCAAAAACGAATGGAGCGACGAGGCGACGAGCCTCAACTCTCGCGCTATGAGGTACGTGAGATCTTTACACTGCCAGACGGTAGCTACATTGGTTCGATTGAGAAATACTTTGTCTACACCAACAATACCTACAACAATCAAACTGGTCAAAGAATGACCACTAACTATTATCATTACAATGATATTGTGGCTTTCTGTATAGATGCAAATGGTCAATTGCGCTGGGAGCAACGCATCCCAAAAATTCAGGTCAGCATCAATGACTATGGCCCATTTAGCTCGTATGCCAGCTTCATCGATAGCAATTCCTTGAACTTTATTTTCAACGATACCCGAAGCAATTACGATGAAAACGGCCAGTTTAAGAATGATTTAAGGGAGGTAGACCCGTTTAGCTTATCCAAGCATAAAAATGTAGGCGCTTGGGTGCGGATTGATATCCAAAGCGGCCAAGTACAGCGTAAAATTGGCCACGAGCGCGTCACAGAAAATATTCTATTGATTCCGAAGGCTTTTGAATTAGCAATACAAAATCGAGGGGTGTACACCTATGGAGTACTTGGTCCGCAAGAAAAATTTGGCTACATTCACCTTCAAACTAG
This sequence comes from Cryomorphaceae bacterium, assembly GCA_027483605.1. Lineage (GTDB taxonomy): Bacteria > Bacteroidota > Bacteroidia > Flavobacteriales_D > Crocinitomicaceae > UBA952. Next base: position 33,269 of record JAIXUE010000038.1, on the reverse strand, counting down.
TCCCTGATGCGCGCGCTACTGTTCTTGCTCTCTATTTTTCTTTGGTCCTGTTCAGGCGCTCCAAGCAAACAACCTGCAGCTACCGAACAACTCAGTCAAAAACCTCACGACGACCACAGCTACGCGAACCTAGATCAAATTCACACCCAACACCTCCACCTCGATCTTGAGGTTGATTTTGCAGCCCAAACCATCTACGGCATTGCGCGCCATCAAATGAAAAATCGGGGTGCTGATACCGCTATTTTCGATGTCAAAGGTTTGCTCATTCAAAAAGTCACTTTGGGTAAAAAAGGTGCAGAAAAAGAAACCGATTTTACGATTGGTCCAATGGACAAAGACAGCATCATCGGGCAGGCCTTATTGGTCAATGTCGATGCCAAAACCACTGATGTCAATATTTATTATCAAACCACAGAAGGTTCTGCTGCACTCGATTGGCTAGATACCAACTTAACGAGTTCCAAAACCAAGCCTTTTCTTTACACCCAAGGACAAGCGATTCTGACGCGCACCTGGATTCCGCTGCAAGATTCACCTTCTAACCGCATCACTTATAGTGCAGATGTGCAGGTTCCAAGTGATTTACTCGCCCTCATGAGCGCCGAAAACCCAACGCGCTTGGCTCCTGATGGGCAATATCATTTTGAAATGCGCAAAGCCATTCCGAGTTACTTGATTGCTTTAGCGGTTGGCGACATCGGTTTCAAAGATTTGGGCCAACACTGCGGTGTCTATGCAGAAAAAGAACTACTCCAAGAATGCGTCGACGAATTTGAAGATTTGCCGCAAATGATGCGCGTTGCCGAAGATTTGTACGGTGCCTACCAGTGGGGGCGTTACGATATATTGGTCTTGCCCTATTCCTTCCCTTTTGGTGGCATGGAAAATCCAATGCTCACTTTTGCCAATCCTACCTTACTCACCGGCGACAAGAGTTTGGTTTCAGTCGTAGCGCACGAATTAGCGCATTCATGGTCAGGTAACTTAGTCACGAACCACTCTTGGTCTGACCTTTGGCTCAATGAAGGCACTACTGTTTATTTTGAGCAGCGCATTATGGAGGCGCTTAGGGGTAAAGAAATTGCAGATATCCTAGCTCAGGTAGAATTTGGTGAGCTACAGCAAACCTTGGCAGAAATGGCTGCCGACAGCGCCTTGCAAGACAGCAAACTCCACCTCGATTTAGTAAACCGAGACCCCGACATCGCGATGTCAGATATCGCTTATGTGAAGGGCGCCTTTTTCTTTAGAACGCTCGAACAAACTGTCGGTAGAAAACAACTAGATTTATTCTTAAAGCGTTACTTCACGCACTTTGCGTATCAGACCATCACCGCCGATCGCTTCATCGACTTCTTGGAAAGACAATTATTGTCCAAAACAGGTGCCGACTTCAACTACCGCCAATGGATTTACGAACCTGGTTTACCTCCAAATTGCGTTGCAATTGCTGCACCAAGATTGGATAAAATCAAAAGCTTTGCCAGTGAATTCAATGCAGGAAAAAATCCTTTCAAACCAAAAGTGAAAATCAAATGGGTTCGCAAAAATGGGAAGCGCAAAAAAATCAAGCAGCAGATCAACATCAAATACAACGATTACCTGATCCAAGAATGGCAGTTATTCATCAGGGCACTAGACCCCCAGACCAAAATCGCTCGCTTGGCGGCTCTTGACCAACAATTTCATTTTAGCCAGACCAAGAATAGTGAAATCTTATGTGATTGGTTCGTATTAGCTGCTCAATCAGATTATGTGTTCAAAATTGAAGAAGAGTTGCGGCATTTTCTGATGAAAATTGGAAGACGCAAATTTGTTTTACCTATATACGAGACGCTTGCAAAAAGCCCTTACGGGCTCAAGTTGGCCCGACGTATTTTCTTTGGCGCCAAAAATAATTACCACAGCGTCACGAGAACATCTGTTCAGAAAGTATTAAAACAAAAGCTTAATTAGCGTATACTGACAAAAATTTGATCCGAACAAGTCTAAGTTCTTCTTCAGTATATAAGCCATCAAATTCGTGATAAGCTGTGATGAGGTCGTCGGATTCAGCCCCCATAAAATAATCGATGATTTCCTCTTGGTTGTCGTTATCCATTACCTCTTTAAGGTAATAGTCAATATTGAGTTTGGTACCCGAATTAACGACTGTTTCCAGCTCTTCTAGCAACGCATCAAAGGATTTTCCTTGAGATTTGGCGATGTCTTCTAAAGGTAACTTGCGATCAATATTTTGAATGAGCTGTACTTTTGCTCCCGATTTATTGATCAATGATTTGACAACGTAATCTTGTGGGCGCTCAATTTGATTTGCCTCGACATGCGCTGAAATGTGTTCAATAAATGGGGTGCCATAACGCTGTGCTTTGCCTGCACCAACACCCTGAATGGAAGTAAGTTCTTGGAGATCTATTGGGTATTGCAAGCACATATCTCTCAAAGAAGGCTCCTGAAATACTACAAAAGGGGGCACTCCTGCTTGCTTGGCTACTTTGCGTCGGAGCTCGAGCAATTGTGCATACAGTACCTCATCAAAAGCAGCTCCTTTTTGATTAAGGATGATGTCGTCGTCGTCGGTATTGGAGAAATCGTGTTGTTTGAACAACATGAAGCTGTTTGGGGCAGCTAAGAAATCGTTTCCTTTTGAGGTGAGCTTGAGCGTTCCGAAGGTTTCTACGTCTTTATAAAGATAGCCTCCAACTACCGCTTGCCTAATGACTGCATTCCAAAAATGTTCGTCGTAGTTTTTACCCACTGCAAACAATGGTAGTTGGTCGTGCTTATAGGCTTTGATATCGGCATTGACATGTCCTGATAAAAATGCGCAATAATGCTTTGATTTTTGAGTTTGCTCAAGCTGCACCACCGCTTGCAATAAGTTGTTAAGGTACTGCCCTCCTTCCATGCGTTCCTGCGGACGCTTACAGTTGTCGCACTTTTCATGACAGCTCTCATGGCTGAATTCCTCGCCAAAATAATGCAAAATGAATTTTCTGCGGCACACGGAGGTCTCTGCGTAAGAGACGATTTCATGCAATAACTGCCTGCCAATCTCTTGTTCGGTGAGTGCTTTACCTTGTAAGAATTTCTCGAGTTTCTCGATGTCTTTGTAACTGTAAAATGCAATGCATTCACCAATGCCACCGTCTCGTCCTGCGCGTCCGGTTTCTTGGTAGTAGCTCTCGATAGACTTCGGGATGTCGTGGTGAATGACATAGCGAACATCAGGTTTATCGATGCCCATGCCAAAAGCAATGGTAGCGACAATTACCTCCACTTCTTCCATCAAAAATGCATCTTGATGACGGGCGCGCGAGCTCGCGTCCAAACCTGCGTGGTAAGGAAGTGCATTGATGCCGTTGACTTGTAAAAGCTCGGCAATTTCTTCCACTTTTTTGCGGCTGAGACAATAAATGATGCCACTTTGACCTTCGTGCTGCTTGATGTAGCGAATGATCTGTTTTTCGACTTCGCGTTTTGGACGAATTTCGTAATAGAGGTTGTCTCGGTTGAAAGAGGATTTAAAGACATCGGCGTCCAGCATATTGAGATTCTTCTGGATGTCGTGCTGAACTTTTGGAGTAGCCGTTGCGGTAAGGGCAATGATCGGAACCGATGAAATTTTTTCAAAAATTTCGCGCAAGCGGCGGTATTCTGGTCTGAAATCGTGACCCCATTCCGAGATACAATGTGCTTCGTCAATGGCAAAAAATGAAATGGGTACCGCTGCCAAAAAATCGATGTTTTCTTTTTTGGTGAGTGATTCTGGTGCTACGTAAAGCATTTTGGTCTGGCCACTCAAGACATCGGTTTTCACTTGTGCAATTTCTGCTTTGCTCAGCGAAGAATTCAAAAAATGTGCTACTTGCCCCGTTTGAGAGAAGCCTCGAACGGCATCTACTTGGTTTTTCATGAGTGCAATAAGGGGCGAAACGATTATAGACGTGCCCGGTAGCATCAATGAAGGCAATTGGTAGCAAAGCGACTTGCCGCCTCCAGTTGGCATCAGTACGAAGGTATTTCGGCCCGCTAATACGTTTTCAATGATTTGCTGTTGGGCACCCTTAAATTGATCGTAACCAAAATAGTTCTTGAGGGCGTCTTTGAGTTGGTATGTTGGCGTAATAAACGACATAGGTCTTGTTGAGAAACAACAAGTTTAAAAAGTTGTTCATCTAAAAATAACGCAAAAATTGCACATAGCCACTAAAAAAGTCATAATCATGCGTTAAAAGCAACCACTTCTTTGACTTCAGGCAAATGTTGTTTGAGTAGGTTTTCAATTCCACCTTTCAAGGTAGCTGTAGACGACGGACAGCCGGCACAAGATCCTTTAAGCATAACGGTCACCTTGCCATCCTCAAAGCCGAGAAAATCAATGGCTCCTCCATCATTAGCTACTGCAGGCCTCACGTACTGATCTAATAAATCTACAATGGCGTCGTCTAGAGGTGAGGGCTCAAAATGAGCTGGCTTGGACACTCCTTGATTTAGCTCATTGGTAGTTTCTGTGTGTGCCTCGTGCTGAATTTGGCTCGGCATGGCAATTAGGACTTCTTTCTCAAAACTGATCCATTCGCGGATGAATTCGCGCAGCTCCATGGTGATAAAATCCCAGGGAACGTTGTCTGTTTTGGCCACAGTGACAAAGTTGACCGCAATAAAAACTTTCGTAACGAAAGGAAAGTCAAATAAGGCTTCGGCAAGTGGAGAATAACCTTTAGCTGCTGCTTTGTTTTCAAACTCGACGGAAGCGCCTGTAGGCAATAAATATTTGTTAGCCACAAACTTCATGGTAGAAGGATTGGGCGTCATTTCACTGTATACGGTAACGGGTATCATGCTTTTTCTTTTTGGCTTACAAAGGTAACCATTTCTAGACGCCTTTGTTTGCTTGATGTGCAAAATCCAATAAATCTACGACTGATTTAACTGGCGAAAAAACAGCTGAGGGCACCTCTACAAAAAGGGTGTTCCAATTGGCCATTGCACCATTCCACAAACCTGGCTGTTCCACAAAATAGACCAGTTTCCCACCTTGATTTTTCTCTACTACAAAATAAGTACTTGGATCTGAAAATGACTGTAATGAAATAGGATTGTCTTCGAGGTCACAAGGGCTCAGGACCATCAGAACAGGATTAAAATAAGTACTCTGCAAAAGAAGTTTACTGGCTTCTGGGTGGCCATGTAGCTGCGCTTTTTCTACAATTTGTTTGGTGGCAATTCCGTTCATCTCAACAAAAAATGGTCCGCCGCCGGGTTGGCCTTCGTTGCGCACCATTCCACAAACGCGCAAAGGCTTATTTAACAATTGAATCCAATCAGCAAGGGAGCTGTCTTGTAACTGGACAGGATCTACCAAACCAAAGCGCTCATTCCAACTTGCAAAACCCGCTTGATCTCTATTGGCAAGAAATTGACGCAAAGTATTGCGAACCTCAATTTGCAAACCCAATAACAATTCCCAATTGGAATTGCTTTGCTGTCTTTGGCTAAAATGCTGGACATTATCGATGTTTTTGACCAAAACATACGGCGCCTGAAGTGCCTCCAAATTCTGCAGCAGTGTACCATGACCAGCTGGCCTGCGCAATGGCTCTCCATGAGAACCCTTCATGAGCTCTTGCTGCTGATCAAAGACGAAGGCATCTGTGAGCTTGTCTTGGCTCGAATAAGTCACGTTGTAGCAAGCACCCGTAAGCGCATGTAATTCTGAGGCACACTTTTCAAAAGATTGAATGAAGTCTGCTTGGATTGTAAAATGGTAATGAATTGGGCCTTGCGCTAAAGTTTGAACTTGAGCAAGGTGCTCTTGAAACGCATTGAGCACAAAGGGTTCGTGAAGATGAAAAGGAATCAATCCTTTAGGCAACACACTATAGTTAAGGCCGTCAGCAGCTAAGAGCATTGCCGCAAAATCAGTTATGGTCAGGTTGCTTGAATGGTAGGCCGCTTGAATGTGTGCAGGCAATTTGCGAAAAAGTGCAAAATCGGGAAGTCGACTAAAAAATCGCTCTGCCTGTTTGGTGTTTTCTGTGTCTGGATGCTGTAAATAATCAAAAAGAAAAGCAAACATACGGGAACCCGAACCCGAGGCCGGAATAAAAAAGTGCAGCGGCTCAGTAAAATGGCGGGCAATTTGCCTATAGCGCTCTTGTTCATCATGGGCACAATTCAAAATACCATCGCCCAAGCGACATGGACGCAAAACGGCAAGGGGCTGCTGCCCATTGCGAATGGCTTGCCTTTGTGTTTCAATGCGCTGGTTAGTTTGAACGGACATCGGTATCTTTTTTGTTATTTTGCGTCATGTTTCGCTGCTTCGAATATACAGCTTTTCTGTGGAAGGCCAAAGGCCGACATGGCACCCACTCCCCTTTTGCTTATTGGTTAGTAGCTGTTGTGGCCAGGCAAAAAGTAGCGCAAAAAATAAGTTTACCACTGCATATCCCAAAAAAGACGCGGACTTTTATTGCTCAATTATGTACTGAGCTACCCCAAGACCAGCTTCGTTACTTCAAACCAAATGAAGACCTTGCTTCCTCGCCATGTATTTGCATCATAAGTCCCGAGCAATTACCCAACTTTGAAGAAGTCTTTCAACATCAATTCATTCATCCAGAATCTATTTTTATCCTTTTGGAGCCTCACGCCAAAGCAAACCAACAGTATTGGCAAAATATTTATGCAGCCCAAACATTCCATTTCACCGCCGATTGTTACTTTTTTGGCCTGCTGAGTCCGAGACCGGGGCAAGCCAAAGAACATTTTTACCTAAAATTGAGCTGAACCACCAATATTCTTTAGTTTTGTGCGTTGTCTTTCTATGCGCTATCTCTACGCTTTTACGGTTTTGCTTGGTCTGTTCTTTTGGAGCACGCTCAGCTCTTGCGATAAGCAAGTGCTCCTATCTAAATCTAACCTTACCTTTTCGACAGACACCCTTGTTTTTGACACCGTTTTCACCACTATTGGCTCCACCACCAAATCCTTCAAGATTTACAACCCTGATCAACGCAGCATCAAAATTGACGAAATCGAACTCATGGGCGGCGAGAATTCTGTCTACAGAATCAATGTAGACGGCACGCCTGGCGCTCTCCATACCGACCTTTTATTAGAAGCCAAGGACTCTTTGTTCGTTTTTGTGGAAGTCACGCTGCAGGCCAACAACACCAACAATCCACTGATCATCGAAGATTCCGTGCGCTTTCGAACCAACGGCAAAGACCAATACGTCAAACTAGCCGCTTGGGGCCAAGATGCCTATTTCCATTACTCCAATTTTCAGAATCAAATTTTTGATTTCAACGAAGGGGTCTGGCCCAACGACAAACCTCATGTCATTTACGGCGCCGCTATCGTAGACTCCGCCAAAACCCTGACCATACCGGCAGGCACAAAAGTGCACCTGCACAAAAATTCACTTTTATATGTCTATAAAGGTTCTTTACAAATAGAAGGACAACTCGGCAATGAAGTGATTTTTCAGGGAGACCGCCTCGAGCAAGACTACCAAGATGTGAGTGGGCAATACTACGGCATTTACTTACATGAAGCATTGCCGAGCAATATCAACTACGCCATTCTGAAAAACGGCACCTCCGGCGTGCATTTATTCAGCGAAGACCCAAGCAATTCGAGCTACACGCTCAACATTCAAAACACTCAAATTTACAACCAAGCGCGCTACGGCATCTTTATTTTTGCCGGCGCCAAAGTAAAGGCCGAGAACTGCCTGATTTCACAAAATGGCACGCACGCGCTGTTGGTTTTACAGGGCGGAGACTTCAATTTCAATCACTGTAATTTACTCGGTTATGGCGCCTCCACCAACCCTGCAGTAGGGATCAGTAATTATTACAACGACTACAGCCAAAACCAAACATTGGTCTCGAGCATAGAAGAAGGCGTATTGAAGAACTGTGTTATATATGGCAATTTAGATACCGAAATTGCCATGGATACCATCCAAATGGCCGGTGTTCAACTCAATTTTGACTTCGACTATAGTGTGTTCAAATCAGAAACCACCTATACCGATCCTTTTTACGGGAGCCAGTTGTTTTGGAACTTGGCGCCATTATTTGTAAATCCTGCAGAAAGAGATTTTGCTTACAGCAGCAACTCCTCACTGAGCAACAAAGGCATCAGTACCGTTGTGGTTACTGACATCTTAGGTCAAGCCCGCAACAACCCGCCGGACATTGGGGCTATCGAACTTCCTTAAACCAAAAAACCGCGAGTTTAAACTCGCGGTTTTTTCATTTATAATCTAAAACAATTCGGATTTCTGGTATTTAGAAAACCTCAATTATGCGTTTGCGTTCATGTTGTCTAAGACATCCATGACACCTTTGACAGCTTCAGCTGAATCGACGAGCAAAGCGCGTTCAGCTTCGTTTAATTGCAATTCGATGATTTTTTCGATACCGTTTTTACCCAACACAACAGGTACACCTAAGTAGATGTCTGACATGCCGTATTCGCCTTGTAACCAAGCGCAAACTGGGAAAATACGTTTTTGGTCGCGAACAACTGCTTCAACCATTTGAGCAGCTGCAGCTCCTGGAGCATACCAAGCAGAAGTACCGAGCAATTTGACGATCTCACCACCACCAAATTTGGTGCGCTCGATGATTTCGTTGAGGCGTGCTTCGTCGATGAGTTCGGTAACTGGAATACCTGCAACCGTCGTATAACGTGGCAGTGGAACCATTGTGTCGCCATGGCCACCCATCAATACAGCTTGGATGTCTTTAGGAGATACGTTGAGTTCTTCAGCTAAAAAGGCGCGGTAACGTGCGGTATCTAAGACACCCGCCATACCAAAAACACGAGAAGATGGCATGTTTGCATTTAAGAAAGCGCAGTAAGTCATGACGTCTAACGGGTTAGAAACAACAATGATGATCGCGTTGGGCGAGTGTTTCACGACGTTTTCCGTCACGGTCTTAACGATACCAGCATTGGTTGCGATAAGGTCGTCACGAGACATTCCGGGCTTGCGCGGCAAACCTGAAGTAATGACTACAACATCTGAATCTGCGGTACGCGCGTAATCATTGGTACAACCAACCGTACGAGAATCATAAAGGTTAATGGGGGCTGTTTGCCAGATATCTAAAGCCTTGCCTTCGGCAAAACCTTCTTTGATGTCTAGTAATACAATTTCATTGGCGATCTCACGGGTAGCCAATACATCGGCACAGGTCGCTCCTACGTTTCCTGCACCTACAACAGTTACTTTCATTTGTCTTGTTTTTAAATGGATAAAAGCTTTGCGTGACGAATTTACGCATAGTTCACAAAAAAATAATGTTTTTTATTGCTAAAACTAGCTCATGTCGTAAACTGAGGCAACCCTCTGCTTAGCTTTGCGTTTAGTAAATATTGAAAATTGGAGCAGCAAGACAACTTAAAACTAATCGTAGAGGGGTGCCTCAAAGGTGAGCGTCGCTCGCAAGAGCGCTTGTTTACTATGTTTTATGGCAAAATGATGGCTGTGAGTATGCGCTACATTGGCGATCGCGACAGCGCGCAAGAGGTGCTCCAAGTTTCATTTTTAAAGGTCTTTGACAAATTGGAACATTTTGATTTTTCTGGCTCGCTAGAAGGCTGGATCCGCAGAATTGTGAGCAATACAGCAATTGATCATTTGCGCAAGGCTAAAAAAGACCCTTTTTTATCTGACCAAGACAACGACTTCAAATCTTTGGCTGCAGACCCCATGCAAGAGCAAGAACTTTTAGCGCACAGCCAACTTAAAGCCGAACTCGCCCAAAAAGCCATTGAAAAACTTTCTCCGGCATACAGAACGGTATTCAACCTCTATGTCATGGAAGAACTCAGTCATAAAGAAATTGCAGAAAAACTCGGCATCTCCGAAGGAACATCAAAATCCAATTTGGCAAAAGCAAAAATGAATTTGCAACGCCTTTTAAAAGAACAATTTATACAGATCGAAAAACGATGAAAGATCCATTTGAATCCAAAATAAAGTCACTCGTAGAAGACTTCTCCTACGACTACGACCCCAAAGCCTGGGACGCGTTGTCCAAAAAGCTACCGAAAGCCAAGCCGGGTATTTCTTGGTTAGGTAAAATCGGCATGGCGAGCATGCTTGCAGTTGTTGTGGGTATTATTGGATGGTCTAGCCTCTCGAGCGAAAACCAAAAACCGGCCAAAAATACGGCCTCCCAAAAGGCAATAAGCACTCCGAAAAAGGTTAAAAGCAATTCGCCAACTTTAGCTGCTCAAACTCCGACAAAAAGTAAGCAACAAGTTGGTAAACCAACCTTATTTAGCCAACCAGATGCAACAACAGCTCAGCTCATTAGTTGTTCTTTTCCGGCACCTTACATCGATTTAACGACTTCTGAAATGGAGCGCAGCACGCTCAGTACACTATCCGAAATCAATGCCATTACCACCCCTTTACCTCTGCCGATTATAAACCAAACTACACAGGTTCAAATGGGGCAAAACAATGCGCCAACCTCAACAATACCAGGCAATTGCCAAGGCCCTAAAATCATGCTCGATGCCGACGCCATCAATTACGAAGATGGTACGCCACGAATTCACATTACTGGCGAAACAGTGGCGAGCGACCTCACCTGGAATGTAAATGGTTCGGTTATCAATAGAAAGAACAAGAGCTTTGACCTTTTGGCATTCAAAGGACAAACTTATACCATTACTGCTGAAGGCCAGCTAGATGGCTGCAAGAGCACTGAAACCATCAAAATCACTGCCAACGAAGACTACAACTTACTTGCTGTCAATGCCTTTAATCCACAATCCAGAGACGAGCGCAATGCGACTTTCATGCCTTATGCCCTCACCATCCGAGATGTCCGATTTTATTTGGTTGTCATCGACCCTGACAACGGCGCAGTGGTCTTTAAAAGTTCGGATGCTCAAAATGCATGGGATGGTACTGACCAACGCACTGGGCAAATGGTTCCTGCGAACAAAGCATATATTTGGAAAGTAGTTTTGCAAGAAACGCTTCCGGGAGAAAAATCGACATACACGGGTACAATCGTTCGGATTTAGCCCCTCTCAACTCGGCGGAATTGCTTACATTTGTTCAGCACGAACCAACGTGAGCCCGCATGAGCATCATCAACTTACTGCCCGATCATATCGCTAATCAAATTGCAGCCGGAGAGGTCATTCAAAGACCCGCTTCGGTCGTAAAGGAATTACTAGAAAATGCCGTAGATGCTGGCGCTACACAAATTCAATTGATCGTTAAAGACGCCGGCAAAACACTCATTCAGGTGCTAGACAACGGCAAGGGCATGGATGCTCAAGACGCTGAAAAGTGTTTTCTGCGCCACGCCACTAGTAAACTTCAAAGCGCTGCTGATCTTTTTGCGCTACAAACCAAAGGCTTCAGAGGAGAAGCACTCGCCTCTATTGCTGCCATTGCACACGTTAGCCTCAAAACCCAACAAGCCAACCAAAATACGGGTGTGCAAATCGATATAGAAGGCAATCAAATCAAAAACAAGCAAGAAGTAATTTGTCAGCAAGGCGCTTCTTTTGAAGTTAAAAACCTTTTTTACAATGTACCTGCTCGGCGCAATTTCTTGAAGAGCGATGCCATCGAGCTCGGTCATATCCAAACCGAATTTGAACGCGTAGCGCTGGCTCATCCCGAATTGCAGTTTGGTTTTCAGCACAACGGGCAAGATATCCTGCAATTAAGCGCTGGCAATAGCCGCATGCGCATTGCAGCCATTTTTGGCAAGGGAAGCAATGAAAAACTTGTTCCGATAGAAGAACAAACCGATATCGTGCGCGTCAGTGGCTATGTAGGCAAACCCGAAATGGCCAAAAAAAGCAGGGGCGAGCAGTATTTATTTGTCAACGATCGTTTTTTCAAAGACCCTTACTTTCATCATGCCATTACCAAAGCCTACGACGGCATGATCAGCGAAAAACACCACGCGAGCTATTGCATCTTTTTGGAAGTAGATCCGCATAAAATCGATGTCAATATCCACCCAACCAAAACCGAAATCAAATTCGAGGAAGACCGGTTTATTTACTCCATTATTCTCAGTAGCGTTCGCCAGGCTTTGGGCAAACACAACATCTTCCCTACGCTAGACTTCGATGCAGAAAGTGCTTTTGAAGTGCCATCGGAGCTCAGGAAATCAGACCCTGTGGCTCCTCAAATTTTAGTCAATCCTTCTTACAACCCTTTTCAAAGCACTGTACACCAAAAGACTTCAAGCAGTGGCGGCATAAAAAACTATAGCGCAGCACTGCAGCAAGAGGGTTTTGGCAGCACCCCGCCAAGTCCTGAAGATTGGCAACAATTTTATCAAATAGAAGAGCAGTCGCCTACCGAAAACCAACAGTTTTTTGAAGTAGATACTGCCGCCAAGCAGTTTCTACTCCATAACAAATACCTCGTAAGCCCCACCAAGTCGGGCTTCATGATCATCGATATCAGACGCGCAAAAAACAGAATGCTTTTCGATGAGCTCATCCAACATTTTGTATCACAGCCCCTGGCCTCTCAACAACTGCTCTTTCCGCTTGAAAGAAGTTTGACAAAAGAAGCCAAACTCACTTGGCAAGGGCAAAAAAGCCTTTGGTCTCAGTTGGGTTTTGCCTTTGAGCTCGAAGACGACCAACTTCAAATTTTGGCTGTTCCTGCACTGCTCTCTTTCTTAGAACTCGAAAACTGTTTGGATGAACTCACCGATGCGGCTACCTATACTGACATTGAAAGTGGAGATGTAGCACATTTTATTGTGGCTAAACTCGCAGACCTTGGATCGAAAAACTTCAGGCTTCAGCACCACCAAGAAGTAGAGCATTTTATCGACACACTTTTTCAGTGTCCGCAACACACCACAACCCCTAATGGTAAACCAATTATGTTCACCCTGGGCTTTGATGAACTGGCTAAAAAACTCTAATTATGTTTCAGAACCTTCCACAAGTCACTAAAAATATTTTGCTACTCAACATTGCCTTCTTTGTGGCAAGTTTGATCCTAAAAAGCAAAGGCATAGACCTTGAAATGACGTTGGGTGCACACTACATTAACTCGCCATTTTTCGATCCATACCAGGTAGTTACGCATTTTTTCATGCACGATACCACTAATTTACTGCATATCTTTTTCAATATGTGGCTATTTGTAATGCTCGGGGCCTACCTAGAAAATATATGGGGAGCAAAGCGCTTTTTCATTTTTTACCTCGTAAGTGCTATGGGTTCTTTTGCACTCAACATGATTGGCTTTATAGAAATCATGCAGCTCAAATCAATGCTAGCAAAGCAATTTGACATCGAACAACTCGACTTCTACCTCAAACACAGTGTCAATCTCAATGGCGATTTAGTAGGGCAAATCAATACCTACCTCTCTGACAACCAAATCCGAGTCACACCCATTTTGGAGAACTACCTTCAAAAATCAATTACCCCAATGGTGGGGGCATCTGGCGGTGTCTTTGGCATCATGACGGCCTTTGCTATTTTGTTTCCCAATACAGAATTCAGGCTGTATTTTTTCATACCTGTAAAAGCAAAGTATCTTGTTTCCGCTTACTTTTTATGGGAATTGTATCTTTCATTTCAGCACCAAGCCGGTGACAACGTAGCGCACCTCGCCCACATCGGAGGCGCTGTTGCCGGAGCCATACTCGTCTTGGTTTGGCGCAAAAAAGACCGTTCAAACTTCTGGTGATGAATCCTTTGATTGAACAAATAAAAGCCCAGTATAGAGGGGGTAGCATGACCATCAAGCTTTTGATCGTCAATGTCAGTGTCTTCGCAGTGATACAACTGATCAATGCGCTTGAAAGACTCCAAATTTGGAGCCTTTCTGAAGGTTTGCCTCAAGGATTTATTAGTCAATATTTATTTGCATTGCCTGTTTGGCACTTAGAAATCCTCTACAAACCCTGGACAATCCTCACTTCTTTGTTTGCTCATTTTGGTTTTTTACACCTGATCAGCAACCTCTTGTTTCTGTATTTTGCAGGTTCTACATACGAACGATTTTTTGGCGCCAAACGCCTGTTGCATTTGTATATCATAGGTGGGTTTGCAGGAAATCTAAGCGAAATATTGGCACAGCAATTATTCCCTGCGCTTCAAGGCAGTAGCTTTTCTGTTGTGGGTGCATCTGGTTCTATTATGGCCATATTTATGGCGCTGGCATTTTCGCAACCCCAACTGCAAGTGCAACTTTTTGGTATCTTCCCGTTGCGCATTTATATGCTCGCCCTCTTTTTCTTTTTAAAAGACCTTTCTTCTCTTGGCACCGCCGATCAAATTGCGCATTTTGCCCATATTGGCGGAGCCCTATTTGGCATTTGGAGTATCCAACAATTTTGGCACATTCGCCTTTCAAGACCATGGATTGGTATTCAACTTAGGCAAAAAAAGAGTCATCTAAAAGTGAAAAAAGGTGGTCGTCCACTGACAGACGATCAATTCATGGCCCAGAAACAAGCAAGACAAGCCCAACTCGATGCCATCCTCGATAAGATCTCAAAAAAAGGCTATGATGCCTTGAGCAAAGCAGAAAAAGACTTTTTATTCCAACAAAGCAAAGATGTCTAAAAAGCGCTTTCAATTGTTATCTAGCCCATTTAAAATGGCCACTGCACTGAGTCTCGTTGGCTTGCTATTGAGTTATCTTGCACCGTATATTCATCCATCTACGATTCCATCTCTGCCCTTTTTTGGACTCAGTTACCCTATTTTTGTGGCTTTTACCCTGATTTGGTTGATACTTTGGTCCGTTTTACGATCCAAATGGGCCATTTACTGCCTTGTGGTTTTATTGATTGGCGGCAAACTTCACTTTCGAAATTTTTCCTTAACCCCCAGCGCATCAGCCTACAAACAAGAAACAGGACTCAAAGTACTTAGCTACAATGTGCGGCTTTTTGACTTATTCAATCCTTCGTTTGGCGAAGCGCTGAATTCGAGAAATCAAATTTTTGATTTTATCCGTAGCGAAGAGCCTGACCTGCTTTGTTTACAAGAATTTTATAGACAAGACAAACCTACCGATTTTGAGGTCATGGACTCACTCAATTTACTCATGAAAACCCGCGATTACCATGAGCGCAGTGCACACAAGCGCCGTACCCGTGAAAACTACGGTATCGCTATGTTTTCAAAATACCCCATGATTGCACGCGGCGATGTCATGTTTGAGACACAGGGTGTGCAAGATTTTAATTATTGCATCTTTGCCGATATTGTGAAGGGCCTAGATACCTTCCGCGTGTATAACGTACATTTACAATCTATACGACTGCACACAGACCCGCATATTGAAGGAGAAGAAGTGCAAACCTATGGCAGTAAAAAAGGAGCCATTGCAGTATATCGCAAATTGCGAAGTGCTTTTGAAAAACGCGCAGAACAAGCCAGAAGAGTTGTCGAACACCTCAAAACTTCGCCCTATCCGGTCATTGTTTGTGGAGATTTCAACGACACACCCATGTCTTACACCTACAACCAATTTCAATTGGCGCTACTCGATGCATTTAGCGGTAGTGGCAAAGGATTGGGAACAACATATGTTGGCCGTTTACCCGCTGGACGCATCGACTATCTTTTTTACAGCCCTTTACTCAATGCGTCTGCGTTTAGAATTCAAAAACAAACCCGCAGCGACCACCGTGCCATTAGCTGTATCTTTCACAAAAAAACTTCATGATTGCACTCATTGACTGCGGTAGTACAAAAACGCTACAAATAGCCGAGCAGCTAGAAGAATATATCGATGTCCAAGTCATCGGTATCATGGATTTCAAGGCTGAGCAACTTGATGCATTTGCTGGTGTAGTGATCTCTGGAGCCCCGATTCTACTGACCGAAATTGACCCTACTCCTTATTTAAAACATCTTTCTTGGATCAAACATTATGCTAAACCACTACTAGGTATTTGTTTTGGGCATCAACTGATTGGACTGATACACGGTGCGCGCGTTTCAAAAATGCGAGAAGATCGTACTTTACAAGAAATTGAAGTCGTCAAAGACGATATTTTATTTGAAAGACTTCCTGATATTTTTGAAATGCAAGAAGACCACTGCGAACACATTTCAGTGCCGCATGGCTTTGATTTACTTGCTTGTTCAGACGCTTGTATCAACGAGGCCATGAAACACCGTGACAATCCAATATATGGCCTGCAATTTCATCCGGAGGTATCCGGAAATTTTGGCCATGTGTTATTGGCTAACTTTGCAAACCTAGTGCTCGGCTAGTTATTTGCCTGCAATTTGAAGTAAGCGCTGCCGGTCTAAAACTAAAATTTTGCGTGTTTGCACCTCTATTATTCTTTCCTCCTTGAAATCTTTCAATAAGCGAATGAGTGTCTCGGTTGCGGTACCAACAAAATTTGCGAGGTCTTCTCGACTTAAATTAATAGGTTTTGGATCGAAGACATCCATCAGTATAAGCATGGCAAAGGCCAAGCGCTCTCTAACAGACTTTTGAGCCATATTGGTGATAAAGTCGGCGCGGTCAGCGAGTTCTTTGGAAAGTTCTTTAATGATACCGTTGCGCAATACTGGATTTACATCCATGAGGTTGAGGAAATCTTCTCTACTGATAAAGCAAATATTGGATTCTTCTAAGGCCTCAGCCCCCACTTTGTAAGGTTCTTCTGTGAACATTGCCCTAAAGCCAACCATTTCGCCTGACTTGGCAATATGGATAATTTGTTCCTTTCCTTCGTCGCCGCGCTTGAAAATCTTCACCATCCCTTGATTGATGCAAAAAACACCACGTGGAAAAGAACCCTCTAAAAAAACCGCCTGTTGTTTTTTGTAGTAGTTACAAGTACGATGAGAATTGAGGTGATCGAGTTCATCTGAACAAAAATGATTCAATAAAGAATTTTGGCGACCTGTACAGGTTTGGCAGGTGACATGTTTGTGTGATTTATCGAGCATAAGATCTTATTGCTTTTCAAATGTACAAAAAAGCCTTTTGAGTGCCTCCTACAAAAAAAAGCAAAAAAAAAGGAGACCGAAGTCTCCTTTTTCAATGTATTGTAACAGGGATTACATTTTGATGAACTTGGCTGTATCAGTTTGTCTTCCTGCACTGAATTTAACAATGTAAGTACCTGCAGGTAGATCAGCGCTATCTATGCTGAGTTCTTGTGTACCATCTGCCATTTGAAGGTTTTTAGACCAAACCAAACGACCGGTGATGCTGTATACTTGAACTTCTACCTTACCACTTTGAGCCAATTCGAATACCAATGTAGTATTGTCTTTGGTTGGATTGGGATAAGTACGCAACTTGGTTTTGAATTGACCACTTGGCGTATTCGTGTTGTTGTTTGTGCTGAGGTATTGAGTTGTTCTCCAGATACCACGACCAAAAGTTCCTAAATAGATTTCACCCGGACGACCATTACCTTCGTCAAATGAACGCCAGTTTTGCAATACTTCATAAACTGGTGTGCCTTCAAAACCTGTAGAAGCGTTCTCCCATGTGGCTCCTCCGTTTTCAGAAATCCATGCACCATTGGAAGTACCGACAACCAAGATGTCTGGATCATTGCGGTCAATGATGCCATCGTAAGTAGCGATTCCTGAAACGATTGTACCCAGGTTAGTGAAGGTAGGTGAAGCAGCGGTAGCGTTGTTGGTGCGTTTGTTGGTTCCGTTGAACCCTGCAAAGCATACTAAATCGTTTTCATTATTGCGATTGATCGCTATACCTTCATATGAAGAATTGGTGATTTTGGTCAGGGTTGTGGCAGACGGCGGGGTTGTTGTTGCACCCTGCGTCACATAACCTGCTTTTGAGGCAAAGTTTGGATCGCTGGTGTAGATGTCACCGAGACCGTCTAGGCGCCAAACGCCATTGCCTGCACTGATGTAGCAGTGGTTCAGGTCGCGAGAAAATTCAACATCGACAGAGTTGAATAAACCGCCTCCGATACCTTTTGCTACACACAACCAACCTGGGTTGGTTACAGAGAAACGAGCTGCGTTTCGTGTGCCCCAGAGCTCTCCGCCATTTGCATTGACATAGACAAAGAACCAAGATTGAAACGGATCTGCAACGCGAAGGGTGTCCCAAGAAACGTTGAAGATCACTGTATCTGAACCCATTTCTACTGTTTCGCCAGTTGCATTATTGATGCCGTAATTGATACCACCTGCTGTAAGTGAAGGATCATAATAGAGGGTATCGTCAAAATACAATGCCGTTGGCGTGGAAATGGTAATGGTGTCACCAGAAGCTAATGAAGGAATGCGAAGCTGAGCACCAGCAGCATAGTTTTTCTTAGGAATGAAGGTCACAGAGTCTTTTGAATTTGGATCGAAGTATTCAGCTAAGAACAATTCTGTGTGGAAGGGATGGAAAGAGCTACCATCTGTTCCTGGCGCATCATAGGTACCGGGAAGATTTGGACTGAAGTTGGTCCAGTTGACTCCGCGGTCTCCAGAACGTGAAATTCCGTTATAATAGATGGACGAGAACATTACACTCGGATTGAAGAAAGAAATTTCACACTCAAAACCATCACCACCATTCACTTGACGGAATTCATGGTATGTAGAAAGCGTAAAATCGTTGTAAAGTGTACCGTTGTCTTGTGTTCCGCCAATGACGCGACCACCTGCATCAAATGCAATACCATAAAACTGCGTCACGTTGTAGCCACGATTGGCAGGGAACCAAGTTGCTCCTTTATTGTTGGAGATGCCAATACCGCCATCGTTACCTACATAAAAGCGATTGTTGTTATCCCATTTCATTTCGTGGTTATCGGCATGTACATAAGTAGGTGAACTTGGATTGACAAACCAAAGTGAGATTTTTTCAAAACCTCCAGAAGGCGGGTTGTTCACAGTTTGTTTCCATTCCCAAACATCGATACCTCCGATGAGCAGACGCTCAGGGTCGGTAGGGTCTACAGACAAGATGCTGTTGTATGTTCCTTGATTGCGGTAAATGTCAAATTCATTTGGCGGTCCGGATGCACCTACAAATTGGTTCCATGTTTGCCCGTTGTCATGAGAAACGTGCATAGAAAGAAGGTTTGAGTTGGTGCGCGCCGCATAGATGGAATAAGCACCGTTGTCATTGAGGGTTGGTGAAATCGCGTACTCAATACGTGCTGCTCCTGTTGGAACGAGGTTGTTTGCGATAGATCCGGATTTGTCTGTAAACGTATTTCCTCCGTCTGTAGAAACAAACGTTTTGTTTGCCGCATAAGAAGCAACGATTACTTGTCCATTTTCAGAGACCTGAAGTGCGAAACAGCCACCTCCAGAGGCAGGAACGCTCGTGAGTGAAGCATCGCCAACTTTCCATTTTTTAAGACCTGTTGGAGTGGCTAGCCAAATGTAATTATCTACTTCTGTGTGAGCAACTTCAGTACAATTAGTGGTGCCAGGAATTTTGGCAAAGGTAGCGCCGAAATCTGTGGAGTACCACACACCGTTACCGCCCCAACCTTCGTCGTTGGAACCTGTTGCGACATACAAAGTGTTGTCTGGTGTCATGGTCATGCTGGAAATGAACGGGTTTCCTCCTGCTTCTACATAAGGCAAAACACGCTCCCAAAAATTACCCTTGTTGTTGGACACAAACAAACCGCCAGATACACCACCGGCCCAAACACGGTTGATGTTGGTGCGGTCAATGCAAATAGCGCGTGTGCGTCCGCCGATGTTATCTGGACCCAAAGATTCAAAAACAATGGATTTAGACGTTCCCATCTTACGGATTTCTTGCTCAATTTTCGCAAGTGTTTCATTAGAAACGGGCTCACCTGTATTGACATCGATGTAGCGCGCCTTGAGCCATGAAATGGCGTCTGTTGCACGACCTTCTTTCATCATAGATAAACCTGCCTGACGATAAAGTCCCGTTTGGGGCAAGAAATGGTAAGCAGTGAATGCAAGGGCGAAAACCCCAGCAACTATCAGAGAACCAAATACATATACCTTTTTATTCATATCAAAATTATTAATAGTGCATGATTAGTGTGCCAAATTAAGAAATATTCTCTTAATAATGAGTCATGTTTAGAGGCAATTACACAAAATTTGCCATAAATTTTTGTTTCGTTTAATTTTCAAATATTTATTAATCAAACAAATGTTTTTCGGCATGGTATGACGAACGCACAAGCGGACCACTTTCCACAAACCTGAAACCCATTTCTAAACCTAGTTTTTGATAATATGCAAACTGCTCAGGCTCAATAAATTCAGCAACTGGCAAATGCTTTGGAGTAGGTTGAAGATACTGTCCAAGCGTCAGGATATCGACTTGCACAGAACGGAGGTCTTGCATGGTTTCTATGACTTCTTGTTCGGTTTCACCAAGGCCTAACATGACACCTGATTTGGTGCGCATACCACCCTTTTTCAAGCGAAACAACACTTCCAAACTGCGGTCGTATTTAGCTTGTATACGGACTTGTTTGGTGAGCCTTCGGACCGTCTCTAAATTGTGAGAGACGATTTCAGGTGCCACATCGATAATAACTTGAAGGTTTTTCCAGTTACCCGCAAAATCTGGTATCAGTGTTTCTAATGTGGTACCGGGTGATTGCTGACGAATTGCACGCACGGTTTGGGACCAAATTTCGGCGCCGCCGTCTTTGAGGTCGTCGCGGTCAACGGAAGTAATAACGGCATGTTTGACACCCATAATTTTGACCGAATGAGCAACCTTCCCGGGCTCAAAAATATCGACTTGATCGGGTTTGCCTGTTTGGACGCCACAGAATCCGCAAGAGCGCGTGCAAACATTACCAAGAATCATAAAAGTAGCGGTGCCTTCGCCCCAACATTCACCCATGTTCGGGCAACTACCACTTTCACAAATTGTGTGTAGTTTATGCTCATCGACCAAACCTCTTACTTTGCGGTAGTTTTCTCCGGTTGGGAGCTTCACGCGGAGCCATTTTGGTTTCTTAATACGTGTTGTTTCTTCCATTAGAATTGCAGTATTTCCAATTGTTGTAGAACGGTATCTCGTTGTGCAACAACCGAGCGCAAGCTTTGTGCGTTATAACGTAATGATTTGATCAAGAGGGTGGTATTTCTGATAAATAAATAGTACCCCAATGCGACAATATTCAAAGCAAAGAACAAGAAGACCCAAGACCATGTTTCCAATGAAATGAAGTTCGAGGCGACCAAAAACAGGAGGATGTTCCAAATGGGTAGCAAAACTAAAAGCATTGTCATTTTAGTGGAGGACCAAAACACGGGTCTTTTCATTTTCTTTTCTACGAAGCGCTTTACAAAAAGAGTGGGTAAAGCGATATGAACGAGCCCGATGAAAAACAATGGCAATTGAACAACTAACTTTAAAAAAGTGAACAAGCGCCAATTCTTTTGAATGGCAAACCAATAAAGCTCGGCTTCTTTCAAACCTAATTCGCGCAAAGTGCCTTGGTAAGCATCTATTTGATTCTTGATGGTTGAAATTTGCTCATTTTGATTTTCTGATAATCCGTTCAGGTAATCCGCCAACTTTTGGGAGTACAACCAGCGCGCTTCTAATGAAATTTGTGGATCATAACAATCTACGTGCATACCCTTGCGATTGAGCATCATGATTTGCTCGTGCAACACGACGTGCTCGTCTGACTTGACATGTGTAATTTGCGCTTGCATGCGTTGCTCTAGTTCGCGATTGAGCTCCGATATGACCTTGCTCGGATTCTCTAAATAGGCAGCTTTGTAATCATTGAGCAAAATTGGCTCAGCTGCCGCAAGAAGCACATCGCCTCTCAAGAAACCCGGATTGGTATAATTGATGCCCAAACCTTGAACGCGGATTTCCACCTTCCAATCGAGGTCTTCTAGAGCAGTGAAACCTATGCGCAGCGCTCCTTTTTTAATTGGTTTGAGTCTGCGCTCAAAGATGTCGTCGGTGATGCCTTCGCCAAAAATGAGCAAATTGCGATTGCGCGCAAGGGTCTCGGTAGCCTTCTTAAAAACTTTTTTGTTTTTCTCTTGAGAATTACCACCATCTTGCTGGCGGTAAATCGGTAACATGTGGGCGAGCCAAAACAAAGGCTTAGTGAAGCGATTGAATACGTCAGACCGCGTCATGAAATACACAACTGGCTTGCGTAAACGCGACACAACCAAGGGGTCTAGAAACGACGAAGGGTGGTTACTTACAAAGATGGTTCTTCCAAAACGACTTTTGCTCGGACGCACTTCTTTAATGCGTCGAAAAAACAACCGAAAGCTAAAGCCTAATCCGAACCAAAAAATAAAATACAAGGGCCTCATGCTGCGAAATTACCAATTTTAGATAATTTCGCCTTAAAATAAACGCATGAAGCGCATCGGACTCATTTGCGGGGGCTTTTCCTCTGAATACCATATTTCAATTAAGAGTGCTCAAACCATTCAAAATCACTTCCCTGTGCACCTCGAATGCGTCCTGATTCAAATTTCCAGAGAAAACTGGCAAGAACGCTTGAAACTCGAAAACCAAATAGATGCTGCAATAGTTTACACGCATGGCGACCCTGGTGAAAACGGAAAAATTCAAGCTTTTTTGGACATGCTCCAAATTCCCTATATCAATTCTGGCGTATTGGCTAGTGCACTTTCTTTTGACAAATGGTATTGCAATCAGTTCTTAAAAGGCTTTGGTTTCGAGGTGGCCAAATCTCAACTTTTTCATTTTGGTGCACAAATAGATGCCACTGCACTAGTTGCCAACTTGGGGCTACCTATGTTTGTCAAGCCATCCGATTCCGGCTCTAGCTTCGGCATTTCTAAAGTGAAATCAGTAGATGCCGTCCAAACCGCCTTTGAAACTGCCTTTAAAGAAGGTCGAAATGTTGTGGCCGAAGCATTTTTAGATGGAACGGAGGTAACCTGCGGGGTTTACCGCAGCCAAGATGGCTTGGTGGCTTTGCCACTTACCGAAATTGTGTCCGAAACTGAATTTTTCGATTACGCCGCCAAATACGATGGCAAATCCAAAGAAATTACACCTGCAAGAATAGCTGACAGCGTTGCTTTAGCCGTTCAGTCGCAAGCCAAAAAGATTTATGACCTACTCGGTTTAAGAGCAATCGCTCGTATCGATTTCATGTTGGTCAACGACGTTCCACATGTCATTGAAGTCAATACCACGCCCGGGTTTTCACCGGCAAGTATTGTACCTCAAATGTTGGGGGTTGCGCAAATTGGCATCCAAGACTTTTGGCAGCAGATCATCAAGGTCGAACTTGATATGTAGCCAAACCATTTAAAAATGGCTCCATTTTTTTGGCCATAGCTGCACCGCTTACGGGATAATCATTGGCAATGATGGCAAATGCAATTTGGTGGCCGTTTGCAGCATCTACATAACCAGCGTAGGCTTTGATACCTTTGATACTCCCGCTTTTTGCATGTACCCTGCCCTCTCCAGCTTGACCTTTGCATAGGTTTTTGACCGTACCTGTTTGTCCGGCAATGGGCAAACTCTTCAAATACACTTGAAAATGTGTTTTTTGGGTTTGCAAGGCAAGCAATTTAACGTACTGAGACGCACTCATGCGATTTACTTTTGAAAGCCCACTGCCATCTACAATTCCGTTAGTTCCTAATTGCCAGTTCAAAAACAAGCTATCGAGCACGCGCAGGCCATTTTCATAAGTTCCCATGCCATACTGAGCAGCGCCAACCTGACGTACCAAGCCCTCGGCAAAAAGATTGATACTGCGTTGATTTGTCCAGTAAACAACATCTTCTAGTTTTTGACCAAATTCAGTATGAAAACAGGACCAATTTTCAGTTCGCTGAGCAGGTAATTCAGGATGTAAGCGCACCGCAGTGCTGCCGCCGTCTACCCGAACACCTTGTTTTTGAAGTTCTTGATAAAACATACGAGCCAAGAGCTGCTCTGGATCAGGCATGCTGCCTTTGACTTCAAATGCAGCGCGGTTGGCGGGTAAGCTGCCTTTGATCACCCTTTGATAGTTATAGGGCTCACCGTGTATGAAGGTTTCATCGCCACTAACAGTTGCAGCTTTGGCCTCTATCGTTAATTGATAGTTGAAATCTATCGGGTAACAACTTTTGAGAACAAGAGAGGTTCCGGGAGCACCAGTTTGAAAAGTCAACTTCAGTGTGTTGTCAAAAAAATTGAGTCCGTAGGCGCCACAACCATAGTAATTACCCATATCTAGGCGCTCCCAACCAACCGGACATTTGTCGTAACCAAAAGCACTGGCATCAGCAATCACCTGCCCTGTTATGTATTGAATACCTAAATTCTGGATGATCTTTACCCATGAATTGAGAAAAGCAAGTTCGTTTCCTGGCTCATTGAAATAGCGAGAACCCAAAGAGATGTCTCCTCCACCAACTATCCAAACATCGCCATCAAAAACACCATGAGCTTTGAGCTCACCGTCTAAAAAAAGTTGTGTTTGTGCTTGGTGGCTGGGCCCTAAAATTTCTAAAGCAGCCGCTGTACTCACCAATTTAGTAATCGAAGCGCCGGGGAGCTGTTTGCTTGGCAAATAGGCTGCAAGGGTATCACCCGTAGTGAGATCAAGCGCACAAACACTCCAATTAGTGCCTGCCAGCTGAGGGTCTTTGATCAGTTGATTAAGGATGGTTTGTAGGGGAAACTGGGCCCAAAAAGCAACAGGCAAACTGAATAAAAACAGTAAATAGATGCGCAACATAGTCGACAAATTTAGCGTAATTTCGCAGTTCATTTTATTTCAGTGCACAACACGCCATTTGAAAAGACCAATGCCTAAAGCCAACAATCCCAACGATTTTATCCGCATTCAAGGCGCAAGAGAACACAACCTCAAAAACATCCACCTTGAAATTCCGCGGCAAAAACTTGTTGTTTTTACTGGTTTAAGCGGAAGCGGTAAGTCATCATTGGCTTTTGACACCATTTTTGCCGAAGGGCAACGGCGCTACCTCGACACCTTTTCGGCATATGTTCGGCAGTTTATCGGCGGACTTGAAAGACCCGACATCGACAAAATTGACGGCCTGAGCCCAGTGATTGCCATCGAGCAAAAAACGGTGGGCCGCTCGCCCAGATCTACAGTGGGCACCATTACCGAACTCTACGACTTCTTTCGCTTGCTCTATGCAAGAACTGCCACAGCCTATTCGTATCAGACCGGCGAAAAAATGGTGCAATATGCGGACCACGACATCACGGAACTCATCCAAAGTACTTTTAAAGGTAAAAAAGTGGCGCTTTTGGCACCTAAAGTCAAAGGCAGAAAAGGGCATTACCGCGAGCTTTTTGAACAAATCCAGCGCTTGGGCTATACGCGGGTAAGAGTAGATGGTGAGCTACTAGAGCTCAGTAAACCAATCAAACTCGATCGCTACAAAACCCATGACATAGAAGTTGTTGTGGACCGCTTTATTGCTGGTGACGTCGATAACAAACGCTGCCAAGAAACCGTACAAACTTGCATGCAATTGGGCGAAGGCACGCTCATGGTGCTCGATTTAGAAAACGGAAGTCTCCGCCATTACAGTCGCTCGCTCATGTGCCCAACCACAGGCATTTCTTATCCTGAGCCCGAACCCAATTTGTTTTCGTTCAACTCCCCTTATGGCGCTTGCCCCACCTGCAAAGGACTCGGCGAGGTGAGTGAAATGGACCGCGATAAAATCATTCCAGACCCCAAACTTTCGATCAAAAAAGGTGGCCTCGCACCACTAGGTGCCTACAAAAGATCTTGGATTTTTGATAAAATTGAAAAAATACTGCAAGCCCAACAATTCACACTTAATACGCCCATCTGCGACATCGACGAAGAGCTCATTGAGCTATTGCTTTACGGCAACGAAGACATGGAACTCGGGCCGCTAGACACCCAAGAACGCTTTGAAGGATTATTACATTTTATGGGGCGGCATGCCGAAGATTCTTCCACCGCAATTGAGCGTTGGGCACAGGGATTTATGCACAAGAAAACGTGTCCGAGCTGTTCGGGCTACCGACTCAAAAAAGAAGCCTTACATTTTAAAATTGGACAGCTGCACATCGGCGAACTCGCCGTCATGGACTTACAAACCCTGCAAGAATGGTGCACCATCCTACCCCAACTCCTCGATGAGCAAGCTTTGTATATCGGCAAAGAAATCATTAAGGAAATCAATGCGCGGCTGGGCTTTATTTTAGAAGTGGGGCTAGATTATCTCACCATGCACCGCAGTGCCAAAACTTTATCTGGAGGTGAGGCACAACGCATCCGCTTAGCGACGCAAATTGGCACCGAACTGCTCAATGTGTTGTATATACTCGACGAGCCGTCTATCGGCTTACACCAACGAGACAACACCAAACTCATTCGTTCGCTCACTAAATTGCGCGACCTCGGCAACACCGTTCTGGTAGTAGAGCACGATAAAGAAATGATGGAAGCCGCCGATTTCATAGTCGATATCGGGCCAGGTGCTGGCCGACACGGCGGCGAAATTGTCTTTGCTGGCACGTATCCAGAAATGTTAAGTGCAAATACCGTTACTGCGGGTTATTTAAATGGAACTAGAAATATTTCAATCCCGGATCAAACAAGAACCGGAAATGGAAATTTCCTGAAACTCAAAGGGGCTACAGGGCACAACCTGAAAAACATCGATATTCAAATCCCACTTGGCACGCTCACCTACGTTACGGGCGTGAGCGGTAGTGGTAAATCTTCGCTGATCAATCAGACGCTATTCCCGCTTTTGATGAATCATTTCTACGACCCAATTCGGACACCGCTACCCTACAAACAAATTACAGGGTTTGAGCACCTCGACAAAGTCATTGAGATTGACCAAAGCCCAATTGGCCGCACACCTCGCTCCAATCCGGTGACCTATACCAAGGTTTTTGACGAAATCAGGAGTTTATTTGCCAACATGCCCGAAGCACTCATCCGCGGCTACAAACCCGGGCGCTTCTCGTTTAATGTGGCAGGTGGCAAATGCGAAACCTGCAATGGAGGCGGCATGCGCTTGATTGAAATGAACTTTTTACCAGACGTTTATGTCTTGTGTGAGCAGTGTAATGGCAAAAGATACAACAACGAAACCTTGGAAGTACGCTACAAAGGCAAAACAATAGCCGACGTACTGCAAATGACCATTTCTGAGGGTTGTCTGTTCTTTGAAAACCAGCCCAAAATACACCGCATGCTGCTTACTTTGGAAGAAGTGGGTTTGGGTTATGTACAACTGGGGCAGTCTTCCACAACTTTATCAGGGGGTGAAGCACAGCGCATCAAACTAGCTGCCGAACTCGCCAAAAGAGCCACTGGCAAAACCATTTACATTTTGGACGAACCCTCAACCGGCCTTCACTTTGAGGACATTCAGCTACTGCTCAAGGTCTTGCAAAGATTGGTAGACGAAGGCAATACTGTTTTGGTGATCGAACACAACCTAGACATGATCAAAACCGCGGACTACATTATCGATATCGGGCCAGAAGGCGGACAGCGCGGAGGTCAGGTTCTTTTTGAAGGCACACCTACTCAAATGGTTAAAAAGGCTCAAAAAGTCTCCTACACCGCAAAATATTTGGCCCAAGAATTAAAAAAGCGTTAATTTTGACGCTCCTAAAGTAGTAACGAAACTAAAAAACATAAAATGGCAGTAGAAATTACAGACCAAAACTTCGATGAGCTCGTCATGAAATCAGAAATTCCAGTCATCATTGATTTCTGGGCAGAATGGTGTGGTCCTTGCCGCATGATTGGTCCAGTTATTGAAGAAATGGCTAACGAATACGACGGTAAAGCATTAATTGGAAAAGTAAATGTAGACCACAATATGGGCGTTTCTGCTCAATTTGGCGTGCGTTCTATCCCAACAATCTTGTTTATCAAAAACGGTGAAGTTGTCGACAAATCTGTCGGAGCTGTGCCAAAAGCAGTTCTAGCCGAAAAGCTCGAAGCACTCATGTAAAATTCATTAAGGGAGTTCGCTCCCTTTTTTTATGCCATGGAATCATTCTGGAGAAGACTACGTTATTACGGCCTAGGTTTCGGACTCGGCCTCATTCTGACCTTCGGTATTTTCAATACGCGCGGCTGCAGCTGGATGCCTGAAAATCGTGTCAAAGACGCCATGAACAAGCGCGTCTGGATCATTGATGGTCAACAGGTACGCTCGTTTTATAAAAAACATAAGCTGAATGACGCCAAGTTTTACCGCCTCATGCAAGACGCCGATATCTCTTTCACGAAAAGTATCCGCAGTGGTCGTCGCAAAGTATATGACCTCACTTTTACAGACGGCAAAAACAAAGAAGCGCATTGCCTTGCGCGCATGACAGACGAAAGCTTTGTGGTAGAGTTCATTCCGAATGTACCGTCAGTTAAAGCGCTCAAAAAAATGAAAAACATTCCTTTTGAAGCATCAATCGTACATGCTCCCAAAAATAAACATTTGGTTTATGCCGAAGACCGCCCTGCGCTCAAAGAACACTTGCGCTCACTCGGCATCACAACAGACATCCAACTTCAGAAGGCGCTGCTCAATGGCTCCTTTGACTTCGAGGCCTCAAGACTCAATGAGCAACCTAGACCCGTTCATGTGTTTAAATTTCGACCTGCAAACAACAAAAAAATAGAAGTTTCTGCCGCCTGTATTTGGTATAAAGACAAGATCAAAGTATACAGCATCAGCGAAGAAGCCCTTCATTTTTAGTGCAATTCACATTTTTTGGCAAAAAATTGTTTAAAAGTTCAGTAAATGTGCGCCTGCGCTTTTATCTGAATTTTTAACTTTGAATCATGGAATTCACTGCAGCGCAGATTGCTGGTTTATTAAACGGAGAAGTCATCGGCAATCCTGACGCTAAGGTAAGCGCGTTGGCCAAGATTGAAGAAGGCCATGTAGGTGCGCTTAGTTTCCTTTCGAATCCCAAATACGAGCCTTTTATTTATACCACTGGTTCTAGTATTTGCATTGTCAACAATACTTTTACAGCTCAAAAAGCTCTCCCTGCTGCGCTCACACTCATCAAAGTTGCAGATGCCTATGCGTGTTTTGCGCAATTGCTCGCGCTCTACGACAGCATGAATAAAAAAGAGGCCATCATCGAACAGCCTTCTTTCATTCACGAAACTGCTCAGGTAGGTGATAACGTCTATATTGGTGCATTTGCCTATATCGGGGCCAACGTCAAAATTGCCGACAACTGTCAAATTCATCCACATGTCGTCATCCAAGACAACGCTACTGTTGCCGAACACAGCATTATTTATCCGTCGGTTAATATTTATAAAGATTGCCAAATTGGTGCGCGCTGCATCATCCATGCAGGTACCGTTATTGGCTCAGATGGCTTTGGCTTTGCACCAGATGAAAACGGCGTTTACAGCAAAATTCCTCAAATTGGCAATGTTGTCATTGAAGACGACGTCGAAATCGGATCCAATTGCAGCATAGACCGCGCCACTATGGGCTCTACCTACATTCGCAAAGGCGTCAAAATAGACAACCTTTGTCAGATTGCGCACAACGTAGATGTCGATCAGCATACCGCAATGGCTGCTCAAGTGGGCATTGCTGGTTCTGCCAAAATTGGCAAACACGTCATGATCGGTGGCCAAACCGGTATTGCTGGGCACCTGAGCGTGGCAGACCACACCAAGATCGTAGCGCAATCTGGCATTCCATCCACCGTCAAAAAAGCCGACACCCTCATGGGCACACCGGCCATTCCAATCAATGATTACAAGCGCTCACATTTTGGCTTTAGGAAATTACCTGGCCTGATCAACAAAATTTACGATTTAGAAAACCAACTCAAAGAGCTGCTTAAAAATAAAGAAGCATGACAGAACAACAACGCACCATCAAAGATTCGCTCGTATTTGAAGGAGTCGGCTTACATACCGGTGAAAAAGTACGCTTAGAAATTTGCCCTGCACCAGCCAACCATGGCTATAAATTTCAACGCACCGACCTCGACAACCAACCCATTATCAAAGCCGACGTCGATTACGTCGTTGCCACAGACCGCGGCACCACACTCGAACAAAATGGTGCACGTGTCTACACCACAGAACACGTCCTTGCTGCGCTTTATGGTTGCCAAGTAGACAACGCGCTGATCAAGCTAGACGGTCCCGAGATTCCGATCATGGACGGCAGCTCCTTGCCTTTCGTCAAAGCAATTGAAGCAATTGGCTACCAAGACCAAGACGCCGCGCGCGACTACTTTGAACTTACCGAAAATATTCCATGGGAAGACCTCGAAAAAGGCATCGAGTTTTTGGCAATTCCCGATGTCAACTACCGACTTACGGTCATGGTTGACTACAATTCTCCGGTGCTTGGCACACAACATGCGAGCATGTACAATATCGGTGAATTCAACAAAGAAATCGCGCATTGCCGCACCTTCGTATTCCTTCGCGAACTCGAATATCTTGCCAAGAATAACCTCATCAAAGGAGGTGACCTTGACAACGCTATTGTCCTCGTGGACCGCGCAGACATCAGTCAAACAGAACTCGATGAGCTCGCAGAGCTTTTGGGTAAAGACAAACTACAAGTGAGCCCAGACAGCATTGGTGTACTAAACTCCAGTAAGTTACAATGTGAAAACGAACCAGCTCGCCACAAACTACTCGACATCGTCGGCGACCTCGCCCTTGTAGGTAAGCCCATCAAAGCGCATATTCTTGCCGCACGTCCAGGCCACTCGGGCAATGTTCGTTTTGCAAAAGTGCTCAAAGAACAAATTAAAAAGCAACAACAAGCTGGTCGTGTTTTTGACCTGAGCAAAGACCCACTTTACAACACCCAAGACATCGAGCGCATGCTTCCGCACCGCTACCCATTCTTGATGGTCGACAAAATCATGGAAATCCACCCAAGCTCCATTGTTGGTGTCAAAAACATCACTATGAACGAGCCTATCTTTACAGGGCACTTCCCTGGCAACCCAGTATTCCCTGGTGTGTTGCAAATAGAAGCCATGGCGCAGGTGGGTGGTATTTATGCCTTATCACAGGTCGAAGACCCTCATTTATACTCCACGTATTTCATGAAAATCGACAACGTACGCTTCAAGCAAAAGGTGGTGCCGGGTGATACCGTTGTATTTGAACTCGTGCTCACTTCACCTATACGGCGTGGCCTCGTCGAAATGAGTGGTACTGCTTACGTCAATGGCAAAGTAGTTTCAGAGGCCAGTATGCTTGCGCAAATCATCAAAGACAAAGCAGAATGATCTCTAACCTCGCCTCTGTCTCCCTCGATGCGCAAATTGGACAAAACGTTCGCATAGACCCTTTTGCAGTCATCCATCCCGATGTCATTATTGGCAATGGTTGCCACATCCACTCCAATGCAGTACTTTACCCTGGTACACGCATCGGCGAAGACTGCGACGTCTTTCCTGGAGCTAGTGTCGGCGTGATCCCACAAGACCTCAAGTTCGGAAACGAATACACAACAGTTGAGATCGGCAACCACACCAAGATCCGCGAGTGCGTCACCATCCACCGTGGCACCAACGACAAACTCAAGACCACCATCGGTGACAACTGCTTGCTAATGACCTACGTCCACATCGCCCACGATTGTCAAATTGGCAATAACGTTATTTTGGCGAGCTACACAGGCCTTTCTGGCCATGTCACAATAGACGACTGGGCAATTCTTGAAGGTAAAGCTGCTGCACAACAATTCACCCGTATTGGCAAGCATGCTTTCATTGGTGGCGCTTCCTTGATCAGAAAAGATGTGCCACCTTATATTAAGGCAGCAAGAGAACCGCTTTCTTTTGCGGGTGTCAACTCCGTAGGACTCAGAAGACGCGGCTTTAGCGAAGAACAAGTCCGTGAAATCGAAGACATCTACCGCATCCTTTATGTACAAAACAGCAATGTTTCAAAAGGAATCAAAATCGTTGAAGACACCATGCCGCAAAGCCCACTCAGGGAAGAAATTATTGGATTTATACAAACAGCAGAAAACGGCGTAATCCGCGGCATGATATGACCTTACAACGCGCTCAAGAAATCGACCTTCAGATTGTAGATTACGCATTTGGAGGCCGAGGCATCGCAAGAATCCAGACCGACAAAGGCCCGTTTGTCGTTTTTGTTGACAACGCCTTTCCGGGTCAGCTCGTTCGGGCCAAAATTGAAACCAAGCGCAAAACTTTTGCTGAGGCCAAATTGCTTGAGGTGCTGCAGCGTGCTGATAACGAAACGATTTCCAGTTTTCAAGAAATTTCTGGAGGGCCTTATATTCACGTTCCGGTTGACATTCAAGAGCGTTACAAACAAGAAAGTACGCTTTCAACTTTTGCACGCCTAAGTGGCATACAAGATATTGCTGAAAAGTTTGACTGTTTTATTTCGTCGCCACAGCACTATCACTACCGCAACAAAATGGAGTACAGTTTTTCTTGTAT
Organism: Cryomorphaceae bacterium; assembly: GCA_027483605.1. Taxonomy (GTDB): domain Bacteria; phylum Bacteroidota; class Bacteroidia; order Flavobacteriales_D; family Crocinitomicaceae; genus UBA952. Next base: position 844 of record JAIXUE010000038.1, on the reverse strand, counting down.
TGAGCACGACCTCACGACCAATGAAGAGCTAGACGACGCTTTTGCCCTAGGCTTCAAACGCCGCGGAACCTGGTGGAAAGTCGAGAGCCTGAACAAAGCCAGCGGACTTTTTGATGAACAATGGGAAACCCAACTCAAAGAACTGCGCAGCTTTCTCCAAAAAACGGGTCTCCCAGCTTGGCATCCACCTCAAAAAAAGGGCTTCTTTCGTCATATTGTGGTGCGCAAGTCCTTTCTCAACGACCAACTGCTGATCAATTTAGTCACCTCAAATGACGGTATCGAACAGTTTGATGTAAAAGGTTTTGCTGCATTCTTACAAGAATTGCATCCTGGTAGAATTGCCGGACTTTGGCATACGGTAAACGACAACGTTGCAGACCGCGCAAAAATAGAAAACGGCCATTCACAACTCATTTTTGGTCAAGCAGTCATCGAAGAAGCGCTCGCTGGCTTGCGTTTTCAGATCAGTATGGAGAGTTTCTTTCAGACCAATCCTTCATGTGCTGAACTCCTTTACGACAAAGCCCTCGACTACCTATTCGAAGACGCTTTTGAACCCGGAGACATCGCTATGGACTTATTCTGTGGCACCGGTACTATTGGCCAGCTGATGGCCAAACGCAACCCTAATGTCCGCATTATTGGCGTAGACATCGTCGAAAAAGCCATAGAAGACGCCAAGCAAAATGCAGCCAAAAATGGCATCCACAGCGTGGAGTTTTTTGCAGCAGATGTAGGTAAATTCCTTAGGGAATACCCTGATTTTCAAGGCAAAATCAAGCGCATTATGCTCGATCCGCCGCGCGCTGGCATTGCACCCAAAACACTCCAAAAAGTGATT
>JAIXUE010000007.1 GCA_027483605.1 Cryomorphaceae bacterium | reverse complement strand
TTGCGTATGTCATTATGGATACGCAGCAAGAAGATGCTGAATCAAGCAAAAAAGAGGTCGCACAGACCGTATCTAGAATCATTGGCCCCATTGCCAAGCCCGATCAAATCTTGTTTGTACCCGGCTTGCCCAAAACGCGCAGTGGTAAAATCATGCGCCGTATCCTGCGCAAAATTGCCGAAGGCGATACTTCAAATTTGGGCGATACCAGTACGCTTTTGGATCCGAGTTTGGTGGAGGTGATTCTGTTGCTCAAGAACGATTGACTTCTAAGTAGCTACTGATCAAAAGGGACCTCTATGGGTCCCTTTTTTTTTTTTTTTTACAATTTGATTTTGAAAGATCTTGTGAAGGATAATCTTGACTTAAAAACAACATCATATTGCGCTGCGAACTTTACCAAAAAAAACAATGAAGCGCAAAGTAGATTTAGTTGTGATTTCGGACGTGCATCTGGGGACCTACGGTTCGAGAGCAGCCGAGTTGGTGTCTTATTTGAAAAGTATTGAGCCCAAAACATTGGTACTCAATGGCGACATCATAGATATTTGGCAATTCAGCAAACGCTATTTTCCGGCGGCACACATGGAAGTCCTCAAAACCATCGCCTCGATGCTGACGCAAGGCACCAAAGTCTATTACATTACAGGAAACCACGACGAAACACTGCGTAAATTCAAAGGATTCAAAATGGGTGATTTTGAAATCCAAAATAAACTGATTTTAGATTTGCCAACGGGTAAGGCCTGGATTTTTCATGGCGATGTGTTTGATACCACTATGAAACACTCCAAATGGGTGGCCAAACTCGGTGGAAAGGGCTACGATTTATTGATCATGCTCAATACATTCATGAACTGGATTTCTGAGCGTTTGGGCCGCGGCCGCATTTCTTTATCTCAAAAAGTAAAAGATAGCGTCAAAGGTGTGGTGAAATACGTGAATAATTTTGAAGAGACAGCGGCAGAAATCGCTTGTTTTTCGAATTACCAATATGTGGTTTGCGGCCATATTCATCAGCCACAAATCCGCAAAATGACAAGTAAAGATGGTTCAGAGGTGCTTTATCTCAATTCAGGAGATTGGGTAGAAAATTCAACCGCATTGGAATACCATCAGCAAGCGTGGACGCTCTACAAACACGATCAAAAAGTGAAGAGCGATGTTTTGCAGATGAGAGAGGAACATAGAGATGCGCTCAATTATGAAGTGCTCCTTAAAGAAGTTGTTTCGGAATTTTACGCTAATTAAAAAATGCGAGTTTTATACGCCATACAAGGAACTGGAAATGGCCACCTCAGTAGGGCACATGAAATTGTGCCACTTTTAAAAAAATATGTGCAAGTCGAAACACTGATCAGTGGAAATCAGGCGCAAATCAATGCTGATTTTGATATTGATTTCCAACGGACAGGCCTTACTTTTCTAAGTGGAAAAAATGGCGACATCAGTATCTGGAAGAGTTTAAAAAATACCCATCCGATAGACCTCATTAGAGAAATTCGTTCGTTTCCTATCAAGCAATACGACCTTGTCATCAGTGATTTTGAGCCTGTGTCAGCGTGGGCCGCATTGATCAATGGGGTGCCGTGCATAGAAATGAGCCACCAAGCAGCTGTTATTCATCCATTGGCGCCCAAACCCACAAAGCGAGGGGCGTTTGGATCTTACGTTTTGAAACATTACACGCCAGCCCATCAAAAGTACGGTTTTCATTTCAAGGCTTACGATGAGCGCGTTTTTACACCCGTTATTCGCAAAGAAATCAGGCAAGCTAAGGTTACAGATCAAGGGCACTATACCGTTTATTTACCAGGTTACCACGACGACGTGCTGCTGCATTTTTTAAGGCAATTTGATGTGAAGTGGGAGGTATTTTCGAAACATGCCAATTATACTTACAGGGTAGACAATGTTTTTATAGAGCCCATCAGCCAGGCAAGGTTTCAGCAGAGCTTGATTTCTGCCAGCGGCGTGCTCTGTGGCGCAGGATTTGAGTTGCCTTCCGAGGCACTTTTTTTAGGTAAAAAGACACTTGTGATCCCAATGAAAGGCCATTATGAGCAGGCTTGCAATGCGCTTGGGGCTGTTGAAGTTGGGGCGGTTAGTATTCCTGAACTCGATCTGCTGCATCACCGAAAAATCAATTATTTTTTATCTACTCACGCCCAAGAACCAGTATTGTTTGCCGACCAAACAGAGCAAATGCTCGTAGATGTGCTCTCTAAATTTGAAAGAGAGGGGCGTGCTGCGTATCAGCCAACTGCTGAATTTGAAACGTTCAAGCAAAAACTAGGCTTGCTCCGTTACTTCTTCTAAAAGACTGCTGTAATGATTGTATAACTCCTGCTGCGCATGAAACGGAGGTAAGCTTCGCTTGGAGTATGCATTTTTGTAATCTGAAGAAATACTTCTTGCCTTGACACTCCCTTTCCATTGGTATGCGAAGATGAGATCGAGCTCTTGCTGAATGCGAACATCTTTGATGATGGTGCCTACCTCAACACGTTGGTCCAGATTGCGCTCCATCCAGTCTGCACTGGAGATGAAATATTCGGGCTTGCCGCCGTTGCCAAAGATGAAAAAGCGTGTGTGCTCCAAATAACGATCGACAATGCTAATTGCGGTGATGTTTTCACTGAGGCCTTTGACACCAGGTTTCAAGCAACAAATGCCGCGGATGATCAGCTCTATCTGGACACCCGCTTTGCTTGCAGCATACAGTTTTTCAATCATTTTGACGTCGGTCAGGTTGTTGAATTTCAGGCGGATTGAGGCAGGTTTTTTGGCCTTCGCAAACTTGATTTCGCGCTCAATTAGGGCAAGTAATTTGCGACGCGTGTTAAAAGGCGATACCAAAAGGTGCCTAAACGCGTGTCTTTCGTGGTTGTTTTCGAGCATGCCGAATACGCGGCTTACTTCAAGTGAAATTTCTTTATCGGCGGTAAGTAGTGCAACGTCGGTGTATATCGTAGCGGTAGCCTCGTTGAAGTTACCCGTGCCAATGTACGTAAGGTACTGCGTTTTCCCTTCCGAAATCCTTTTGATCTGTAATAGTTTGGAGTGAACCTTGAGGTTTTGCAGGCCATAGATGACATTGGCACCATGGTCCTTGAGTCGGTTGCTCCACCACAAGTTGTTTTCTTCGTCGAAGCGCGCCTGAAGTTCAAACACAACCGTCACTTGTTTGCCGTTAAAGATACAAGCGAGTAGGGCATTCATGACCTCTGAGTTCTTTGCCACCCTGTAAATATTGATCTTAACTTCTTTGACCTTAGGATCTAAACTTGCCTCGCGCAGGAGGTCTACGATGTGGTCAAATTGCTGATACGGAAAATGCAACAACACATCTTGTTTGAGAATGGTAGCGATATGACTTTTGCTTGAACGAAATACCGGATGAGGAACGGGAGTTTGTGGTTGGTAGCGAAACGCTGCGTTTCCAAAGTCTGGAAACTTAATGAAATCTTTGAAATTATGGTAGCGGCCTCCGGGAATGGTATTGACCCCTTTATTCAGGTTGAGTTGTTGTAATAAAAAGGCGAGCAAATCTGCTGGCATTTCGGCATCATAAACAAAGCGCACCGGTTGGCCCTTTTTGCGCTGCTTCACACTCTTTTCGATTTTCTCAAAGAAAGACAGCGAGAGGTCATCGTCTAGATCGAGCTCGGCATCTCTCGTAAACTTAAAGGTGAAAGCTGCTACTGACTGTGGCTTGTATACGGCAAAAATCTCATTTAAATAAAGTCTGATGATATCATCAATGAGAATTACATTAATACGTTTCTCCCTGTTTAGTATAAAAAAACGATTGTATTCTGTCGGGATTTGAATGAGTGCGTATCGCACTTTTGCTTTAGTCATTAATTTAACACCCAAATAAATCGCGTAGTCGCGCAGTTTGGGCAGGGGGCGTTTTTTTTCGAGCATGATTGGGAAAATCGCATGCTTGAGTTTGTCGTGAAAAAACTCGTCGAGCTCAATGAGTTCGTTGTCGGTACAACCAGTTTCATCTATAAAATGAATGCCTTCGGCTTCAAATTCTGCTTTGATTTGCTCATAGGCACGTTCAAAAAGTTGTTGTTGGCGCAGCACCACCTTGCGAATTTCAATATAAAGTTCCTCTGCACTTCCTTTATAGCCCTGTACTTTTTCGTTTTTGACATCAATCATGCGCTTGAGGTTCGCCACCCGTACCCTGAAAAATTCATCGAGGTTATTAGAGTAAATACCTAAAAAACGCATGCGCTCAGTGAGCGGAACGGTTTGGTCTGTGGCTTCTTGTAAGACGCGTTCGTTGAACGAAAGCCAACTGAGTTCTCTATTGATCAAATTCATTTTACAAAGAAAGCCTTGCCGAGAGAAACGACAAGGCTTTTTGTATTAAGGAATAGTTAAAGTTTGTTGCAAAAAAAAAGCACCATTCGGAAATAGTGCTTTGTTGTGGGGGTTGACGGGTTCGAACCGCCGACCCTCTGCTTGTAAGGCAGATGCTCTGAACCAGCTGAGCTAAACCCCCTTGTGTTTACGAGTGCAAAGATATGAAATAATTCAATAATCAAAAGAAAAAATCAAGTTTTTTACTTTGCTTTTCAAAAATAGAGAAGCAAAATGACTTGCAACTATTCCGAAATCTTTTCGTATACTTGGGCTTATGCGCAAAAGCTCAATCCTTTACCTCCTTTTTTGCTTCGGTCTCTTAGCCTTATTGCTGGGCTGTGATTTTCGTTCTCAGCAAGGAGAAATGCGCAAAGATTGGGCGCAAATCGAGCGCGCTGGCAAACTGACGCTACTTACCGAAAACTCTACGCTTTCCTTTTTTGAATTCAAAGGCAAGCGCATGGGTTTTGAATATGAAATACTCGACACTTTTTGCAAGGCACATCAACTCAAGTTGGAAGTGAAGGTAGTGAATAAACTAGGTGATTTTGTGCGCATGTTGCGCAAGGGGGAGGGCGACGTAGTGGCGGCCAACATGCCAATTGCACTGCGTCAACAAAAGTACTTCAACTATTCTTTACCATATTACCAGACCTACCAAGTACTCGTGCAGCGCAAATCTGACTCCATTATCTCAGAACCTGCGCATCTTGCAGGAAAAACCATACACATCCGCAAGAATTCTGCCTACGAAAAACGTCTTTTTGCTTTACAAGAAGAAATAGGCGCAACCGTTTCTATCCGCTATCAAGCCAACTCTCCTCTTGCCGAAGATTTGATCGAAGAAGTGGCAAATGGGCGTATTCAATATACTTTGGCGCATGAAAACCAAGCACGCATTGTCAAAGACATGCATCCAAATTTAGATATTGCCACCCGCATGTCTTTTGAACAGCGCATTGCTTTTGCACTCAGGCCAAAAAGTAAGGTACTCAAAGAAAAGCTCGATGCATTTTTACAGACCTACATTGCATCTGAAGCGTACACACAGCTTAAAAAGCGCTATTTCGATTACATAACCTCCACACCGACTGAATTTTACCTGACGCCAAAAGGTGCGCTTTCGCCATTTGATGCGCTCTTCAAAAAGGCTGCACAAACCTATGGTTGGGATTGGAAAGTGCTTGCCGCAGTTGCTTACAAAGAGTCGCGCTTCAATCCGAATGCACGTGGTTTTGGAGGTGCGTATGGCCTCATGCAATTCATGCCCAATACAGGGCCTCGATTTGGTGTTTTTCCAGCGTCTAGCCCTGAGGTGCAGATCAAAGGTGGAATGCGCTACTTGCACACAATGAGCAAGCGTTGGTCAAGTATAGCTGATGAGCAGACGCGTTTGCAATTTACTTTGGCTTCATACAATGCTGGCATGAGTCATATTGAAGATGCACAGCGCTTGGCGCGTGCCGCGGGCCTTGATCCTCATAAATGGGATGGCAATGTAGCTTTAATGGTCAATAAACTCGATGAGCCGCAGTTTTACCGTTCCGAATTGGTGCGCTGTGGAGCCTATAGAGGGCAGGCTACTTCTTATGTTGCCAAAGTCTTGGGAATTTACGCGCGTTGGAAATAAATGTCAGAGAAGCAAATTATTGTTGTTCAGGGTCCTACGGCATCAGGAAAAACTGGTTTGGCGATCGCTTTGGCCCAACATTATCAAACCGAAATCATCTCTTTTGATTCTCGACAGTTTTACAAAGAGCTCTCTGTAGGAGTGGCCAGGCCTAGTACAGCAGAATTAGCAGCGGTCAAGCAGCACCTAATTGCTTGTCGGTCTATTCATCAGCCACTCAATGCCAAGTCTTTTGTTGAACAAGCTCAGCCAATTTTAGCGCAACTACTCAAAGAAAAAGGTTCAGTTGTTTTGGTTGGCGGTTCAGCTCTTTTTGCCGATGCACTGATATTAGGATTAGATCCCTTGCCACACGATCCAGTTGTTCAGGCTAAATGGCAGCGCGTCTTTGATACAGCAGGCTTGAGAGCCTTACAAGTTGCGTTGGCGCAAAAAGATCCAGACTTTTATCAACAAATTGATACCATGAACCCAACACGGCTCATGAGGGCACTTGAAATCAATGAGCTTACGGGTCAATCTAATGTCAGCCTGCGCAAAGGCTCGAGGCAAGATCCATCCAATGTTGTGCGCATTTTTATTGATTGGCCTCGTGCCAACTTGTATGAGCGCATCAATTTACGCGTGGATCAAATGCTTGCAGAAGGGCTTGAGCAGGAAGTGCGAATGTTTTTTCCAGATCAGGCGCATTTACAAGCTTTGCAAACAGTTGGTTACCGCGAATTTTTTGATTTTTTTGAGGGGAAAATGAGTAGGGAGGAGGCCGTTGAGAAAGTCAAGCAGCATACGCGTAATTACGCCAAACGGCAACTCACCTGGCTTGCGCGTTATCAGCAAATAATTGCCTTAGATCCTAAAGCTGCTCCTGATTTATTACAGTCAGCACTTGTTAAAATTGGTTAAAGAAATGTTAAAAACAAGAAGCGAAGCGCAAATTCAAGCATTTTCGTACTAAACAGCTGAACTCATGAAACATCTATTGCTCGTATTATTATTCTTTTTTCTCCAACAGCTTCATGCACAAAAAATTCGCTTGAAAGTTGAAGATCAAAAAGATACAACCGTTTTCTTAATTAAATACTTCGGGTCAAAATTATTCTACGCCGACACCGCTCAAATGAAAAATGGCGAGGTCATTTTTGAGGGTACTAAACAAAAGCCAGGTATTTTGGGCTTGTTTTTACCAGGTCAACGCTATTTTGAATTTGTTTACAACAATGAAGAAATCCAGCTTGAAACGAAAGGTCCAGATTTCATGGCCAATATGGTGATCAAGAAATCAGAGGAGAACAAATTGTTCATCCCTTACGTGAAGTTCATCAGCAGCAAAAAAGGTGAGATTGCCAAACTAGCTGAGCAGCGCTCCAAGCTCAAACCCGAAGATGCACAGTATGCCACTCTCGGTACGCAAATCGATGCACTGAACAAAGAAGTGGAAGTGTATCAAGCCAATTTAGTAGCGGCCAATCCGGGTAAGCTCGTTTCTAAAATTGTCCAGATGTCGACAGAAATTGTTGTGCCAGAGCCTCCAAAAGATGCCAGCGGCAAAACACTCGACTCCAACTTTCGCTACAAATACTATTTTGCACATTACTGGGACAACGTTGATTTCAAAACCGACGCATTGGTCAACAACCCGATTTTCGCCAACAAACTCGAGTTTTATTTCGGAAAACAAATGATGATCCAGCACTGGGACACCATCATCAAATACGCATTTGCGTTTTGCGACGCCCTCGATCCAAAATCCCGCATGTACGAATACAGCGTGGGCTGGATTGCTTCTACTTACGGCAAAAGTGAAATCATGGGCATGGACAAAGTCTATTACTACATGCTCAAGCGCTATTTTTGCACCAAAGATGCAAGCGGAAAATCACCAGCGTTTTGGGTGGCAGAAGACAAATTCGAAGACCTCTGTGAAAACCTCGACAACAAAATGAATACGGTCATGGGCATCAAGCCACCAAACCTCATCATGCGCGATACCTCCGATACCAAATGGCTAGACTTTTACAGCCTCACTTCTGAATACACCATTCTCTATTTTTGGGACCCAGAATGTGGCCATTGTAAAAAAGTAACGCCCAAAATTCAGACGCTTTATACCGAAAAATGGAAGGCGCGCAACATTGAAGTATTTGCCATTGGTAAAGGTGTTGGTAAAGACTTCGAGGCCTGGAAAAAATACATCCGCGATAGCCAACTCACGTTTATCAATGTAGCAGTTACCAACAGTATCTACGAAATTGCAAAAGCTACACCTGAAAAATTGGTACCGCTTTATCCTGGTGAAAAAGGCAAACCAACTACCTTGCAAAGTTTGAATTACCAGCAAACTTATGATATCTACTCTACACCAAAAGTTTTTGTTTTGGACAAAGACAAGAAAATCATTGCCAAAAACCTGTCTGTTTCGCAGCTAGAAGACATGCTTGATCGCTTGCAAAACAAAACAGATGCTCCTAAGTTATTCCCGCCTGATCCAGAAGAGGACGAGCACATGCAAAAAGACTAAATGACGCAAGACTTGCTTCGCTCGGCGCTAGAGCAAAATAACAATTGGTTGATCACTACCCACAAGGGCCCCGACGGCGATGCAGTTGGCAGCGTTGTGGCATGGGCTGCATACGCCCAACTCTGTGGCAAAAACTACCTAATCTTATTTCCAGATCAGCCGGCAGCTTATCTGTGTCCTTTTCTAGAAGGGTATCAGTGGGAAGTTTTTCAAGCTGAGAAGCATTATGACTTTGACCTGCTTTTTGCCCTCGACTACAATGCGCCAAGTAGGGTAGGTCAAGAGATGTCTGGTTTTGTAACGAGTTACCCAGCTATGAAAATCATGCTAGACCATCATCCTGGGCCTGAAGCATTCTGCGACTACACCATTTCACATCCGAAGGCTTGTTCTACTACGGAAGTTATATTCCAGACCATAGAAGAACTTGGACAACTTTCGCTTATCAATTTAGATATGGCAAAGGGTTTGTATCTCGGCCTCATGACCGACACAGGTTCTTTTCGCTTTCCATCTGTTTCGGCCTACACACACCAAATGACGGCGCATCTGCTGTCTTTAGGTTTGGAACAGCATCAAATTCATGAAGCCGTTTACGATGTCAATAGTGTAACGCGTTTGCAATTACGTGGTTTTGCCATTGCAGAAAAGTTAAAATTGTATCCGATGCAGCGACTAGGTATCATGAGTCTAAGTAAAGAAGAATTGAAGCGTTTTGACTACCAAAAAGGCGACACCGAAGGTTTGGTGAATGTTATTTTATCTATAGAAGGTTTTGATGCAGGTGTATTTCTGATGGAAACAGAAGAGGGTGTAAAGTTTTCTTTTCGTTCAAAAGGCAGTCGTTTTGTGAATGCTTTTGCGCAAAAACATTTCAATGGGGGTGGGCATCAATATGCAGCAGGTGGTTTTCAAAATGGTAGCCTCGCAGAAGCTCTCGCTAAACTAGAATCATTAATCGATCAAATTTAGTTGATGTCAAACTTTTTTGTCTTCGTCGTAGCGCTTGCAGTCAGTCTGCTTTTTTCGGCTTGCCGAAGAGAAGAAGCCAATGAGCAGTCGCGGCAAAAATGGTCTACGCAGCATTCTGTTGACTTCAATCAGGAGCTCAGCGTGCGCGAAAACCTCAAAATCAATACGTTTCTAGCGCATTACACTCACCTTAAGATGCAGCAAACACCATCGGGCTTGCGCTACATGATTTATCAAAAAGGAAGCATTTCTGAGCCGCTGGCACGAGAAGGGCAGCAGGCACTGGTGCGCTTGAAAGTAGGTTTGTTAGATGGTACCACTTGTTATCAGACCAAGCCTGAAGAAATTGAACGGATCACCATTGCACATTCCGAAAAAGAATCAGGAGTCCATGAAGCCCTGCAGTTTATGCGCAAAGGCGACTGCGCCAAACTGATTTTACCAAGTTATTTAGGGCACGGCTTGCTCGGAGACCGCAGTAAAATTCCGCCGCAAAGTATTTTATATATCGATATTCAACTAATTGAGCTCCAATGAGAAGTCTGTTCATCCTTACTTTACTTTTGACCTTTGCAGCCTGTAAAGACAGCGCCAAACCAAAGCCAAACGCTAAAAATATTGTCAAAGCCAATACCCAGGATCTTGCCGCTTTAGATACCAGTGCTGCTGGCGCTAAGAAAAACCTGATCAATTTTGAAAAGGGCAAGGTGAGCATGCGCAAGCAATTGTCAAGCGGTATTGTACTCAAATGGATAGAGCGCGGATCTGGCCCAGGTTTTAAACCTGGCGAAATGGCCCTAATTGACTACCGTTTGGGTACGCCAGATGGCCGCATCATTGATGGCAACAATAGAATTGACTTGCCTTTTATTCCATTTGTAGTGGGCTACAGCATGCAGACCCAAGGCTGGGATTTAGCTTTTGAACATTTGCGCGTCGGTGATTTTGTAAAAGTAGAAATTCCTGCAGCATTGGCTTATGGCAGCAAAGGTATCAAAGATGTATTGGCGCCAAATACGCCCAATTGGCTTTATGTGAAGGTGCTTTCAAAAATTGAACCAAGCACAAATGCCGATGGTATTCGCGCATGGAAACTTGCAGACGGTCAAGCATATCATTCAGAAGAGGGAGGTGTGAAGGAAGTTGCATATGAGTTTGTGGCTTCTACGCCAAATAAATCCAATGCAATCATGGCGCGCAAATTTCCACAGCGCTATGTTGTTGGGCAAAAAACAACCGTTCCGGGCTTGCGTAAAATCCTTAAAAATGCGCTTCAAGGAGAGCGCTATTACATTGTTTTACAGCCAGAACAAGCCTACGGAAGCAAAGGTTATGGTCAGGCAATTGCACCCAATGAGCCTGTATTCTTTTTGCTAGACATCGTGGGCGTCCGGTCCATATCATAGGAAATGCCTAAATTTGTACTGAAATTTTTGTTTTGCGTTCGATAACTCTTTTATTTATTTTTTGTTTGTTCTTTGGTTTTTCGGCCACCGCACAGCGTGCGCTCGATACCATCGAAACTGAACTCGGCAAGGTGGTATTGTACAGCAATAAAACTTGGTCGTTTTTGCAGATTAGTACTTTTGATGGCATCATGAACCCCCGCATCAATGCCTTGATGCAAGCCCAAGATCCTAGTTTTCGTCATCCCTGGAGCAATGACATCTGCTTCACGAGCCGCAACGATATGTCCAAGCTCAAAGACACGCTTTGGCTTTGTGTCAACGACGACTACGACCAAAACTTTCACATGCCTGCGCCTGGAATTGTTACTTCTCGCTATGGTCCTCGTAATGGAAGAAACCACAACGGCATCGACATCGATTTGGAAACAGGAGACACCATCTACGCAACTTGGTCAGGAAAAGTGCGCTATGCGAAATACAACGACGGCGGCTATGGCAATTTAGTCATCATCCGTCACTCAAATGGCTTAGAAACCCTTTATGCGCATTTGAGTAAATTCTTGGTTTATCCAGACCAAGACATCGTAGCTGGCGAACCAATAGGTTTAGGTGGCAATACGGGTAGGTCTTATGGTTCGCACTTGCATTACGAAATTCGTTTTTACGATGCTCCGATCAACCCAGAAGAAATCATCGATTTTGCTGAAAAATCGCTCAAAAATGAAAATTTGTTTGTGCACAAAGGCTTGTTTAGACCAGGTGCCAAGCCTTCTGATTACTATGAAGATCACCCGGCAGAGGTGGTTCAGGCACCTGTAGTGGTGCGCACACCACAAGTACGATATTACAAAGTTCGCCCGGGCGACACCCTTACCGAAATTGCTGCCCGCAACAGCACAACCGTTACAAAAATCTGCCAACTCAACGGCATCAAACCAACTACAGTTCTCCAAGTAGGACGTAGTCTTAGAGTAAAATAACATGAAAAACATCCTCCTTTTTAGCGTCTTTGTTGTTTTGCTCAGTGCGTGTTCAGACTACGCCAAAATTGTAAAGAGTTCTGACTACAGTCAAAAATTTGTTACGGCCAATACGCTCTACGATCAAAAAGAATTCGACAAAGCAATTGTACTGTATGAGCAAATTTATCAGCACGCGCCCAAGTCAGGTGAAGGTGAGCTTTCCTATTACCGAATGGCACAAGCATATTTTCAAATCGAAGACTACTACATGGCGCAATATTACTACAGCTCCTACATGCAGCGTTTTCCATACAGTGATAAATCTGAAGAAATCTTGTTCATGATTGCGATGTGCTCGGTCAAAAACTCACCAGAACACACCTTAGACCAAACAGAGACAGAATTGGCCATTAGTAATGTGCAACAATTTGTGGATCGCTACCCAGGTTCGTATCTCGTCGATTCTTGCAACCTGATCATCGATCAACTCCGTTTTAAACTCGAGCGCAAAGAATTTGAAACCGTTCAGCTCTATGACCGCACCGAAAACTTTAAAGCAGCAGTAGCCGCAGGAGAGCTCTTCATGGAGCACTACAGTAGGTCTGCTTTTTTGGAAGAAGTCCATTATATGGTTGTTAAAAACTCCTATTTCATGACCATCAATAGCATTGAGAGTAAAAAAAGTGAGCGAAGCGCCCAAACAACGGAAAGATTCCGTAACTTTGCCCTTCGTTACGCAAGCTCCAAATACATCAAAGAACTGGAGAACTACGTCGCGTTACTGGATAAAAAACAATAAAGACACACAAAATGAGTTTCAAAAATATCGCTGCAGAACGTACTACTGTTACCCGTGACACCATCCTCGTGGAAGAAAAAACAGGCAACATCTACGAATCTTTGGTGGCTATTTCTAAAAGAGCCAATCAAATTTCTTCAGAACTCAAAGAAGAGTTGACTCAAAAGTTGCAAGAATTCGCAACTCACACAGACAACCTCGAAGAAATTTTTGAAAACCGCGAGCAAATAGAAATTTCTAAGCATTACGAAAAAATGCCCAAACCTACTGCTATTGCCATGCAAGAGTTGTTAGAAGAAAAAATCTATTTACGCAAACCAGAGTCTTTGCAATAAACATGCAAGGCAAGCGGATCCTTCTTGGTATTACAGGAGGTATAGCCGCCTACAAAATTCCTATTCTTGTACGCTTACTCAAAAAACACGGTGCCGAAGTTCGTTGCGTGCTGAGCCCTAATGCCGCGGATTTTGTAAGCCCTTTAGTACTTGCAACCCTTTCTCAAGAGGCTGTCCATATCGAATTTTGGAACAAACAAACTGGCGTCTGGACCAACCACGTGGAACTAGGTCTGTGGGCAGATGTCATGCTCATTGCGCCTGCAACTGCAAATACGCTCTCTAAAATGGCGAGCGGTGCCTGTGACAACCTCTTGTTGGCGACTTATTTGTCTTTGAAATGCCCTTGTATTATTGCGCCTGCGATGGATCTCGATATGTATCAGCATCCGAGTTTCAAACGCAACCTTGCCACCCTACAATCAGATCGCGTAGAGGTGATTGCAGCTACATTCGGCGCTTTGGCTAGCGGATTAGAAGGTCAGGGCCGCATGGAAGAGCCCGAGCAAATTTGTGCGTATGTTGAGCGTTTTTTTGCCAATCAGGCCCAGCCAAAATCCACAACAACTCAAAAATGGCTCATTACCGCCGGCCCCACACGTGAAGCCATAGATCCTGTTCGCTACATTTCCAATCATTCCACCGGTAAAATGGGCTTTGCACTTGCCAAAGCCGCCCTACAAGCGGGCCATGAGGTGCTTTTGATCAGCGGACCAACTGAGCAACACCTCACACATCCAAACTTAACTTTGCTTCAAATTGAAAGTGCCCAAGATTTACTTGCGGCAGTGCAAGCGAATTGGGATTGGGCTACTGTAGGAATCTTTAGTGCTGCGGTTGCCGACTACCGTGTGGCAGAAGTTGCCGCAGAAAAAATCAAAAAGCAGGAAGACAGCATGCAATTGTCTTTGGTTAAAAACCCCGATGTATTGGCTTGGGCTGCGGCCAACAAAACCACTCAAAAAGTAATTGGTTTTGCACTCGAGACCAATAATTCAGAACAAAACGCGTTAACTAAATTGCGTCGCAAAAATCTAGACTACATTTTGCTCAACGAACAGCAAAAAGGAGTAAGTGGTTTTGGCAGCGATACCAATAAAATAATTATATTCGACAAAGCAGAGCGTCGTCTGGAACTACCGCTACAAAGTAAGTCAGATACCGCAACTGCGCTCATTCAAATACTTGAAGCCCATCATGAATAAGTGCTTTTCTATTTTTCTTGCGCTATTGCTCTACACAGGTTTGCAAGCCCAAGAACTCAATTGCCAGGTCAATGTGATCGTAGACAACAAGGTAGAGGTGAGCTCCACCGAACAAGAGATCATCAGTCAGATGAAGCAGAGCATTACCGAAATCATGAACAATACCGCCTGGACCAAAGATAAATTCAAGATCGAGGAGCGCATTAACTGTAATTTACAAATACAAATCCGTGAAATCCCGGCAACGGGTGCCTACCGTGGTGACATCCAAGTATCATCTGTGCGTCCGGCCTTCAATAGCAATTACAATTCAACGGTATTTAATTTCCAAGACGAGAACTTTCAGGCATCGTTTGCAAGAGGTGCAGTTTTGAATTACGTGCCCAATCAGTACCGCGACAACCTTACCTCCATTCTGGCATTTTATGCCTACTATATCATCGGTATGGACTACGACTCCTTTTCACTGAAAGGCGGTACACCTTATTTTCAAGAAGCCCAGCAAATAGTAACCCTCGCTCAAACAGGTGGCGCTCCTGGCTGGAAATCATCGGAAAGCAGTAAACGCAACCGATTTTTCCTTGTAGACAATATGTTACAGCCTGTTTTTGAGCCATTTAGAGTCTGTCTTTATCAATATCATCGCTTGGGTATAGATCAACTCTACGATCAAAAAGAGGAAGGTAAAAAAGCAATAATGGCTGCGCTCAATCTTTTGAGTCCGATCATGGCGACGCGTCCAAATACCGTGAATGTAGTGAGTTACCTCTTTGGAAAAACCACCGAACTTCAAAACATTTTTTCAGATTCAGAACTCAAAGAAAAGCAAGACCTCGTCAATTTGCTTAAAAAACTAGACCCTGCAAACGCAACGCGCTATTCAACGATACTAGAATAATGCTACGCAGTCTTCGAATACAGCACTTTGCACTTATTGAAAAAGTGCAGCTCGATTTTGAACACGGATTTACGGTGTTTACCGGCGAAACCGGATCGGGTAAGTCAATTATTTTAGCTGCCGCGCAGCTTGTTTTAGGTGAACGCGCTGATTTACAAGTCATTGCGCCAGGGGCCAAAAAAGCTGTTGTAGAAGCCATCTTTGAACTTACTGAAGCCTATCTTCCATTTTTTGAAGATCACGACCTAGATTTTGAGCCCCATACCCTGATCAGAAGAGAAATAGCCAGTGAGGGTAAATCACGTGCATTTATCAACGATGTACCGGTTTCTTTGCAAGTGCTCAAGCAACTTACGTCCAATTTGCTCCAAATCCATTCACAGTACAACACACTTGAATTGAAATCCAAGCGTTTTCAGTTAGCGCTTATGGATATTCTCTTGGGTTTAGCACCAGAACAACAAGCTTTTGCACAGTCTTTTGCCAAACTTCAATTGCTGCAAAAAGATGTACAGCTCAAACAACAAGCGTATACCCAAGATCATTTGCAGCAAGATTACAATGCCTTTTTACTTGAAGAACTTCAAGCACTGCAACTACAGGATCCCAAAATTCAGCAACTCGAGCAAGAAATCGATCGCTATGCCAATGCAAGTCTGTTAGAAGAGGCCAGAGCAGGATTGGCAAGTCTGACAGATGACAACGGTGCTTACACACAATTGTATGCCCTCAAGTCCATTCTCGATAAGGTAAAAGCATTTGATCCGGATATGAAAGGCTTTGCAGAGCGTTTGCAACAAGTGCTTATTGAACTCAAGGAACTCTCTTCAGATGCCGCAGCTACTTCGTTCTCTGATTTAGAACCTGCTGATTTATATGCTTTAGAAGCGCTTCAAGACAAAATCAATTCGGCCCTACTCAAGCACCGCGCGCG
This sequence comes from Cryomorphaceae bacterium, assembly GCA_027483605.1. Taxonomy (GTDB): domain Bacteria; phylum Bacteroidota; class Bacteroidia; order Flavobacteriales_D; family Crocinitomicaceae; genus UBA952. The sequence continues at coordinate 465 of JAIXUE010000007.1, read as the reverse complement.
CAATGTAGCCGACTTACTCCAGATTCAAGAAACGCTTTTGCAAAAGAGTAGGGGGCTTGAAGACCAAGCCAATGAGTTAGCTGCGTTGCAACACCAATGCAAAGTACTTGAAAGCGATTTATGGATCACAGCCCAGCAGCTGCACCAACGCAGAAAAGAAGGCGCTGCACAGCTGGCTATTCAGTTGGCTGGTATTTTAGAAGAGCTCAAATTACCACATACGAAACTGGCCTTTGAGCTTCAAGAACTCGAACAACTCAATGCGAGTGGTTGTACACAATTAGCCTTGCTCTTTTCTGCCAATCTTGGCCATAGCTTGGTGCCTGTAGAGCGCGCGGCAAGTGGTGGAGAATTATCTCGACTCATGCTGGCGCTTCAAAAAATGATTTCTGAAAAGAAAGTTTTACCAACCATTATTTTTGACGAAATAGACACCGGTGTTTCGGGTGATGTTGCGCTCAAAAT
>JAIXUE010000040.1 GCA_027483605.1 Cryomorphaceae bacterium | reverse complement strand
CTTTCCAAATTTGTTGACTGATGGAAAGGAGGAATTAAGCAGGTACTTTTGGAGCAGCAGCTAAAATACTCGGGTCTGTTTGCGTGGCAAACTTCTCGAAGTTATTGACAAACTTAGCCGCTAAACTTGCAGCAGTTTGATCGTAGGCTTGTTTGTCGGCCCAGGTGTTGCGCGGATTGAGTAACTCGGATGGTACACCAGCGCATGAAGTTGGAAAAGCTAAGTCAAAGAATGGCATTTGTTCGTATGCGACGTCTTTGAGTTGACCTGTGAGTGCAGCGGTAATCATGGCTCGGGTATAAGAGAGCTTCATGCGAGAGCCCACTCCATAAGACCCACCAGACCAACCGGTATTGATCAGCCAAACATTGATGTCGGTGCCCTCTAATTTTTCACCGAGTAACTGGGCATATTTTGCTGGATGTAAAGGCAAAAATGCTGCGCCAAAACCTGCAGAGAAGGTTGTGGTTGGCTCTGTAATCCCTACTTCTGTTCCGGCAACCTTTGCGGTATAACCCGACATAAAATGATACATGGCTTGCGCTTTGGTCAATTTAGAGATTGGAGGTAATACACCAAAAGCATCTGCAGTCAAAAAGAAAATATTTTTTGGTGCGGCACCAACTGATGGCGTAGCAATGTTGTCGATATGATGAATCGGGTAAGAAACGCGGGTGTTTTCAGTAATGCTGCCGTCGGAATAGTCTGGCGTAGAAGACTCTTGCGGAAAACCAACGTTTTCTAACAGCGCTCCGAAGCGAATCGCGTCGTAAATCTGTGGTTCTTTCTCGCGCGATAAATCGATGGTTTTGGCATAGCAGCCGCCCTCAAAGTTAAACACGCTATTGGCGCTCCAGCCGTGTTCGTCATCGCCAATTAGACGGCGATTTGGATCTGAAGAGAGCGTTGTTTTGCCAGTCCCGGATAAACCAAAGAAAATGGCGGTGTCGCCGTCTTGACCGATATTGGCCGAACAGTGCATGGAGAGCACATTTTTTTGGTGAGGAAGGATAAAATTCAGCGCGGAGAAGATTCCTTTTTTAATTTCGCCTGTATAACCTGTACCTCCTATGAGGATCATTTTCTTGGTGAAATTTAAAATAGCGAAGTTGTGCTGACGCGTGCCGTCTATGGCCGGATCTGCCAAAAAGCTAGGTGCGCAAACAATATGCCACTCGGGCATGAAATCTTCGAGTTCTGTAGATTCTAAACGCAAAAACATGTTGTGAGCAAAGAGGCTCGACCATGGAAGTTCAGTCACGACGCGAATGTTCATTCTGTACGTAGGGTCTGCACATGCATAGACATCGCGTACGTAAACATCTTGTTCTGCCAAATGGGCTTTCATGCGCTCGTACAAGGCGTCGAACTTAGCGGGCTCAAAGCCAATATTGATGTCGCCCCACCAAACAGCATCTTCGGTAACCGCATCGCGTACAATGAAGCGGTCTTTAGGTGAGCGGCCCGTGAATTCACCAGTTTCTATAGCGAGTGCTCCGGTATCAGTCAGCATGCCTTCACCCAAAATGATGCAGTCTTCGATGAGTTCTGCTGGGGTGAGATTCCAGAATTGGTCGCCTGTTTGAGACAAGCCAATACTTGCGGCGAGGTCGGCATTTTTCCCGAATTTTCCGTGTAATTCCATTTTGCTTTTTTAATAGTTTGACTCAACAAAATTACGGCGCTTTACTTGCTCAAACCATGATATCTGTTAGCTTTTTGTACACAGCTCATTTGATTAAATGTGAAGAACTTAATTTGTATTTTTCAAGAAAAAATGCTATATTAAAGTAAGTGTCAGAACTACACTTTGTGTTTTGAAAAGCGCTTTATTTTAGCTAGTTTTGAAACAAATGAAACGCATGCGCCTCTTTTCCTCTATTCTTGTTGTATCCCTACTCGGTTTTGCTTTAGTGAAATTTTACCCTATTGAAAAAACGACAGCAGGCAGCTCTAAATTCAAGTATGAACTCCCTACCAAATGGATTGGCAGCGTTTTATCAGATTTAAACGCCCTACCCCTCCCACAACAAATTCAAGGATTTAGAAAACATATTGAACTTCTTAAAAACAACCAACAGGTATTGCCTTTGGGTCGGCTCGATCAAAAAACGGCTTGTATCGCACTAGGTGGCAACTCCTCTGTTTTTACAGAAACCCTCGATCTATACAATGATAGAATGGCCATTTTAGCTGCAGATACGCTAGGTATTCCTGCAACAATTGACAAATTCTACGGCCTTACCAATCCAGAAATTTGCATATTGAGTTTACATGCTGCAGCTCCTCATAGTAACCATATCGAAAAATGGGCGGCAGAAAAAATGGAACTTCTTGACAGCACCGACCAAAACATCTTGGTGCTTTTTGGTGACAAAAATGCACTTAAATTCATTGACACCAATACCTTTGACGCCATTATCTTAGCACACGAAAACCACCCAATTGCGCAGTCACAAATTGCACAATTGCTCATGGGAGGTCTAAGTGCTGCAGGTATTCAAGCCAATGGCAGACTTGGCATCGCACTTCCTGAAGAACTCGGGCTAAAGAGTCAAGACCTACAACAAATTGATGTCATCGCTCAAAAAGGAATCAGCGCGGGTGCTTACCCGGGGTGTCAGGTATTGGTTGCGATCGAAGATAAAATCATTTGGCACAAGGCCTATGGGAAGCAAGGTTATGAAAGTGCTGCACCGGCAATCGATCTAAAATCAATGTACGACATCGCCTCAGTGACCAAAATTGCGGCCTCTACCCTGCTCGCCATGGAGCAACATTCAAAAGGTAAATTCGACCTCGACCGCAGCATTGGCTCCTATATTCCCGAAGTCACTGGCCAAACCCCATTTGGCGCGCTCAAAATCAGAGAAATCATGGCGCATCAGGCAGGCCTCACCCCCTGGATTCCATTTTACAAGAGAACGCTCACAAACGGCCAATGGAAGCCAACCATCTATCAAACCAGTAAATCCGAAGAATTTTCTACAGAAGTGGCCAAAGGAATGTACATGCGCAAAGACTACAAAGACACTATGTATGCGCAAATCATGCGCTCCGAACTCGGGCCTAAGAAATATGTGTATTCTGATTTATGCTATTACTTTACCCAACCGATTTTAGAGCGCCTCATTGGCGAAAGCCAAGCCAGTTATTTGCGCCGCAACGTTTATCTACCACTCGGACTCAACCGCATGCTTTACCAACCGCTCAAAAACTTTGCTGACGCTCAAATGGTGCCCACAGAAGACGATCAAGCTTTTCGCAAACAACTGTTAAGAGGATACGTCCACGACCCAGGTGCCGCTATGCTAGGAGGTGTCGCAGGGCATGCAGGTATTTTCTCAAACGCATGGAGCCTTGCCCATATCATGCAGCTTTTCCTTAACAAAGGGCAAATGGCCGGCATGAACTTCTTCTCTGAAGCCACTTACACTGAATTCACCAAACAACAGTATCCTGGCAACCGCCGAGCAGCAGGCTTTGACCGACCCACAGCAAGCGGCGGCGGCACCTGCGATGTCTTGGCCTCCCAACAATCTTTTGGCCACTCGGGCTTCACGGGCACGCTAGCCTGGGCCGACCCCAAAAACAAAGTCATCTTCATCTTTTTATCCAACCGCGTACACCCGAACCAAGACAACTGGAAACTCCGCGATCTCAATATCAGAACCGATATTCAGCATGTGGT
>JAIXUE010000001.1 GCA_027483605.1 Cryomorphaceae bacterium | reverse complement strand
TCAATTACCCGAATAACGGTAGAGTGGAGAATTGCCTCTTTTCTGACAACGCCGCCGCCATTCAACAAGCTTATTACTGTGAAATCCTGAACAACGAATTTTTGTACAACGAACTTGCCATTGAAGCGTGTGTGGATGCCGAAATCCACAACAACCAAATCAACAACAACATGGGTGGCCTACTCATTTCGAATGTATCGAGCGTACAAGACAGCCCTGCAATCTATGATAACGAAATTTGTGGCAATATCAATTTTGCAGTGAACAACAACACCAACATGAACTATTCGCTTTTCAGCAACTGTTTCTGTGACCTCGACTCCGCTCAAATTGAAGCTTACCTTATTGACGGCTATGACGACATTACGAAAGGCCTCATCAACTACCAAGTTTACGATTCCAGCTGCACTGTACTATTGGGTAATGTGGTCAAGTTTGGTGCAGGTGTTGGACTCACTGAAAATAGCTTAGATTTCAGTTTTGAAAATCCAGTTCAACAAAACTTACAAGTGCTTGGAAATACTGAAGTGAAACAAATTATTCTTCAAAATACAAGTGGTCAAATGTTTTGCTTTTCTAGCTCCTCTTACAACACTTTCGACCTTTCGCGTTTGGCACCTGGCTATTACTTCATTGTTAAGCTCGATGCGCTCCACGTGTCAAAAGCTTTGGTAAAGTATTAATTGAAAATCAAAGTTTTAAGCCAATACTTAAGTAAAATGTTCGCGGTGTACCAGGCAAAATACCTGGTCCTGGATAACCTCCGGCACGTCTGGTTGCGTACATTTCATTGGTGAGGTTGTTAATGCCTGCTCTAAACTGGTAAACCTCTTTGAAAGCATACGTCATATTGAAGTCCAGAAGTTGGTAGGCTGGCAATTGGCCCGTGGTAAATGTGGTATTGGGCTCAATGGTGTTGAGTGCATCGGTAAATACGGCAGACACATAATTAGACTGAACTGTAGCGGCAAAACCTTTATACTTGATACTCAAACCAGTACGCAAGATATGTGCTGGTGCGTTTTCAACGCGCTTTCCTTCTAGGGTTGTATTGGGATTGTTGATTGTAGCGGGGTTGTCCCAGCGGGTGTAGCGTGCGTCCACATACGCATAGTTTGTAAAAATACTGATGCCCAGCGCAGTAAATTGCGGCAAGAGTTTCATGACATCAAGCTCTACAAAACTTTCAATTCCCTGGCTAACTGAAGCACCTATATTCGTTCGGTAAGGCGCGTTGTTCTGAGAAATTGTACCTATGCGGTTATCGTAGAACAAGCGGAAAACGCCTACATCAAATTTCAATAACTGTTGCTTGATACTCCCGCGGAAACCAATATCGGCATTGTAGCCGCTAGCATCTTTGAGATCAGGATCAACAACATCCGTAGTAGCTGAAGGCGTGAGTTCGGAAAACAATACAGGTCTGAATCCTTGGCTAAAATTAGCGTAGATATTGCTCAAGTCAGTGCATGCGTATTCTGCACCCAAACCAACTAACAATAGTTGACGACTGCGCGCGTCATTTACATTCCCCGAAGCGCTCGTATTGATATAACCATCTATTGACGATTGAATCCATTCGTAGCGGACTCCTGGTGTAAGGGTTAATTTATTCGTAAGCTGAAACATATTCTCGACGAATGCCGCTACATTGAATGTACTTAGATTCAGGCTTCTGGCATAGTCCAGGCCATTTGGTTGTGGACTGAGTTCTATGTTGTAATCAGATCCTGTTGATCCGCTTCCTTTCTGCTTTCTGCTTGTCTGGCCACTATAGATACGCAAACCTCCAGAAAGCACAGACTTGCGGTTGAATAAGTTGTATTGGTGTAGACCGCGAAGCTCCATTCCATAATTTTGGTAAAAGTCTCTATCTACCTGCCTTGGGTTGTAGGACCCGATTGCAGTATTGAACGTATCAGCTACAGTTATGGCGGATGTAAAACCCACACTATTGCGCTGTGCCAAGATACTGAAGCTGCGGAGCGTAAATGTCGTTTGTTTGCTGGGTCTATATTGAAGTGTCAATGAAGCGGTATTCCATGGCGTACTGAACCAATTACGCGCCCGTCCAGATTGGCGTGCATCTGTCGCAAACTGCGCATCAGTGAGCCCACCTGCTTGTTGGCTAATATAGTTCATGTGCGTATACTCGCCATTCAACTGCCATTTTTTATTGAACTCATAGGTAAAGTTAAGTGCAGCTGTTTGTGTTTTGTAACCGCTGTTTTCTCGCCAGCTGTCAGCATTTCGGTGGTGTAAATAAGCATAGTATTTCAACTTTTTGAGTTGCCCGCCAATGGCATTGTACGAGTTGAAAAGACCATAAGAACCTATGGTTTGTGCCGATTCAATACTGAGCGGTTTGGTACCCAGCTGTTTTTTTGTAACGTAGTTCAAGAGCCCACCGAATTGTGGTCCGTATTGCAAGGCGCCTGCGCCACGCACGACTTCAATGCGTTCTAGCGCTTCTGTGGGCGGAGTAAAATAAGCCTCTGGATAACCAAATACTTCTGAACTGATGTCGGCACCATTTTGGCGCACATTGAATTCCCAAGAACGATTCGGGCTCAGGCCACGGGTTGCAATGCTCGTCTGGATGCCTGAGCCGTCGTTTTCCCAGATGCTGAGGCCGGGCACCTTTGCAAAAATTTGTCTGGTGTTATTGGTAGAAAGATCTGCTGTACTTGCACCTAACGAAATGACTTCATTTTTCTTGCCAGAAAAGATATCGGTACCAAAAATGGTTGGCATTCTGAAGAGGTCTCCTTTTTGCTTCAATCCTTCCAATAAGATTACATCGTCAGTGGTTTTAACCCGCGAGGAATCTTGTGCGTGCAATTCATTTAGTTGAAAAATAAATAGGATTACTAAGGTATAGATTGCTGTTTTCATCATCAGAATTTGATGAGGCAAAGTAAGTAAGCAATGTTGAATGGTGAAATACCACAAAAATGGTATTTAGAATGAATCTAAATAAAAAATGGTGAGTTGACTTTGAATCATTTCATCATTCAAATACAATGGGTCACTTCACTAAATGAACAAAACCGTGACCTGTTAAACCTTTTTGGGTTTTGTATTTGTAGGTGTAGACCCCTGCAAGTAGTTCTTTTCCTGCTGGGTCTTTTCCATCCCAATTGTTTTGGTAATTAGCTGACGAAAACACGACATTCCCCCAGCGATTGAGGATGATGACTTCGGTATTTGCTGGTAAGTTTTGAATTTCAAAACGGTCGTTGGTTGCATCGGAATTTGGGGTAATGACATTCGGAATGATAAAATTCACGGAGACACTATCAATTGGTTCTTCACCGGGACAAGGTAAAACGACAATTTGATCACTTCCCAACCCGCAAGGCCCACTTGCTGTTGCACTGTATATCCCCGGCGTTGTCACGGTATAAAATTGAGTTGTGTTTGAGGCAGCATCTCCACCCCAAGACCAAGAAGTTCCTTCACCAGCATTGAGTAGTAGCGTTTCTCCCTGACACAAAAAAACGGTGTCCGGACCGAATTGAATCTGGGTATCGTTGCTGTTATAAAAAATCCAAGATGGAAAATTAGGTAGGGAGAAAAAAGGAAAGACGGTTTGAAAATCATTAGGATAAGAAAATAAGCCCGATGAAACAGTCGGTGAATCCGTATTCGGACAGTTGATGCTGCCAATGAGGCTACTCAGGCCACCCTGAACAAAGTCAATTCCGAGCTCTGTGTAATAAATTTTTCCGTCAGAAGCCAATTGCATATACAAACCCTGGAAGTTCGTTGCGATCACTTGCCCTGTTGCTTCTAAGGGTTGCCCAGTTTGGGCGGCTTGAGCAATATTGAATTGAAATAACTTCGTAGTGGCATCTATTGGATCAACAATTGAAGCATATAGATAAAGTCCATTTGGCGAAAACTCAAAATAGGTCGGTGCTGCAGCACCCAAATCGCTTTCATAGCTCAGCTCCCCTGTAGATAAATCAAAGTCGTAGAGGCCGGCTGAGGTCATTACTTTGTTGCAACAAGGCGCTCCAACGCCACTAGGGCTCGGGCTTGACTTAATGATCCCAAATGCGTTGTGAAATGCCGGATAAGGGTAAACACCTTCAAGTTGAACCCCGTTCTGATTGACACTGTAAACGCCAATACCACTTGTATCTTGATTGATTAAAATCCAGTAGTCTGTTCCATTTGCATGGCGTATCGCACAAATCCCTTCGTAGGAGTAACCATAAACGGGAACATCTGCTGCGACAACCTCTCCCAAACCACCATTTAAGTTCATGTCGATTTTGAAATAGCGCAAACCTCTGCCATTGGGTTCAGAAGGAACAACCCCGTCAATATCATATTCGAGTTCTTCCATTGTAAACAGGTAAAACACATTTGGTTCTCCTGGTGCAGGAACAATGACGGATGATTGAGCAGCACTAAACCCTCCACCTTCAAGTCCTTGCATGTCGTACATGACTTCGTTGTTCTTGTTCCATATCTTGCCTCCGTCTTGACCGCTTACAGGAAGTCTACCTCCTCCATTTGAATAGAAAAGCAAGTTGCCGTTTTCATCGCAATAAGAAGTGCAGCCCTCAAATGTGTACATCTGGCCTCCAGAGGTTTCTAAGGGAGCGCCGGTATTGAAATCTAGACTATAACCGGTGCCAAAATGCCAAACATTCGCTTCCTTTTGTCCGAAGGAAATGAATGACAATACACCACACCACAATAACAAATGTAATTTCATACGTAAAAAACAAATGAAATCTTGTTTGGGTTCATTCCTTTTGTAAAAAAGGATTGTCAGAAAAGAAGCGCTGAGCCAATTTGGTTTCCATTCAGATCAAACTTAGTATTACCATCCCAAGTGGTAATATTCATAGAAAAGGAGATTTTCAGGAACGTCGTAGAAAGTTCTGATTTCGTAACCATGGTTCAAAATATCGCTAGGCGTTTCCATGCGTCCTTGATTGGCTGGTTCAGCACTTCTACATAAGGTAAATATCCGCTTCCCTTGATAGTAAACAATTGCGTTTCCCCGCTGTACAAAATGATCGATTTGTTCTCTTAAAAAACGCGAATGCCCCGTGTTTTGCGAGCTGTCTTCACGTCCTTGATAGATAATGAGCGTCTGTAAATCAAGTCCATTTTTTGCTTGTTCAAGTTGAGTGGCAGCGATGTCGTAGCGTTGTGCAGTGGCTTTGTAATAGTTCACTAAATTCGAGTCTTGATCACCGTAATAGGCAATGGCATTGATCATGCTTTCTTGCTCTTTTCTCAACATCACAGCAATTGTGTCCAAGGAGATCAACACGGTATAATCACCAACAGTCCATTGCCCCATTCGCGTTTGGGGCATATTCTTTGAAAGCTTGATTTCCGATTCAGCTTGTGAGAATGCGGTGAAGTTGAAAAACAGGAGTAAGAAGAAAAGCAGCAGCTTCATGGAATGAAGTTACCAAAAAACCAGAAAGAGGCAGAGGGCCTTGCTTACTTTTCTTCTGAATTAATATAGATGGTGTCGTTCATTACTCAAAGTCAATGTACATGTGTTCAAAGTTGATGATAAGGCTATTGAATTTCATGAATACGTCTTGCCCTAAATTGCCGTCGAAGTAGGCATTGAACCAATATTCTTCCATTGTTACCGGGATTTCTTCCAAGATAAACTGATGCTCACCAATTGTCATTGGAAAGTTAAAAAGCATGTATTCATTGACCTCTACAATGCCTCCAGCACCACCGCGTTGGTTTTTTTGCATTTCACCCTTTCTTTTGACCTCGATTTTGTGTGCTTTATAATATTTGATCGACAGCTCAGAAGTTCTAGCCCCTGTATCAAATGTAAATAACAGCGTATTCTTCTTTGAATGCAACTTAACTACAGGTGTTAAACCTTCAAAAAACATATTTTGCTCCTGCTTCTTAGCTACTTCTTTCGGAATAAATATATTCCCATTTTTTAGCAAATGAACCTCTCCCATTTGATCCATCACAGGAAAGCCAATAATTCCTTTAATAGTATAATTGATCTCGGGGAAAGTCAATTGCGCATCGGGCATGACGATAAAAACGACGTTCTCAAACAAAATGTCACCAATCAATAAACTATCGGCTACTGCCAATTTAGACTGAACAACATTTTGCGTAGAGGATGCAATCGCCACACTTTGATCAATTAGCTTGAGTTGCATTTTTACAGCTTGACTTTCTGTTATGGTAGATAAGTCAGCTCCGGTATCAAAGATGAACTCTTCCTGTATTCCGTTCACGGTCACGGGTGTCATCATATGATTGAATGCATTTCGATAAGATGGAAGCAAAACCTCCTTTGACTTATGCATTTTTTGAGGCGCAACTGCAGCCAATGATCCAAATAAGCTTTTTACATTTTGATAACTTTCGATGCTTGAACTATCCAATAACCTCGAGTAGTTAGTCAAGATAGCACCATAAACAGTTGCCGCTTGCTGGTATTTGTAGTAATGTAAAAAATTATTTGCTTGCGCCTCAAGAAGATTTAGTGTTTCAAGTTCGTTGAATTTGTCAGGGTATTTTTCAAATAGAATAGCTATACTTTGATTAGATTTTTCGTTTTGTCCAAAAGCTTGAGAAAGATAAACTTCATAGTATAATTTGCGCGCTTCGCTCAGTTTACTTTGGTTTTTGGCATATTCCATTTTTAAAGCGAAGAAATCTTTGCATTCAAGTAAGTCATTGAGCTTGTTATCCACCATTTGCTTGCTCATTCGCTGCGCTTGCGCAAGTCCGGAGGAAAGGAAGATGAAGAAAAAGAGTAGTTTGATGTTGCTCATAATCTTTATTGATACAGCTTTATTATAGTTTATCATCGAGCCCAATCCCAAAACCTAACAATGCAGCCACTAATGCAAGATGAGCAATTAAAACTGCTTTTTGCCAAATAGGGCGTTCATTCCATTTTTGTTCGGGGTTGAAGGGGTCAAACGCCATACCAATTCCTAGAGAAGAGGCGGCTTGAAGATAATCATGGTTCGCTATTGCTTGGTACAATCCTAAAATGATAAAACCAATGTATAAATATTTACTAAATGCTGTTTTCATGTTTTATTGATTTAAAGTTTAAAGACATCCACACCAATCGCATATCCATATACTTTGCCATTAGCGTCTTTATAAATTCGGATTTTGTTGCAGGCGCGGCCGAGATCAACTGTTGACCAGGTTTTACCGCCGTCTTTGGTTTCGTAGCCGCTGTTCATGGTACCAACAAAGCCGTGGTTTTCATCGATAAACCCAATTCCAAATTCTCGTGCATTTGCATCTTCAACTAAATTGATTTCTTGCCAGGTCTCGCCTCCGTCTGTTGTTTTAGCGATGCGCTGTTGTTTTGCATTCGGATCAGGATTGTAAGATTGGATGGTTGCATAACCCACTTTTTCGGTTGGGAACGAAACTTTCCATGTTGTTTCAAATGGGCGCTTGGATTGATATACTTTTTTCCATGTTTTTCCGCCGTCGTTTGTTTTTAGAATCAAGGCATTCGATTTGCTTATATCGTCAGAACTTGCACTACAAGCGATGCCATTTTTGGGGTCAAACATGTCAATATCAAACAACATTTTTCCATTTTTAATTGGTGTTGACTTCCAAGTTGAACCACCGTCATGCGATTCCATCATATTGGCAGGAGAGCCAACACGACCCACTGCGTAAATATGAACTTTGTAATCAGTTTTTCCGTGATTGATAAACTGTTCTTTGACGATATCAATTGCGCAAAGTCCTTTCACGTAAGGGCCTTCATAGGAAACAGGATGCCACGTTTTACCACCATCTGTTGTTCTGTATAATGGAATGGTATCTGTTACGTTTGGAAAATAATCTGTACCAACTGTTCCAGCAAAACCATTCAGGCTATCTACAAAGGCAATGCAGCGGAAAAACGTGCCTTTTTTCTCCAGTTGTTTTTCCCAATTCTCGCCGCCGTCGTTTGTATGATAGATGCTTCCGTATCCGTTGACGTACCAACCTTCTTTTTCATTGATGAACGCAATATCGTCTTGCTTACCAGGGTAGCTTTCTGTAATTAATTTTCGCCAACCTTTTTCAGTAGGTAGATTGTTTTCCTTTATGGCTAGTATTTCGTTACTCCATCTGACGGCCGACAGACCCACCTCTGGGTTGTATTCATCGAATAACTGTTGAATCTTCCCTTCCCCAAATTTATCATAGGCCTCTTGCATGGTTCCTGATTTCGCAAAATAATGATCCGTAGAAGGGTAAGTCATCAATGTGGCATTCCCAGGATGAAAATAATTTACGGTATTTACGATCTGTTGGTGATCTGCTTTTGAAAAGGCTTGAAAATCAGATTCGCCAAATTGAACCAATACTTTGGCGGTGGTATTTTTCCAGTTTTCGAGGTGCGGGTAATCTTGTATTTGTCGCCAGTATTCCGCATTTCTTGAATAGATTTTCCCGTTTCCGTCATACTGCCAAGCAGTTCTCAAGACGCTATCTGCTTTCGGATCTTTGGCCAAGTCTTCGAGTTTTTCTTTTTTCACGAAATAGCGGTAGTTTAAGTCGTATTGTTCTAGTACAGATTGCTCTACTTCGATCGGATTCATTCCTGCTAGCGCATTTTGAACCCGGTACATTTCGATTTGGTATTCAAACCAAGATTTAGCGGTAGTTCCATAAACAATAACTCCCGTTACTTGATGTTTAGCGCTTATTGCCGGCGCAACAATCCCTCCCATGGAATGGCCAACAATGATGATTTGATTGGTATCTACATATGGCAGCGACTTCAATTTCTTGAGACCCACTTCAAAGTTTTCAATCTCATCCAATAAATCGCAAGACTCACAAGGCGGCGTGTTTTTGCTGTCGCCTATACCACTTTTTTCAATGCGAAGCGTTACAAAACCAGCGTCTACATAAGCATCCACGATGCGCTTGTACGGATGACTCGAGGGCAATTCATCTATGCTACTACAAGTGTATCCAGGAATAAAAAGCATTGCCGGCATTTTAGCCTCCTTGAACGGTTTGTTGATGATCACACGCAGTTGTCCGCCTTTATAGTTAGCCTCGTCGTAAATGACTGTAGCATTGTCATCTGTTTCGTAAGGTCTAGCCACAGCTTTTGCCTTTAAAATGACTTGTTTTTTGCCGCGCAAGACCGTCAATTGAACTTCTTGACCGGGTGAATAACCTGTAAACAAACGAATGAATTCGTCCGTTGAAGCAAACGTTGAATTGCCAATTTTTAAGATCAAATCTTCCTCTTGTAATTGTAGCGCAACACTGGTGCCTCTGGCAACTTGCAATACTTTACAACCCGAAACACCGTTTTCGGAGCTGTATTCAATGCGAGCACCAAATTGAACTTTACGCTGAAGTTGGGAATACCCATTCAAACCGACTATGAATAGAAAACAAAAGGAAATGATTCGGATCATGGCTTTTTTAATGACAAAAAAAACAATAGCAAGTAACTTCTTCTTGTCAAAAATTGCTTATTTCAGAAATTGACTTGGCGCTTGCCCAAAAGCTTGTTTGAATGCTTTGGAGAAAGTAGCTAAATCCGAATAACCATGAGCAAAAGCAGTATCAAGAATAGAAACACCTTTTGATAGTTCGAGTTTGGCATTTTCTAATCTTCTCCGGATTTGATATTGATAGGGTGAAATACCAAATACGTTGTTAAAAAGCCGAATGAAATGATATTTTGATATGCCAACTCCTGCACTGATTTCTTCTAGTGAAAAGTTTTTCATCGCGTTTAGATCAAGCAGTTCTTTTGCTTGAAGTAATAGCCGAAAAACTTCTTCATTGGTATTAACTTTTTTAAAATCCATCTTATTCAAATGATTGAATATAAAGCGCTGGTCAGTAATAATGGATTCTGCTAAGGAGTAGAATAATTCTTGCTGTAAAAACGGCACATCGAGATTTCTTCTTTTGATTGATTCATTGATTTCTACCAATGAATAACCCAAGGTGGTGTTTTTGATATTGTAGCGGTTCACAAAAAACTGGTCAGAGAGCAAAAACTCGGTAAGATCTGCACCGTTCAAATCATAATATTCGGCCACTTCAGAAATGATTTCAGATGAGATATCAATACAAAGTCCTTGCACTGGTTTCTCATGATCAATCTGAACAATCGAGGTGGTAAAATCATTTCCAATGATGTATTCACCTTCTTTGACCGAAAACTTTTTGTTATTGACGAAATAGGTTTCTTCACCAGCAGCCACATATTTGATCCCCAAACCAGTAAAAGGTGTCTGGGTTTCTAGTTTTTTAAACTCAGAAAAGCGAATGGCATTTTTTTCGGTATCGGTGTAGATGGTGTGGTTCACAGCTTTGTTTAATTCTTCTGACTAAGTATAACTATGAATGTTGAACTCGTTTGCGATAAACATCATCAAACCTTTTCTCATAATCCTTGATTTCTGTTTGCATCCATCGATCCCAATAGGTAAAATACAAGCCATAATTTCCCATGAAAAGTTCGTGGTGCATGTTGTGGTGCGTAGAGGTTGTTTTGTGTTTCAGTAGGGGAATTCTGAACCATTTTCGCGTATAGATCTCATAGCCTAAATGAGCCACAACGTTATTGATCAAGTCCAAGGTTTGCCAAAGAAACAACATGGGCCAATAAATTGGAATCAGCATTGGCAGAACGAGGAATGGAAGAAATTCAATAAGGTTCTCGAAAGGATGGAAAGAAAAAATAGTTAGAGGAGACGGATCTGTGCTTTTATGATGTGTTTTATGAACCCAGCGGTATATTTTCGGATGATGCATGAATCGGTGTGTCCAATAGAAGTAGGCGTCATAAAAGAAGACGAGCAAAAATAGTTGAGCGATACCCCAAAATGAGCCGTACGCATTAAAATCGGAATAAAGTTTCATATAGCCCCACTTATCAAGCAAGGTAATACAGGCTGTGAGCAGTCCGGCAAGTAGGATAGAACCTACTGAAAAAAGAATGTCATGTCTAAAAAAGTGTGTTCTGCTTTCGCTTCGAGGTTGTATTCTTCGCCAGCGCCAAACTTTCTTCAAGAAAATCCAAACAACAACAAAAACAGCAATGCCAAAAAACAAATACAAACCCAAATTGAACATGGATTCTTGCAGTGCTGTGGCAATGAAATCTTTAATGGTTGTCATGGAAACAAATGTGATACAAACATAAGGAATTATTAAAAATCAGTTAGGAGTTCTCAATTCCTACATAAAGAATTAAGGTTTTTGATTTTCGCAATTCCATTATTTCTTATTTACTCACAGTTTTATACCCAAACCGCAACCAATTTGCCAATTGCCATTAGCAGTAGCCGTTTTTGGATTGTAATAGAGCGGAACCTGAAACACGAATCTTTGGTATGAATAGGTGAGCCCAGCGCCGAGTGCAGGGTAAATGCGCGCATTCACTGTAGCGCCCTGATCCACCTTGTAGCGCAGGGAAGGCAGCATGCCCAAGAGCACTTTAGATTGCCCTTTTTGCCAACTGATATTTGGCCCCGTAAAATTTAAATAGGCTCCGTTATCCACGTAGCCGGCAACAACGATCCCATTAAAAATTTTCGCTTGTGGTTTTTGCTGGGCATTTACACTAAAGGTAATGGTGAAAAGGATAAGTAGGAGGGTGGTTTTCATGATGGACTTTTTTCAAATTTAAATTAAAGAACCAAATTCCTTTAATGTTTCAGGTCAAATAAACTCGGTTTACCATCGGTCCAAATGGTTAAATTCTTTTTTGTCAATTGAAGGCTGTCATAATAGTTATCTGATGGCCTTTCTGGGTTTAAAGGGTAGCTGATCAAATGCTTTTTCCGACTCTTTAAATTTTCAATTACGAGCTGGACTTGACCATTCAAAACCGTATCTACATACAATACATTATTGGTAGTTGAATCTGCCCATTCGATGTCTTTGTCAATGTAGATGTAGTCTTTTAGATGCTTGCCAAGTGAGATAAACAGGTTGCGCGCAAACGGACCAGACCACCAAGTTGAAATACAAACGAAATCTTTATTTACCCAAGTTACTTCAGGGGTCTTAAAAGGAATGTGCAGCTCGTTTAAATCAAGGGTCAACGAATCATTTTTTCTTGAAATATGTATGCTAAAGTTTTTCAATTGATGATTGGTGATGTCAATGCGCAAACCATCTTTGTTATACTCATTAACGGTCCAAGAATTGGGTTCTTCCTGTTTTGAAGGTGGGTTTGTGCAAGCTGCTAATAATAAAATTGCAGAAATAAATAGGATGCACTTCATTGGTTCGTTTAATTAAAACAAGTAATTTTCATCATTCGTGAAAGCACATTAAATTTAGCCTTTTGAATCCACATGAGTGCATTGACCATATTCGGGTATTGTTTTTTAATTCTGTTTTTTATGGCCATCCCGATCTCAATAATCGTCGGGGTTTTAAAAAATAATCCTGACGCAACACCTAGCGACGAGGAGGTTAAACAAGAATTGGAAGAAAGTCGCGTCATTTTTTGGGAGTATTTTATTCTGATAATTCCTGTCGTATTAATTTCCATCGGACTGCTGAGCACTGACTTTGATGAAAAACAAAATAGTTTAGTTTTGGCAGGTATGGGTGTTTCTGCATTGCTTGTTTCCCCATATAACAATCGCTTCGATATTAAAGGAGTCAACATATTAATGATATCGGTTTGTGTCCTGTGTGCGCTCACTTCAGTTTATCTTTCAAGTACAAATTATGTTGTTGAACTAGCTGATGGCTATAGCTGTACGAGACTATTTTGGTATCCTTTGTCAATCTATCTTTATCTGAGGATAGTCCGTGAAATCATTTACGAGATAACAGGCACTTATCCTTTGACGGTTGATCGATCTTCACCCATCGGGAGTTTTTTTGAACGACATAATCGAAAAGCAAATTATTGGGATCTCCTTTGGACAATGTGGAATTTAGCTCTTTGCTCTTGCTTGTTGCTTTTGCGTTTTTGAATTAAAAAGTTATTGTTTTGTAAACCCAATGCACTTCATTTTTCTGCTGATGAAGAAATGCTTCAATCTCTTCTTTGAAGTAGGGCACACTTTCATTTCCTCGAATGAGAATAACGCTGTCCCATTCAAAATCTGTAATAGTAGCAAGGTCAAAAGTGTCAGCTCCGTTTTGAATGACGTTTAATTGTCCTTGGTCAATATTTTCGTAAAAGCGCCTTTCAAAATTGTCACAACTTGCCAAGAAAGTCAATGCGGTTAATGCCAGTATGTATATGGGAAGCTTGTTAAAGAGTTTGTTTTTCATGGTATCGTTTCGCTAGAATAACCGCTGAATTGACGCTATACGAAACTAATCAGAAAAAAGTCAACTCACAATTTACATTTCAATCCACTTTTGAAAGTAACCAGGACTATCCTTCACTTCGTTGCGGATGGACCTTGGGGAGGGCTTTTCTAAGAAAAGCTCAGACCGCTTCGTGTTCTTCCTTTTTTCATTTCAATCCACTTTTGAAAGTAAACAGGACTATCCTTCACTTCGTTTCGGATGGACCTTGGGGAGGGCTTAACAAGGAAAACCAAGTCGCTGCGCAACTTCTTTTTTTATTGACTTTCCCTTCATTCAAGCCTTCGGCTTGCTTCAGTTTAAGCCAATAAAAAAACCTGAGTCAAAAGACTCAGGTTTTCCTTGTAGCGGGGACAGGACTCGAACCTGTGGCCTTCGGGTTATGAGCCCGACGAGCTACCAACTGCTCCACCCCGCAATATATCTTGAAACGTGTTGTTTGCTGTATTGGGACTACAAAGATACGAACTTTTTTGGCTTCTGCAAGTAGCTATGGATAAAAATCGTTAGCGAACGGATGGTCCGGCGCCAAATTCTTTTTCGGAAGCGAGGAAGCTGAGTTTACCTTCTTCGTTTTCAGCCATTAGGATCATGCCTTGTGATTCGATGCCGCGGATTTTCCTGGGCTCTAGGTTCAAAAGAACGAGGACTGTTTTACCGATGATGTCTTCGGGGGCGTAGTGTTCGGCAATGCCGGAGACAATTGTGCGCTGGTCTATGCCGGTGTCTACGGTGAGTTGGAGTAGTTTGTCAGCTTTTTCGACTTTTTGAGCAGCAAGAATGGTTCCCATACGGAGGTCCATTTTGGTGAAGTCGTCGAAGGCGATGGCGTCTTTCATTGGAGGGAATTTACTTTGTGTGGCTGCTGTGGCCTTTAATTTATTGATTTCTGTTTCGACGAGTGCATCTTCGATTTTTGCAAATAAAATCTGGACTTCGCCAATTTGGTGGCCAGCTTTTAGCAGATCAATGCGGCCGAGGTCTGAATATTGATCCCAAGACGCATGGAGCATTTTGGATAGTTTCTCTGCAGTAGCTGGTAAAAAGAGTTGACAAGCAATTTGCAAGTTAGCCGTGATTTGTAAGGCTAAATGCATAATTGTTTCTACGCGAGCGGGGTCGGTCTTGACCAGTTTCCAGGGCTCGTTGTCGGCTAAATATTTGTTGCCGATGCGTGCAAACTGCATCATTTCTGCCTGTGCCTCGCGCAATTTGTAGGCGTATGCTAATTTGGAAATGCGGTTTGGAATCTCTTGAATTTGAGCAATAATCTGTTGGTCTTCTTCGGTGAACTGACCGGCCGCCGGCACTTGGCCTTCGTAGTATTTATTGGTGAGCACCAAGGTGCGGTTGACGAAATTGCCCATGATGTCGGCGAGCTCTGAATTGACACGCGTCTGAAATTCTTTCCAGGTAAATTCTGAATCTTTAGTTTCTGGGGCAATTGCGGTGAGCACATATTTGAGCTCATCGATTTTATCTGGATAGCTTTCGAGGTATTCGTGGAGCCAAACTGCCCAATTTCTAGAGGTGGAGAATTTGTCGCCCTCGAGGTTCAGGAATTCATAGGCCGGAACGTTGTCGGGTAAGATAAAATCGCCGTGATTTTTGAGAAGAATAGGGAAGATAATGGCATGAAACACGATGTTGTCTTTGCCAATAAAGTGTACCAATTTGCGGTCTTGGGCTTTGCTTTTGAGCCAGTATTGCTCCCAATCTTTGCCGTTGTCTAGGGCCCATTGTTTGGTCGCTGAAATATAACCAATGGGCGCGTCTAGCCAGACGTAAAGTACTTTGCCGTCTGCATTTGGAAGCGGTACTTTAACGCCCCAATCGAGGTCGCGTGTCATGGCGCGGGGGCGCAGGCCACCATTGATCCAAGACATGCATTGGCCAATGACTTGATTGCGCCATTCTTTGGGCTCGTGTTGTTTTTGACCGTCTAAAATGCCATCTTGAATCCAGTCCTTGAGCCAGGTCTCGTGCTGATCCATGGGCAAGTACCAATGCGAAGTGCTTTTTAGGATTGGCTTGCTGCCACTGAGTGTAGAAACAGGATTGATGAGGTCTGTTGGGCTGAGGTCTGAACCGCATTTTTCGCATTGATCGCCGTAGGCGCTAGGGTTGCTGCATTTTGGGCATTGGCCGGTGATGTAGCGATCTGCTAAAAATTGTTGGTATTGTTCGTCAAAGTATTGTTCAGAAACCTCTTCGGTAAACTGCCCTTGGTCATAAAGGCGTTTGAAGAAGTCAGCTGAAGTTTGGTGGTGCAACTCACTAGAGGTGCGGTGAAAGATATCAAAGCTAATTTGAAAGTCTTGAAAAGCATTTCTGATGATGCCATCGTATTTGTCTACGATGTCTTTTGGGCTGAGCCCTTCTTTCTTAGCACGCAATGTAATGGCTGCGCCGTGTTCGTCGGCGCCGCAAATGAAGGCGACGTCGTGGTTGTTCATTCTTAAAAAACGAACAAAAATATCGGCAGGTAAATAAACGCCGGCGACATGCCCTAAATGAAGGGGACCGTTGGCATAAGGAAGTGCTGCTGTAACTGTATAAGATGCTTTTGACATACTACAAAGATAGCAAATAAAAAAGGGACGGTTGCCCGTCCCTTTCGTGTTCAAAGTGAGTTGAACTTATTTTTTCACAACATTGAATTGAGCAGTTTTGCCGTTTTCAAGTGTAACGTTGAAAATGTAAAGACCTGAAGTCAAGCCTGCGATATTTACGTTGTCTTGACCAGCAGCAAGGTTCAATGAAGCAGCCATAGCTACTTTACCTGCTACGTCAGTAACAGTCAATTGAGCTGTTCCTTCACCTTCGATAGCAACAGTAACTACATCGTTAGCTGGGTTAGGGAATGCTTTGCCCGCAACAGTAGTCAATTCTGCAACATTTACATCGTTGTCAGAAACAGCGATTGCAACAGAACTTGGTAAATCAGAACCGAAACCAGCTGCATACCAAGTACCATCACTTTCGTTAGGTGCCATTGGCTGAAGGTAGTAAGCTTCGTTCCAAGTAAGGTTTGTTCCGTTCTCATGACCCATGTAAAGGTTGAGGTTTACTGTCTGAACACATGCAAGGTAACGTTGGTTGTCTTCTAAGGCTACTGGTGTGGTGAACGCACCGTATACAGTTTGACCTTGTAGATCGTCTGGGAAATAATAGAAACCATTTGCTACTTCTGTAAGTGTGTTGAACGCTAAGTTAGCATCGTTAAGGTCAGTAAAGACATCTTCCCATTTGTACATATAAAGCGCCATTTCTTCACCTGTCAAGAGTACACCTGAAGCAGCTGCAGTTGTTGCAGAGAACCAAATGCCATCTGCTTTCAAGCGGCTCGCGTTAGCGTTATCAATTACCTGACAAGCAGAGTACGTTTGGTTGTTGGTGCCTGGGCGGTAGTAGTTACCTCCTGTTGGCGTTCCGGTTGTAGCATCTGCTTGTGCGTAGCTGAACAAGGAGTCAGTTACTTTGAAAGTAGTTACCAAGCTGTTGTCTGCGTTGTAGTCGTCTGGACCACTTAAGTTGAGTGTGTAGGTAAGTGTGTAAGTACCTGCAGGGTAAGACGCCAAAGAGAAATTTGGTAAGTTTGATGCACCACCAGGGAATACATCGAGGGAGTCACCTGCGGCTAGGTTGATGCCTGACGCAGTGTTGTCGTATACCGTTGCACCAGCAGGATTCGTGATTTTTGCATTCAAAGACATTCCTGTTTGTGCTTGGTTACCGTAGTTGTATACGCGTGAACCAAGATCAAAATTGAATTCGGTTCCGTCTTGAGCCAACTGAGATGGGATCATGGCTTGGCGTGGCAAAAGCGTTGCAGCTCCTGAAATACCACCATCGTTAGGGAATAAACCTGTTTTGTTTCCGAGGAACATTACAACTGGTCCGTTGGCCATTTCAGCGATGAGTGCCAAACCGTCGTTGATGTCTACCATCACAACTGGAATGGTAACGTTGGCACCAGAAGCACCAGCACCCATTGCGATGACTTCACCTGGGTTGCGGTTCACAACGATAACACCAACGGCACCTGCATTCTGAGCATTAAGTGCTTTCATACCAAACTCACAAGTGTTTCGGAATACAACCGCGATTTTACCTGTTAAGTCGTTGATGAGTGGGTTACATCCTTCGGCTGAAATTGGATTGCCTTGGGCGTTCAATCCTGTTGAACCATCGTCTACGATCATAAGTGTATCTTGAACGTAGGTCCCTGGGATATTGAAATCTGGTGTTCCCCAGCCACCTCCTGGATCAGCCCATGTGTGAGCATAGTTAGCCACAATGTTTTGTGGCGAAATACCAGCGACAATTACCTGTGCATAAGTTGCTGCAGATAGCGCGATGGCACTGACGGTAAGTAAAAGTTTTTTCATAGTTGATTTTTTAGATTCGGTCTAAAGTTAAGAAATTTTAAAATAATTCTAAAACTGAATGAATATTTAATAAAAAAGGGCGCTTGTGCGCCCTTTTTCAATGATAATTGAGGATTGATTTACTTGAACCAAACGATAATATAGTAAAAAATACCAGCAAGTAAAGCGCTCACCGGAATGGTAAGGATCCAGGCCCAAAGTAAGTTAATGGTGACGCCCCAGCGCACAGCACTCAAGCGTTTAGTAGCACCTACGCCAATGATTGAACCTGTGATGGTGTGGGTTGTCGAAACGGGGATTCCAAACTGAGATACCGTAAACAGGGTCAAGGCCCCTGCGGTTTCGGCACAAACACCTTCCAGCGGTGTCACCTTGGTGATCTTAGTTCCCATTGTTTTGACAATTTTCCATCCACCCATCAGGGTTCCAATACCAATCATGAGGTAACAGCCAAACGAAACCCAAAAAGGCATGGTGTCTGAATGTACTTTTGTTTTGATTTTATGTCCTTCGCGCAATTCGCCGGTAGATCCATCGACGTATTCGCCGAAAATACCAGCATATGCATAGGTCTTATTCAAAGTTTTATCTACGAAGATGGTGTCATTAGTTTTGGCATCGCAAAGTGCTTCACCAAAGGTGTAGATTTCAATTTTGTGCATTTCTTCATCGATAGCTTTAAATGAAGGTGCATTTTGAACATTAGCAAGTTTTTTCCCGTCCTCGCTGTAAATTGCAGTGCCTGTTGCGGCATCTATCACTTCTTTGTGGTCCATAAAATAAACTTGTCCGTTTACTTCTGCCACTTCTGGTTTGAACTTATGTTTTTTGCCATCGGCATCATCGAATTCAATTTGCATGAGTTCGGTGATGCGCAAATCTTTCGGCACGGGCTTGTCTAGTTTGCCTTCGCGGCCCATATTGCCATAAACAAGTAAAGCTGCACAAATGATACCCATGACTTTTTGTGAATCAGCACCGCCATGTCCCAAAGAAAAAGCTGCCGAAGATAACAGCTGCAGTTTCTTGTGCATATTGGCTTCTTTGACAGCCGATGGTCTTTTTGAACCATAAACGAGTTCGAACCAGATGTATACTACTATGAATACTGAAATCATGCCGATGACGATATACATCATAATAGGTTTCATATCGATGAATTCAATCATGTATTCCATCACGGCAATGGTTAAGCCTGAAAGCAGCAAAATGACCAACATCTTTTTCCAGAATGAGCGTGAGATGGTCACCACTGCAATGAGGTAAGCTATGAATCCACCGATAATTGGCGCGAGGAAAATGAAAAGAACAACTTTTAAAATCTCGCCACTTTCAATGACGCTAAATCCTGCATGTGCAACGGCAGCACCCGCAAAACCACCGATGAGTGTGTGTGAAGATGAAGAGGGGATACCTAACCACCAAGTGAGTAGGTTCCAGAAGGTAGCAGCAAGAAGACCTGCTAAAATAACCCAGAGGTCAATTGCATTGTTGTCAACAGTTTTGGCCACCGTGTTGCCCACGCTCATGTCAAAAACCCAAAATGCAATGACATTGAACAACGCTGCCCATAGTACTGCCTGAAAAGGAGTCAGTACTTTAGTTGAAACAACTGTTGCAATTGAATTGGCAGCATCGTGAAAGCCATTGACTAAGTCAAAAAGTAGCGCGATGCCAATGACGATTAATAATAAAGTAAACATTTGCTTGTCTTTAAAATGAAGTCTGCAAAAAACTAGGCGTACTTAACTACAATTGATTCAATGACGTTTCCAGCATCTTCACACTTATCAGTAGCAGTTTCCATAACCATGTACAACTCGCGTCGTTTGATCAATTCTTTGGCGTCTACATCTGAGTTAAAAAGACGTTCAATACTCATGTCAAAAATATTATCTGCATTGTTTTCAATGCTGTTGATTTTGATGACACACTCAATGATTTTTTGGGTGTTCTTCAGGTTGCGCAACTCCATAACTGCTGCTTTTACAGCGATAACTGCATCATTGATAGCCGCAGCTGTTTTCTGAATTCCTTGATCAGAGATCGGATCAATTTTGTAGAAATTAATTTTCTTTCCCGAAGCGTAAATATAGTCTGCGATGTCGTCTAGGGCAGAAGCCAAAGCGTGAATATCCTCACGGTCAAAAGGTGTGATAAAGTTTTTACCCAACTCGATAAAGATTTGGTGGGTAATGTTGTCATTTTGATGTTCGATGTCGCGCATTTCTTCAATGAGTGCAGCACGTTTGTTGAAATCTGATTCATGCACAACTTGAAGGAGCTTTTGCGCAATGCGTTCGAGGTTGTTACTCGCGTCTTCAAAAAGGGAGTAAAATACTTTGTCTTTTGGTAAGAAGTAACTTAAAATTCCGGCCATAGTAATTGATTTTTAAACAAATGTATGTCTATCCTTAGGGATGGAGAAAAATGACGCGGTTTGTTAACGTAAACATAACATTGGTTTCTTCTGAGTCCAAGATATATAAAGGATTTCTAAATTGGGATTACGGCCAACTCAAATCTTAATGTTAACAAATTATCAACAAGATTATATAAAAGTTAAATGAATATAAATGATATGTTAAGCAAATATGAAGGAATTAATTTTGAGCTCGAAATTAAAAACATTACAAATGACAAAAGTTTATTATTTATTGCTCTTTATCTCCTGCTCTTTTGGGCTTATTGCTCAAACGGTTGCTGATACGACAAAAGCAAAAACGCCAGCACCTGCAAAAAAATGGTATGAAAGTGTCCAGATGCGTGGCTACATGCAGGTTCGCTATAATGGCTTACTTCAGACCAATGAAGACCTCGAATGTGAACAATGCGATAGAAGCTGGGGTGGCGATAATGATTTCTTTATTCGACGAATGCGCTTGATCTTTTTTGGGCAAGTTGGCCCCCGTGTTTATTTTTACATTCAACCAGACTTTGCAAGTTCACCTTCATCAAGTGCCATGCATTTTGGTCAATTACGCGATGCATATTTTGACGTGGGCCTTGATCAGAAAAATGAATTTCGTTTCAGAATCGGGCAATCAAAAGTTCCTTATGGCTTTGAAAATATGCAATCATCTCAAAATCGTTTGCCTCTAGATCGTGCCGACGCGATGAACAGTGCTGTTACCAATGAGCGTGACCTCGGTGTTTTCTTTTATTGGGCACCTGCAAAAACGCGTAAACTTTTTTCATCGCTTGTGAGTGAAGGTTTAAAAGGATCAGGAGATTACGGAGTTCTTGGTATTGGTGTTTACAACGGACAAACAGCTAATCGTCCTGAAATCAACGCAAATAAGCATGTCGTCGCCAGAGCTTCTTACCCAATTCAAATCAAAAATCAAGTCGTCGAGGCGGGAATTCAGGCATACAAAGGACAGTTTACATTATTATCGACAACTGCTGGGGTCGGAACAGCAACAGATAAATTGTACAACGATGAGCGTATAGGTGCTACGTTTGTTTTGTACCCAAAACCGTTTGGAATTCTTGCTGAATACAATATTGGCCGTGGTCCGGAATACGACAAGTTGACCAATACAATAATTGAAAGCCCACTCAAAGGAGGTTTCATTATGGCTAGCTACAAGTTAGATTTTAAAGGTCAAACATTGATTCCTTTTACTCGCTATCAATATTATGATGGTGGTAAAAAACATGAATTGGATGCGAGAAGCTACGAGGTTCAGGAACTTGAAATTGGCGCTGAATGGCAGCCAAACAAGAATTTTGAATTAGTGGTCATGTACACAATGTCTGCAAGACGCTTTGAAGATGCTGTTAACCCAACTAATTTCCAACGAGGCAATTTATTGCGCATTCAGGCGCAGGTTAATTTTTAAGCATCATTGTATGCAGATTAATTCAAAAATGAATTACAAAAAAGGGCGGCCCGCAGGGCCGCCCTTTTTGCTAAAAAGATTTTTAAATTACTTCGCAGCAGCAAATTTAGCGGCCACGACGTCCCAGTTGATGACGTTAAAAAACGCATTGATGTAGTCTGGACGACGGTTTTGGTAATGTAAGTAGTAAGCGTGTTCCCAAACGTCGAGGCCGAGAATTGGGGTGCCGCTACAGCCTTCGCCCATGAGTGGATTGTCTTGGTTGGGTGTAGAGCAGATTTCTAAGGAGCCGTTTGTAACGCACAACCAAGCCCAACCTGAACCAAAGCGGGTAGTAGCCGCTTTTGCGAATTCGTCTTTGAATGTTTCAAATGAACCAAACGCTGCATCGATAGCTGCCGCAAGTTCTCCTGTTGGGTTGCCGCCGGCATTTGGCGCCATCGTTTCCCAGAAAAGGTTGTGGTTCCAGAAACCACCACCGTTGTTGCGCACCGCTGGTTTGTCTTTGCAGTTCAATAAAATTTCTTCAATTGACATGTTTTCCATGTCAGTTCCTGCAATTGCATTATTGAGGTTGGTTGTGTATGCTTGGTGATGCTTTGAATGGTGGATTTCCATAGTGCGCGCATCGATGTGCGGCTCTAATGCATCATAGGCATAAGGTAAAGAGGGAAGTTCAAAAGCCATTTTGATCTTAGTTTAGAGTAAATAATGTGTTAATTGAGCTACAAAATTACAACAAAATTCACCACGCATTGTTCTTGATGTATCTTTGTAACATGAACCCAGAGCGCCCTATTTCCGATTGGCTACCTTTATCTCTAAAGGAAGCAGAAAAAAGAGGCTGGGATGCCTTTGACGTCATCCTCATCTCCGGCGATGCCTATGTCGACCACCCTAGTTTTGGTACTGCTGTTATTGGCCGCATTATCGAAAGCGAAGGTTTCCGCATTGGTATTGTTGCGCAGCCCAACTGGAAAGACGATCTCCGCGACTTCAAAAAACTAGGCAAACCTAAATATTTCTTTGGCGTCACCGCCGGCTGCATGGACTCAATGGTCAACCACTACACCGCCAACAAGCGCCTGCGTTCTACAGATGCCTATACACCTGGTGGTCAAGCGGGCTTTCGCCCAGATTATGCCAGTATCGTTTACAGCAATATTTTAAAAGATCTATTTCCTGACGTTCCAGTGCTTTTGGGCGGTATTGAAGCTTCTTTGCGTCGCGTAAGCCATTATGACTACTGGAAAGATCAACTCATGCCCTCTATATTAGTCGACGCCAAAGCAGATCTGCTCGTTTACGGAATGGGAGAACAACCCTTGCGGACCTTACTTCGCTTATTGAAGCGCGGCGTGCCATTTGAACAGGCCAAGACGATCAATCAAGTGGCTTTTTTACAAGACGCTGACCGAGAACTCCCAAAAAATAAAAATTGGGAAACTGTTGAGCTTGCCAGTCATGAAGTGTGCTTAAAAGACAAACTCAAATATGCAGCTAACTTCAAAATTGTCGAAGTAGAGTCCAATAAGTGGGCCGCCAATCGCATCACACAGCAAGTTGGTGCACAAACGCTGGTCATCAATCCGCCGTTCAAAACCATGACCGAAAAGGAAATGGACGGTTCATATGACCTTCCTTATACGCGCTTGCCCCACCCAAAATACAAAAAACGTGGTGCGATCCCTGCCTACGACATGATCAAATTTTCGGTCAATACGCATCGAGGTTGTTTCGGAGGTTGTAGTTTTTGCACCATCTCTGCGCACCAAGGTAAATTCATTGCATCGCGCAGTGAAAAATCTATTTTGAAAGAAGTCGAAGAACTCACTAAGCATCCAGAATTCAAAGGATACCTTTCTGATATTGGCGGCCCTTCCGCCAATATGTACCGCATGAAAGGCAAAGACGAAGCCATTTGCGCCAAGTGTGTTTCGCCGAGCTGCATTCATCCCGTCATTTGCCATAACCTGGATACCTCCCACAAGCAAATGACCGATCTCTACCGCAAAATCGATCAATTCCCAGGTGTCAAAAAAGCATTTGTAGGCTCTGGAATTCGCTATGACTTATTGGTAGACGACTTCAACAAAAACAATGAAGACGGCAACCACGACGAATACATCGAACAAGTCATCACGCGCCACGTATCGGGCCGTCTCAAAGTAGCACCCGAGCATACCTCTGACGCCACGCTTAAAGTCATGCGCAAGCCTTCTTTTCAGTATTTCCATAAATTCAAAGAGAAATACGACCGCTTGTCTGCCAAGCATGGCCTCAAACAACAACTCATTCCGTATTTTATTTCATCTCACCCGGGGTGCGAAGAGATAGATATGGCCAATCTCGCTGCCGAAACCAAAGACATGGGCTTTCAGCTCGAGCAAGTACAAGACTTTACACCAACGCCCATGACGGTTGCGGAAGTCATCTACTACACAGGTGTTCATCCTTATACCCTCAAGCCAGTCCATACCGTAAAAACCAGAGAAGAAAAACTCAATCAGAACCGCTACTTCTTTTGGTACAAAAAAGAAAACAAAGACTGGATCCGTCAACGCCTCCAAAAAGCCAAGCGTCCAGATTTACTAGAAAAGCTGCTAGATGCGCCCAAAGAATCCGAAAACACCGTTCCAAAGTGGCTTTCAGAAAAACGAAAAAGACGCTGAACTTGCCATCAAAGTGAATTTTAAATTGGTCAAACAAACCTTTTCATTTTATTTTCGTCTAATTAACGGATCAAACTACAACAAATGAAATTATCCAAATTCATTCTTGCCGCATTTCTATTCCCATTCACCTTTTGGGCACAAGAACCTACTGAAGCAGCTTCCGAAGAATCATACAGCGAACCACTCACTACCTTCTCTTCTACGCGCGTGGTCAACGGGCACTCCGTTGAAACACTCAGTAAAGGCACCTATGAGTTTCGTATCGAGCACCGTTTTGGCGATATCGCTGGTGTAAATGGAGGTGTTCAACAAATGTTTGGCTTTGACAACCTATCCGACATGCGCATTGCCATGGAATACGGCATCACCGACCAACTCATGGTCGGTTTTGGACGCTCCAAAGGAACCGGTGCTCCTTATCGGTCATTGGTTGACGGCTTTGTCAAATACAAGGTTATTAGCCAAGAACCTGAAAAATCGCCGATTAGCATTACGGCGGTTGCCGGCTCGAGTTTTACCTACATGACTGCCGCCCCTGACGAAGGACTCATTACGCACTTCCCAAAACCGGTTCATCGGCTCAATTACTTTGCGCAGGTCAATATTGCGCATCATTTTGGCGATCGCGGCGCCTTGCAAGTATCACCAACGCTTGTACATCGCAATTACGTGGCCAATACAGATGCAAACGACCTTTTTGCACTTGGCATTTCAGGTCGCATTCGCCTAAGTTCTCGTTTTGCCCTCATCGGAGAATACTACCATTGTTTCAATGGCAGCCAAACACGTCAAACAGGCTTTACGAATAGCGGTGCTATTGCACTAGAGTGGTTTACTTTTGGACACAACTTTACCATCAACATTACCAATTCTGGCGGTATCGGCGAAACCCAATTTATTCCCTACACCACCGAACAGTGGCAAGAAGGCCAATTCAGGTTGGGCTTTACTGTTGGCAGGAAATTTGTGATTGAATAACCAAATCCATCAATTATGAAAAAAATCAAATGCTCTTTTTTCTTCCTCGGTGCTTTTCTTCTTCTTGGAGCATTCACCTTTGCTGTCCTCGACCACTATGAAGTCACTAAAGATTTCTCTATTGAGTTCAAAAGCAAAGACCCATCGGGTTCTTTTAAAATCATGGAAGGGGACATCGATTTCGATGAGAAAGACCTTGCGGGTTCAAATTTTGACTTCAAAATCGATGTGCGTTCTATCTCAACAGGAAACGGCATGATGACCAAAAAAGCACAAACGCCAGAATGGTTCGATTCAGCTAAACATCCTTATGCCAAATTCAAGTCAACGAAGGTGGAAAAAAAGGAAGGAAACCTATACAACATAACAGGGAATCTCACCATTAAAGGAATCACCAAAACGGTTACTGTTCCTGCCAACTACTCCAAAGCTGGGAGTAAAATCACCTTTAAAGGAACCTTTAACGTCAATCGCATCGATTTTAAAGTCGGTAAAAAGAGTACGGCTGTTCCTGACATAATGAAAGTCAATTTTGAAATCCCTGCCCAGGGCAAATAATCATCATATGAAAATTACAGCTCTATTTACCGTAGGTTTAATTGCCTTTTCTTCTTGTTCTATTGCTCTTTTTTCTTGCACTCGTGAAAAGGTTACGCCCTTAGCTGCACAATGCAATGACACGATTTCTTTTTCAAATGATGTCATGCCTATAATACAAGCAAATTGCATCAATTGCCACGACCAAGGAAATGCTTCTGGCGGTTTTGATTTCAGTTCATACACTTCCATTTCAGCTAATGCTAATGCAATTTTAAACTCCATGAAAGCCAATGGTTATCAACTGATGCCTATTGGCGGCCCTGCTTTGCCTGACGCTACTATTCAGAAGGTGAAATGTTGGATAGAACAAGGGAAGCTCGATAATTAATGGTTGAGGAAGTAAGCCATCAAATTCATTTAAACACACCACAACAATGAAAAAAGTATTTTTACCCCTTTCGCTAATTGCACTTACATTTGGCATCTTTTCCTTTCGAAATGTAAACACACAAGGATTTCAAGCAGCACCGCTAAATGCAAACGGCCCCGGTGGTGGGCAGAGTGGTGCACCCGGTGAGCAAAATTGCACGAGTTGCCACAACGGCGCCACACAAAATGGCGCGAATGAAAACTTACTCATTATTCAAAATGATATAGGCTTTGGGATCACCCAATATACACCAGGGGCAACATATACTGTTAATTTATCCATGGCTTCGAATCCTGCCAAGAAAGGCTTCCAAGTTACTGCACTTAATGCGGCAAATGCAATGGCTGGTAACTTTGTTGCAGGCGCTAATACCCAACTCAAAACCGCGACAATTAGTGGTGGACAGCGCAAATACGCCACCCACAAAAACACCTCAAATACCTCCGCAACCCAGACTTGGAACTGGACTTGGGAAGCACCTCAAACAGAACAAGGCCCAGTTACCTTTTATGTAGCCACCAACAAAGCGAATAACAATGGCAATGACAATGGTGATGTCATTTACCTTTCTCAACATGTTTTTACAAATGATAACGCTAGTATAAACGAGACGCAAGTCGAAAATAATTTTGCGGTTGGCTATGGTGTTGAGAAAGAAGAATTAGTCATTTCTTTTTCCACCTTATCTATTGCACCTACTTCATTGAATCTTGTGGATCTTCAAGGCAAATCTGTCTGGTCTAAAAAACTTCAAAATTCTACCGTCGGACAAAATAAAGAATTTGTGGCATTACCCAATAACATTCCAAATGGTATGTACGTAGTGCATTTTTTCTTGGGTAACAAGGCCTTCTCTGCACCTATTAGTATACAACATTAATTGAATTCAAGGTTCTCAGCTTTTTGCATGTAAAATCCTTTTTGATCAATAATGGTTTTTCGGAGGCTGCTAAATGCAGCCTCTTTCTTTGTGCGTTGATACACATGTAGAAGATACCATTCAGCTTCTTCACCAAAATTTGCGAATGGGATACGCTGAAGTTTTAAGAATCTACTTTCCGCCTGGCTATATTCGCTGAGGTTGTATAAGCACATTGCTCCGTAAAAAAGCGCGTTGGCGTCGTCGGGATAGGTTTGTAAGATTTCATCAAAGTGCAGCAGGGAAAGTTTGTAATCTTGCTGGGCAAAATCTTCAATCGCCTTGTTCAATAAATTGAGATAGGCAATTTTTAACTCTTGTTCCCCAAATTCGTTTTCTGAAAGTTGCTGTCTTGATTCGCGTTCCGCGCTGCGGTAGTAGCGGTAGTCGATTACTTTAAAATTTTGAATGTATAATTCTCGCCCCATTTTGATGGCAAGGCGTCGTTCTTTTTGCTTGTTAAACTCGACTTGTGTTGCGGGCATGTGCTGAATGCGTTCTAACACTTCTGTATTTTGAACGATGGTAGTTGCACTTTTTTTTAGTTCGAGGATAACTTGTCTTGGCGTGATCCGTTCTTCAGGGGCCGCAGGAGTCATCTTTTTGATATCTGCTTTGTGATGGATTTTAATTTTTTGTACTTGCGCGCTTTCTTGCTGTTTTTTCGCAGTTATTTTTTTGCTTGATGTTGGAATCAAATACCAACCGAGTGAAAGCGAAACAAAAAGCGTAGCAACGAAAACAAGCAGCCTTCTATTTCGCTGTCCTTGGAAGAACTTTTTATCCGCCGCCTCAAAACTGTCCCAGGTGTTTGTTTGCTGACTATATCCTTCCAGTGCATCCATGACAAAATCATCGTGAACAAACTCCTTTTCAATCAGGTGTTTTTCTTTTTGATGAATAGTACTTAAATACTTCTTAAATAAAGCTCTATTTGCCTTCATAACTTTGTTTTTGTTCCATCAGCAATTTGAGATTGCGCTTGCCGTTTTGCACGTAGCTTTTGACCTCATTAAAGGTATAGCCCGTTTTGGCCATAATTTGCTCGTAGCTGAGTTGTTCAATGTAAAAGAGAACGATACAGGTTTTTTGCTGTGCTTTGAGTTGCGGGATAGCCCACTCGAGTAAGTTTAATTGCTCCTCTATATCAATCGACGGCTCTTCATGAGCAATAGTTGTAATTTGTTCATCAAGTTGGGTTGTACTATTCGTTTTGTTTTTGCGCAGAAAGCCCAAAGCCAGATTTCGCGCTACGGTATATAACCACCCTTTGAAAAAATCGATGTCGTGCTTCAAGATCAGGTCAGGAAGTTTGGCAAAGCATTCCATAGTGAGGTCCTCGGCATCCATTGTTTGCTTGGTATATTTAAGTTGTACACCATATACGAGGTGCCCATAGCGCTTGTACAGCTCGTCTATACAAGCTGGCCATTGCTTTTCTTTGTATACGCGAATCAATTGTTCGTCGTTTAAAGATTTCAAATAAGCCCTTCTGCCGAGTACCATATAGCGCAAAGATGCCGAAAATACAGGGTTTCCACAAAAAAGATCAAAAAAATGAAACCTTTCAAATACTTGATCGTTAGACCACTGTGCTTTTGCAAGAATAATTTTTTAAAATTTCTTTCAAAAAAGCATTGCGAAACGAAAAAGAGTACATATCTTTGCACCCCGCAATTGAGACAACGGTCTAGCACAACTGGGAAGATTGAAAGTGAAAGATGAGTAGGGGCGGGAGTTCTTACTGATTACATAAGACAAGTTCTTTGAAGTATTGAGAAATAAGGAAACAGCGTTTTTAAGAATAAAAACAAACATACTCGAGCTCTTAAAATTCGAAGTTATTATAC
>JAIXUE010000041.1 GCA_027483605.1 Cryomorphaceae bacterium | reverse complement strand
GCCAACCAAACCATTACGACTTCGCCAACAAGTTCTTCTGTTACACTACCCGTGCCTACAGCAACTACCGGGACTTTTACCTACACGCTGTCTAACGTTGCCGTTGGCGCTTGTTCAAGTACCGTGACTGCACAAGCAGCAACCATTACCGTGAGTGCGAACATCATCCCGACCTTCACACAAGTAGGGCCGTATTGTAATGGTGCCAGTATTCCTGCGCTACCTACAACTGCTAACAACAGCATCGTTGGGTCTTGGGCACCTGCCATTAACAATACGGCAAGCACAGCGGCCGTTACCACCAACTACACCTTCACGCCTACTGCAGGAGCAGGGATCTGTGCCACAACTGCAACCATGGCTATTGTCGTTAACCCGAACACCATTCCGCTCTTTACGCAACTGGGGCCTTACTGTCAAGGAGCAACGCCTGATGTCTTGCCGCTGACTGCCAATAATAACATTGCGGGTACTTGGTCGCCGGCGACGATATCTACTGCTGGAATCATCGGTGCGGTATCAAGTACTACCTATACGTTTACACCCAATATTCAAGATGCCAACCCACCACAATGCGCTTTACCTGGCACCATGACTATCCTTGTGACACCACTCCCAGGAGCAACAATTTCTGGAGATACTACATTATGTCAAGGAAGTAACCTGCCTGTAGTTGTATTTACTGGGAGTAATTCGGCTGGTCCCTACACATTTACTTACAACATCAATGGAGGGGCGAATCAAACGATCACTACCTCAGCAAATAGCTCGGTGGTCACGCTACCAGTGCCAACCTCTATTCCAGGGGTCTTCACCTACAATTTAACAGGGGTGAGTGTAGGTGGTTGTACAAACCTTATCACAGCTCAAAACGTAACGGTCAATGTGATCCAGACGCCTACAGTAAGCTTGGCCGCATCTAGCACTTTAATTTGTCCGAATGAACCTGTTGTTTTAACTGCCACAGGAAGTCCGGCTACATTCAATAACATCCAAGGGTCCTATGCCTGGAGCAATACCACTGCCGTCACATCAAATATTCAAACAGTAAACCCGGTAACGGTAGGGCCCAATAATTACACTGTCACCTACACATTGAACAATTGTACAAGTCAGCCAGCAACTGTTACAATTTCGGTCCAAACAGCACCACAAATTACCATTCAAAATAGTCCAAATGCCACCATATGTGAGGGAGGTTGCGTGACTTTAAGTGCAGTGCCGTCAGCTTCAACCATCATTCCATCTAGTTACAGTTGGTCTACGGGTGAGACCACGCAATCCATCATTGTGTGTCCGACCGATACAACTACCTACACTGTAATTGGTCTTTCGGGAACATGTCAGAGCCCACTTGCAAGTACTGTTGTGAATGTGATGCCCGATCCAGTATTTTCGACCGCACTTATCCCAGATACCTCAATTTGTGTAGGCGGGAGCTTTACATTTAATGTTGCCGTGTCTGGCGGGGTTGGCACGCCTACCTATAATTGGTATTTGAATAATCAGCCCAACAACTTCAGTGGTGTGTTATTGCCAAATAGCAATAACGCAGCTTATTCCACGCCTACAATCATCCAGCCAACTACGCAGTATTACTACGTAGAAGTGACATACCCTGGGCTAGGTTGTGATCAAATTGTAAGTCCAGTAGCAGCATTGACAGTTGTAGCAGACCCTATAGTAACTCTTGACCCGCTCTTCAATCAAACGCTTTGTGAAGGTGGAACAGCAACCTGTATTATTCCTGAAATAACAGGAGGTGTGGGTACCAATACGTATTTATGGATCCCAACGATGTCTGCCGATTCCATATTCTGCCCGCCATCTGACCAGTTGGGTACTTTGAATTACAACCTCATTGTTCAGCAGTCTGGTATTGGTTGTGGTTCGCTACCATCGAATACAGTATCCATTACGGTCATTTCGGATCCGACCATTCAAATTGTGGGCACTGCAAATGTTTGTGAAGGGGCAGAAGTTCCGCTTATTACTGCTGTTCAAGGTGGACTCGGAACAATTGCAAATTACCAATGGTCTCAATCTTACCCTAATGGAAATCCTTATCAAGACATAGTAGGTGCCAGTGCATTTAATTATACCACAATCGTGTTGGATGATAACATTGGCATTGCAGTAGAAATGAATCAAACGGTTGAGGGTTGTAATGCATCAGACACCTTCTTAATTTCAGTATTTGACGACCCTCAAGTCAGCATCATTGGTGACAGCATGACCTGCATGGGGCTCGATAACAATCTCCAAGCTGTGGTGAGTGGAGGTGTTCCAAATTCAACCAATACCTTTACATGGTTTAGTCCGGGAACTGAACTCAATCCGAATCCGACTATTGTTCAGGGTGCGGGTTTATTCAATATTTTCTCGGGCACCATTATTTCTGATACCAGTTTCTTTGTGACGTTAGACAACTCCGGATTTGGCTGTGACAACGATACGAGCGCCATTTTTGCCATCGATGCCATCGAATGGGCTATTGCCAATTTTGAAATCGATCCGGAAATTCCGTCGCAATCTATTCTGACGCCGACCTTCAGTTTCATCAACAGCTCTCAAAACGCAACATCTTATTTCTGGGATCTTGGTGAATGTGACCCTCAATTACCAATGAGCGAGTTATATACCACCCCAACACTAACTTACAATCCGAACAGTATTGACCAAATGAATTACACTTATGGTTGCTCACCTGGCTATTATTCAGTTACGCTGTACGCTTATAACCAAGGAATGTGCCCTGACACCGTCACACAAATTATCCGTATTCGCGACGAAGTGATTGTTTATGTGCCAAATGCCTTTACACCCGGAGACTTAGACAATACCAATCCGACATTTTATCCAGTCATTACAGGTAAAATCAAGCCCGGAACTTACCGCTTTAGTATTTTCAATCGTTGGGGAGAACTCATTTATGAAACCAATGAACCCACAGACCAATGGGATGGCAGGTATAACAAAACACCTATTGCCCAAAGTGGTGCTATTTCCAATGATGAATTTGTCCAAGATGGTGTTTATATTTGGAAACTCTCTTTTATTGCCGAAGAAACGGGTGATAAAATTGAAAAAGTGGGACACGTCACAAAATTAAAATCGGATAAAGACAACTAATCAAGCACATGCTTTACAAAATACTTCTGATCTGGATTTTCATTTTTCACTTCAAATCTATTTTGAAGGCCCAAAGCATCCATGACCTTGCACGATCCGGGACTGCTGCTCAAATGGAAAAATACCTCCGTAAACATCCAGATCACCTGAACCTGACCTCTGAACACGGCGCCACACCTTTGCTTCTAGCCACTTATAGGGGGAATCATGACGTTGCGGCTGTCTTGCTCCAGGCAGGCGCAGATCCCAACCAATGTTTCAAGGAAGGGTCGCCGATATATGGAGTCATCTTTAAAGCTGATTCAGAGATGCTCGATTTATTGATCAAAAAAGGTGTAGATGTCAATCAAGCATGTCAGTTTGAAGAATTAGGCTACCCGATTCATTTAGCGATAAATCTTCTGCGCCTAGATCAAATTAAGCAACTTTTAGAAGCTGGTGCACGTCTAGACGTGCGTGATGCACAAGGTAGGTCAGTTCAAGATTTGCTGCGAATACATCAAAATCCAGAATTAAATGCGTTTTTTGAAAAATACAACTAAACTAAATATGAAAAAATCTACGCTATTACTGGCTTTTTTCCTCCTTTTCATGCTTCCTGCAACGTATGCCCAAACCTATACCACAGGTGTAGTGAATTTGAGTTCTACAGCAGGCCTTGCCATGACAGCAAAAATTGATGTTACCACCCAGGTAACACTCACACTCACTGGACCTGCAGGCCGTTGGTTTGCTTTGGGTTTCAATGCCAGCTCCATGACCAATGGAACGGATGTTGTTGGTGTTCATAGCGCCACTACACTCAGCGCTTTTGATTGTAAACTCACTGGCTTTTCAGCACCAGTTACCGATGCGCAACAAAACTGGACCATCACTTCTGACGTCGTGAGTGCCGGTACCCGTACCATTATCGCTACGCGTGCACTCAATACTGGCGACGCCAACGACTACATTTTTTCTGCCACGCCAGCAGCCATTAGCCTTATCTGGGCACGTTCAGGTTCTACCAGCTTTTCATATAGTAACCATGGCGGCAGTAACCGTGGCATCACAACAGCAAGTTTTACATTTATACCACCACCAGCACCACCAGCCGCGCCAACCGGAGCTGCTAGTCAGACGCTTTGCGCAGGCGCAACAATCAACCAATTAAGTGCCACGGGAACTGCCATTCAATGGTATGCAACTGCTACAGGCGGCGCTCCCCTTGCAACAAATACAGTATTGGGCAATGGCTCCACTTATTACGCTACCCAAACTATCAACGGCTTGGAATCTACCAATCGTTTGGCTGTAACGGTTACTTTAAATACAATCCCGCAGGCTCCTACAACTATTGGAGGTAGCCTTAATTTTTGTTATAGCGGAGGTGTACAGCTCTTCAATACCCCAAGTATCTCTGGGGCCAATTCTTACATTTGGACCACGCCATCGGGTGCAACAGGCTCAAGCACCGGAACCAACATCAGTTTGATCTTTTCTCAAAGTTTTGTATCAGGAACACTTTCAGTCCTGGCCCAAAATACTTGCGGACAAAGCGCTCCTGTTAGTGTGGTCATCAATCAGTACTTACAATCAAGCACAACGTTAAATGTGAACACGTGCAACTCATATACATTTAATGGGCAAAATTACACGCAAAGTGGCACCTACAATTACACAGGGCAAACCATTCATGGTTGTGATTCCGTTGTGGTACTCAATCTTACCATTTCTCCAAGTAGCACCACAACCATCACAGAACAAGCTTGTGGTTCATACCCATGGAACGGACAAACATTTTATAATTCAGGCACGTACATCGACTCCTTGCAAACCTCCTCAGGTTGTGATTCAATCGTTAACCTCTCCCTAACCATACACCCTATTGAGTCACAAATAATCGACAGTACGGTTTTGGATAGCTTTACTTGGAATGGAACTACCTACACTACTTCTGGACAATACACTCAATTTTTTACCTCTATTCACGGTTGTGATAGTACAGTAACAATCAACCTTACAATTGAAGACAGCGGACTTGATGAAAATACAACATCGTATCTTGCTTATCCCAACCCTGTAACTGACGGAACCATCTGGATTTCAGGCCTAAAAGAAGTCGCTTCTTTTCAAATTTGGGATACACAAGGCCGCTTACTTCAAGTAGGTACAACCGTCAATTCTATTTCTGTGAATGACGAGATCACGAATGGCACCTACCTTTTACTCATCAATGAGCAACGCCTGCGCTTTCAAGTGTTCAAACACTGATACTGCTGAGCTTTCTTATGATAATTGAGTCGCTTGACATTTCGGACCGCGCCTTTGAAAACAACATAAAAAATATATCCACCAACACCAGTTGTGACTATCCCGGTTGCCTCTACACCCGTAACCCACATGGTCAACAAACCAGCACTGGCAATAAGCAGCGGCCCACCAACAACAACTAAGCACAGCCAACTCTTTGCTGCCAAGCGATACCCAAAATGATTGTCAACCGGGTAGTTCTTTTTGAATTCAATACCTTGCGTATAAAGTACTGCAGCTGTATCGATAAAAAATGGGGTTTTTTGATTAGCTACCTTGAAAAAATACTTGTCACCGCTTAAAAAAGCATAGCCTTCTGTCAATATTTTACAGCCATTTTTGAGAATAAACCCTACCTCTGTTGGGCTAAAAGCTTGAGACCATGCCATAGGCGTCGCCTCTATAAGTGCCGCCTCTGAGACTTTTTGTGCTAACTCCTTTCGTTGAGCCTCAATTCTAGCTTGCTGAAAAGCCTGTTGTGAACCATACTGAAAAGATTCTGCCGCCTTGTAATAGGCATAAAAAGTGTTGTTTTTAACTTTACTACCCGGTTTGATTTGAGCAAAATGTAAGTCTTTGCCATAAAAGATATCTGTTTCTCCAATTTCAGCCAATGCCAATTTCATGACTTGCTCTGAAGCAGCCTCTCTGAAATAAATAGTGTCATCAGACAAAAAGTAATACTTCATACACAATACTGTGGTGTCTTGTGCAAGCAAAGGAAGCTCATGCCAGCTCGCTCGGGGCGGAAAATCTGAAGGATTTTTTACTTGTGCAAAATTCAGATTTGACCAGGTTAACAAGAAAAATATGGCGGACAAGAATAACAGTTTCATATACAAAAGTTTTGACGAAGCTAGCACAAATGAGCACTCAGAACAAACCTAATTACACAAGTTTGTTATTGTTAGTTGCGAAATTCACAACATCAACTTTTGGTCGGATAAGCCCGATGCATGAAAAAAACATGCGGAAAAGACAAGGCAGACAAAAAGATAAAGAGCAGTCCCCAGTTTTGAGCTGAAGACCAAAAATAATATCCTGCAAAAAGGCCAATGCTCGCCAACGTAAATGGCAAAGCCTGCCACCACAATTGTATATGATTCATTGGGGTAATTTGTGCTATATAGCGCCAGCCATTCCAACTGTGCTGAAAGATAAAATAGATGCCAAAAGCCTCTATCAGTGGCAAGCTACTCAGTAAAATCAAAACAATGATAGCCTCCACA
Organism: Cryomorphaceae bacterium; assembly: GCA_027483605.1. GTDB lineage: Bacteria > Bacteroidota > Bacteroidia > Flavobacteriales_D > Crocinitomicaceae > UBA952. The sequence goes on along the minus strand of JAIXUE010000041.1, from coordinate 83,767 downwards.
ATACGCCACGATCGAAAAATGAAAACAGGAATGATTCCGATAAGCATCCAAAATGGGCTTGCTGTCATAGAGCTGAAAAAAGGCGCATCAGAAAGCCAATTTAGCTTAACTCCCATTTGTAAAAGCACTTTGTTTACCTCTAAAAAATGTGTAAAAAGCAAGAAAAGCAAGGAAAAACTTCCCCATAAAAAAGGCTCAATAGACGATTTTTTAAGCTTCCAAATTTCTAAATCTGCCTGACCAAAATGCCATGCAGAATACACTAAAAACATTAGCAGGGCAAATGGCGCTGCTACAAACCAAAAACATAATACGCCAAGGCCCAATGCAATGTAAAGTGTGAAATAAGGTAACAATTGCTGCCACTTTTTGCCAGGCTGCTGATGTAAATGATCGAGTGCACCATGCGGTAGACCCACCACAAGGAGACCAATCAACAAAAGCGGTTGGCACCACTCAAGCAGACCCACTTGCTCGATAAATACGGCGAACAAACCAAGCAACAAAGCCGGCGAAACTTTACTCAAAAAGGTGATGATATGCTGGAATAGATCTCGAATGGCCGCACCTAGAAACAAAAATATCGGAAGTGTGAGCATTAGGCGGGCCTCCTGAGCAGGACTGGTTCGCTCATCTAAAAAATTCAAGACCTGTTGAGACTCATTATGGGCAAACAATCTTTGGAAAATCTCCTTTCCTCTATGTGGCTTTCTGGCCAAAATTTGCAAGAGCAGACGGTCATAATACACAAAGCGCAGCTTAACTTGCCTGCGCTGCAAGCTACTTGCATTTTGTTTCATTGAAAGTACGAGTGCATTTGCATCATGTAGATTGCGCACGAAAGAATAGCCTGTACTTGGTTTAAGCTGACCAGCGGCAGCACCCATAAGGGTTACATTGGTAGCGGTTTGTCGACTAATTGGAGCTGCGCTGCTCATCGGAATACGCCCTTGCTCTTGGGAAATGAGCTCAAAAGTGGTGTCAAATGGCGCTAGATAAGCTTGCACCAAACCAAATGCCTCTTCTTCCGAGATGATTTGTTTTCCAAACCGCGTAGGCTCTAACAGGGCTTGATCATCAGTAAATGGCAACACATACATGAACTGAGTATGGCCATTTTGCGCAATACTGAAATCCATCATAGTAAAGGTGTGAGGATCAAAAATAGGTTTTGCTGTACGCAGCACCCAACCGTAAAAACTTTGCTTAATGAAGGTTTGCGAAGCATGCTGTATCTTCCACTCAGGTGGCCTTGAATCAAAAACATGCGTAGCCAACTCACCCAAATTAGTATCTACAGCTCGTTGTTCCCAAATAAAATCGTAGTGTGTTAAGATTGCTTTGGCGTGTGCATACAGTGCAGCTGAGCTCAGATAATAATAACGCTTGTGCTGCAATTGTTGCGGTGCTTGGTCATTACAAATCACTTGGTCCCAGCTGTGTTCAACCAGCGATTCGAGCCCGTTTGCATGAAGCTCTTCGGGGCTTAGCCAAAAACAAAAAGTGCGGTCGTTGGTGGTTTTTGGTTCTGGGTCAATGACCAACAAACGACTATTTTCTAGCAAACCATTCCGATGCAGTGCATGCAGCAACAAAGAATTGGCACAGCCCATGCCCACAAAAGCATGCGTAAATAACGGGCGCGAAGGATTCAAATAGTAGGTTTAGGTTACCAATATAACCATTTGAATTTCAAAATGTTTAATCAGGTTGCTGGCGCGAGAAATTGTAGTGCTTTTTTATAGCGCTGCATGGTAAGAACACGCTGGGTGCCGCGAACCATGATATATGTTGAAAGCCCATCTATTGCCGTGCCTAAAATAATACCTGCAGGAAATTCGAACCATATGGAAACGGTAACAAAAAAAGTACCGACAACCATACCAGAGCAACCATAACATTGCATGATACCACCAACAACACCGTACCATCTATGATTCGCTAAATCCAGGTAATCGATAGGTTTTGGGCAGCGAACAGAATCTACCTCAGACGCTAAAATTTTATAAACATTGCGTCTGACACCTGAACCGAAATAATAACATCCGTTGGATTCGAAGTATATTTTTTTTGTTTGAATCGTTTTGCCGTTTTTCAAATAAAGGTATGCTGCACTATCATCAACCTGCACTAATTTGGTGTCGTAAACTTGAACTTTTTCGCTATCCAGCACGAGAGGTCTGCTTTTCGGGATGATATCCGATTTGACAACATACTGTTGCTCAGATAATGTTTTACTGAAGACCAATTCAGGTGAATTCAAATAGTAAAAGTAAAATCTATCAAGCTTTTCATTCTTGGAGGTACGGCTCATATTGGCAGCATTTGGCCCATAAAATCTGGATGCAAAAAAATAATCCTTTCCTAAATAAAATGCAGGGTACTCCAAATCAACTAGTGCAACTTTTACAACCTGGAGACTGCTTGCCTCTCTAAAAAACAAGGTATCATCAGAGAGAAAATAAAATTTCATTACCTCTATGAGTGAGTCAGTTTCTTTGGTCTGAAGATATTCCCACTTAGCTTGTGCTGGATAATGAATAGGGTCGAGCTGCTGAGCATGGGCCAAAAAAATGGAAAAGAGTACTGCAATAAAAGAAGTAAGGCGTAGCTTCATATTGGTCATTTTGACCAAATTTATTGCGTACCACGCAGCAAACCCAACTCAATTCCACAAGCTTATGAAAATGAGTTGTGTTTTTCGCAAGTATCTAGCGAAGTGGATATGACCTGTGTGGGTGGATGAGCAAAGAAACAGCGTTAGATTCTGGTTTCTGGAAACGCATGACAAGGTCAGGATGCGCCTGTTTAAAAGCCGCTAGATTAGGTTCAAAGCGATCTTCTTTAATCGTGCGCGTCCAACTGCAAAGATCGGTAATCCCATCGCAATCTGCGACGCGTAATTTGAGTGCAGTTTCTAATTCAATCAAGTCCCATTCTATCTGGGCTTTTTGTGCTGAAGCAAGAATAAGTTGTTCGTGCCATTCTTCATGTTGCGGTTGCCGTTTCAAGGCCTTTATTTTCATGTCTTTTGCATCCAGCTTTGGCTTAGGTAAAGACTTAATACGCTCGGCTAATTCAGGGTCGAGCTCTTGCAGTTTGGAAATTTGTTTGATGCCCCACTGACTCGCAAGACCACCTTGCTTGAGCTCATTGTATGCTGACAATAAGTTCGGATGCGTGTTGTCGGCAGCCAAAAAAGCTGATTTATCAAAGCTAGCGGCTATTGTTTTAATTTGTGTCGAAATCACGCCCTCAATACCACGGTAATTTCCCATTGCTAATCTCAATTGTAAATCAAAAAATTTGGCCTGTGCATCGACTTGAATCAGCTGCTCTTTATTTCGCTTAAGGGCTCGCCAGATTTCTATGTCTTTTCGATCAGGTACTTTGAGCAAACCATTTGACGGAATCTGTTCAAATTCATCGAGCTTAACATAAGCTTGTTTTAATTTTTCTTGACGTTTGACATATTGCTTAGCAACTGTAATCACCTCTTTTAATTCCGCTTCATGTAACAAAAACCATTCGCCGGCAATCCATCTTGTTCCATACAAATAATGAAGTCTTGTTTCTAATTCTTCGACGAAGGGAACAGCAATCGTTTGGAAATCCATGATTTCGCGCGGATTCCCAGTTTGATGTTCCGCAATTCGACTCGCCGTTTTTTTATCATTTCGGACCAAGCCTATCTTAACATAAGGGCTAATATTGCCCGATAAAAAGTCGCGCTCTCTTAAAAAATACAAGCTGCCAGGTGTTCTTACCATATTGTTTATTTTAAATTCATTGCAAAGTTCGAACTAAACACCGTAATTTTTTTATGGCGTTAAAATTTCATATTGGTCTCTGAACCTTGCTAACTGAAATTCTAACTCTACTGTTCTGCGTACCCTAATCTCAATAATGACTTCATCCACACTTTGATGAATGATGCGCTGAGAAGCATGTAACTTCCTATTTAGAACGTGAGATTTAGCCCAGGCCGTGAAGCGAATGCGGATGGCCTGAGGAGGATTGCGGTCTGTGATAATACCTAAAGAGTCTTTGTATCTGTTGTGTAAATCTGTTCGTTCCACCAAATCTTGGTAATTGAAATGGACAATAAAATCACCCTCGTCAATGTTTTCATCTGGCACGGTATCCACATATCCTTCTACGATCTGATCTAAGGGGTAAGTGCCGAAATCAGCTTTAAAAACTTGATTGGCATCCATTTCGCAAGCGATTAAATAATACCTACCTTCAAAATAACGTATTTGCAGCGGAGCGACATATTTCCAAACTGGATTGGCTTCGTCGTTAACACGCTTGTACGTAAACTTGATGGCTTCTTGGCGCTCAATGTGACCGATAATTTGATCGGATAGTTCCAATAAGCTTTCGTGATCTTCGATTATAGGATGCATCATGACGAAGTGAGCCTTGCTCTTATAATAAGTCTCGTCTACTTGATACTCCTCGCGCAACAAATCTTTGAGCAGCTGAACAGAATCTAAGTTTTCATAGATGCCCATTAAAGAAAGCAGAAAACCCATTTCATGCTTTTGAGACTCACTTAAAAAAGGAATAAAGTCTGCGTTTTGCAAACGATAGACATGCTCCCCATTTTCTAAAGTATGGACTATTTCACAGTCGTTGTCTCGACGCATTGCGTGAAGTGTTTTTTCGAAGGTACTCTTGCCATAGCCCGCTAAAGCAGCTTTACTCGATGTATGATGAATTAGTTGCCCATTGACATAAGACATCAGTTGCGCTAATGTGCGTTTTTCAAATTTTTTAAGGCAATCTAAAATCAAGTATTGCCTAAGGGCTTCTGGTCTTTTATCTAACATAAAACAAATATATTTAAAATACTCCGTAAGTTTTTTATGGTGTTGCGTTGGAAATTTGCAGAAAAAAGAAAATGAGAAACTGGATTCGCGAATTAAACCAACAAAAACGCACCGAAAACGACAACTCCTTTTTGTGTGCACAGAACAAGACAATTATTGAAATGCAGCAATTTATGGGTTTAGATATCCAAAAAACCTTGCTTATTGCTTCTATATGTGTATTGCAACAACGCAAGGGAGCGTTAATTGCAGATATCTATGCGTTATTTGAAGCACAATATGACCCTCGTTTTATTGATCTTCTACTCGACGAATTAAAAGCAGATAATTGGATCAAAAGTAATACAGATCACCAGGAAGAATACTTGCTGCTACAACAACCCGTTCAGCTCGCTCTTAAAAAATCGAGTCGCCAACTGTTACCCAAAAACGACACCAATCCAAAACTCCACAAAATACGCTATCTCTGCATGATCGCACGTGAATTCAAAAAAGGCAATAAAACGCTACTAGATTGGGAAAATGGAGCAGCTCGCATTTTAGAAGACGGGCGGCTAAATATTACTAAATACCTAAATAAGCAACAACTCTCCACCCTTGAAAAAGAAGTAGGCTTGTTTGTTGTTTGCCATTACATCAATGAGCAAAATCCTATAGACAGTAGTGACCTTGCTGACTTATTCAGTACGGATCCTATCAGCAGGTTTTATTTCACGAATCGCTTTGAAAACAACCGCAAGCAAACGCAACTCGCCGGTGTATTGACCATCGATTTTACCTTTCGGCATGGTCACGGCTACTATCCTGCGAGGCCATTTTTAGAGACTTGTTTGCCAGGTTTATTGACTTCTGAAGAATTGATGCATAATGAAGCACTATTGCCAATGCGTGTTAAGGATTTCAAGCCCAAACAATTATTTTACAATCAAGACAATCTCCAGCAAATTCAATTACTCCAACAGATCTTGAATCCTGTCAATCAAAGCAACTATCAAAAATTACTTGCCGAAACAGAGAACTTTAGTGGCATAACGGTATTGTTATCCGGCGGCCCGGGCGTTGGAAAAACCGAACTTGCACGTCAGCTTGCACTGCAAACCAAACGAGACCTCTATTTATTTCAGCCAAGCCAACAAAGAAGCAAATGGTTTGGCGACACCGAAAAAAATATCCAAAGAGTTTTCCAGGATTATCGAAAAGCTTGCGATCAGTCAGCAATCACACCTATTTTGTTTTTCAACGAGGCAGATAGTGTTATTCACAAGCGTTCAGATGCAGGAACGGTAAGCTCTCAAACCGAAAACGCAGTACTGACCATTCTTCTTCAAGAACTCGAACAATTCGACGGCATTTTGATTTGTACCACCAACAGACCCGATGCCTTTGACGAAGCCTTTGACCGCCGCTTTCTACTTAAAATAAACATAGATGATCCCGAACAACAAACGCGATCCGCCTTGCTTGGTCATTATTTTGACCAACTTTCTTCAGCAGAAATCCAAGAATTGAGCGCTTACCCTTTTACGGCGGCTGAACTCGATAATTTTAAAAAACAGCAGCTCATCGCTAGACTTGCTCAACAAGAAAGTGAAAAAATAGCCCAAGACCTTGAAAGTTTTTTAGCGCAGCTCCATAAAAACAAACGTCAAAACAAAATTGGATATTATGAAAACTAACACAACAGAAAACGCACTTACCTACCTCACTTGGGAAAAACAAATTGCCTCCCAACTCAACACACTTGGGTACTTTAGATTGAAGGAGCTCCAAGCCAATCTCTTCTATGCCGTACAAACTTATCACAACCTTTTGAATCGCTACGAACAACTTATGGTAGAAGAGTTACAGCCGTGTCGGAATGAAAACTTTCTCATCGGCATCGAGGTGCGCACTGTGCAACACGGCTTTCATTTTAGGGCAACCTTTGCATACTTACAAATCGAAAAACAGCTTTTGGGGCAACTCACTTACTATAGCAACGAATCCGAAAAACCAAAACAAATCCAAATAGAAGCCAACAACCACACCCACGACCCCAAACAACTCGTAGAAGCAATGCATGTTTGCTTGTTAGAGGAAATGAAGGGTTATTTGTAGATTTATCCTTAAAATTTTAAAATACCTCAATGCCAAAATCCTTCTCCAGAACCGCTGTAGACCTTTTTTGCGAATGTCCGCGCTGTTTCTATTTACTTCACCAAAAAGGCCTTAAGCGCCCACCGGGCTATCCTTTTACTTTGAATGCTGCTGTCGATAAACTAGCAAAGGAAGAATTCGATACCTATCGAAAAGCCCAAACTAGCCATCCAATCATGCCAAATACGAATATGGCACCTTTGCAACATCCAAATATCGAAACTTGGCGCTCCAATCGTGTTGGCATCCGCTTCCACTACAACGGCTACGACTTTTATGGCGCTGTCGATGATGTTTGGGTGAACCACGGACAACCCGAAACCTGGCATGTGGTAGACTACAAAGCAACGGCCAAAAAAGACCCTGTCACCGAGCTAGACCCAAACGCAGAACATCACCAATCCTACATGCGTCAAATCAGTTTCTACACCTGGCTCTTCGAACAAAATGGCCACCCAGTCTCCAATACCACTTATTTCTACTACACTACCGGCGACAACACCCTCGCCGCTTTCCACAATACCCTCCATTTCCGCACCCATCTGGTCACCTATGTTTGCCAAACAGATTGGGTCCAACCTACCATTGATGCACTCATCACCTGCTACGAACAAGAACACCTCCCCCCACCAAGCGAAACCTGCAAGTACTGCGCTTATGTCAGCGCTTACGAAGGTTTGGTATAGGAATTAAAAATTATAAATATGGAAAAAGAAGAGATGACAAAGCAAGAATTAATTGAAATGTACCGATTCTGTCTGAAAAACGGTTGGGTTCATAATACACCCGAGGATTCAGTGTGGGGGGAATTTACAGACCGAAATAACTGCTTCAAGAGCTATTTAAAAAATATCCTGGAAAAAGGTGAAATACACATACTGATTGGTGAAGCACCACCATACTACCCAAATAAACAAATTCCAATAAAAGTTAATAGAAAGTACTTTTATGCCACTGACCAGAGTTGTAAAACGCCTTATTTTCAAGAGCCTTTCAAGCATTTTGTTAATTCCGATAACGAAGATTGGCACCTAAAGAAGAAACCAACATATCTAAAAAATATGGCAGACAAAGGAGTATTAATTATCGATATTTTCCCATTTCCAATTTATCAATCGACTAAAATCAGGGAACAGATTAACAAGGAGGAGAATACAAGCTTCCCAGAGGACACACTGAGTAATATATCAGAATTCAACAAATATTTAAATTACTATTTCTTGCCCAGATTAAGTTCTTTGTTAAATCAACTAGGCAAAAGAACTTTCAAATACTATTTGTTTGCTCCAAAATTAACCTCCATTCAATTTTTATATTGGGCAAGTAATAATGACGAGATCAAGGAAAAACTTGTAAATTTTGATAATATAACGTTCGAGTCAAAAGCAAAATGGTTGAATAAATCTCTTGAAGATTTCATTCAAAAAATAGCAGAAACAGACGTTGATAAAAAAAGACTCGTGAATCTGATAAACAACCATCCGATATTCATGAACGGCAGCGGGCAACCTAGCTTTAATGATTTTATTAATGGAAAAAAAAGTACCTAACTCTCCACAAACCGTCATTCTACTCGCAGGAAAAAGGAGGGTTTTGCCTGGTGATGAGGTGATGATTTTTGAATTTGGGAAGCGCTTGGCGCTGGAATACGACAAGTGTATATTTCGGAGTGGGAATGCTGACGGTGCCGATCAGTATTTCATTGAAGGCGTTAAGGAAGTTGCGCCAGATCGCGTTCAGTTGGTATTACCTTTTAAAAATCACAGGAAGAAAACTCAAGTAGGGGTGTATACACAATCTATTGAGCAGCTGCAACTGAGTGCTGAGAGTCCGGCAGTTTATCAGGCAAATTTAAGTGCCAATTACAGGCGCCTGATTGATTTATATTTTGAGCAGCCTCAATCAAAAGCAGCCATCAAAGCAAGTTACCTCGTCAGAGATATGGTAATGGTTTTTGGTCACGGCGATCTTGCGCCTATTTCCGCTGCTTATTTTTATGACGATTTAACTCAACCTTGCCAAGGCGGCACAGGTTTCACCATGCAACTCTGCACTGAACTCAAGATTCCGTTTTGGAATCAGGGGGTGTGGGGGAAATAAAGTAAATTATGAAACAACAACCCAACTTTTTTGAAAAATTAGGCTTAGCCGATAAAGAAAAAATCCACTCTCAAATAATCAGTTGGCTCTTTTCTCAGGAACTTCAACTCATCGATGAGAGCACAAAAAGTGACTTGTATTCGAAGCTTTTTAAATGCGAACTTCCAAAAAACTATGCTGTATATACGGAGTGGAAAAATATGGATGTGGTCTTCCTGGATCTTACAGGAGATAAGCCCAAAGAAGCACTGGTCATTGAGAACAAATTAAAAAGTGAATTACATTCAAATCAATTGACCAAATATTATGAAAAGGTCAAAGATAAACTTGATGATGCGGAAGTCAAAAAAATCCATTTTCGTTTACTCGCTCTTTACGAACCGCATGATTTCCAAAAGCAAAATATCAATGACAATTGGGGGTTTGTGAGTTATACCGAATTCCATGAGACGCTGCTTCATCTTTTCTGTGGAATTAACACACAAAAATCAGACGAAAATTACTTTGAATATAAAATCTTGGAAGCATATAAAGAATATCTCGAGCAACTCCTCGATTGTATTGAGGATTTTGTTGAAGATCCTAAAAAATATCAAACCATTTATAATAATGGCAGCAAGAGTCTTGATGAAAAAATCATCATACAATTCAAAGGTAATGAGGGCAAAAATACACCAAGCAACTTAGAGCAATTCGTCTTTAGGAATAACCTTGAGACCACATTCCAAAAAATCTACTTGAATTTCATTGCCAATCAAAAACTTAAAACAGCAAATTCAGAGCTAATTAGTGAGTATGACATCAGCATCGGTGAAACAAGAGGTAGCGCATTGATTGATTTTCGGGTAAAAAAAGGTATTCTCTACAAAAATCATATTGTGCGTTGGGGCTATCAAATTCAAGGTGACTCCTATAAATTTACACTTGTAGTTGAGGATCCAAATCAGAACCAAACTAAAAAAGACATAAAAGAGGAATTGGAAGACATAAAGGTGAAATTGAAGGGGGATATTCTAAAAAAAGCTAAAATACAATTTGCACTCAAAACTTTGAGAACTGGAAAGGGTAACTACATGTCGTGTAGTATAAATGACAGCGCGAACTCTTATTGGAAAATGGACAGCGGCTTATTAGTCAAGAAAATTCTTGATGACATTAAGAAATTTGAGAATTTTGTACGAGTAGAAATGAAAAATATCACCCCTACTCCTCACCCCCCTCATACTCCTCTCGGCTAGGGCTGTAAGGAACCGCTCGAATGAGTTCTACACGATGGTAGCGGTAACCACTTGGCGAGCTTGACTGAAACTTAAATGGAATTTGCTCTCCGGGTTCGAGGTATTTGTAGTGGGTATAAACTTTTGAATCTAAGGCTGTTTTGGTTTCGGATAAAAACGTGACGCGGATTTCAAAATTCATAAAGGTGGCGTACTCGGCATTGTTATAGATGTTGCCGTAAAACTCTTCTTTGCCGGCAAACCAACGGTAGGTGTGCTCGTAATCAAGGGAAAGATATTTAAGCGGCGCTTTCATCTCCTTATTGCGGAGTTCTTTTTCTAATTTGGCTTGCTGCTGCTCGAGTGTAAGTGGCGGAGTAAGGTCTTTTTTGGCAGCTTTTTGTTCGGCTGCATTGAGCTCCTTTTGGGTTTCGCGCAAGACTGTTCGCAAAGAGTCTGCCTCGGCTTGTTCGGCAGAGACAACATCCTGTCTTGGGCCCCCGAAAAGTTTATATACGCCGCCAAGCAGTGCCAATACGATAGCCGAACCGATTAATATTTTGGTCCAAGACCAACCAGAAGTTTGTTGCGCAGCAGCCATATCAATTTGATTTTGACGAAGATAATTATTTTGCTGAGAAAGCCTTCCCTACCCCTTCTTCACAATCTTCTGAATCTCAGCTTCGGTTTGCTGCAATTTAGATTGGCAGTATTCGACCAATTGATTGGCGCGGGCAACTGTGCTGGCGAGCTCGTCAATTTTGACTTCTTTATTTTCTAATTTTTTGACAATTCCTTGAAGCTCTGAGAGGGCTTCTTCGTAAGTTAATTGGCGTTCCATGCTATTTTTGAATTTTGGTGATGGTACTGTAAACAGTAAATTGATCGGTGAGGGTTTGCAATTCTTGACCAATGAATTCGCCCTTATACTGCGAGAGATCTGTATTGGCAATGCTGCTGATGGTATAGCCAACTTTTAATAATTTCAGCGGATTGAGTACGGCTACTTTTTCTTGCAAATTGAGCAACTCCAAGCGTTGGATTTCTATCAGATTAGTTGAACGCAGGACCATTTTTTCTAATATGGCCGGTAATTCAATGGTTTGAACAATATGTAAGCAATGGCCGGCGGCAACCACACTTTTTTCCAATGATAAATCCAGTAAAGCACGCTGTTCGGCGAGGATTTCATTGGTGCCTACTTCTATGCGGTGTAACTTGGCCTGTAGGTCTGAGCGGTAGTCAGTAATAATGTTTTGAAAGTAATGCGTCAGGAATTTATTTGTGTTGGTGAATTGTTCTGTGGCGCTAGCTAGGGAGCTGAGGGCTTGGGTCAGAATGCGGTCGAGGCCAGTTTGAAGGTCCGATCTAAACGTACCCACCCGAATGTACAGAAATTTCGCAACGGCTGTAGGCGTAATGTGTTTGGTATGCGCTACTAAATCGGCAACCACCTCATCGGTTTCGTGACCAATTCCGGTAAGGAGTGGTAAATGCAATTGTGCAATGGTGCGGCAAATTTCATAATCATTGAACACATTCAAATCCATTTTACTACCTCCGCCTCTGATCAGAACAATGGCATCTGCAGCGTAGTTATCAGCCTCAAGCAGTGCTGCGCAGATTTCTGTTACTGCTTTGTCGCCCTGAACAGTAGTGGGGATTTCTTGAATGACAAAATTGGTGAAGATGCGGTTTTGCTTGAGTTCGGTTAAGAAATCGCGGTAGCCCGAAGTATCGGGCGAACCCACCAAAACAATTTTTTTCATGATGAGCGGCAGGCGCATTTGCTTCTGAACATTCAACAAGCCTTCACGCTGCAACCTTTCGATGGTTTGCTTTTTTTTGAGCTCAATTTCACCGTAGGTAAAAGCGGGGTCGAGGTCGAGGATGGTCAAAGACAAGCCGTATATTTCGTGAAAAGTAACCGTGACTCTAAACAAAAGCCGGTTACCCGGCTGCAGGAGCTGCCTGAACTCTTCGCCTAGATTTTGTTGTAGCGCCAACACTTGCGTTCGCCAAATGGTGGCTTTCATTTGTGCCGTATTGATGCCATTGACTGAATCTGCCAATTCCAAATAATAATGACCTCCTTTCATATTGAGCTTTACGAGCTCTCCCGTCACCCAATAGCTTTGCTCGCCATAAGTTCTGTTGAGCACTTTTTTGATGCTTGCAACAAGTTGGGTAAGCGTATAGGATTTTTTGGTAGTGGACATCGGAAGATTCAGGTGGCGAGTACAGCGTTTTGCTGAGTTTTTTTGAGTTTGTGAATCGTACTAGAAATAGCATAAACAATGATTCCGGGCGATGCCATCATAATGACGTATACTCCAATAAAATCCGTATCCAGTAACAAAGCAGTCCCGACTCCGCCCAACATAAGACCAATGCCTAAGCCCATTGCAATTTTTAGTGGTTTTAGACTTTTTGATTTGGTATTGAATTGATAATATTTTCCGTAAGGGACATAAAACTTAGAGTTCACATCATTGACCGCTACCTTGTAATCGATTTTATCGGTTTTTGCTTTAAAAAAAAGGGTGTCATCCGAAACAAAATGGAGTCTTGTATAACGATAAGAACTTCCCGATTTCAGCTCAAGTGTTTTGTACTGAGCCCTCGATTCAAAAAAGCAGAGCAAGAGACCAAAAAAGACAAGGTATTTCATGGTGTAAAATAAGGCATAATTCCGTAATTTCGACACACAACATGACACATATGCGACTTTTACTACTTATTTTTCTACTTGTTTCTTACAACGGACTCGCTCAAATTCCAAACTATGTACCAGTGGCTGGATTGCAGTGCTATTATCCTTTCAATGGAAACGGAAACGACGCGAGTACACTCAACAACCACCTCACAAATAACGGCGCTGTTCCCACTACAGATCGCTTTGGTAACGCAGACGCAGCCTATAACTTTAATGGTAGTTCGCAGTTTTTAATCCGCAATACACCAAGTTTTACTTTCAACCCGAGTTCTACTTTTACAGTTTCGCTGTGGCATAATCGAAACACGAGCTCGGTAGTCGGGATTCCGCTCATGCACGCCACCAATACCGCAGGTAACTTCATTTGGATTTTTCAGACTGGCGCCACAAATATGCAATTTGGCACAAACAAGCAGCAATCTGCCTGGATTTGGGCCCAAAGCACGAGCACTACCAATGTCTGGACACACATCGTACTGGTTTACAACGCCGGTGCGATGACACTTTACAAAGACAACGTGGCTGTTGCCACAGCCACCTTTAATCATACGGGTGTTACAAGCGCTACATTGCCGCTTTACGTTGGTAGAGGCATTGGCGGCAATTATTTCAATGGTAAAATTGACGATATCGGCATCTGGAACCGATGTTTGTCTGCTTGTGAAGTCAACGACCTTTACACCGCAACCAATACCCTTACAACCGTCAGTGCAGGTCCTGATTTGTATGCCTGTAATGGTGGCGCTGTTACACTCACCGGGACGGGTGCAAATACCTACTTGTGGTCGCCGAACGTCGGGAATGGTGCTACTTTTAGCCCGAGCATCAATCAAACTTACACACTTACTGGATTTGATGCCAATGGTTGCTCTGCCTGGGATCAAACCAACGTGCTTCTTGAACAATTTAGTATCAATGCCGGCCAAGATCTTACCCTTTGCCAAGGCGATAGCGCCGTCCTGACCGCAACAGGTTCACCAAATATCATCTGGAACAATAACGATGTCAGCAATGGCGTTCCATTTTTTCCGTCAAATAGTGGATACGTCACTGCTTTTGCAACAAGTCCTAATGGTTGTTTGGCCTCAGATTCAGTGCTGCTCACCATCAATCCTGCGCCAGCAGTAAATGCCGGGCCAGACCTTTTTCCTTGCCCTGGTGACAGCGTCACACTTTTAGCAACAGGTGCAAACAACCTCATTTGGAATGGCGCTATAGCTAATGATACAACTTTTGTTCCTGCGATGAGCGGTACTTATATTGTGAGTGGAAACGATAGCCTTTCTTGCACCGGCTCTGATACACTTCAGTTGTTTTACGGTACACTGCCCGACCTCAATGCAGGGCCTGACCAAAGTGTTTGTTTTGGACAAGAAGTAACCCTCACCGGAACCGGTGGTATTTTTATGTACTGGGACTTCGCTATTGACGGAATTCCTTTTATTCCGCAAACCAGCGGTAGTTATGTGCTCTTTGGCGCAAGCAATGAAGGTTGCCAAAGCACCGACACTGTTTTTGTAAGTGTCAATGATGCCAGTAGCAATACAATAGTTGCTTGGGGAATAGACAGCTACACCATCAACGGACAAACCTACACCGAATCAGGTACTTACACCCAAGTGCTGACAAATGCAGTAGGTTGCGATAGCTTGCTGACCATCAATCTGACACTCGATTTTACAGGTTTAAATGAAACAAAACAGCAGTTTAGCCTTTATCCAAACCCGGTAAAAGATGTTTTAGTCATCACTGTGTTACCCGAATTGATCGGCCAAAAAATGGAAATGAGAAATATCGAAGGTAAATACTTGTTCAGTCAAAATATAATGAGTGCAACCCAATCTATTCACCTCGAAAACATGCCCGATGGTATCTACTTTATTCAAATAGGTGGAGTTGTACAAAAAATGGTGGTAGAGTAAACTTTACCTCTTTGAAGTAAGTGGATTGCGTAAGTTGGTGTAACCCACCAAATGCAAGCGAACTACCCCGACAGGTAATTTTGCCTTGACCAAAACGGGCACTCTATTGGCATCGGCTGTTACCCAAAATTGAACGTCTTCTTCGTCTTTGAAATAGCGACCGGTTTGTACAAGTGGAACAAATTTATGACACTTGAATTTGCCCTTCACTGTCTCAATGACCTGATCATTGAGGTATTTAATTTTCAGTGTGAAAACCTCGTTGTCCATGAAAATTGGAAAGCTGAAAGTCTGGCCTTTTTTGGCGTTTTTGAAATCTAAAGTTCGGGCGTAATAGAAAGCTGAAATCATATCTTGAGCACCCATCGGAATTTTAAACGTTTTTCCTTTATTGGTTTCTACCGTTTCATTTTGATGATGAAAAGTGTAGTCCTGACTAATTTTATAACCGCCTTCGTCTACCCTGCGCTTGAAAAACCAAGGCATGATACTGCGCTGATCTAAGTAAGATTCATAAGTGTCGTCGACATGAAAAACATGGTCAAAAGTATTGATCGAATACCCTTTGGCTACGGCATGAAACAAGGGCCTGCCGTGACCTTTGCGATCTGTCCATTTGAGATAGAGCGTTGCTTCTCCCGCATCGATTATCCCGTAAGATAATTTGTAACGCAATTTTTCACCTAAAGAAAACGCATTATTTTCAACTTCAGGGAACACCTCTTTACCGCTACTGGTAAGTATTGGTAAAGCTAAAGCGACAAAAACGATGTGTAGTAGCGATTTCATAGGTAGCATTTTTCTTGGCAACACAAAGGACATGCCAAAAAAATAACTACTCTACAATCAAGATGTAATTGTTTTTCTTACCCTTGCCTAGAAGTACGTAGCGCTCATTGATTAATTGAGCTGGCCCAACAATAAAATCTTCGCCCACTTTTTCTTTGTTGACTGAAATAGCATTTGCTTTGAGCTCGCGGCGTGCTTCTCCATTAGAGCTTAAAAAACCTGATTTAGCAGCTAATGCTTCAACAATACTAATGCCGGTTCCGAATTCTGCTTGAGAGATCGTAGCTTGTGGAACTCCTTCAAATACGGCGAAGAAATCTTTCTCTGAGAGCGAACGAAGGTCGGCGGCAGTAGACTTGCCAAATAGGATGTTGCTGGCCGCAATGGCTGTTTGAAGTGCAGCTGCACCGTGAACACGCGTGGTGATGTCTTCTGCAATCGCTTTTTGCAACACGCGCAAATGCGGAGCTTCGGCATGAGCAGTCTCTAGCGCTTCGATTTCTGCTTTGCTGCGCAGCGTAAAAATGCGAATGTAGTTGGCTGCATCTGCGTCAGAGGCATTGAGCCAAAACTGATAAAATGCATAAGGGCTGGTCTTTTCTGGATCTAGCCAAACAGAGCCGCTTTCAGTTTTGCCGAATTTGGTGCCATCCGCTTTTTTGATCAAAGGCGTAGTAACGGCATAGGCTTCGCCACCTGCTTTGCGACGAATGAGTTCGGTGCCCGTCACGATGTTTCCCCATTGGTCAGAACCCCCTAACTGAATGATGCAGTTGTGGTGCTTGTTCAAGTGGTAAAAATCAAAACCTTGTACCAATTGGTAGGAGAATTCGGTAAAAGACATCCCTGTTTCTAGACGTTTTTTGACGGAATCTTTGGCCATCATGTAGTTGACAGAAATGTGCTTACCGACATCGCGGATGAAGTCTAAAAAAGACATATTTTTAAACCAATCGTAGTTGTTGACCATCTCGGCTGAGTTAGCCCCGCAGTCAAAATCGAGGAAGGCTTCGAGTTGTTTGCGCACACATGCCACATTGTGGTCTAGGGTTGCGGAATCAAGTAAATTGCGTTCTTGGCTTTTGCCACTAGGGTCGCCAACCATACCTGTAGCACCACCAACAAGCGCATAGGGTTTGTGACCAGCACGCTGAAAATGCACCAGGGTCATGATTTGAACGAGGTGCCCTACGTGAAGAGAGTCAGCGGTAGGGTCAAAACCGATGTAGCCAGCGGATACTTTTTGGAGGAGGGCTTCTTCGGTTCCGGGCATGATGTCATGAATCATGCCGCGCCATTGGAGTTCTGCGATAAAGTTGCTGGGCATTTTATTTTGTTAATTCTTTGAATACTTCTTCTAATGTTTTTTGCTCAATATTGAGTGTCAAGATCAACCAATCTTGGGCTTGGGCATACTGAGCCACTTCCTTTCGAAGGTCGGTGTTACTGAGGGATTCTATTAACCAACCGTTGTTGAGCCCCTCTACCTTGCTAACGTTCGGAATCTTTTTGAGTTGTGCTGCGCTGACTTTGTTGTCAAATTCTACGTATACCGTTTGATGTTGAAGGTCTTGTTGGAGTATTTTGGCGGTGTCGTCGGCTACTATTTGACCTTTTGAAATGATGATCACGCGGTCACAGATGGCCTCTACTTCTTGCATGATGTGCGTGGAGAGTATAACGGTTTTTTCTTTGCCAATGCTGCGAATGAGTTCGCGGATTTCTACTAGCTGATTGGGGTCAAGTCCGGTGGTGGGTTCGTCTAAGATGAGCACTTCAGGATCGTGAATAATAGCTTGTGCAAGCCCAACGCGCTGACGGTAGCCTTTGGATAGCGCACCTATCTTTTTGTGCTGCTCTACCTCGAGCCCGACGGCGCTGATCATTTCGGAAACGCGCGCTTTGAGGTTTTTGATTTTGTAAATGCGTCCTACGAATTCAAGGTATTCACGCACGTACATGTCGGTGTAGAGCGGATTATTTTCTGGTAAATAGCCGATTATTTGACGCGTGTCAAGTTTGTCGATGTCTACTTTTTTGCCGCAAATAAATACCTCCCCCTCGCTAGCAGGCATAAAACCTGTCATGATTTTCATGGTGGTAGATTTACCAGCACCATTCGGGCCCAAAAAAGCGACGATTTCTCCCTTTTTGACTGAAAAACTGATGTCGCGGACAGCAGCTTGTTCTCCGTAATATTTATATAGGTTTTTGACTTCTATAGACATAGTGTGCGAAGTTACTCAATTTTTCAAAGAAACGTTTAATAGACAACCCTGCGGGAGTAAAACGCAAAAAAGAAAGCAAAAATAGTCAGCCCCATTTGGGTTTCCAGACCGTCTTCAATGAAAAGTGTCAAGATGAAGGTCAGGCCAATTAGGATGCCTTGCACCTGACGGTATTGAAGTTGCCTTTTGACAAACAACAAAAGCAGCACAACAAACAAGGACACACCTAATAATCCCAGATTGAGCCAAGTTGTGAGATAGTAATTGTGTGGGCGCAAACGACGGTCTGGACGCAATTGCGAGCCACGCTCCTCATAACGGCTTTGCATTTGGTCGGTTAGGTCACCGATACCTACGCCTAAAAGCCAATGATCGGCAATAATTGAGGTGGCATTGCGCCAATATTCAAAGCGCTCTAATAAGGAGTGGTCGTTGGGGTTATTGCTATGGTGGAGTTGATAGCGCAAACCAAAAAGCCTAGCGCTCAGGCCGCCTTGTGCCTCGCGGATATCGGCAAAACCAAGTTCTATCCAACGAATTTCTTCCCGACTTAAGGCAGCAACACCATATGCAGAAGCGCAACCATTTTTACTGAGTACAAAACGTTCAATTGTAGAAGCCAGTTGCTGACCCCTTAAATCTTGACCCTCGAAAGGCAAAGTTGAGCGCTGCTGCCAAGCTTGTGCCATTTGAACAGGATTGGGGGGGCATGTTTCACGGGTCTCGATTGGCTGCGCTAAATAATATACCAAAGCAAACAATAAAATCAGACTTATTGAACCTAGTCCGAGAACCCAAGCCCACTTTTTCCTTTGTAATAAAAAGAAAATGGCATGGCCCATTAACACAATAACAACGGTCAAAACACCCGATAATGCCTGACTGTCTAAGGTGTAAAAAATGAACCATAAAGCCAATACAACATACCACTTTTGCTGTTGAATGCGAAATAAAGTAAAGGATAAGCCCAGGCCAATTAAGATGCCAAATCGAATGTGTGAACCGAACAAAGACATTTGTCTGATGTCCACTAAATGGAGTTGTTCGGCAAAAAAGTGATAAGAGATGCTATTGACTAAAGACGTCAATAACAACGCGCCTAAAAAGAAACTCCAAAGCCCTTCAATTTTCTGAGCCCTTGGAAGCGGACGAGCAGCAATGATAATTGGAATCAGTAATAAACTCGTGAAGCGGCGCAATTGATCAAGGCCTTCTCTCCAGTTGTCGGACCAAAATAAACTCAGCCAAAACAGTAGATAAAAGAGCAATAGTAGGTGAACCAAACGGTTTTCCTTGAGGCGCCGGTAGTATGTTTTGAAGTCGGCTTCCAGTAGAAGATTCAGGCTACCTAACAAGAGTCCCATGGACATCAAAAACTTGCTGCAAACCATCCCTATCACAAAAAACAGGAGGATCAGGTAATGTAGTCTTGAATGGGCTTTGGACCCGAACCAACGTTGCAACATGTGCTTACTAACGCTTAATTCTTCAAAATAGTATTGTACTGAGCGGGGGCTTGTAATATTTCCAAACCTTTGCGCACAACTGGATCAGCTTGCAATTGTTGTTTGGCGCGCCCTTCTTGATAGTAATAGCGGGAAATGATTTCATCCTCGAGCACTTCACTGATCTCTTGTTGAAATTTATCGAGGTCGCGTTCTTTTGACGGCGTAACCTTTTCCAACATTTGATTGTACTGTGTCTGGATATCTTCAAAATATCCTTCTTTCTCTGCCGTCTCTTTCATTTTGCGCAGCGCTTCTTCTGAAGCTGTGGTGTAGTCAAAATCGGGTTGCGCCATGACGTAAGCCTTGAACAACTGATATGCTTCCGGACTCAGTTTGAAGGTGCCTGCCGCTGCAATTGTTGGATTCGCAGCAGCATATTGCGTAGCATAATTGAAAATGTGGTTCTTGACTAAAAGCATAGCTGCTAACCGACTGAGGTCTTCATAAGCGACTTCGATATCTGGCTCAATGCCACGACCGTCAATAACGGGTCTGCCGTTTTGTGTATAGAATGTTTTGAGCAAGGAATCGGCAACTTCTTTGGCCTTTTCACCATTTTCTTTGTCGTAGTATTCCAAACGTTGAACACAGCGGCCTGAAGGCGTATAGTATTTAGCGATGGTGATCTTGATCTTGGAGCCGTATTTGAGGTCATAGGTGCGCTGAACCAAGCCCTTACCAAAACTAGTTTCACCAATGACAACAGCACGGTCGAGGTCTTGTAGGCTACCTGCCAAAATTTCGGAGGCAGAAGCAGATCCGCCGTCGATGAGCACCACCAGTGGCATGTTGGGCGCAAAAGGTTCTTCTAGTGTTTTGTAGGTGCGGTTTTCTTCGGTGACACGACCTTTTGTGGTCACGACTACTTTGTCTTTAGGAACAAAGAAATTAACGATTTTTACCGCTTCAATGAGCAATCCACCACCGTTGCCACGCAAGTCCAACACCAGCTCTTGCATGCCCTGAGCCTGCAACTTTTCTATTGCACTCTTCACATCAGCAGACGCTGTTTGCGTAAAAGAATTGAGCTTCACATAGCCAACCTTATTTTGCAACATACCAAAATAAGGAACGTCGGGTAACTTGATTTCGTCGCGGGTCATTTTAAAAGTTTTATTTCCCTCGCCCATTCTTTCAATTACCAACTCAAAGGAAGTTCCTTTGGGGCCTTTGAGTGCATCTGAAACTTCTTCTGTTGTTTTTTTCTCCATGCTCTTTCCATCAATACTGACGATTTTATCGCCAGCTTTTAGGCCAGCTACTTGCGCGGGTTTGCCTTCATATGGCTCGGCGATAAAACTGAAATCACCCATCTTGCGAATGAGCGCACCTATTCCCCCATATTGACCTGTGGTCATGAGGCGGTAATCTTCAATATTGGATTCATGGTAGTAGACGGTGTAAGGGTCGAGCTCCTTGAGCATGGCATCGATTCCTGTTTTGGCCAACTGGCCATTTTTTGTTTCGTCTACAAAATAGAGCTCGAGGTGCTCATAGATCTGATCCATGATTTCCAAGCTCTTGAGTGTTTCAAAAGAATTGGTTTGCGCATGCCCGAGTGAAATACTCAGTAGAAATGCAAAAAAGAGAAAAGGGAATTTAGTCAATTTGATCATGATTTAATTTCTTTTATAAGTAGGTCGAGCGCTTTACACAACTTTTGTTCCAAAAGTTGATAACTCGGACGTTCATTTGAAACAAAAGTTAACGAAAACACCATTTTTTTGTTGTTTTGCTGCAGTGCAGCTAACAAAGGTAATTTGTTTTTGCGCAAGACCTCCCGCATCAAGCGCTTGATATAATTGCGGTCGTGGGCTCTTTTGAAGCGGCGTTTTGGTGCAGAAAACAAAACTTGAAACACTTCGGTAGTTGCGGCTTCGGGAGTATACTCTTCTAGTAAGTATAACACTCTCAACGGATAAGCCTTGATCAATTGCCCGGATTGATGGAGCTGCTCGATCTTTTTGAGGCTACACAACTTGAATGCCTTGGGCAAACTTTGATCGGTATGTGGGTTGGGTTTAGTCAAGGCGCTGATCGGAAACTTCTTCGTAGTCAGTATAATCATCGGGGCCTTGCGTGGGGCCAGCAGACGGCGGTTTTGGGCTAAATGCTTTGAGCAAGCGAAAAAATACACTCAGTACAAAGAAAAAGCCAAGCACCTGAAATACAAAACCTAAGAAAAAGGCCTTTTCTAGACTCTGTATATTGGACTCAAACCAACGAGAGACCATATTTTCTGATAGATGAGGGTAAAAATAAAAGCCTGTGAATGTCAACGCCGCCAAAACGAGCAAGAGGATTTCTAAATTTTTAGAATAGGGCCGCTGTTGAACAGGCATCTGAAAAGCGCCCAAAAATTGGAGTTGTTCTTGCTGCTTTTGAAATTTTCCGAGTAAATAAAGCATCAAAATAAGCCCTCCAGGTACTAATTTTTGCCAGTTCAGTACATAGCTTGGCTCTTTGGGAGCAAATTCAAGACAGTACACAAAAGTGATATTGACAAGCAGGATATACTTGAGTCCTTTGAGGAGGTACTGCTCGGCTAAAAAAGGAGGTCGCATGCCTGTGAGCATTTTGTGGACTAACTCCAGAAAAAACCAAATGAAATTGAAGATGGCAAAACGTACACCAAGCTTGAAAAGAAGCGTAAGTAAAATCATAAGCCGAAGTTACGAAGTTTCGTTAAGCTGCCTTGAAAGAAATTACCGTCTACATAAGTATTGATGCCGTGAACAACCATTTTTTCAGAAAATTGGTAAAAAGTCCAAGGGAGGTGCTCGACTTTATGGTGTGGGCCGTAAGAAGCAACCCAAAGCGGATAACCGTCTATACTTCCTTTGAGATAGCGCTCGAAAAAAAAGCGGCCCGTGTAAACAATTGGTTTGCAATGATAATGCTGCCCAACGATGCGCAGCCAGTTTTGAACGCCTTTGCGCAAGTTAGCCGCGCCAAATGGAGACATCTTTTCTACGTCTAATACTGGCGGAAAATCGCCTTTGCTCAGTCTTACCTGGCGAATAAAATTTTGAGCTTGCTCAGTAGAATTTTGATATGGGCGGTAATAATGATAAGCCCCGCGTTGAAGCCCTACTCTTTGGAGCGCTTGCCAATTTACTGCAAATTGTGGGTCTAGTCCATCGGTACCCATGGTCGCCCTGACAATAGCGAAGCGCAAGGGATGTTTGGTCAGCAAGACCTCATCCCAATTGATGCTGCCTTGGTATTGAGATACATCGATGCCAAAACAAAGCGTTTGGTCTTCAGCAATGGCCGTTTCTGAAAGCGTTTCAGCGGTTGTATTGCTCAAGACTGGACGCAGTAGGTCAATGCGGTCGTAAAAACGAATAAAAACAAATACGTAAGCTACCAAACCTGAAGCTAAAATCCAAGGAAAATAAGGGCGTTTGCGACGCCATTTTTTTTTGGTCCAAATCAGTAGCGCAGTCAGCATGACAAACACAAGCAACACTTGTTGCGGATGATTGAGTAGCCATAAAGCAATGGTGCGCAGCAAAGACATAATGAGCAAAGATACTAATCCAAACACTTACACGGTGGGTCTATCAGGACTTTCGTGTTGGGTAGGCGAGCGAGCAGTTGTTTGGCAAAAATTGTTCCGTACATGACGCCTTCAATATTGAGTACACGCAAGTCTGGAAGCACAAAAACACCTTCGCCAAATTGTTCAATGGTATTGCCATAAAGGTCAAGGTATTGCAGTTGGGAGAGTGCACTAATTTGGTCAGGTAGCATGCGCAGCGCATTGCGTTCTAAGGATAACTCAAGCAACATTGGTAACTGGCAAAGCACTAAAGGGAAATGGTCGAGTTTGTTTTTGCCCAATTTTAAGTACTGAAGTTGGTTAAATTCCTTCATTTCTTCGGGAAGAAATGTCAACTTATTTTTAGATAAGTCCAGTGATTCAAGTGCGACAAACTCAAACAACTTTTGGGGTATGCTGTCCCACTTGAGCCCTGAACAATCCAATGAGGTAACGCTTTTGGGGTCCAATTTCTGGGCATCTTGCCATTTAATGGCTTGGCCATTAGCCAAGAGCACCAAATGTGTAAACAAAACGAAGTAGAAGCGTTTGAGAAGCATCTCTCTAAGTTAAGAAAAAAATAAATGGTATACTCATCAATAATTATTGTACTTTTAACAATATCTATACTACCTACACTACCATGAAATTTCTTTTCACCCTTACTATAGCGCTGTCTGCTTTTTTTGTTTTTGCTCAAGCGGGGCCAATCGATTTTGAACCAAATGGCTTTGGAGCCAACTGGGCCTGGACCACTTTTGAAAACGGCAATAACCCGCCTGTTCAGATGGTTGCCAACCCATCGGCAAGCGGCATCAATTTATCAAATACGGTTTGTAAGTTCACAGCACTTGTAAATGGCGCACCATGGGCAGGTTTTGAATCGGTTCACGGCCAAGGTATTGGTGTTTTCAATTTAACGGCGGCCAATTGTCAAATCAAAGTCATGGTCTATAAATCGGTAATCAGCCCAGTTGGCCTCAAGTTTGCAACGCCATCCGGTGCGTCATCTGGTGAAATACTTGTCTCCAATACGCTTGTCGATCAGTGGGAAGAATTGACTTTTGATTTTACGAATGTGCTCAGTAATCCCACTTCTACTGGCATCGACCAGATCATCTTTTTCCCGGATTTCGGTCAGCGTTCTGACAACAACATATGCTATCTAGATAACATCAAATTCTCGAATCAAGACGGTACACAAAACGCAGCGCCTATGGTGCCTGCACCAACGCCTACTTATCCTGCAACGGCTGTTATTTCCATGTTCAGCAACCCTTATGTCAATGTAACGGTAGATACTTGGCAGGCGCCGTGGTCTCAAGCACAAGTCACCGATATACAGATACAAGGTAATGACACCAAGCGCTACAGCGCGATGAACTTCGCAGGTATTGAAACACTTGGTGGCAACCAACTAGACCTTTCCGACATGACCCATTTCAGACTGGATTACTGGACCGCAAACATGGATCCTTTTAAAGTTAAACTGGTGGACTTTGGAAACAATGGACAATACGCAGGTGGCGACGACAGCGAGAGCGAGCTCAGTTTTCAACCAATTGCGCAAACTTGGAATACCCTTGAAATTCCACTTAGTCAGTTCAGTAACCTCAACAGCCTGAGTCATTTTTCACAACTCATTTTATCTGGTGAACCTATTGGCACAGGAGTGGTCTTTGTAGATAACGTACTTTTCTTTGATGAAAATCAAACTGGTCTTCAAACAGCTGCAGCAAACCCTATCCTTTTATTTCCGAATCCTTGTGAAGATGAACTTCAAATAAAGGGAAAAGAAAAGATCTACTCGATTGAAATCTATAATGCCCTCGGACAACAACTTTTGGCTCATCCTTGCGACCACAACCAAGTGAGTATTCCAACTACAAAATTGACAAGCGGAATTTATGTGGTAAAGGTTAAGACCCAGAATGGTCTGGCGCAACAATTTAAAATCCAGAAAAATTAAGTCGTTTGAAAGTAGGTTTTTACGGCTAACTCATCTTTCTTGAGTTGTGCTTTGAGCGCCTCGAGGTTGGCAAACTTCTGTTCTGGGCGAATGCGCTCATGTAGACTGAGAGCGAGGTAGGCTTCATAGATATCCGACTGAAAATCAAAAAAATGAACTTCGATTTTGCGTTCAATTTTTGCTTCTTCAATGGTCGGTCTCCAACCAATATTCATCATGCCAAATAGCGTGGTTCCGTTGTATTCACTCGACACCGCATAAACGCCATCGGCAGGCAAAATCTTTTCTGCTTCTGTGAGTTGAACATTGGCAGTTGGATAACCGATACTGCGACCATTCTGCAAACCTCTTGAAACAAAACCCGAAACTTGATAGGGTTGCCCTAAGTAGGCATTTGCTTGGGCAATATGGCCTTGTGCTATCGCTTTTCTAATTTTAGAAGAGCTGATGTACACTTCGTCAATTTGTTCTACCGGAATTTCCATAACCTCGAAACAGCCCTTTGCTTCATAACTGCGCAAAAAAGCTAAATTACCTTGGCGATCGTGACCAAATTGATGGTCATAGCCGATAATTATACTTTGGGCATTGAGCCCTTTGATCAGTACCTCCTCTACAAATTCAGCAGCAGTTTGTTGTGCGAGTTGTGCGTTGAATTCCAGTACTACAACGTGATCTAGACCGAGCGCGGCGAGCCGCGAAAGCTTCTCCTCTTGCGTTTGGATAAGACCCAGGGGCTGATCTGGAAACAAAACACGACGCGGGTGCGGATGAAAAGTGAGCAAGACAGCCGCTAAGCCTTCTTGCTTGGCTTGGCTGCATACCGTTGAAAGGATTTTTTGATGACCTAAATGCAGGCCATCGAAGGTCCCGATAGTGAGAACCGTTTTTTGGTGTTTAGGGAAAGCAGCTAGTTGCTTGTGTAGCTCCATTAGAGGATAAGCATGGCGTCTCCGTATGAATAGAAACGGTACTTTTCTCGGACCGCTTCTTCGTAGGCTTTGTGCATGAGTTCATGGCCCATAAAGGCGGAAATCATCATGAGCAAGGTAGAAAGAGGCGTATGAAAATTAGTGATCATGCTGTCGGCAATACTGAATTCGTAAGGCGGGAAAATGAATTTGTTGGTCCAGCCGTCGTAAGGTTTGAGCATGCCGTCTGTGGATACGGATGTTTCGATGGAACGCATAGAGGTTGTGCCCACGGCGCAAACTTTTCGCTTGTGGCGTTTGGCGTCGTTAACGATATCTACTGCGCTTTGTGGAATGATGACTTGCTCGGAATCCATTTTGTGTTTGGTGAGGTCTTCTACCTCTACTGAACGAAAAGTTCCCAAACCTACGTGAAGGGTCAGTTCGGCAAAGTTAATGCCTTTCAATTCTAAACGCTTGAGCAATTGCTTGGAAAAGTGTAGGCCAGCCGTTGGAGCAGCAACTGCACCTTCTACGCTTGCAAAAACAGTTTGGTAACGCTCTTCGTCTTCTGGCTCTACCTCTCTTTTGATGTATTTAGGAAGTGGTGTCTCGCCTAACTCAGTAATTTTGGCCTTGAATTCTTCGTAAGGGCCGTCAAATAAAAAACGCAAAGTGCGTCCACGAGAGGTAGTGTTGTCAATGACCTCAGCAACAAGTGAGTCGTCTTCGCCAAAATACAATTTATTGCCGATGCGGATTTTGCGAGCGGGGTCAACGAGAACATCCCACAAAAGGCTTTCGCGATTGAGCTCGCGCAATAAAAATACTTCGATTTTAGCCCCTGTTTTTTCTTTGTTGCCATACATGCGGGCAGGAAACACACGGGTGTTGTTCATGATCATGACGTCACCTTCATTGAAGTAATCTAAGACATCGCGGAACATTTTGTGTTCTATGAGGCCAGTAGAACGATGAATAACCATAAGACGGCATTCGTCGCGGTTTTCTTCTGGGTAATTGGCGATTAATTCTTCGGGGAGATTGAAGTCAAAATCTGAAAGTTTCATTTTGCTCATAGGACAATTTTAAGATCCCTTCTTTCAGGGGAACGCAAAGATACAACATCAAGACCCCCCATGTCAAGTATTTAACCAACTATTTATGGGTGCAATCTGACGAATATCATTTTTTGAGCAAACATCACTCATTTTTTACACCTCGAATTCAAAAGAAATTTGCTAAAAACTAACGCTTATGTATGCAAAAATGATTGAAGAAATGGACGACAACCGCTTCGGTTGGATTGCCGTCATTATTGTGATTGTCGGATGTCTTGGCGGATTGACCGTTGGCCTTGGTGCCATTGGTTCAACGCTCACACTGATCACCGTCGTGCTTCCAACGATGCTAACCCTGAGCCTTTTATTGGCTGTTGCGCCAATGCGCTGGATTGTAACCAGTGCAATAGTGAGCACAACGCTCGATTTACTACTTATGGCCTACTTCCTTTTGTAAGTCAAAAACAGTACTTCAATTAAAACTGGAAGTATACAAATGCCTTGAAGGTATCGGACACGGCTTGATACATCACAAACACCGACACGGCAAAAGTGAGCGCCTGAATCGGCATGGGCCATTTTGAAAAGAACAAAACGGTTTGGTCTTTCCATTTTTGAGGCAACCAATGAGTCAAAAAGCCAAGGATGATCAGGTAGAAAATTCCTTGGTAGGTATTCCAAACAATCCACCATGTCTGATCCGTCCAGTCAAATTGTTCGGTGACAATCGTCAAGAATTTGAGGGGTTGATCGGCTTCGGGTAAACGAAACCATATGCGGGTAAAGGTGATGAAAGTCAGGGTTAGGAAAATGCGCCAAGCGCGAACGGGCCAATTTGTTGCATGCTCATAAGGACTAATGCGTTTCCAGTAATTATAAATCACTAATGCGGCACCATTCATAGCTCCCCAAATCACAAAATTCTGACTAGCGCCATGCCATAAGCCTCCTACAATCATGGTAATGAGCAAGTTCAAGTCTCGGACGGCAAAAGTTCGAAACGCCTTCCAAAATTGCCATAGAACGAGGTAGATGAGCAACAAAATGCCATAGGTATACCACAGCTCTACCCATCCGGTAATGAAATATAAAAATCCTAAAATGACAGCTGTCATGATGGCCGTCCCCCAGGAACCTTTTTGATTGCCGCCGAGGGGTATATAGAGGTAGTCTCTGAGCCAGGATCCGAGCGATTTATGCCAACGACGCCAGAAATCTGCCACAGAAATAGCTTTATACGGTGACTTAAAATTTTCTAATAAATCAAAGCCCATGAGCTTAGAAACCCCAATAGCCATATCGGTGTAGCCTGAAAAGTCTGCATAAATTTGCAAGGAATAAGCAAACATCGCAATCAGCCCGACAAATCCTGGATAGGAACCCGGCGCATCCAATACTTTATCAATAAAATGAACCGCAATATAATCGGCAAAAACAAGCTTTTTGAGAAGGCCTTTACCAATCATCCAAAGGGCCCAAGAAAATTCGTATTTACTGAGTTGATAAGGTTGGTGTATTTGCGGAATGAAGTCGCGGGCTCTGACAATCGGGCCAGCAATCAAATGCGGGAAATACGTCACGTAAAAAGCATAATCAAAGAAGTTCTTGGCAGCAGGTATTTCTTTTCGAGAGATGTCGACCAAATAAGAAATATTGTGAAATGTAAAAAATGAAACCCCCATCGGAACAAGGATTTTATCGACAAAACTCCCTTTGCCAAACCATTCGTTACCAATTACTGCAAATTGATTCACGACGTTATAATCAGTGCCAAATTGGGCATTGAAGGCATCGGTAAAGAAGTAGGCATACTTAAAGTAGAACAAGCCCGCCAAATTAACGATGAGCCCTGAAATCAAAAATCCTTTATTCCATTTGGGTCGGTCCAACCAACCAACGCCACGAGCTATCAAATAATTGAACAACAGCATAAATGCCAGCAGTAATACAAAGTTTCCAGAGGTTTTGAAATAGAAAAACAAACTGACTGCCGTCAAGAAAATACTGCGTAGCAAATACCGCTTGTGAATCAAAACAAAGACGGCCATAACAGCCAAAAAAAACAGCCAAAAATCAAGTCTTGTAAACAGCAAGCTTTCTTGATGTTGCCAGGAAAATAGTTCGTGTATGCGGTTCATATCAATTGCGCAAATTTTGTAAACTCGTGAGGTTTTTCTTGAAAGCCTCAATCAATAAAGTACCTTTGAGGTGGTAACCTGTGCCTGTAAAATGGACGTAGTCGGCTTGCATGAGCCCAGCTGTTTTCCAGATTTTGGAAGCGCCCAACTCGCCCATAATGCCATAAAAATCCCAGACCGCCATTTGGTATTGTGCCGCGAGCTGAAAAATAACTTCGCGCTGACGTTCAGTATTGCGGTTGGGGTATTTGCGCATATAATAATCATCATTCGGAACAGTTAGCAAGATGGCGCAGTTCGGATTGCTTTGCAAAACCTGCAAAATCATCTTTTCCAAATTAGCTTTATACACCATAGGGTCAAAGGCCTCGTAGGTACAATGCGCATCGTTGGTGCCTACCGAAAAGATAAATAAATCGGGGGGGCGCAATTGCAAATCGCGGCTAAAATGAGTATTGGCCAAATACGTAGGCAAACTTGCCCCGTTGATTCCGATAGCAGTATAAGTGATGCCCGGTAAGTCATTTAAAAACTCAAAACCAAAAAGCTCAAGCGTAAAGGGTGTTGAGGTGTTCTTGACAAAAAGTAAGTCCAGGGAATCGAGGTGGTCTGAAAAGCGAATTTCGGTGTAACCCATTTCTGGAAAGTGTGCTACACTAGTAACCAACAACTCCTGATCGCCAAAATTGAGCTCATATGGAAACGCCCCGGTGTTGTGGTAGATGCGCAAGCGGTCAAAAGGTGGCTTCACGAGCGTACGCAAATGCTTGAAATTAATTATAACCAAAGAGTCTGCACAGGAGATAGCTGCGCCACTAAGGCCATAATCGAAGTCCTCTGGGCGCTGATTGACGCTGCGAAAACCTTTCCATGTATTTGGCGATGAAAAATCATAATTGGAGGGATTATTGGTATGCGCCAAACTGTAAGGAAACACCAATCCGCGCTCCCCGCTCAAACCCGGCCAATTAGATTGCAAAAACGTTCTGAAATCGTGCGAGTAGATATCGGCCTGCAGATGGGAGCCTCCAATGTGATAAAAATTGAGCTTCCCCTGACCTGTTTGGATCATGTCACTGAGTTGTTTGTTCAGGTGCAGCCAATTTGGGCTTTCTGTACCAAAGAACTGAAATTGATTACATTGAACCTCCACAAAAGAATACTTCTGTGCAATTTCCTTTTCGGTGGTGCTCAAAGAATCGTTGCTGCACAATGAGCGTTGTTGTCCAAAAGCAAATAAGGGTAAAAAACAGAGCACAAAGAAGTGTTTCATTGTGCACCTCCCTTCTCGGACTGCCATTCAGAATAAGCAGCGCCAAACGCCTCAAAAAAGTACTGTGAAGCAATGCTGGCACCTCTAGGACTAAAATGCACGTAATCTTTTCCAGCCAAGCCTTGAGCAACCCATGCGGGCATGGAGTTTTTACCGCCCATGGCTCCATATAAATTCCAAAACACAACTCCGTTTTCGGCACACATTTTTTGCATGCGGTCCACGGTGTAAGGCAAATACGGATAGGTTTCAAAAATGCCGTCGTGCAGACGAGACATATCACTCGGGCCAATTAAAATAATGGCGGCGTCGGGCACCAATTTTTGAATATAATTGATGCGGTTTTTCAATGAGCTGATGTAATAACGCACACTGCTGCTGTCTCGAAAGGCATGAACGGAGTTGCCGCCAAATTGCAAGATGAATAATTTGGTGTTGGCCTCTCGGTGCATTTGGGCAAAAATACTGGCATCTGAAGAACTGAGATCGTGGCCAGAAGAACCGCGCATCGCAACGTTATTGACCTGAACACCTACATCGCCTTCTAAACTAAACCCTGTAAATATCGGGCTCTTTGTGGAGGCAAATACGAAGCGCAATTTGCCCGGTGTGTGACCAAAACTAAGGGGCAAAACATGCTGACCGCCATCTGCCACTAAAGAGTCTTCGTGGATGAGTTTGTCATTTTCATAAATTCTAACCAAACAAGGCTCATAGCAACTGTTGTAGTAGCATTTGACCTGGCTGTAAGTTCGGGCGCGTGTAAAAGCCGAGGGCGAGGGCGAAATTTCTACCCAGGCTTCCGTTGGGGTAGCGGTTGCTCCACTGACATCAAATGTAGCGGCTGACAAGAGCGCTCCATAGCGTCGAGAACTCATTTTTGGAGGCCAAAAAGCGGTGTACCGCTTGAAGTTTGGCGATACTTTTTGCTTGAAGCTTTGCGTATTGTAAACGTTGTAGGCAGGGATAAACCCTGGGCCAATGCCGCCAAATTGTTGCTGAATACGCTGGCGAATATAGCCGGTCATGCGGTCGCCTTCGATTTGGGAGTCGCCGTAGTGAAAGATGCTGATTTTTTGCCCTTCAGCAGCTCCTTGAAGTGTAGCAAAGAAACGGTGAAGTTTGGCTGCTGCCGAACCACTCATATAGAGTGGATTAGCTGCCTCGCTAGCCAATAAACCGCCTTCTGGAAGCCCAGTTTGACCCGAACTTTGACCGATATGCTTAATGCCGTCGTTGATATTGGAGGTATCGACAGCAGCCACAATTTTTTCGATGTTCTTCTTCACTTGTTTTTTGGCTACCCACACACGCTCGAGGGGCAAAAAGCGCCACTTCACACCCAACCACTTGACACCCTCTTCCGGAATAAGTGCACTAGGAATACACAAAAGTGAAAGAACTAGAACTAAAAAAAGCAGAACTTTGTAGGGGCGTATTTGTTGCACGGTATGATATCTAGGGCAAATATAGTTCTTCTTTAGTCAAATTTTAAGCATATGGCCAATCAACTCGGCAACGAAAGTTCACCTTATTTGTTACAACATGCCCAAAACCCCGTGCATTGGGTGGCATGGTCTAACGACATTTTTGAGCAGGCAAAAGCAGAAGACAAAATGGTGCTCATCAGTGTGGGCTATTCGGCCTGCCATTGGTGTCATGTGATGGAGCACGAATGCTTTGAAGACGAAGAGGTAGCAGCGCTCATGAACACACATTTTATCAATGTAAAAGTGGACCGAGAAGAGCGCCCAGATGTAGATCAAATCTACATGACTGCGGTTCAGCTCATGACCCAACGCGGCGGTTGGCCACTCAATTGCTTCACCCTCCCCGATGGCAGACCAATCTACGGCGGCACCTACTTCCCAAAGGATCAATGGATGCACATTCTCAAATCATTGGCACATACATATGCCAATGACCGCGTAAAAGCAATTGAATACGCGACACAACTGCACGAAGGCATCCAACAAGCGGAACTCATTGCCGCCCCGCAAGAAATTTCGGGCTTTGAGGCCGAAAGACTCCACGAAATGGTTGTGCGTTGGGCCAGAAATTTTGACACTTTTGAAGGCGGGACCAACAAAGCACCGAAATTTCCGCTACCTAACAATTGGGTCTTCTTGATGCGCTACGCAAAGCATTTCGATGAAGGTAAAATTGAAAGACAAGTGCTGCTTACCCTCGATAAAATGGCTTTTGGCGGCATTTACGATCAGGTCGGAGGTGGCTTTACGCGCTACAGTGTAGATGTGCTATGGAAAGTGCCGCATTTTGAAAAAATGCTCTATGACAATGGCCAACTCATCGGGCTATATGCCAAAGCTTATGCGCAACATGGTTGCCCCCACTATAAAGATTTGGTATTCCAAACTTTTGACTTCTTAGAGCGCGAGCTCCTTTCGAAACTGGGCGCTTATTATAGTGCGCTAGATGCAGATAGCGAGGGTGAAGAAGGTAAGTTCTATTGCTGGACGCCGAGCGAAATAGACCGCTTATTTGGGGTGCAGGCCGAGCGCGTGAAGCGTTACTACCATATCAATCAAACCGGTCATTGGGAAGACGACAAATACATTCCGCTGCGCAAACATACCGACAGCACTTTTGCCAAGTTAGAAGGCCTAGAATTGAAAGATTGGTTTCAACAAAAAGTAGAGATCAACGAGACCTTACTCAGGGAAAGGAGTCAGAGAATCAGGCCAGGACTAGACCACAAGTTATTGGTCAGTTGGAATGCCATAACCGCCAAAGGCTTGTTGGAGGCTTACCGTGTTTTTGGAGAAGACGCATTTTTAATTCGGGCACTCAAAATCCTTTCTTGGATCAAGGACGTGCAATGGGATGGCCAACTTTTGTATCGTGTTAATACCAATGAGCGCAGAACTGTTACGGGTTTTTTAGAAGATTATGCCCACACCATAGAAGCTTTGAGTTTGGCATATCAGTGTACAGGCCAGCTAGACTTTTTAGTATTTGCCAAAACACTTACGCATAAAGTAGCCGACGAATTTCAGCATCCACAAAGCAAAATGTGTTATTTCACAGCCGCTGATTCAAAGCTGATCAGCCGCAACATGGAACTCCATGACAACGTCATTGCATCGAGCAATTCAGTCATGGCACATGCTTTTCTAACAATGGGCTTTTACTACCAGAACCAAGACTGGACCAATAGCGCACAACAAATGCTACAAAATATTTACGACGGCATGGAAACCTACGGGTCTGGTTATTCCAATTGGGGCCTTCTTTTGTTCAGACAACTTTACCCAGAAAAGCACTGGCATGTACTCAATAACGCGGAACCTATGGAAGTTTTTCAGGCCACCAAACAAACAGACAGCTTGCTTTCTTACCACCAAAGTTTGCCCTGCTCCGAAATATACACAAACAGCGCCATCTCGGTGTGTGAGTTCGGCAGTTGCCATAAGCCTGTACAATCAGTAGCTGAAGCTTTGGCGCTTTAGCTTAAATAATGATAGACTTGCGTGCAATTGCGCGCTTGACCGCAGCCACTACATCTGGTGTATCGATATGGTATTTGGTCATGAGTTCCATTGGTGTGCCTGACTCTCCGAAGGTGTCATTGACGGCAACGTATTCTTGCGGAACCGGATACTTTCGGCTCAATACTTGAGAAACAGCCTCGCCCAAACCACCGTTCATCATGTGCTCCTCTGCTGTAACCACACAACCTGTTTTGCCTACAGACTCTAAAATCGCGGCTTCGTCGAGTGGCTTAATGGTGTGCATATTGATGAGCTCGGCTGAAATACCAATGGCATGCAATTCTTTGAGGGCCTCTATTGATTTCCAAACCATATGGCCACAGGCAATAATGGTGACGTCTGTGCCTTCAGCTAAAACATCGGCTTTACCAATCACAAATGCTGCGTCGGGCTTCACAAAAATAGGCATCACCGGACGGCCAAAACGCAGGTAAACTGGGCCTTCGTGTGCAGCGATTGCAATGGTAGCTTGTTTGGTTTGGTTGAAGTCTGCAGGCACAATAACGGTCATGTTGGGCAACATGCGCATCATGCCGATATCTTCGAGTACCTGGTGCGTTGCGCCGTCTTCACCGAGCGTAAGACCTGCGTGTGAAGCACATATTTTCACATTCTTTTTGGAATAGGCAACAGACTGACGAATTTGATCGTAAACGCGGCCGGTAGAAAAATTGGCAAAAGTACCTGTAAAAGGAATTTTACCACCGATGGTCATGCCGGCTGCAAGGCCAATCATGTTCGCTTCTGCAATACCCGCTTGAAAAAAGCGCTCAGGATGTGCTTTTTGAAAAGCATCCATTTTGAGAGAGCCCGTCAAATCTGCACAAAGTGCAACTACATCTGGGTTTTGTTCGCCAAGTACAGCTAAACCTTCGCCAAATCCCGAACGGGTGTCTTTGTTTCCGAATACTTCAAATTCCATTTTTATAAAGTTAAATTAGTGATTTTAAGGGATGTAATAGTGAATTTCTTTTCTCTGGTGTAGGTGCTTGATCGCTGGTCTTTTTCGCGATAAACAACTTTAAAAGTGCCTGGTTGCAAGCGGATATTGCCCGTGGTTTGGTTGAAAGGGAGGTCACAGACCCACTCCCACTGACCCGGATTGCGTTCATAAAACACTTGACCTAAAATTCCTTTAGGCGCTTGGTATACGAACTGACCAGCCGCCACAATGTCAATGCTGGTCAGTTTGGATTGCTCAATTTTGACTTCCTTGTAAGTGCGCGGAAGCGTTAAGATTTCCAACTGATACGTACCCACCAAATACTTTTGAATTTCGCCGAGTTGCTGCACATGCAGTGTTTTGGCAACTTCTGTTTGCAATATGCGCGTTTCTAGCTGTGTACCCGCAAGGCTTTTTACGGAAGTCACTTTGAGTTGCCCCTGGCCTGCTGGCACCTGAATGGTGTTGTGGGTGTGCGGAATGATAGAAATGTTGTTTTTGGAAATTGGTGGCACGGTAGCCACGCGCAAATCATAGCGCAACGAAGGGTCGAGAACAAGCGTATCTGGCAAGCCCTTGCGGTTGAGTGTATGAACGAATGTATATTTTAGATTGGAGGTACCTGCTTCGTACAGGAACATACTGACATCTGTTTCAAGTGGCTTGGCTTCTACGGTATTGAGATTGATTTGAACGGTAGTATTGAGCAAAGCTTTAGATAGGATGTTTGAAAGAACGTTCTCAAATGCGGCTTTGCTCTCGGCATCGGTATAGCTGCCGATGCATTCAAATTTGTCGAGGTAGCTGAGGTCCATACCTAGGCCGATTACAAAAGGTGTTACTTTCACTCCTTTGTCGCGCAGTTTGCGCGCAATAATACAAGGGTCGTTGTCGCAAGACTCTAGGCCGTCAGTAATCAAAATGATGAAATTGCGGGCAAGCGTATCGGGGAAGTCTGCGGCAGCGGCTTCGAGAGATCGGGCTATGGGTGTAGCTCCCTTGGCTTGCAAACCTTTGATTTTGGTCTTGATAGGATCAATATTTGCAGGGCCAAAAGCGACTTCTAATTTGGTGTCTTGGCAGTCCTGATAGGTATTGGTAACGTTAGACTGATGGCCGTATACCCTCAAGGCAAGCTCTAAATCAGGGACACCGCGCAAACTTTCGACACTTTTACTCAGGACTTCTTTGGCCGCGGCCATTCGCGTTTGGTTATTCCAGTCAAGGTTCATGGAATTGGAGGCATCCAATATGAAAAGAATGCGCGTAGTGGTTTGGGTCCAGCTAATACTGAAGAAAGTCAGAAAGAGGAGGGCCCACGTTGCTTTCACTAGTAGTCTCCGAGGGTTTCAGCGAGTTGGTCTAGGGCTACTTGCAGCTGCTCAGGATTAGGTGCAACACCGTGCCATTTGTGAGAGCCCATCATGTAGTCTACTCCTTGTCCCATTTCTGTTTTCATGATAATGACAACAGGCTTTCCTTTGCCTGTCATGCTTTTTGCCTGTTGCATGGTGCTGCGGATGCTGTCAAAATTGTGGCCGTCCATGTGTAGAACTTCCCAACCAAAAGCCCGCCATTTCTGCTGGAGGTCACCAAGAGAAAGTACTTCTTCCACATCGCCATCGATCTGACGACCATTGGCGTCTATGGTTGCAATGATGTTGTCTACGTTGTTGGCGGCAGCGTACATGGCTGCCTCCCAAATTTGACCCTCTTGTAGCTCGCCGTCGCCGTGTAAAGTATATACCAAAGTTGGGTCTTGGTTGAGTTTTTTGATTTGTGCAGCACCGATACCTACAGATAAACCTTGCCCTAGTGAGCCCGAAGCCATGCGAATGCCTGGTAAGTTTTTGTCGGTTGAAGGATGGCCTTGAAGGCGCGATCCTAATTTGCGAAAAGTACCTAATTCAGCAGCTGAAAAGTAACCAGCTCTGGCCAAAACACTGTACCAAACTGGTGAAATATGACCATTAGACAAAAAGAAAAGATCTTCGTTTTTGCCATCCATCTGAAAATCAGCCGCATTGTGCTGCATTTGCTCAAAATACAAATACGTAAGGAAGTCTGTACAGCCCAGCGAGCCACCTGGGTGACCTGAATTCACGGCCGAAACCATTCTGACGATATCTCTTCTTACTTGTGAGGCAATGCCTGCCAATGCTGTGTTTTCCATGATAAAAAATTGTACTTTTCGTGCCACAAAGCTACGTTTTATTAACTTAGTCTAAGATTTAAAACTTTGAACATTTGATGCAACTTTTCAACGAGAAGTTACGTCCTCATCCGAATTCTATCCAATATGAAACTATTTTACACCCTGCTTTTTGCCCTTTTGAGCCTTTCAAGCTGGTCTCAAACCCTCGAAACACAGCTTAGCAAAAGTTATTCCAAAGAAGAAATTGCGCAGTTTAAAGCTGAAAATTCCTTGCCGCTATACGAGTATGCACTTACGCATGCTTGTTATATAATTGATGCTCCACAAGGTAAAGACATTAGTCAGTTTCCTATTTTTGATTTGATGTTGCCCCAATATCCAGAACCAATAGTTTTTACCAATTTTGGTATTCGTATTTTGGATAGAACGCAATACTATTCAGTGATAAACACCAATAAAATCTTAGTGGTCAAGTCTAAAAATGTTCTTTCACTAGAAATGCAAAATCAGAAAAAATGAAACATTTCTTACTCAGCATAAGCGTTCTATTTGGTCTTATTTCAGGCCTCAACGCACAAGTTACCCTCACTTTAACAGGTCCAGACTACGGGCAAACCAACCCGCTTAACTGCGCGGGTATTGTGCCAACAGGTGGCACCAACTTTATCGATGGCACTGGAAACTACGCGCCCAATATGAATGAAACCTTAGTGCTTTGCCCAGATCTCACGCAAGGTTCTAAAGTATCAATTGCCTTTGCCACCAACATCGGCTTTGAATGGGATGTCCACCCGACAGACACCCTTTACATTTACGACGGTCCAACAATTGCTTCGCCTTTACTCGGTGCCTACAACAGCGGCACTAACCCTGTCGGTCTTTTTGCACAGGCCTCTTGGAACAATCCAACCGGCTGTCTCACACTGCGTTTCAAATCAAATGGTGCCAATGAAGGAACTGGTTGGGTAGCCAACGTGGCATGCGGGAACCCGCCTCAGCCAATTATTCCACATGTGGAGGCTTTCAAAAATGGTGGCGGCACCAACATCATGAACCCAATAGATACCGGTTTTGTTGACCTCTGCCCAGGAGACAGCGTCTTGCTCAAAGCGCTTCCTGCCTTTCCGCATTCTTTGGAAAATACCAACACCGGGTATTCGCAGACCATCAATAACTGCACCTTTACTTGGACAATCGGTGGCATCGGACAATTTACTGGAGATCAAATCTGGTTTACACCCACTGCCAATACCGGCTACTATGTAGATCTTGCAGTAACAGACCAATTTCCGCAAACCATCCACTCCGATTTCAAAGTTAGGGTTTCTATCCCTCCTATTTTTGCAGGCACAGGGCCTCTAGAAGACACCGTTTGTTTGGGGCAAAACTCTTACCTGGTAGGTGGGGTAACACCACAAGACACCGTTGGTATTGAAATCCCTGGCGGAACTTTTCAGATTGGCGGAACTTTTGCAGGCCTTACCTTTTTGCCAGATGGGGCAGGCCAGATGTATCAAACGAATATCCCGATGTCTGGCTTTGACTCCACAGCTGTCATTACCTCAGGTGCCGATATCGAACAAATTTGCTTGGATATCGAACACTCTTACATTGGCGATATCGAAATCGCACTTACCTGTCCAAACGGTACCACTGTATCCTTGATGAACGCCTACAACCAGACCCCATTTGGCTGGGCAGAACTCGTTCCCGGAGGCTGTGGCAATGGCATCAGC
The DNA here is from genome assembly GCA_027483605.1 of Cryomorphaceae bacterium. Taxonomy (GTDB): domain Bacteria; phylum Bacteroidota; class Bacteroidia; order Flavobacteriales_D; family Crocinitomicaceae; genus UBA952. The sequence continues at coordinate 45,074 of JAIXUE010000041.1, read as the reverse complement.
ACCTTCTTGGGCAACGATACCGATATCGATGGCGGTAACCCTGGCTCCCCTGTTTGGAGCTATTGCTTCTCGACCACCAATAACACATTCAATACCATTTGTGCTGAAAATGCTGCGGGCAATACGGTTATCAATGATTACGGCTTTCCGTCCATGAATCCAAACGGTGTTTACCTACCCGATGGCGATTTCAACCAATTTGCGGGTTGCCCTATAAACGGCAACTGGACTATCTCTGTTCAAGACAACCAAGGTATAGACGACGGCTATATTTTCTCTTGGGGGATTTATTTCAATGCGGCCCTTTATCCGGAAAGCGAAGGATATCAAAATTATGTAGTTACTGAAGGATGGATGTCAGATCCAACGATTATTTCTGGCCAGAACGATACCCTTATCGTGATCCAACCGAGCGCTCCTGGTGTCACCAATTATACCTATAGCATTACCGATAACTTCGGTTGTAACTATGATACGACGGTTTCATTTGTGGTTTTACCGCGCCCTGCCATTTTCTCAGATACCGCTGTATGCAACTACAACTACTTTGTTGGCAACACAACAGCCTATGCCGGTGGTCAGTGGTTTGCTTTAGATACCGCCGTTCATTTCGAACCAAACAATCTCGTCAATAACCCCGAAATCATGACCTACAACATGGGGGGCATTTTCCCGGTATTTTTTGTAGATAACGCCTGCCAAGACACCGTCGCGACGAGTATAGAATTTATGCCGTATGTGTATACAGCTATTTTAGATTCAGCCATTTGCCAGGGAGCTAACCTATGGCTCAATCCTTATGTCATCAATACACCGCCGCTACAAAGTGGCTACAGCCCTCCTATCAATGGGCAATGGTGGGACGGCAGCACAGTAGTGCCAAGGCTTGCCACTCAAGCCGGTAACTATATCTACATCGCTCAAAATTCATGTAATACCATTAGTGATACGGCCAACATTACTTATAAACCTTGCGATATCACAGCGCCGAACGTTGTTGTATTGTCTTCTCAAACTGGTAACGAGGCCTTTTTTGTCAACTATGAAGGCATTTCTAGCTTTAATTGTACCATTCTGAACCGTTGGGGTAACGTGATCTTTGAATACACCAATCCTGCCGAAAAATGGTATGGAAAAACAGCTGCCGGTGAAATTGTAGAGGAAGGCACCTACTTTTACCGCATAGACGCTACCCTAGATGGTGGTATTGAGCTTCAAAAACATGGATTTATCGTGCTGAAGTACTAACATTGCTTATTTTTGTGGCAAAACCATACCGATGATCAGTTTTGCCGACGAAATCAAACAAGGAATCCCCACCGTTCTCCCTAACGCTAAAGCGTGGGATCCAGTGATCAATCATGCGCCAAAACGCAAAGAGATTTTAAGTCCTACTGAAAAGAAATTGGCCATAGCCAATGCATTGCGCTATTTTCCAAAAGAACAACACGCCATTCTCGCAGCAGAATTTGCGCAAGAACTTGCAGCTTACGGCCGAATATACATGTATCGCTTTATGCCAGAACATCCAATATTCGCAAGGCCAATTCACGAATACCCTGGTAAATCTGAACAGGCAAAAGCCATCATGCTCATGATCCAAAACAACCTGGATCACCGCGTTGCACAACATCCGCATGAGCTCATTACCTACGGCGGAAACGGAGCGGTTTTCCAAAATTGGATCCAATACCGCTTGGTCATGCAGTACCTCTCTGAAATGACTGACGAGCAAACCTTAGTCATGTACTCTGGGCATCCAATGGGCTTGTTTCCGTCGCATCCAAACGCCCCGCGCGTTGTGGTCACCAACGGCATGATGATCCCAAATTACTCCAAACCAGACGACTGGGAAAAATTCAATGCTTTGGGAGTCACGCAATATGGTCAAATGACCGCTGGTTCTTATATGTATATTGGCCCACAAGGAATTGTCCATGGCACTACCATCACTGTTTTAAATGCCGTGCGTCGTCTAGCGAAAAACCGCGACGACATCCAAGGTAAATTGTTTTTAACAGCAGGTTTAGGCGGTATGTCTGGAGCACAGCCGAAAGCGGGTAACATTGCGGGCGTTATCTCCGTAACCGCAGAAGTCAATCCTAAAGCGGCCAAAACGCGACACGAACAAGGCTGGGTTGACGAAATCATTTCAGATTTAGATCTTTTGGTTGCTCGCGTCAAAAAGGCGCAAGCGTCAAAAGAGGTAGTTTCTATCGCCTATCTAGGTAATGTGGTCGATGTTTGGGAAAAGTTTGAGCAAACAGGCGTACATGTTGATCTCGGTTCAGATCAAACTTCTTTGCACAATCCTTGGGCCGGAGGTTATTATCCTGCTGGCCTGAGCTTCGACGAAGCCAACGACATGATGGCCAATGACCCAGAAAACTTCAAAGCATACGTTCAAGAAAGCTTGCGCAGACATGCTGCTGCGGTAAACAAACATACCGCCAGAGGAACCTACTTTTTCGATTACGGAAATGCTTTTTTATTGGAATCTTCGAGAGCTGGTGGTGAAGTGATGGCCGAAAATCATATCGATTTTAAATACCCTTCTTACATACAAGATATTTTAGGTCCAATGTGCTTTGATTTTGGCTTCGGACCCTTCCGATGGGTTTGTGCCAGCGGTAAGCCAGAAGACCTCGAAAAAACAGATGCTATTGCTTGCGCAGTGCTCGAACAAATGATGAAAGAGAGCCCAGCAGAAATCCAGCAGCAAATGGCCGACAACATCCAATGGATCAAAGGCGCACAACAAAATCAGTTAGTGGTTGGCTCACAAGCCCGTATTCTTTATGCTGATGCAGAAGGACGCATGCGCATTGCGGCTGCCTTCAATAAAGCCATTGCAAAAGGAGAAATCGGACCAGTCATTTTAGGTCGAGACCACCACGATGTATCGGGAACAGACTCGCCGTATCGCGAAACATCTAATATTTACGATGGCTCTCGCTTCACAGCTGACATGGCTATTCAAAACGTGATTGGAGACAGCTTTAGAGGCGCAACTTGGGTGAGTATACACAATGGCGGTGGCGTAGGCTGGGGCGAGGTCATGAATGGTGGTTTTGGAATGCTACTAGATGGATCAGAACAAGCGCAGCGCAATCTTACGAGCATGTTGCATTGGGATGTCAATAATGGCATTGCCAGACGCAACTGGGCACGCAATGAAAACGCCATTTTTGCCATCAAACGCGCAATGGAAGCAGAACCCCTTTTGAAAGTGACGCTGCCGAATTTGGTTGATGATCAATTACTAGACGAGCTATACTAAAGATCAATAAATTCGCTTATTTCTTTGGGAAGGCAGCACGCAGATAAGTTCCTTTGCTTGTGGGCATCTCAAAATGCAAGATTTCTGCAATTGTTGTAGAGATGTCTATCATTTCGGCTTCTTCGCTTACCACAACACCTCTAGGGGTGTCTGGCCCCAAAACAAGTAGAGAAATATGCCTGCATCCTTCGCAACGACAACCGTGGTTCACAAAACCCGAACGCACACCATCGAGGTGCCTGCCGTGGTCATTGGTAATCATTAAAGTAGTCTGATTGCGCAAAACAGGGTTCGACTGTATCATTTGCCATAATTGTGCAGCATATAAATCGGACTGCGTAATCGATTCTAAGTATTTATCCCAGTTGTTGGCATGCCCATAGACATCTACTGCCAATAAATTGATGAGCATCAATTGAGGTGGATTTTCACTCCTAACCAATTCCGTGACTTTAGCAAATGTTTTGTCGTCGCGGCCATAACCCAGGCCATTGCCATTGGGGCCACAATAGGTTGGGGCCACAAACTGATTGTTCCATTTTTTATGTGAAGTATTGACCAACACATCTAGTTTTCCCTTGCTTGCCACCACATAAGCTGCAGTAGAATCTTTCCCACTTGCCTGTAAATAATACTGAAAAATACTGGGCTGTTTAGGCAAGGCAGTTCCGGCATTGGAAATGCGTTGGTAAATTCCAGTGACTAATGCGGTATGCCCAGGAACGGTGTAGGTAGGGCCGTTGTTTCTAAAATTTGCGTAAAAAGTCCCTTCGTGTTTCAATGAGTCACATAGAATCGGGCTGTATTTACAAGAAGGCTCACCATAAGTTTCTGAGTAACGCGGGCCATCAATGACCAAAATGTAAACGTATTTGGTCTTGAACTTTTGTGCTGAAACTTGACTAAATACCTGGCCTACAAAACCAATGAGGAAAACAAGAACGTAGAAAAAGCTTTTCATTCGCTAAAAATAAGCAGAAACACAAACAAGCTCGTAATTTCTTTGTTTAAATCCTTGGATGCAATACCATTAAAGTGGTAAATTTGCAGCAAACAAAGTGTTTTATTTATAATTAATCTAAATAAAAACGAGATGTTAACCGTAACAGATGCTGCCAAAAAGCAGTCGCTGCGTCTCATGGAAGACGAGCAAAAAGAAGGTTTCTTCATTAGAGTAGGCGTGCAAGGCGGAGGCTGTTCAGGTCTCATGTACCAACTCACTTTTGATAACCAAGAAAACGAAGGCGATATGTCCTTTGAAAACAACGGGGTTAAAGTTGTTGTCGATAAAAAAAGTTACCTCTATTTAGTGGGCACAACCCTAGATTTTTCAGGTGGTCTCAATGGCAAAGGTTTTGTTTTTCAGAACCCCAATGCTGATAGAACCTGCGGTTGTGGTGAATCCTTTTCTGTATAACGATGTCTAACTACACCGAAAACGAACTTGCCCAGGACCTCGAAAACCAAGAATATAAATTTGGTTTCGTCACGGATATCGAAACCGATACCGTACCTATCGGTCTCAACGAAGACATCATTCGCCTGATTTCTGCTAAAAAAAACGAGCCCCAATGGCTCCTTGACGAACGTCTGAAAGCCTTTGCTATTTGGCAAAACATGAGCGAACCTGAATGGGCTCATGTCCATTATCAAAAGCCCGATTTCCAGGCCATCGCCTATTATTCTGCACCTAAGCAAACCAAGAAATACGAATCCTGGGACGACGTCGATCCAGAGCTTAAGGAAACCATGAAAAAATTGGGTATTTCCATGGAAGAGCAGCAACGCCTCACAGGCGTGGCCGTCGATTTCGTCATGGACTCCGTTTCTGTAGCCACTTCTTTCAAAGAAAAACTCAGCGAGCTCGGCATCATCTTTTGCTCCTTCTCCGACGCCGTTCAAGAACATCCCGAACTCGTACAAAAATACATGGGCACAGTTGTGCCAAGTACCGACAACTTCTACGCTGCGCTCAACGGCGCCGTTTTTACCGATGGTTCATTCTGTTACATTCCGAAAGGTGTTCGTTGCCCAATGGAGCTTTCTACCTACTTCAGAATCAATGCAGGCGGCACTGGCCAGTTCGAGCGCACACTTGTAGTAGCTGATGAAGGCGCTTATGTTTCTTACCTAGAAGGTTGTACGGCTCCTCAACGCGACGAAAACCAACTGCACGCAGCAGTAGTAGAACTCATTGCGCTCAAAGATGCCGAAATCAAGTATTCAACCGTACAAAACTGGTATCCAGGAGATAAAGAAGGCAAAGGTGGTGTCTTTAATTTTGTCACCAAGCGCGGCATGTGTGAAACCAACGCCAAAATTTCCTGGACTCAAGTAGAAACTGGTTCGGCGGTTACTTGGAAATACCCTTCTTGCATCTTAAAAGGCGACAACTCCGTTGGCGAATTCTATTCTGTAGCCGTCACCAACAACTACCAACAAGCCGACACCGGAACCAAAATGATCCACCTTGGCAAAAACACGAAGTCAACAATCATTTCTAAAGGCATCTCTGCTGGAAACTCACAAAACTCCTACAGAGGCCTTGTGCAAATCCATAAAGGAGCACAAAATGCGCGCAATTTTTCGCAATGCGACTCCTTACTCATGACCGACCACTGCGGTGCACATACCTTCCCGTATATCGAATGTAAAAATCCGAGCGCCAAAATCGAACACGAGGCTACCACCTCCAAAATTGGCGAAGACCAACTCTTTTATTGCATGCAGCGCGGTATCAGCGAAGAAAAGGCCATCAGCCTCATCGTCAATGGCTACTGCAAAGAAGTACTCAATCAACTACCTATGGAATTTGCCGTTGAAGCGCAAAAATTATTGGCCATCAGCTTAGAAGGTAGCGTAGGCTAAAAATATCTCAAGACCAGAACCCAACAACAATGATAAAAATAGAAAATTTACACGCGAGCATCAACGGCAAGGAAATCCTCAAAGGATTGAACCTAGAAGTAAAAGCTGGTGAAGTACATGCCATAATGGGGCCCAACGGTGCCGGTAAAAGTACGCTCGCCTCGGTTTTAGCAGGACGTGAAGATTACGAAATTACTGAAGGTAGTGTTTCTTTCCTAGACAAAGACCTCCTTGAGCTCTCTACCGAAGACCGCGCAAGAGAAGGCTTGTTCTTGGCTTTTCAATATCCCGTAGAAATTCCAGGTGTGAGCAACGTCAACTTTTTAAGAACTGCCCTCAATGAAAAGCGTGCTTATTTGGGTCAAGACCCAATTTCGGCAAAGGATTTTATGGCACTTGTCCGCGAAAAATCTGCACTTGTAGAACTAGATGCCAAATTAGCTTCTCGTTCTGTCAATGAAGGTTTTTCAGGCGGTGAAAAAAAACGCAATGAAATCTTTCAGATGGCGATGCTCGAACCCAAACTCGCCGTGCTCGACGAAACCGATTCCGGTCTAGACATCGATGCCCTGCGCATTGTTTCGCAAGGCGTTAACGCGCTCAAGTCTGCAGAAAATGCAACTATTGTGATTACCCATTACCAACGTTTGCTAGACTACATCGTTCCAGATGTAGTGCACGTCCTTTACGATGGCAGAATCGTCAAATCCGGACCAAAAGAATTAGCGCTTGAGCTAGAAGAACGCGGCTACGACTGGATCAAAGAAAGTTTGTAAGATGGAAACCACTGTCAGTAACAAACTCGATCAATTTATTGCCGATCTAAAGGCAAGCCAAATTGCAATGCCAATGGCACTTCAAGAAGCAGCGCAAAGCCATCTTTTAGGCCAAGACTTCCCGACAACCAAAGCCGAAAGATTTAAATACACTAGACTTGGTAAATTAGCAGCCGCAGCGTTCAACAGCCCAATTCAGCTCGATGAAACACAATTAAAAGAACATTGCATAATAAGTGATGCCTACACAATTTTCTTGAACAACGATCAAATTATAGTGCCGCAAAGTTTACCTATCGGTTTAGAAATCAGCTTGCTTGCCGAGACCAGCACTGCGTTCCATGAGCCTGGTTTTAATGATATTTTTGGTGCGCTCAACGTGTTGTACGCTCAAAATGGAGTAAGCATCTCTCTTGCCAAGAACTGCACCTTAGATAAACCCATTCAAATCGTTCAGGTGAATAGCGGAGGCAAGTATTTCTATCGACATCATTTTCAATTTGGTGAAAATTCAGAAGCTGCGCTTTACTTTGTTTCAAAAAGCACTGCAGATACCACTAGTTTTGCCCACACGCATTTTCAATATGACGTCGCGCAATCAGCTCGCATCAAAGTATCCAAAATTCAAGATTGCAGCACAGGCCATTTCGACTTTAATGAAGACCGTGCCAAACAAGCTGCGCAATCCCATTTTGAAATCAACACCTTTACGCTAGATGGTAGTTTTGTACGCAACGATGCAGCCGTAAAAATTGAAGGGCAACACGCCCAAACATACCTGAATGGCGCTTACTGGCTCAAAGACGAACAACACGTCGCCAACTACACCACCATGGATCACAAGGTAGCCAATTGCGAATCTTTTGAAACCTATAAAGGTGTAGCCGCAGACAAAGCAACTGCAGTATTCAATGGCAAAGTCTTTGTGCGCAAAGACGCCCAAAAAACGAATGCGTATCAGAGCAATGCCAACGTCTTGTTGTCTGAAAACGCTAGCGTTAATTCAAAACCAGAATTAGAAATCTATGCCGACGACGTCAAGTGCTCACATGGCTCCATAACAGGCCAGCTCGATGAAACCGCGCTGTTCTACCTAAGAGCCAGAGGTTTGAGTGCTGCTTCGGCAAAAAATCTACTGCTACAAGCATTTATGGAAGACGTGCTTACGTACATTAAAAACGAAGAAGTGCTAAATTATATTCATCAGCGCATAGCAGAGCGCTTCAATTGGAGTTATGAAGCGAAATCAAAGTAAGCGAAGAAAAAAGCATTTGAAGAAATAAACTGAATTCGCAAATCAATAGAACTTTTCAAATCCAATTGTTCTCTTATTCTATCTAAATCCTTTAAACAAAAAAAGAGCGCTGGTGCAGCGCTCTTTTTTTGAATGATGTAAAAACAAAATTAACCGTTGAGGGCTTCTGCACCACCGACAATCTCGAGGATTTCGTTGGTGATAGCCGCTTGACGTGCTTTGTTGTAGCTGAGTTTAAGACTTTTTTGAAGTTCACTAGCGTTGTCGGTAGCTTTGTGCATGGCGGTCATGCGGGCTCCGTGCTCGGCTGCAAATGAATCTCTGATGGCTTTATAAAGCTGTAGCTTCATTGATTTTGGCAACAAATCTTCTACGATGTCCATTTTCGAAGGCTCGAAAATGTAATCACCAGATTCTGAACCAGAAACTGTTGGTACAATTGGTAAAAACTGTTCAGTCTCGATCGATTGAGTAGCTGCATTGACAAAACGATTGTAAACCAATACGACTTTGTCAAAAGATTTGTCGAGGAACTGCGCCATGATTTCTTCGGCTACTTGAGCTACGAGCTCAAAACGCAAATCGGCGTAGAGGTCTTCCATGTTTTCTAGCTTATCATTGGCGTAGAAATTGGGAGTGCGTTTGTACACATCCTTTATTTTCTTGCCTAAACAAAGCACCGAAACTTCTTTTCCAGCGTAATCTTCTGCAATGAGTGTGCCTACACGCTTAATGATATTGTTGTTGAAACCACCACAAAGACCACGATTGGAGGTAATGCCTACAAGCAGAATTTTGTTTGCCTCACGCTGTTCTGCATAGGCGTTTTCTGATAAATCTAGGCTCGCACTTAGGTTTTCGAGGATTTCGCGCAATTTACCCGCATACGGACGCATTTGCGTTACGGCATCTTGTGCACGTTTCAATTTCGCAGCCGACACCATTTTCATTGCAGAAGTGATCTGCATGGTGGAGCCCACTGAACTGATGCGGTTGCGTATTTCTTTTAGATTCGCCATTGTAATCCTGGGTTAAGGCTGTAATTATGCAAATTTAGCAGCAACTTCTTTGGCTGTTTTTGCTAAAACTGCCTCGATTTCGTCTGTATATTTTCCGGCTTTAAGTGCCACAAGTGTGTCTGCGTGGTTGGCTTCCAATACCGTAAGGTAATCTTTTTCGAATTCCTTGATTTTGGTAACAGGAACTGGTTGCATAAGGCCTTTTACACCCGCGTAAATGATTGCGATTTGCTTCTCTACTGGGTATGGATCACCTTCGCGCTGCTTCAAGATTTCTACGTTACGTGCACCTTTGTCAAGTACTGCTTTTGTAGCAGCATCTAGGTCAGATCCAAATTTAGCAAATGCTTCGAGTTCGCGGTACTGAGCTTGGTCTAGCTTAAGGGTACCCGCAACTTTCTTCATGGACTTAATTTGAGCAGATCCCCCTACGCGAGATACAGAGATACCTACGTTGATCGCTGGACGAATACCAGAGTTGAACAAGTCTGACTCCAAGAAGATCTGACCATCAGTAATGGAGATCACGTTGGTAGGAATGTAGGCAGAAACGTCACCTGCTTGTGTTTCAATGATAGGAAGTGCAGTAAGTGAACCTCCACCGCGTACTTTATCTTTTAAAGAAGCTGGTAGGTCGTTCATTTGCTTAGCGATGTTGTCATCGGCAATTACTTTTGCAGCGCGCTCGAGTAAGCGAGAGTGAAGATAGAAGACATCACCAGGGTAGGCCTCGCGACCTGGAGGGCGACGCAAAAGAAGTGATACTTCACGGTAAGCAACCGCTTGCTTAGAGAGGTCATCATAAACAATAAGTGCTGGCTTACCGCAGTCGCGGAAATACTCTCCGACAGCTGCACCGGTCATTGGTGCGTAGAACTGCATAGGAGCTGGATCAGATGCGTTAGAGGCAACTACAGTTGTATAGGCCATGGCACCTGCATCTTCTAATTTTTTAACGATACCGGCAACAGTAGAACCTTTTTGACCAATTGCTACATAAATACAGTAAACTGGCTCTCCGCGATCGTAAAACTCGCGTTGGTTAATGATGGTGTCGATGGCAACAGTTGTTTTACCAGTTTGGCGGTCACCGATGATGAGCTCACGCTGACCACGACCAATTGGAATCATGGCGTCAACTGCTTTGATACCCGTTTGAAGTGGCTCGTTTACCGGTTGACGGAAGATAACGCCTGGAGCTTTGCGCTCGATTGGCATTTCGTATAACTCTCCTTGGATGGGACCTTTACCGTCGATAGGCTGACCCAATGTGTCGACAACACGGCCAACCATGCCATCTCCAACTTTAACCGATGCAATTTTACCCAAACGACGAACGGTGTCACCTTCTTTAACGCTAGAAGAACGACCAAGCAATACTGCTCCGACGTTGTCTTCTTCGAGGTTTAGTGCAATTCCTTGCATGCCTCCATCAAATTCAATGAGTTCGCCGTATTGAACGCCGTTCATACCGTAAATGCGTGCAATACCATCTCCTACCTGAAGTACCGTTCCTACTTCTTGCAATTCAGCTTCTGAGCGGAAACCTGAGAGCTGCTCTCTCAATATTGCGGAAACTTCTGCTGGTTTAATATCTGCCATGTGTACTTATTTTATTTTGTCTGTTGACGATTATACAAATTGTTGTTTGAGACGCTTGAGCTGAGTTGCTACTGAAGCATCTATTTGGTGGTCACCCATACGAACGATAAAACCTCCGATAAGATCAGCATCGATTTGCTCTGTAATTTCAGCAGTACCGGTAATGGCAGCTGAGATTTTGGAAAGAATCGATTGTTTTGTGTTGTCTTCTAGCTGTTGGGCGCTAATGATCGTGATTGGAACAATTCCGCGTTGCGCTTTGAGCAAAGAAATAAATTGCTTGGCGATGTCGATCATGACGGTTTCACGACCATTCTGCGTTACCAAAGACAAAAAGTCGATAGTAGTTTGGTTGAAGTCTGTGAATATTTGCTTGATGACAGCGATTTTCTTATCGATGATGATCAGTGGCGAATTCAAGAAGACTTGGAAATCATGAACTTCTTCGGCTGTTTTGAGCAGCTGAAGGATGTCTTGCTCAATGAGCTCCACTTTATTGTGCTCTGTAGCCAACTCTAAAAGAGCGGTGGCGTAACGAACAGCAGATTTGTTGGACTTCATGGATTAGTTCATTTTGATTTCACCTGCAAGTTGTGTTGCAAGTGCTTTTTGTTTGTCGTCTGAGCTGAGTTCTTGACGAACGACTTTCTCGGCAATTTCCAATGAAAGGCTTGCTACATGATTTTTGAGTTCAGCCATGGCTGCAGCTTTTTCGCTGTTGATGGTCTGGCGTGCAGACTCTACAATTTTAGCCGCTTCATCTTTAGCTTTTCCTTTGGCGTCTTCAACCATGCCGTTGGCCGCTTCTTTCGCTTCTTTTAAAATTTGGTCGCGTTCAGCACGAGCTTCTTTGAGAATTTGGTCGTTTTCTGCTTTGAGTGCCTGCATTTCTGCTTTTGTTTTTTCGGCAAGTTCTAAGGCTTCAGAAATTTTTTGCTCACGGGCATTGACCGCATTCAAAATTGGTTTCCATGCAAATTTGGCTAACAAGAAAAGCAAAAGGCTAAATACAAGGCCTGTCCAAACAAGTAAACCAAAATCAGGTAATATCAAATCCATTTTTGTGTGTTTTTAAAATTTAAAAAAAGGAAACCGCAACCAACCGTTGCAGTTTCCTTTTGAGTTTAATTACGCTTTTGCTCCGAGAAGACCAACTACTACTCCAAACAATGCAACACCTTCAATAAGGGCCGCTGCGATGATCATCGCTGTTTGAATTTTACCAGCTGCTTCTGGGTTGCGCGCAATACCTTCTACTGCAGAACCACCGATACGACCGATTCCTAGACCTGCGCCTAAAACTGCCAATCCAGCTCCGATTGCTGCAATACTACCAAACATTCCTGTCATTGTATTTAATTTAAAAGGTTACTAATTAATGGTGTGCTTCTTCAACAGCCGCCCCGATAAACAATGCAGAAAGCATTGCGAAGAGGAAACCTTGTAAGAAAGCAACGAGGATTTCGAGCACCGAAATAAACAAAGCCATCGGGACAGACAAACCTGCCCAAGCGATGTTTTTGTTGATAAAGATGATGGAAATCAAGGCTAAAACGATAATGTGACCAGCCGTAATATTCGCAAACAAACGAATCATGAGGGCGAAAGGCTTGGTGAGGATACCAATAAGTTCGATTGGAATCATGAAGATTTTCATGGGAACAGGTATGCCAGGCATCCAGAAGATGTGGCCCCAGTAGTTCTTGTTTCCTGAGAAAACTGTTACTAGTAATGTACAGAAAGCCAAGAAAAGCGTAATGGTAATATTACCTGTTAGGTTGGCTCCGCCCGGGATAATTGGAATGAGGCCCAACATGTTGTTGATCCAAATAAAAAAGAAGATGGTCAACAAATAAGGAACGTACTTATGATATTTATGTTTATCGATGTTGGCTTTGGCGATGTCGTCGCGGACCATAACGATGATTGGCTCAAAGAACTTAGCGAGTCCTTTAGGTGCAACAGCGCCGTTTTTGCGGTAGAACCCGGCGACAGAAAGCATAATAAGAAGGATCAGGATCGAGCCAAATAACAAAGAAGCAACGTTCTTGGTAATAGAGAGGTCTGTTGGACTTGCATTGTGGGGGTGCTCACCTACAAAATGCAATTCGCCGTTTTTGTTTAGTTTGTAGATTTCTTCGTGGTACAGTGCATAGCCTTTAGCTGGGCCTACTCCTTCCATATAATGGAACGAAAGGCTTTCAAGTTTTTTAGCAACCTCTACTTCTTTTCCGTGGTAGAAGTATTTTGAACTGAAAACTTTGAAACCGTTGTCGTAGAGAATTACAGGGAGATAAATGCTGGTTCCGCCGTGCTCTGGGCCTGCAATGTGCCACTCATGCGCATCTTTGATGTGGTGCATGATCATTTCGCCAACGTTGAAGTTTTCTTCTTCTGATGCGTGCACAAAAGGTTGAAATACAAAGAATGATAATGCGAAAACGATGATTTGCAAAAGTGAAGAAAACTTACCTGCTTGCTGCATTAGATTGTGTTTTGGCGTGTTTGCGAAAAAATTTTTGCAAAGGTAACCAAACTTTCTAAAGAAACAATTTAATTTTTGAACAATTCAGGCTTGAGTTTTGCGCAATTTCTTGTAGAGTTTGATGCCTAACATTAAAAGAATACCGACGCCAAAAAAACCAATAGTACCGGATATCCAACTGAGTTGTCCTTTGAGTACCACAATAAAGATGATACTCACCAAAAATAAGGTGGCGACTTCATTCCATATGCGCAATTGTCCGGAACTCCAAAGCAAGGCGGCGTTTTCACAATTGCGCAACAATCTTTGAGAGTAAAAGTGATAAATCAAAAGCAAGAGGACAAAACACAGTTTGAGGTGCATCCAAGGTGCTTGCAGTAAATACGTCGGATTCAAGGCGAGCATCCAAACACCAAAAACCACAGTTAGTACCATTGCCGGAGTAGTGATGATCCACCACAAACGTTGCATCATGATGACAAACTGTTTTTGTAGGATTTCTTTTTCAGGTTCAGCTTTATCAGAAGCCTCTCTGAAATAAATGAACAGGCGCACCATATAAAACAGCCCTGCAAACCAACTCACCATAAAAATAAGGTGCAGTGCTTTGATAAAGTCGTAGTTTGCGTTCAGCATGACACAAAATTAATCGAAAGCGCTTGATTCGTACTATATTTGTATGAAAAGCTTCTATATGGGCCTCCGGATACTTTTTTTGCTCGTGATTTTCAAGTTTTCCTCGGTTTTAGCGCAGGTGCAGTTGCTATCACTGGAGGGTACATACCAAGAAAAGAATTTGCTGGTCAACAACCCCCCAATGGCGGACGGTTTTGGCTTTTGCATTAGTAAAGTATTGGTCAATGGCGAAATTTTACCGGCCGTAATCCAAACTTCTCATTTCGAAATAGACTTCCAACTCTTTCACTTGAAGAAAGGCGATGAAGTTTTTGTAGTGCTCGAGCATGCAGCCGGTTGTGAACCTCGCTTCCTCAATCCAAGTATTTTATTGCCAAAAAGCACGTTTGAGTGCACTCAAATTAGTGCTCAAAAAGACGGTAGTTTGACCTGGACCACCACCAATGAACAAGCGGTGCTCGATTTCAGCATTGAGCAATACAAGTGGGGGCGCTGGGTAGAAGTCGGGCAAGTCAAAGGCAAAGGTATGAAAGGAAGCAACACCTATCAGTTTCAACTGACCCCACATTCGGGTAAAAACACAGTCAGAGTAAGCCAAACCGATAGTTCCGGAAAGCCCAGAGCCTCAAAAAGTACCAGTTTTACTTCTAGCATTCCCAGTGTAACGTTTAGCCCTACAAAAGTGCATTCCACGCTCACATTCAAGGCTAAAAATCAAGTAGCTAAAACGAAATACGAGATTTATGACGCTTATGGAAATCTGCTCAAAACCGGTTTTGGTTCTTCGGTAGACTGCACGAATATTGTGAGTGGCGTCTACTTTATCAATTACGACAACAAGTCAGAAAAATTCATCAAAATTGAAAACTAAATGAAGCGCATCGAACACCTTGGTATCGCTGTTGAAAGCCTAGAAAAATCAATTCCACTCTTTGAAGCCTTACTCAATACGCCATGTTACAAAAAAGAAGGGGTTGCATCCGAAGGAGTTCAAACTGCTTTTTTTCAGGTGGGGGAGTCAAAAATCGAACTCCTCGAAGCCAGTAAGCCAGACTCCCCGATAGCCAAGTTTTTAGAGAAAAATGGGCCTGGTTTTCATCATGTAGCTTTCGAAGTTGCCGATATCGATGCGGAGCTTGAGCGCTTAGAAAAGGCGGGCTTTCAATTGATCCATCAAAGCCCTAAAGACGGTGCCGACAACAAGCGCATTGCGTTTTTACATCCAAAATCGACCAACGGCTTACTCGTGGAATTGTGTCAAGAAAAGAACGCGTAAAAATCGGTGTCGGACTGATAAAAATAAGTTTGTAAACCTGCCGCTTGTGCGCCTTCTATGTGCTGAGGGCTGTCGTCGATAAACAAGACGTCTTTTGGCGCAAAACCCATTTGATTGCAGGTCCACAAAAACGTTTCAGGGTGCGGTTTTCTTTTGCCAATTTCGTGCGATAAAAACACCTGCTGAAAATAGGTGCCCAAGGCCACATCGGAGACCTTTTTCAAAGCTCTTGATACCTCAACAATATGCAAGGCATTGGTATTACTCAATAAAAAAAGCGGTATTTGTTGGTTTTTCAATTGATTCAAAAGTGCAATTTTTCTTTGTGGAAAAGCGCCGATCATGGCGTTCCAAGCCGCAACAACTTGGTTGGGTGAGGTGCCTGTTTGCGCATACGGCAACAGCAGATTGATAAAGTGTTGCTCGGAAATTTCTCCGCATTCAAAACGGTCAAATAGCGCATTTTGAGCAAATTGCGTGTAGCGCGCTTTGAAATCGGCAACGCCTAATTTTTCAAACGCTTTTTCTGTGGCGTGGTAATCGATATCGATGAGTACGCCACCTAAGTCAAAAAGAATGGCTTGAAAAGATTGCTGCATGGCGCAAAGTTAAAGTTCTTGGGCTATTTGAACCCATTCTAAATTAGCAATTATGACAATTCGATGACAATACTGCAGCAGCTAGCACTTAGCTTTGCACTATAGAAAAAGCGCCTTGTTGCAACAACTACATATTATCGCCTTTACGCACCGACAACTAGAAGTCAGTAAAGTTGGTTTGTTACACATCGAAAAAGAAGCGCAAGTCTTGCAATTAGCGCAACTCAAAGCAGCCTTAGGCCTCAAAGAACTGATGTTCTTGACCACCTGCAACCGCGTCGAAATCACTTTCGTTCACAGCGCTGAGCTCGATACCCCTTTTCTGACCCGGTTATTGCAAACCCTTTACCCAAAGTTAGTTCCGATTCAATTAGAAGAATTCGTTCGCAAAGCCGAGTTATACTCAGCAAGCGCTGCTGTTCAGCACGCGCTATCGGTGGCCTCTTCCATAGACTCCATGATCATAGGAGAGCGCGAAATCATTACGCAGGTTCGCTTGGCATATGAACACTGCAATAGCCTCCAGCTCACTGGTGACCTCCTTCGCTTGCTCATGAAAAAAGTCATTGAGACAGCCAAACAAGTCTACACCGAGACCAGCATCTCAACCAAACCTGTTTCAGTTGTTTCGTTGGCCTACCAATACCTCAAACAACTCAACATCCCGCTCGAGGCGCGCATCCTGATTATTGGTGCTGGTGTCACGAACACCACTATGGCGCGCTTTCTCAAAAAACACGGCTTTAAAAACTTCCATGTTTTCAATCGTTCTTTGGAAAATGCACACAAACTTGCCGACGAAATTCGAGCAAATGCATTTTCCCTAGAGGAACTACCTCGTTACCAAAGCGGATTTGATGTTTTGATTACTTGTACTGCCGCAGATGGCGTGATCATCACACCTGAATTGTACAGCAGCTTGCTCCATGGCGAACAACAAGAAAAAATCGTCATTGACCTTGCTATACCTCAAGACCTTGATCAATCTATTCTAGAAAAACACGCAGTCAAATACCTCTCTATCGAATACCTACAGCGCATCTCCAACGAGAATGTCAAAGAGCGCTCAAAAGAACTCCGTCAAGTAGAGCAAATTATCTCTAATGCAAGTGATGAATTTCAGCATTTGTTGCGCGAACGCAAGGTAGAAATTGCCATGCGTGAAGTACCTGCTCAGGTCAAAGAACTCCGTGCTACAGCCTATACCGAAATTTTTAAAGAGGACCTCGAAACCCTCGACCCACAAGCAAAAGAAGTGCTCGATAAAGTGGTGAGCTACCTCGAGAAAAAATACATCAGTGGCCCCATGAAATTGGCCAAAGAAATCATCCTCAATCATGCAGACTAAACCGCTTATCCGCATCGGAACGCGAGGCAGCGACCTGGCCTTATGGCAAGCGCGTTTCGTCAAAAATGCACTCGAGGCATTGGGCTGCGAGGTGAGCCTTCAAATCATTGTTACGCAAGGCGACCGCATCCAAGACCTCAGTTTTGACAAACTCGAAGGAAAAGGATTCTTCACTAAAGAAATTGAAGCGGCCTTGCTCAATAACGAAATCGATCTGGCCGTACATTCGCACAAAGACCTCGAAACTACACAACCAGAAGGTCTTTGCATTGGCGCTGTTTCTTACCGCGAAGATCCATCAGAGCTCTTACTCATGCGCACTTCAGCGCAAGACCCAATGCAAAAATGGGGCCTCAAACAAGGTGCCATTATCGGTACCTCTTCAGCGCGCAGAAAATCAATCATTAAAGCGTTAAGACCCGATCTACAAATCGAAGAATTGCGAGGCAACGTGCCCACCCGCATCGACAAATTGCGCGCCGGCCACTACGACGCCATCTTACTCGCCAACGCAGGTGTGAGCCGTTTACAACTTGCCCTCGATGACCTCCATACGCTTGTGCTCGACCCTACAGAATTTGTGCCTGCACCTGCTCAAGGTGTTTTGGGTTTACAAATCCGTGAAAATGACGCGCAGACCCAAGCCATTGTGGCCCAGCTGAATCATCCAGAAGTTGCTGCTCAAATTGCCATTGAACGCGGTGTTTTACAAGCCCTACAGGGCGGTTGCCAACTGCCATTAGGCGTTTACTTCGGCAAAGACCAAATCTATGCTGCCCACGCTCCGTCTTCATCAACGCCAGCTCAATTTTTTGAGTTCCATATTGGGGCAAGCATCCAAGAGATTACAGCTACTTTGGGCCAATAACGATGAGCAAGATTTTCATTTCAAAAGACCCACAAGACCTCAATAGCGGTCTTTTGGCCTTGCAACAAAATGGAATCCTTGAAGCGCAGTCACTCATCGAATTCAGCGCCCTACCATTTGAATGCCCTAGCCACTACGACATTCTATTTTTATCGAGTATCCGCGCAGCTGAGTTCTTTTTCAAACAATGTAATACCCAAGCTTCCATTGCCTGTGCGGGCATAGAAACCGCCAAAAAAGTGGCAGAGCGCTATCAGAAAGAAATAGCGTTCATTGCCCAGCAATCGGGGCAGCCACAAGTAGAAGCCAAGCGTTTCAACACTTGGAGAAATGGCCGTAGCGTTTGCTTCCCAAGTAGCCAATTGTCTGTCGGAACCTATGCTGCTTTGCTCCCAGAAAGTGAAAAAATCATTTTACCGATTTACAATACAACTTTCAAACAATTGCCAATCGAAGAAAAAGACATTTATGTTTTTTCTTCTCCAAGTAATGTACTTGCCTTTCTAGCACACAACCGCATACCAGCTCGAGCGAAAGTTGTTGCCTGGGGAGCCTCAACCGCCCAAGAATTGATTCAACAGCAAATAAGTCTCACCACTGTGCTCAATGGTGAACAACAAGCCGAATTGCTCACCTGGCTCAGCAAAGTAATTTAAGTACTAGATTTGTCTATGCAATTTGAACAAACCGACCACATCAGCCCTGATTTAATTGGCTTATTCGAAAATACAGTTTTAGGTACAAACGGTGCCAAATACAAGCACCTTGATGTCGCACAAAGTGTATCCCACACAGATCACCCCTTGAGTTTTTCCTTGCGCAGACGCGAACAACTCATTGCCAATATTACTTTCTGCAAGCGCCCTTTTGGCTTGTATCTGCGCTATTTCGCTTTTGACAAGCGCTTTCAATCAAAAGGAAAGGCGCGCATGAATCCGAAGTCACAAATCAAGAAAGAAATTGAAAACGTATTCTTGAAAATCACCGCACAAAACCCCGGTACTCAGGCTTATTGTTACGCTTACATCGACGCGAAAAATGTGCGCAGCAAATGGATGAGCGAAACATTTGGTTTTCAAACCAAGGCCTATTTGAACACCCAAACTTTCAGCAGAGTTTTTCCGAAGGCTGCAGCCAATCTGAGAAAAGAAAAAATTGAAGGACAAGTTTTTCAGACAATAGAAAGCCACTACAGCAACTATAGTGCTTATTTTACACACTTTTTTGAAAATGGAACGGTCTATACACTTTGTGATGAAAAAGGTGAACGCCTGGCCTTTGCACAATTTCACAAAGTACGCTGGGAAATCCAGCGCTTGCCGGGAAAACTGGGTGGGCTTCAAGTCAAGCTTTTGCCTTTTATTCCGTTGATCAACAGACTGATACAGCCAAAAGAACATACCTTTTTGGTGCCAGATGTCGTGTGTAATCCGTCGGGAAACGTTAAAGATGTGGAACGTTTATTTGAAGCCGTTTTAGCCCATGAAAAACTACATACAATGCTCTGGTGGAACGATACGCGAGACGCGCTCTACCAAAAAGCACAGCAACATTTCAAATGGGGTTTGTTGCATCAGGTGATTGGCGTCGCAAAGGTCGATGTCGTTTTCAGAGGAGACTTTGAACCCAAAGAACCTGTTTTTATTGCGGGCTTTGATATGGTTTAAGCTACGCTTGATAAGAGAGAAAACGCGTAATGAGGAGTTCTTTAACGCGCTTATCGACAATTGATTTGTGATTCAAATAAAACGCAAATTCTTCATCGGTAAACAAGCCGCAGACCATACCAATATAACGATTGGTTAGATTTGGATTTTTCGACAAAAAATTGCTGAGTTGGGTTCGTTGTAATACAGGGTTTTCAATTGATTGTATAGCCTTAAACAAAGGGTTTTGAAACCACTCAAAATGGAAAAGTTCATGCTGCAGTTTCAGTATTGGACGCAAAACGTCGTTTTGAAACGATTCCAATTCAGTGGATACAGTGGCTTCTTTTCTGACGCTCGGCCTAAGTTGCTTTATAGATACATTCGACCTCATGCTTCTTCAGACAACTCAAGGAGGCGAATGTTCGGATAAAATTCTTCTAGATAACTCACCAAACGTTCTTCATCAGGATTTGCTGTAAAAAACAAAGACTTGCATTTAGGTAAGCTCTCCGTGAGGCGAACAATGTAGCCTTTATGGCCAGCACGCATTTGTTCTTCTAGCCCAAGTACAATGAAAAGCTTGAGTTTTTTGATATTGAAGCCGTTCTGAAAATAAAGCTCGGCCATGCGACGGGTGGTGCCTACAATAATTTCAGTGCCATCAAAAAGGTCATTGCGCTGCTGCAGTTTATTGCCCTTCTCGACAACGAGGTCTACGGTGAGGTCTTTGGTTTTAGCCAATTTGACAAATTCGGCGTGAATTTCTCTGGCTTGCGCATCGCTGGTGCAGAGAATGATGGCTCTTGGCGAGCCTTCTTCTGGTTGCGGAATCACTTCATCAATCAAAGGCCAAAGTTGCATTTGGTATTGCTGAGGAAGGGCAGAAACCAAGAGATATTGGGCTGGTTGTAAGGCTTTTTGAATGGTTTCCATTAGGACTTCAGTTTGGGGTTTTCGTGATGACGCGTAGCATCCCGCTCCGTTTTTTTCTCGAGGTTTTTGACTAACGCGGCATCGAGGTCTATGCCAGTCTGATTGGCTAAACAGCACAAAACAAATAAAATATCGGCCATTTCGTCGCCGAGGTCTTTATTCTTATCGCTTTCTTTCTCAGATTGCTCGCCATAACGCCTGGCCATGATACGAGCGAGCTCGCCAACTTCTTCCATCAAAACAGCCATATTGGTGAGTTCATTAAAGTAACGAACCCCCAGCGTTTGGATCCATTGATCAACTTTTGCTTGCGCTTCTTTGATTTCCATGTTGCAAAGGTATCAAATCCTCTCGTTGATATGCTTACCTTTGTCTTGTATGGAAAAATTGAGCAATTTCATCAACGGCCAATACGTCGCACCGAGCAGCGGCCGCTACCTAGACAACTACGAGCCAGCCACTGGCCAAGTATATTCTTTGATCCCGGATTCAGACGCCCAAGATGTTGAGCAAGCTGTTTTGGCAGCAGAAGCGGCATTCCCAGCTTGGTCTACAATGGGAATAGAAGGTCGGGCTGCAATACTGCGCAAGCTATCTGAAGGCATAGAAGCAAATATGGAAGCTTTTGTGGCAGCAGAATCCAAAGACAACGGCAAGCCACTGAGCCTTGCTCAGCATGTAGATATTCCGAGAGCGGTGTCCAACTTTCACTTCTTTGCGACCGCGATCGAGCATTTTGCATCGGAATCTCATCAGATGGAAGGTGTAGGGCTCAACTATACCACCCGCAAACCAATTGGTGTGGTGGGCTGTATTTCTCCTTGGAACCTGCCGCTTTACCTTTTCTCTTGGAAAATTGCCCCTGCATTGGCAGCCGGCAATTGCGTGGTTGCTAAACCTTCTGAAGTGACGCCTTATACCGCTTATATGTTGGGTAAAATCGCCAAAGAAGCTGGCCTGCCCGATGGCGTACTCAATATTTTGCACGGCACCGGACCAAACGTTGGCGATGCCATTGTAAAACACCCAAAAATCAAAGCCATTTCTTTCACAGGTGGCACCAAAACCGGCGAATACATTGCGCAAACCGCTGGGCCCATGTTCAAAAAACTATCGCTTGAACTCGGCGGTAAGAACCCTAATATCATCTTTGCAGACTGCGATTTCAAAGACGCACTCAGCACCACCATTCGCTCTTCTTTTGCCAACCAAGGCCAAATTTGTTTGTGTGGTTCGCGCATCTTTATCGAAAGACCTATTTACGAGCAGTTCAAAGAAGCTTTTGTTGCTGCAATGGCTAAAAATAAAGTGTCGTTCCCTACCGACCCCGAGGCAAAAATGGGCGCAGTTGTTTCCAAACCTCACATGGAGAAAATCCTGAGCTACATCGAACTTGCCAAAGAAGAAGGCGGCACCATTTTGTGTGGCGGAAAGCGCAAAATTTTAGACGGCGCACATGCCGAAGGTTATTACATTGAGCCAACCATCATCGAAGGTTTGCACTACACTTGCCGCACCAACCAAGAAGAAATCTTTGGGCCAGTAGTTACCATTACTCCATTTGATACCGAAGAAGAAGCACTCACCATGGCCAACTCCACCCAATACGGGCTTGCCGCCACCGTCTGGACCTCCGACCTCAAGCGCGCGCACCGCGTGGCTGACCAAGTTCAGGCCGGAATTGTTTGGGTAAATGCATGGCTCGTTCGCGATTTGCGTACACCATTTGGCGGCGTCAAAGCATCGGGTGTAGGTCGCGAAGGCGGCTGGGAAGCATTGCGCTTTTTCACCGAAGCTAAAAACGTGTTTATCAAGTATTGAATTGATGAATTGATGAATTTTTTATACCCCAAAAAACATCGAATTGCGCATTACCTACAACGGAAAAACAGTTTCTTACTTTCCCTTTAATTAGGTGAAATTTTTTCTTTCTCTTTGAAACGGTAACCCGCCACAAATTTGAGGGCAAAATAAATTTGACGATAGCGGAAATCATCAAAACGCAGGCTTTTGTTGTCAAAATCACTCACCAAAAAGAAGAATTTTTCATCAGAAGAATAGCCACCCATTAACCTTATATCGTAACGCGGCGCAAGTCCTATGCTGATTTTTGAAAAATCTGCTGTTTCGTATTCTTTAAATTGCACGACCGGCCCCACACCTGCCCATCCGCCAATTTGCCAATTATTTTTGCGATTGACGAAGGCTACGCCAGGTGCAGCACCGAAATCAAATGCTTGGAGATGGGTAAGTGTTGTAAAGGGGTCGTTGGGATTTTGAAAAACAATCGGAATCAAGCTACCCGATCGATTGCCCGAACCAAAATAATTAAGTGTTCCTTTAAAATACCACGTGAGAATTTGTGTATTATAGTGAGCACGCTTGCCAAGAAGCCCATTCATCTGAAAATCTGCATTGCCAAAATACCATGCATTCGCCATCACATTGAGCGCAAATGCGTCGGGTAAAATGATTTTAGGTTGTTTGAGGGCATAACCAAATGTCGATTTGAATTCTACATCGTACCAGACGCGATTATATGTAAAATCATAAGCAAAGTTGTATTGAGTGGTTTTTCCAAACTTGTCATTTGGGCGCAAATTACCGACCACAGGAAATCCAACCCGTAAATGAAACCACTTGTAAGCAAAACCCAAGCCTAAAAATGGGCTAAAATTGTTCTTGTAAGCAAGTGAGTTGGTTTGAGCATCAAAAGCGTAGCTCAAGCGAAACGGATTGACGTTGTAGCCTAAATCTGCATACATTACAGGCCTGTGATGGAAACTCTCCAGCACCCGCTGTTGGGCAAATGAAACCGTACTCCATAAAAAGAGACAGCAACTAATGTGTAATACCCTGCTCAAGCCCAATGATAAATGCCAACACTTTTGCGCGCTCTAAGCGCTCAACACTGCGGCCAGAACCGCCGCCGTGTCCGGCGTCCATGTTACACTCAAAAATCAGTGCTTCCTTGTTGGTGCGCAAGGTGCGCAGTTTAGCCACGTACTTGGCCGGCTCCCAATATTGTACTTGAGAATCGTGATAACCCGACGTCACGTACATTGCTGGGTAATCCATTGCATGTAAGTTGTCGTAAGGAGAGTACTTGAGTAAGTAATAGTAGTAATGCGGGTCAGTCGGATTGCCCCATTCTTCGTATTCACCAGTAGTGAGCGGAATACTCTCATCAAGCATGGTGGTCACAACATCTACAAATGGCACTTCCGATACAATTCCTTTGAAAAGATAAGGAGCCATGTTAGAAATAGCGCCCATCAATAATCCGCCTGCGCTTCCGCCGTTGGCGTAAATATGAGCGGGGTCACAATAGCCCATGTGGCCTAAAAATTCGGCAGCATTGATAAAATCGGTAAACGTATTGATCTTTTTGTCAAATTTTCCATCTTGATACCATGCTTCACCCAGATATTTGCAGCCGCGAATATGCGCCGTGGCAAATACAAAACCACGGTCGAGTAAGGAAAGACGCGTCGGGCTAAAAACATCTGGAAGGGTGTAGCCGTAAGACCCATAGGCGTAGAGTAACAATGGTGCTTTGGCTAATACGGTTCCTTTCTTATAGACAATACTTACAGGAATTTGTGTGCCGTCATTAGCGGTGGCCCACACCCTTTCGGAGACATAATTATCAGGCGTAAAAGTTGGATCTTTTAATTTTTTCTCAAAGAAAACTTCACGCGTGTTGGTCTGCAAATCATAGGCGTAAACTCTTGAAGGCGTGGTCAGTGAATTGAAAACATAATAAATTTTAGACGCAGCATAGTTGTCATTGACCGCAAGTCCTAAATAATAAGTTTCACCATCGACCTCGATATACTTTTCTTGACCATCGGTGACATTTTTTAACTTCAATTTCAAGAGCCCGTTGTCTCTTTCTTCAATGAGCAAATGCGCTTTGTAAACGCTCAATCCTTCA
Organism: Cryomorphaceae bacterium; assembly: GCA_027483605.1. GTDB lineage: Bacteria > Bacteroidota > Bacteroidia > Flavobacteriales_D > Crocinitomicaceae > UBA952. The sequence goes on along the minus strand of JAIXUE010000041.1, from coordinate 20,543 downwards.
ATCAAGACTTTCGGGTTGTGTTCGACGACCTCTTGGCACGCAGCAATATCTTTTGGAATTTCTTTTGAAAACAAAATGCGGTTGTTGATGGCGTTGTCATTACTTAAAATGTAAAAACCATTATCGTGGTGCTCCACTTCATAAATATGTCCGGCTTTTCTAGGAAGAAAAACCTGCAGCGTTGCCTTGGCGAGATGGGCATCTAGTAAAGACACCTCTGAGGTAGTGGAACTGTAACTGTAAATCTGGATGTACTTTCCAGTCAGTGTTTTGCCAATCCCTACACTGAATTTATCGTCTTTTTCTTCGTAGATGAGTTCATCAGCGGTTTGTGGTGTGCCAATAGTGTGGCGGTAAACCAAGTATTCGCGCAGAGTTTCTGGATCCTTTTTAGTATAATACACCGTTTTGTTGTCGTTGGCCCACACCAAGCCACCACTCGTTTCGGTGAGCACATCTTTGAGGTATTTGCCTTTTTGACGAAAGCGAATTTCGTATTTTCTACGGCCCTTGAAATCTTCACAGACCGCGAGCAGGTCATTGTTTGGTGAAGGCGCCCAACTCGCCAATTCATAAAAAGATTTGCCTTTGGCGCGTTCGTTTTCGTCGAAAAACAAGACTGCTTTGCCGTCGAGTTCGTAACGGAAGATTTGCTGATAGTCTAGCCCCTCCACATTTCGCGTTTGATACTGATAACCGTTTAAAACGAAAGGTGCACTTGTTTCATTAGGGTCGATGCGCTGTTCAAATTCTTGGAGTAGGGTATTGACAAGCGGATCCAAAGCCTTAAAATATGCCGCTGCATAGGCGTTCTCAGCTTGCAAATAGTCAAGAACAGGTTTTGTATCGCGTTCGCGCAGCCAGTAGTACGGGTCATTCCTTTGGTGCCCATGTTGCTCAAGCTTGTGGTCAATTTGAGGAGCAACAGGTTCTTGAGCAAAGAAATCTAAATTCATAAGGATGCAGAAAAAGAGGAATATAGGCTTGATTTTCATAGCGTGATTTGCTACAAAAGTAGCGATATTCTCTTTTGAAAAGATTAACTTTGGTACGTGAAGAAACTCTACAAATACCTCTTGAATAAACTGCCTCGGCCTATACTTATTCGGCTGAGCTATCTTTTTCGTTTAGTTGCTCCGGTTTTGTACAAAGGAGAGGCCGTAAGTTGCCCCGTTTGTGAAAAATCTTTCTCTAAGTTTTTGTCTTATGGTTCGCAAGTGGCACACCGCGAAAACGTACTTTGCCCCTATGATCTCACCCTAGAGCGCCACCGCCTCATGTGGCTCTACCTTAAAAACCACAGTAACTTTTTTACCCAAGAAAACCTGTCGGTGCTGCATATGGCTCCCGAGCAGTGTTTCATCGATCGCTTCAAAGCACAAAAAAACCTCAACTACCTCACCGCAGATCTCGTTTCACCCATCGCTGACCTACATTTTGATTTACATCAAATTCCACTCGAAGACCAGCGCTTCGATGTCGTTTTTTGCAACCACGTTATGGAACATGTCCAAGACCCCATTCAGTGTATGTCAGAATTATTCCGGGTCATGAAACCTGGCGGTTGGGCCATCATGCAAGTACCTCAAGATTTCTCGAGAGAGACCACCTATGAAGACCCTGCAATCATCACCGAAGCAGACCGCGAAAAGCATTATTGGCAAAAAGACCACGTGCGCTTGTTCGCAAAAGATTACCCAACTTACTTAGAAAAAGTAGGTTTTGAAACTCATATTTTTGATTTTCATTCTCACTACTCTACAGAAGAAATTAAACGCTTTCGCCTCATGAAAGATGAGGTCTTATACATTTTTAAAAAGTCGATAGCATGAGAATACTTTTTCTAACCACAATTCTGGCTACAACCTTCTTAAGTTGGTCCCAAAAAAATATTTTTCTAAATCTGGATCCAGTTTTTGCAAACCAACCTTTTGTGTTGAACCAAAACTTTACGGGCAATGACGGCGTTGCTGTGCGCATTGAACACTTCAATTATTACTTATCCGACGTCAAGTTATTTCACGACAACGGGCAACAAACCAACCTGCCCACAGACATCTGGTTAGTCACTCCAGTTCAAAATAGCCTTTACTTGGGTTACTTACCCATCCAACAAATTGACTCTATTCAATTTACAATAGGTGTGCCCAAACGATACAATATACAGGCCGGTGCGCTTGCTCAAGATATTTCCACTTATCCAGATTCCCATCCTTTGAGCTTTCAGAGTCCTTCCATGTATTGGGGTTGGTCTTTTGGTTACATGCACATGATCGCCGGCGGAAAGGCCGATAGCAACAACGACGGCGTTCCTAATGCCTACTTTGAATTACACAATTTTGGCAACAATAACCAACAAGATGTCTCGCTACCGGTAGTTCAAACCACAAGCGCTCATCAAATTGACCTTCATTATAACTGTCATATCGATCGTTGGTTCAATCAAATGCCACTGTCTAGTGTAGGAGTGCTGCATGGCGAAAGCGGCCTCAATCTCAATGTTTTGCAAAATGTAAACACACAAAACGTATTTACATTAGATCAGTCAGCAAATCTTCAAGAGACCGAAAATAATTTGGTGTCTTGGAAACAATCCACTACTGAGGTCATGATCCACGGCGTTCAAAATCAAGTCATTGAACGTTATCAAGTATACTCCAATACCGGACAAACATTACTAGATGAGCAAGTTCAAAACATTGCGGCAAACATCCCTCTAGATCGTTTAAGCAGTGGTATGTATCTGGTGAGTGTGCAAACTACAAAAGGGCAGTGCCAATCTTTTCGCATCGTAAAACCCTAAACCATGCTGCGCTTTTTATCCATAGCGCTGCTTTTCGTTAGTGGTTTTGTGACCCTCCGCTGTGGTCAAACCCAAGACTTGAACGCAACAGTTCTTGTACCTGCTCCAACAGATAATCCTCAAAATGCCGAGAAAATCGCTTTAGGGCGTAAACTCTTTTTTGATACGCGCCTATCCTTAGACGGCAGCATTTCTTGTGCGAGCTGCCACGATCCAAAAAAAGCCTTCAGCGACCAAAGAAGCAAAAGTATTGGCATTAAGGGGCAGCTCAGCGAGCGCAATGCGCCCAGCATACTCAATGCCGCTTTCTTGAAAACCGCCATGTTCGACGCGCATTTGGCTACACTTGAGTTACAAGCTATTGTGCCCATTCAAGAGCCCGTAGAAATGGGGCATAACATGAAAAACCTGATCAAGCAATTGCGCCAAATTCCCGAATACCAAGCCGCGGCTCAGGCTATTTTTGGACGAGACTTCGACGCATGGGTACTGACGCGCAGCCTTGCCGCTTTTGAGCGCAGCCTACTTTCTTTGAACGCGCCATTTGATCAATACATGGCCGGCAATAAAAAGGCGATGAGTAAAGATCAAGTTGCTGGGTGGCGAATTTTTTCTGACAAACTCTACTGCACGCAGTGTCATCCGGCACCTTATTTCACAACCTATGAAGCGGCCAACAATGGCTTATACTCTAGCTATGAAGGCCAAACCGACCAAGGGCGTTTTCGGATACACCACGATTCATCCGACATTGGCAAATTCAAAATTCCATCATTAAGAAACCTGCCACTCACCTATCCATACATGCACGACGGCAGTAAAATTTCTTTGGCGGAAGTCCTTGCGCATTACCAGCAAGGTGGAGCCAAACATCCGCTACAAGACCCACGGATTGTCGCATTTGAACTATCGGAAAAAGAAAAAGCACAACTCCTCTATTTTTTTAGCGCTTTGGTCGATACTTCTTACTTGCGCAGAAACGGCTTTTAAGCGAGATTGCTTACCTTTGTTGCTTCAAAATCAAAGGCTATGTATCGCTCACACACTTGCGGAGAATTAAGAATTGAACACATCGGAACAAAAGTCACACTTGCTGGCTGGATGCAACGCTCCCGAGACCTCGGTGGCATGACCTTCATCGACCTCCGAGACCGTTACGGCATTACCCAATTGGCTTTCAATATGGAGGTCAATGCCGCACTCTGCGAGCAAGCCCGTAAGCTCGGACGCGAATTCGTGATCCAAGTAGAAGGCGAGGTCATTGAACGCAGCAGCAAAAACAAAAATATCCCAACTGGTGAAATTGAGATCAACGTCACCAATTTAGTCGTGCTAAACGCCGCCAAGTTACCACCATTTACCATCGAAGACGACACCGATGGCGGCGACGAACTACGCATGCAATACCGCTACCTTGATTTGCGTCGAAACCCTGTTTTGGAAAAACTTCGCCTGCGCAATCGCGTGGCTCTAGAAACCCGCAAATACTTAGACTCCAAGGAATTTTTAGACGTCGAAACACCTGTCCTGATCAAGTCTACGCCAGAAGGAGCTCGAGACTTCGTAGTGCCTAGTCGCATGAACGAAGGTCAATTTTATGCGCTTCCGCAATCGCCACAAACCTTCAAGCAATTGCTCATGGTGAGTGGTTTTGACCGCTACTACCAAATTGTCAAGTGTTTCCGCGACGAAGACCTCCGTGCAGACCGCCAACCCGAGTTCACCCAAATCGACTGCGAAATGGCGTTTGTAGAGCAAAATGACATCTTGGAAATGTTCGAAGGCCTCATCAAGCACCTTTTTGAAACCGTTCGCGGTGTCAAATTCGAAGGCGCTTTTCCGCGCATGACCTACGCAGAAGCCATGGAGCGCTATGGTTCAGACAAACCCGATATCCGCTTCGGAATGGAGTTCGTAGACCTCACTGCCCTAGCCCAACAAAACGATTTTGTGGTTTTCAATAGCGCAGAAGCTGTGTTGGCGATCAATGCCGAAGGCTGCAGCGAATACACGCGCAAACAACTCGACGAGCTCACCGAATGGGTCAAGCGCCCACAAATTGGCGCTAAGGGCTTGGTATACATCAAATGTAACACCGACGGTACTTTCAAGTCCAGCGTAGATAAATTCTACAGTGAAGCAGATCTTAAAGCCATGGCCGAGCGCGCCAATGCCAAGCCAGGTGATTTACTCTTACTCCTTTCTGGAGATCTTGCCAAAACACGCAAGCAACTCAACGAATTGCGTTTGCACCTCGCTAGCCAACTTGGCCTGCGCGACCCTAATGTATTCAAACCACTTTGGGTATTGGATTTTCCGTTACTTGAATGGGACGAAGAAAGCGGTCGTTACCACGCCATGCACCACCCCTTTACCTCGCCTAAACCCGAAGACATGCACCTCATCGATACCGACCCAGGTAAGGTGCGTGCCAATGCCTATGACCTCGCCATGAACGGCGTAGAACTCGGGGGCGGCTCTATCCGTATCCACGACCGCGCGCTCCAATCCAGAATGTTTGACCTGCTCGGTTTCAGCAAAGAAGAAGCACAAGCGCAATTCGGTTTCTTGATGTCTGCATTTGAATACGGCGCACCGCCACACGGTGGTTTGGCCTTTGGTCTAGACCGTTTGGTGGCTACCATGGGCGGCTCAGAATCTATCCGCGACTACATCGCCTTCCCGAAAAATAACTCGGGCCGCGACACCATGATCGACGCGCCTTCACCACTAAACGAAGCCCAACTCAAAGAATTAGGTCTCAAGCTCAACTAAGCTGCTTGTTAATTGTTGTAAAGATATGAACCCACAAATCGATCAACTTCAAGCTGCGCTCAGCGCACAACGCACCAAACTATTGGCGCACCCGATGTATGCTCAAATCCATAGCAGCACCGATTTTCAGGTGTTCATGGAGCAACACATCTTTGCCGTTTGGGATTTCATGAGCCTGCTCAAAGCCTTGCAGCGCAACCTCACTTGCGTAGAAGTTCCGTGGGCTCCAAAAGGATCTCCAGTTACCCGCCGCTTCATCAATGAAATTGTATTAGGCGAAGAGTCTGACCTCGACAAAGACGGCAAAGTGCTTAGTCACTTTGAAATGTACTTGGAAGCCATGCAGCAAATTGGCGCCAACACGCTACCTATTCACCAACTCACCGAGTGGCTTTCCTATGGCAAAACACTAGATGAAGCCCTCTACCAACTAGAAATCCGAGAAGAAACACGCGCGTTTGTTCGCTTCACTTTTGAAATCATCAACAGCGGGCAACTCCACAAAATTGCAGCGTTGTTTACCTTTGGCAGAGAAGACCTCATCCCCGATATGTTCATTGAAATCTTGCGCGAAATGCAAAGCCAAGGACAAACCAATATCGACAAACTACTCTATTACCTCGAAAGACATATCGAAATAGACGGCGGTGATCACGGTCCTATATCACTTCAAATGATGCAAGAAATTTGTGGTTCGGATGCCATCAAGTGGCAAGAAGCAACTGAGGTTTCTATTCAAGCACTCGAAAAACGCTACGCGTTGTGGGATGGCGTTCAAGCCAAACTCAACTCCAAGTAGTTCCGTCTTTACCGTCTTTGACTACAATTCCGGCTTTGGCCAAACCATCTCGAATTTGATCTGAGGTTGTCCAGTCTTTGTTGGTTCGGGCTTGGCCACGCAAATCTAGAACGAGCTCCATGACAGGCGCTAAACGACTTTCTGAGCCAGCAGCTTCTTTTTGCAAGCCCAACACATCATAAGCAAATACCGTCATTTTCTCTTTTAAAAGAGCGAGGTCTGGTGAAGAAATATGTTCTTTGCCATCGTTGACTAAGTTGATTAATCGTGTGGCTTCAAATAAATTAGCCACAAGAATTGGCGCATTGAAGTCGTCGTTCATGGCTTTATAGAACGACTGAACCAACATGTTGACATCAAAAGATGATTGCGCTGCGGGTTGGATACGCTCGAGTGTAGCAATGGCGTCTGTGAGTTTAGACAAGCCCTTTTCTGCCGCATTGAGTGCGTCTTGGGTGAAGTCTAAGTTGCTGCGATAATGGGCCTGCATCATGAAAAAACGCACTACATTGGCAGAATAAGATTTATCAAATAAGCCCGTACTACCATCTAAGATTTGCTTTGGCAAAAAATAATTCCCAAAAGACTTCGACATCTTTTGGCCATTGACATTGAGCATATTAGCATGCATCCAGTAGCGGGCAGGGTTGCAACCAAAAGAGCCGCAACTTTGCGCAATTTCATCTTCGTGGTGCGGAAATTTGAGGTCCATGCCGCCACCGTGGATATCGAATTGCTTGCCGAGGTATTTGGTACTCATTGCTGTGCACTCGATATGCCAACCAGGGTTGCCGTTGCCCCAAGGCGAGCGCCAAATTTGCATGTCGTCGGGGTTGGCTTTTTTCCAGAGAGCGAAATCGGCAAAGAAACGCTTTTCGTCTTGGGCGTTGAGCGTTCTGGTTTCGTTTTCGAGCTCGTCTACTTTGCGCCCACTCAAAATACCATAGTTGAAATCTTGCATGTAGCGACGCGTATCAAAATAAACAGAGCCGTTCACTTCATAAGCATAACCATTGGCTATAATTTGCTCAATGATTTCGATTTGCTCTTGAATGTGCTGTGTAGCGGTTGGTTCTATAGAAGGCGGTAAGAGGTTGTAAATGCGCTGTAATTCTTGAAACTTGACCGCATATTTATAGACAATTTCTAAAGACTGTAGCTGCTCAGCTTTGGCAGCCGCGCCGATGCTGTCTACCTCTTGGCCAGCTGAATTCGTGATATGGCCGGCATCAGTGATGTTGCGGACATACTTGACACTGAAACCTAAATGCAGGAGATAACGGTAAATGAGGTCAAAATTGATAAAAGTGCGCATGTTACCCATATGGGGCTCGCTGTAAAGTGTTGGCCCACAGACGTACATTCCAACACGCCCCGCTACGATCGGGACAAAAGGTTCTTTTTCTCCTTTGAGTGTATTGTAAATGACGAGTTGATCTTGCTGCGCTTTCATTTGTTGTGATTATTCTTACAAATTTAGCCAATTTTACGGCATCATTTTTGTTAAGTTTGCGGCATGAACGGAATATACAGTTTGCTAAGCGCCCTCCTGATTTCACTGAGCCTCAGTAGTGATTTACCCTACGCGACCATTCAGCGAGGCATGGAAACCAACGACGCACACGCTATTGTTGGTCTTGGCAAGGATAAAATCGTATTGCAAGTCCCCGGCTCTGACGGCGCATATCCGTTGTCACAGGCAGAAATGATCTTAAATAGTTTCTTTCAAAAAAATCCTAAAGGTACTTTCGTTTTCAGGTATAAAAACACCAAATCTGTAGAAGGAAACGCAACCGCAATAGGCTCATATGTAGCAAAAGGCAACAGTTACCGTGCTACTTTTCAATTCCGCAGCGGAAAATACGAAACCAAGCTCGAAAGCCTGAGCATCGTCAAAGAATAAAACAATTAGGCCGGTTGCGTACGGTTTTCTTTGAGCGTATTAAAGAAAATGATCCCGTAACCTATCGCGAGCATCAAATGGAAAGGCACCATTCCTAAGTCACCATACAGCGCTCTGTTGACTGCCGTAAAGCCAAAGGTTACCATGAAAATTCCTTCCATGATATTGATGATCGATAAGCTCTTCTTATCGTATTTATTGCCCTTGAATTCATCTTTCTTAGCAACATTGAACTTTGGCGTGCGCACAAAAGAACTCTTGATTCCGAGGTAACCCTCTATCACCGCCACTGCATTGCTGAGGCCGAGCGCCATTGAAACCGTTAAAAACTGTACAAAACGCCCCAAGAAACGAAAGAGGTCGCCAAAAAAGTTACCGCGCTTGTCGCGGAAAGAATTCCAGTAGTAGAAGCCCAAGAAGATGGTACTCGAGAAGAAGTACATCCCGTACTTGATAAAGATATTGAGATCAGAGAAAGAATCTTTGATGTGCAATACTGCCAAACTTAGTAGGGAAAGGATCAAGATAAAGACGAAAACGGATGAGTTGAAAAGGTGCGCCAAACCGTGAATGCGATCTCCAATTTTAAGACCTTTGGTAGTTGCCAAGCGCTTCCACATCTTGATGAATACTTCTGCCCCGCCTTTCATCCAGCGGTGCTGTTGGCTTTTGAGCGCAGACATGGTAATCGGCAATTCTGCAGGCGACTCCACTTCTTCTAAGTATACAAAACGCCAGCCTTTCATTTGGGCGCGGTAGCTGAGGTCGAGGTCTTCGGTAATGGTATCGTGTTCCCAACCACCAGCGTCGTCAATGGTAGCACGGCGCCAAACTCCAGCTGTACCGTTAAAGTTGATGTAGTGTCCGCTGGCATTGCGACCACCTTGCTCAATGGCAAAATGCCCGTTCAGGCCAAAAGCTTGCAACTCCGTAAGCAATGAATAATCTTTGTTGAGGTGACCCCAACGCGTTTGTACCACGCCCACATTTTCAGTGAAATAAGGAATGGTGCGCAACAAGAAATCCTTGCTCGGCACAAAATCGGCGTCGAAAATGGCAATGAATTCTCCTTCAACTTTATCCATAGCACAATCCAAAGCACCTGCTTTGTAACCTGTGCGGTCTGTGCGGTGCACATGCTGAATATTGATGCCGCGGGCAGCTACTTCTGCACACTTGTTGGCAATGATGTCTTTGGTTTCATCGGTAGAATCATCGAGTACTTGAATTTGAAATTTATCGCGCGGATAATCCATTTCTGCGCAAGTTTCGATGATGCGTTCGGCCACATACATTTCATTGAACATCGGCAATTGTACCGTAACTTTTGGCGCAGTTGCAAGGTCTAATGGTGGAGTAACGCGGCTTTGTTGTTTTTTCTTGTTCTTGACATAGGCAATTGCCAAACTCAATTGGATTACACTATAGAAGAAAATCAAGACCAAACACAAACCGTATATCACCAAAATGATGCGCGCCACCATATGAGACCAGTAGTGTTCTTTGCCTTGGTAGTCTCCCCAGTTGAACAACCAAGATACTTTGAGTTGGGCAGAAAAAGGTTGGGTTTGACTGAAGGTATAATGAACAAGGTGTTCTTTGGCGTTGGTTTCGAACACTTTTAAAACCGCTGCGCGGTAATCTTTGTCAATGAGCTTAATGGTAGACTTCCCGATCGGTACATTTCTAAAAGTGAATTTTCCGTTTTCGTCGGTCTCAGTCGTATATACTTTTCCTGTGACGGCTGATTTGAGCTGTACCTCAACTTCTTCAACTTCAGATTTTGTCTTGAAATCTACGAGAAAACCTTCGATTTTTTTAGATACAGGAATCGCGAGGTCTTTGTGCGCATGGCTAGAAAAAGCAATAAAAAGACCAAAAAAGAGGAGTAATAAAGAATTCTTCATTCGAGAAAACGCAATAGTTGTGAAAATAAAAAGCAAATATAGATTTATTCTTTCATTAAGGTCATTTCGTCGACCAAGTGTTTGGCGCCAGAGTAAATATCCATGACCCAAAGTACATAGCGGATATCCACCACAATGTTGCGGCAGCGGTTCGGGTCAAACAAGTAATCGCTCATGGTACTCTCCCAGCTGCGGTCAAAATTGAGCCCCATCAGGTAGCCATTTTCATCGAGTACCGGAGAGCCAGAGTTGCCACCTGTTGTATGGTTCGACCCCGTAAAACAAACCCATAATTCATCGCCTTGCGCATACGGCCCGTAGTTTTTAGTGGCATGTAAGTCGAGCATGCGCGGTAAGAGTTCGAAGTCAGGGTTGCCTGTATTGTATTTGGCCACAATTCCATCTAAAGTGGTGTGTTCGGTGTAGCGCATGCCATCGGTTGGCGCTGAACCCTCGAGCTGCCCGTAAGTAATGCGTAAAGTAGAATTGGCATCGGGCCAGTGCTTGTCTGTAGGAAACATCACGTATTTTCCTTCTACATATACTTGCATCCACTTATTGATTTCTGCTTGAAAAGACTTGTAAGCCGGCACCACTTCATTTCTAAATGGTGTAAAAAATTGATTAAAATGGACAAAACCAGCGTCTTTTTGCAGTTTTTTGATTGATTTTTCGCTAAAACTGCTCAAAAACGCTTTGTAACGTACCGCGTCAGTAAAGATTGATTTACTGTAAATCAGTTCGGTCAATTGCTCAACTGTGGTTCCTTTCAACTCTTGTTGAGAATAACTAAGGTATAATTTGGTTAACTCCAAGAAAATTTGTCGATCTACTGCCGCATCAAAATTCTTGAAAAAACCATCTGCAGTATTTTGTAATTTGTCGAGCACTCCCTTCAATTCGTTGTTGGCCATGTATTTAGCATAGTTCGTGAGTAAGTCCTCTAAACTTCGGACCAACTTAAAATATTCAGGGCCCACAGAAAAATATTCTACGCCTATCGCATAATTGTACTCTGTTTTGGTGCCTTCGGCCATTAGGCCATTGAGCGTTTGAAGTGCAACCGCATATTTAGCCCATTCAGGCTTGCTGATCGCCATTGCTTTGTATTTGGCTTCGTAGTCTTGCTTGAGTTTTACCGCACCCAAATTCTCTAAGCCCTCTACCTGACCAATCCATTTTTTCCAGGCATTGGCAATGCTCGCTTGCTTTGCTGAATATTGAATGCGGGTGAGGTCAGATGCTTTCATGCCGGCGTCGATAACCGCTAAAGAATGGTTGCGCATTTCGATACGGGCTGGGCGCTCTTTTTCGATGATGAATTTGAGGTATTCTGAAACAACGTGTTGTTCGGTGGTACCCGGAAAACCATAAACCATAGTGAAGTCGCCTTCTTGACGGTTTTGAAAAGAAATCGGCAAATAATGCAGCGGCTTATAAGGTTGGTTGTCATTGGAAAATGCAGCTGGCTTGTTGTCTTTGCCCGCATAGATTCGGAAAACCGAGAAGTCGCCGGTGTGGCGCGGCCAAACCCAGTTGTCGGTGTCGCCACCAAACTTACCGATAGAATTAGGAGGTGTTCCCACAAAACGCACATCTGTAAATGTTTCCTTGACCATAAGGTAGTAATCATTGCCATGATTAAATGGCTTGATCTCTGCCTCAAAATGCGTACCCGCAATGGCCGCAGCCACCAACTTCTTGATGTTTGCCGCAATCACCACTTGATCAGTTTTCGAGCTCGCACCTGCCAAAACCGCAGCAGTAACGTCCTCGATGCGGACAATTCTGGTAGCCGTTAAGCCTGGATTCGGCAATTCTTGAGCCATAGTTTGCGCCCAAAAGCCATTTTTCAAGTAATCGTGCTCCAAAGAACTATGCGCTTGTATTTGGCCATAGCCGCAGTGGTGATTGGTGAGCAATAATCCTTTGTCGGAGACCAACTCTGCCGTACAACCGCCGCCAAACTGGAAAATAGCATCTTTGATACTTGTATTGTTGACGCTATAGATGTCGGCAGCACTGAGCTTCATGCCCTTGGCTTTCATATCGTTTTCAAACGCCGCAATCAAAGACGGAATGAGCATGCCTTCCTCTGCCAACACTGGCTTAAGGCCCAAAATAGCTACACAAAATAAGACGAGTAAACGCAGTTTCATAGGGTTGATAATTTGAATACGAAGGTAGGGAAATTATGGAAGTTGTAATATGTACCCGAACGGGTATGTTTTATTCTCTTATATCTATATTTATACCCTTTAAGGTATATTTATGTGTTTTTTCTATATATTTGTACCCTAAAAGGTATAAATATGGAGTCTAGAATCGCCGATTTTATCAAGGAAAGGAGAAAACAACTTGAACTCACACAACCCGAATTAGCAGAAAGAGCAGGGGTTGGGCTACGCTTTATTCGCGAATTAGAACAAGGGAAACAAACCGTTCGCCTAGACAAAGTGAGTCAGGTATTGTATTTCTTCGGGTGTCAGTTAGGTGTTGTAGAAATGGAGAACGCATGAGAAAAGCAAACATATTTTATAAAGATCAATTCGCGGGCATACTCTATGAAACCGAAGAAGGCTTCGCGTTTCAATACGATGAAAACTACTTAAAAAAAGAACACGCCAAACCCGTAAGCCTAACCCTTCCACTCCAGCAAAAGGCTTTTCAAAGCACTTCGCTTTTTGCCTTTTTTGACGGTCTCATTCCAGAAGGTTGGTTATTAAACATTGCCATCACCAACTGGCACATAAAACCCCTTGATCGTTTTGGGCTCTTACTCAGCCTGTGTAAAGAAAATATTGGCTGCGTTTCCGTGACTCCTTATCCTCAAAAACCATGAATAAATGCCTTATTTGTTATCAACCACTTGATAACTCCACTGTAGATTTTCACTCAAGTTGCGCAAAAAAACTATTTGGCTCAACAGAAGCGCCTATTCTCGATTTTGAACTCAATCAATTGGAAGATTTAGCCAAACAATTTGTCATTCAAAACAAATCAGTTACTGGCGTGCAAGCAAAAATTTCACTCCATATTGAAAAAACCCAACAAGCCCCAGCCCGCCTCACGCTTGTAGGACTCCATGGCGACTACATTTTGAAACCGCCATCTGATTATTTTGAAGCGCTCCCTGAGAACGAAGACCTCACCATGCATTTAGCTGCCATGGTAAAAATCAAGACAGCACAACACGCTTTAATTCGACTCAAATCTGGTGAACTTGCCTACATCACCAAGCGCTTTGATAGGGACAAAAAAAATAAACTCGCCGTAGAAGACTTCTGCCAATTAAGTGAAAACCTAACCGAACACAAATACCGTGGTTCTGTCGAAAAAATCGGCAAACTCACACAAACATTGACTACCAATAAAGGATACGAAGCGCAGCGCTTATTTGAATTGGTTCTGTTTTGCTTCCTGACGGGCAATGCAGATATGCATCTAAAAAACTACTCAATTATTGAAAATACCCTGGGTGGTTTTGATTTATCACCTGCCTATGACCTTGTCAATACGACTATCGCCATGCCTGAAGACAAAGAAGAGTCTGCGCTAACTATCAACGCTCGAAAAAGCAAACTCAAACGCAAAGACTTCGACCTACTTGCCACCTCATTCAAATTGAATGAAAAAGCGCTTCAGTCCATCTACCAACGCTTCGAAAATAGCTTAGACCCATGGCTCCAGTTTGTCAATCAAAGTTTCTTACCCAAGCACCTCAAAACAGACTATTCAGATTTATTGAAAGCGAGACATGTGCGGATTTTTGGTTAATTCAAAAACCAAAAATCAAGCCTATTTGAAAAATAGTGAAGATGTAGAGAGCCAACTACCCCTTTCAGATATAATTACGTTAAACACTTCAAACACTCCTTATGAAACTACCATTACTCACTATGCTGTTGTTATGCCACGCAGCTTTTGCTCAATGGAGCCCAGTGAAAACATTTGACGCAACATCGCCTATTCAATCTATTACGGATTTCGATTTTTTAAATGAGCAAAAAGGATTTCTTATTTCATACAATAACAGCAAAAGCACTTTTTACCGGACTACAAATGGTGGCATGACCTGGGATTCTACTACTACGGTAGCGGGGTTCTTCAGAAGTATGGTTATGGTAACGGATTCAATTATTTATGCTGCTGGTAATGTGGACATCAATCTTGGTACACCAAATGCGTATCAAAGCAAACAAATTTATCGTTCTTTAAACGCTGGTCAGACTTGGACTCAACATGAAATATTCAATACTTTAGGTCTTCTAGACAGAAATTGCATGGTGTTCACAAATGATAGCACTGGATTTGTCAGTTGTTATGCAGGAATGTATCAAACCAATGACTATGGCACGAGTTGGACTTTATTGAATACCACCTCCGGCCAATTCCCTGTTCATTTAGGGTCGGAAATAGCTACTTTTTACAACAATGACGTGTATTTAACGAATACCTCTTCTCTTGCTTCTCAAACAAACACCCTCGATTGTTATGGGATTGGAGGCGTAGGTTTTACGAGTTCTTACGGAGATACCTTGATACGAACAAACAATTGTAATGATGGATGGGGAAACACGTTACGCGCGCTTACCATTTCTGAACTTGGTGGTAGCACAACGGTTCTTCACTTTTTAGACGAAGGCATTTCAGATGTGGCCCTTAATGCAAGTGGAATATTCGCAGTTAGCCAAAGACCATTGCGAAGCATGGATGGAGGTCAAAGTTTTTTCAGACAAGAATGCACATTACCTTCTGATTCTTTACTTTATTTTACACGCATTGAATTCATTGACAACGATATCGCCTACGCTTTGGCTGTGAACCAAGATTCAGGTATGATCAAGTTGCTCAAAACTACAAACGCAGGCGGCATCACAACAAATTATGTCACGCAACCGCTCCAAAATGTCGGTGGATTTAATGACAATGCGAACAACCCAATTCAAATTTCTCCCAACCCCTCTACAAATGGTATTTTCGATGTTTCTGGCATCCAAACAGGAAATGCAACACTTTTAGTTTACAATGAACTTGGGCAAGTTGTGCATCAAGCTGCATTAGTAGGAAACGGAAAATTATCAATTGATCTCTCGAATCAAACTCCCGGAGTTTATTTTGCGCAGGTTACGCAAGGAGGAAATCGGTGGGTTAAGAAGTTGGTGGTGAGGTAAGCCCCCCTTTCTCCAAACCTTTTCGTAATCTAAGAAAAGCCGCCTATGAAAAAGCTCATTCTTTTAATGATTCTGCAGCTCTTTGTCCTGAAACATCTCTTTGCTCAAACAACCAACGATTTGAGAGGGGTGAGGTATTATTATTCAACACCAACATTAGGTGATCTTTCTAGTAGTTTAGTAGGTTTCAAACCACTTACCATAGAGGAAAAAAATGACTTTTATTATTTATCAGGAAAGGCAACATTTTCAAACTACCTAATCAAGATAAATAAATTTTCTAATACTCCTGTATGGGATTATCGGGATTCAGTTTTCTCGCCAGTTGTGGGAATAACATTTACTTCAGATGAAAATATTTTGATGGCTACAAGTGTTATATGCGTTTCAAATTCGAACTGTATAGATGATTCAATAAAAATTACAAAGCTCAATCCTAACGGAGAATTTGAAATAAATAAGTTTCCCGTTGATTCTGATACAAGTACAATTATTTCTGCTTTTGACAGGATTCGACCTGATGTGAACATAGCTTCTGGGTGGAAGGATTATCCCTCTTCAGTTGGGACCCCTGTTTCTGCATTTCCCCTTGCATTTCCTTTCTTGATTAATATTAATGACAATGGATTGATAGTAGATAGTGCCCTCTTACCAATTACAAATACATATCAAAATCTAATAGTTATGAATGGGATAGCTGAAAGAACATTCCCTTACAAAAACGATTATTTGACATTTGGAAGTTTTCAAAGGCAATATTCTACCAACCAGTTAAACAGATACACACTTTGTCCTGTATTATGGCATTGGAATTCAGATACCATATACACAACTAGAGAAATTTTAGCAAACTATCCAAATCACAATAGTGAAGAGTCAGATGAACAGATGCTAAATTGTGATGGCTCCCAAAATTCATTCGCGTTTACTTTTGTTAAATCAACCGATGGAACAAACCCAGATCCATATCCGGTTTATGTCGCATACATAGACTCTACATTGAATGTTATTTGGGATAAAAAGATTGGAAACTTACCGCCCGAGTATGGATATGACATACACAACGTTAAAATTTCCCCTATTTCCGGTGAAGTTTTTGTCATTGGTCAATGCATTAATATGGATACTTATGCGGCCACCCAATTTGTAGCCAAATATCGCAAAAATGGACCCTTGCTCTATATTAAATACTTCACTATCGATGAAAGTTCAGACAATAAAATTTTCACATTGAGCATTCTTGAAGATGGTGATTTGATCTTTGCGGGCAGAAGCTATAAAGATGGTATTACTAGTTTTTTCACCTACCGCACTGGACCAGATGGCTATCACCCAGATGGGCAATATGTTGGCATACAAGAGATCACTGCTTCAGAAACAGAAATCGGCTTTTTCCCCAACCCTTCAGACGGCATTTTTCAGGTTTCAAGCATCAGTACTGAGCCAATGCGAATTACCATGCTAGACCAACAAGGGAAGCAAGTTGCTCAATTTGATCTCGATGAACTTTCTTCTGATAATTCATTTGATCTGAATGATCAAGCACCGGGGGTTTACTTTGCGCATATTTCGCAAGGTGATCTGCATTGGGTGAAGAAGTTGGTGGTGAGGTAGGGCGGTCCTGCTAGTCACTACTCGTGTTGTATAAAAATTTCGTTACCTTTCTTTTATGGTATCCTAACTTACAGACATGAAATTAATTTACATACTACTTTTTCTAAGCATCACACAGCTCGCAAGCGCACAATCTCGACACACCATCTCGATTCAATCTGGAGTGATTCACTCATTCTTTGACAATACACCGCTCATGAATATTAATTATACCTCCAAAGATCAGGGGTTGTTTCATGGTGTTTTTTTGGGTTCAGCAGGTTTGAGTTATGCTTATGCTTTGAATCAAAAGAGTAGTATTACCGCAGAAGCAACGATACTTGCTAACAGCTATAGGAAATATAGATATGAATATCCTGTTGGAGAAAAATATACGATCAGCAGGATTTTAGGTACCTTCTGCCTCAAGTACAACCGTTATACGGAACTTACTGAAAGAACTCGTTTTTTCTACGGCCTTGGTGCCAGCTACCGATATGGGATTCAAGATGTAAGATCTGGGCCAAATATTTCTTTTTGTTCAACATTATCTAAGAGGTATCAATCTAACTTGGGATTAACGACCACGACTGGATTGCAATATCAATTGAACAAAAGATTCAGCCTGTACACGATGCTTGATTTAAGAACTGTCGCATTCAATACAGGAGGTTACTTCAAAAACACAATTCTTTACGACAGAAGTCCCAACCGCTTTGATTTATCTTTAAAAGTAGGCTTGAGTTTTCATTTTTAGGGTGAGCTGCTTGAATTACAGGAAGAACAATCGTAAAAATATGAATAGAACCCTTGCAACGATTTTTATTTTCATCAGCTTCTACGCTTCTGCACAAGCGACATTTTTTAATCAATATTTCTCTGAAAATAATATTTTCATGAGTGGTAGTGCTGAGTTAAGTACGGGTTTTGTGTCTGCAGGCGTGGACAGAACGGCTGACAATCCGGACCGAGGTGTTTTGACTTTTGTGAGTAAATCAGGTGAGTTGAAAGATCGCATTTTGATTGATAACCATGCTTCGGTATGCTTTACTTCAATTATAAGTTTGCATGACTTTTTATACGTTGCGGGCTTAGTTAGCGAAGTTGGAGAAACTAATCAGAAGTGTTTATGGAAATTTGACAAACAAGGTAAGCTGATTTGGGAAGAACCTTTTGGGGAACCAGCAACGATACTTCATGACAACGAATCTCCTAAGTTGTGCTCGACTCAGAATGGTATTTTGGTTGCATCTTCAGCTTTTGATCAGACGTTTGGTACGCAAGCAAGTGTTACCAAATTTGATTTAGAAGGACATCTCTTGTGGGAAAAATGGTTTACCCATGAGCAAAATGTATTATACAATGATGTGTTTGTCAAGGCTGCTCCGTCGAAGGATGGAACTATACTCATCATGAAAAGCTACTATGACCCAATTCCGTTCTTACCCAATCCAGAAATGGTGAAGTGGTACATCATCAAAATTGATTTGAATGGGTCGGAAATATGGAGAAAACAAACAACAGATAATTCTTTTGGTACATTGGATATTCCTGACACTGAAAATGTGCTAGCCGGAATTTCTTCAACATCTGAAAATGAAGTAATAGCCATTTATTGTTCTGAAAATAAATTTGGTAAAAGCGAGCAATTGATCCTGGCCTATTATGATCAAAATGGAGAATTACTAAATGCAGTTTCTACATTAGCAAATAGAGATATCGACCTATACGATTTAGCCATAAACCAAGACGACGAGCTGTATGTTTTTGGATTGGACAACACGAATTTTGGTACCAATACGCAACTTGAATTACTTGTTGCAAAATTGACTAAAGAAGGAGATTTAGAATGGGATCACACTTATGGGTATGAGAATAGTTCAGATTTATGGTCGGGTGGCATCATCACCAGAGACGGCGGAATCCTTACCGGAGGAAGCAAGTTTCGTTGGAGCCCTCCGTTTGGCTACGATCATTTTTTGGTCAAGACCAATTGTTATGGCGCAATTGAGCCTAATCAAAGTTGCCAATTAGATACAAATCTAAACTTGACAATTTATCCAAATCCAGCTAGCTCAGCGTTCATCATCCAATTACCAACAAATGAACTGCTTGATATCGAACTGATTGATCTTGCCGGGCGCCGGGTTGCTTTCTATTCTCAAGTTTCGGCTTATGATGGGTATCTGTTTGCTATTCCGCGCGTACTTGCAGGGCAATACCAGGTAAAGGTTACAGGTAAGGCGAGAAATTGGGTTGCAAGATTAGTAATTTATTAAAACATGATAAAAACGCTGGTAATCATCATAATTCTGCTTTTCCTCCCCAATGGATTGAAGGCACAAACCTGGCAATCAATCCACAAAAGTCAGACGGGCAATACCGTAGCATGGAAGCAGTTTGTCATTAATCCGTATACCAATGATATTTGGTTGGTCAATGACAATAAAGCGGCTGTCATTAAAAATGATGGTGCTATTCAGCAATTCACTTCGGCAGAATTAGGCCCTCTTTGGAATGGATCTAACCTTCAATTCGCATTTACTCCTACAGATATATATTTTGCGGTAAATTTATACGGCTTGTTTAAGTTTACTGGCTTCACTTCAATTAGTGTTAATTCAACAATACCTGATTATCTCTATTTACAGAGTAATGCAGACACTATTTTTGTAACTACAGGTTTTCCGAATGGGTTCGTTAAATACTCGCAGGGAAATAATGAGATAGTTAACCGCTTTTACACAAAAATCAATGCTAAAAACAACTTTTTCTATGGCCACGACGGAAGTTCGGTAATCTATCAATTTGACCAACAAACAAATTCCCAATTAAATTTAACCGCTGATCCCAATTATTTGCAAGGTGTTTTTCACGATACAAAATTTTCAAGATTTTCTGATACTCTTTACATAGGAGGTGTAAAAGGAATCAGCTTTGCCTACAACTACGACATTCTCGATACGATTACGCCCAACAATACGTCAAACATGCCGAGTTCGAATGTGCTAGAAATTGAGTTTGACCATCTTGATCAACTTTGGGCAGTTTTTGGTGATGCAGCCGATGTGCCTTTTGCCATTGCCAAGTTAGAAGCAAACAATTGGATCAATAGAATTGATGCCTCCAATGCGCCAATCAACTTCTCTGAATTCCTCGGCTTGGAGATAGATACACTAGGTAACCTTTGGGTGGCAGACAACCTTTACATCCACACCTTGCTTACAGCGAACAGCCCTGGTTGGCTAGGACTAACTTCTAATAATCCTCTGGTAGAAATAGACATCATTCCCAATCCATCAAACGGTATTTTTCAAGTGTCAGGACAAAGCTCAGAACCCATGCAAATTACCATACTTGATCAACAAGGTAAACAAGTTGCGCACTTTGACCTCAATGCGCTTTCTTCTGATAATTCGTTTGATCTAAGTGGTCATGCGCCGGGAGTTTATTTTGCGCAAATAACCCAAGGTGAGTTACAATGGGTGAAGAAGTTGGTGGTGAGGTAAATTTTGCTACTTTCCGATACATGAATTGATAACAAAAGATAAAACCTGTATCCCTTTACCAGAGCGGTTTTTCGAAATTT
>JAIXUE010000039.1 GCA_027483605.1 Cryomorphaceae bacterium | reverse complement strand
CAAAATCATTCAAAATCATTCAAAATCATTCAAAATCATTCAAAATCATTCAAAATCATTCAAAATCATTCAAAATCATTCAAAGTCATTTAAATTAATTTATTGACTCATTATCATAGGCAAGTTGAATGTTACTTGCGTGGTTTTTCGCTTTTTCGACCAGTTCTTCTACACTTTCCGTTCCAAAAGTCAAGGCCACAGCCATGCGGCGATAGGGGCGTGTGGTAGGTTTGCCGAAAATCCTTACTTCGGCATTTGGATCGTTCAGTACGTTTTCGAGCCCGAGGTATTTCGGCGCGCCATCACTATTCTGAGTAGCTAACACCACAGCGCTCGAGCCATGCTGCAATTGACGAATTTCAGCGATTGGCAAGCCGAGCACGGCACGGGCGTGTAATTCAAATTCATTGAGGTTTTGGGTACCTGCAAGCGTCACCATTCCGGTATCGTGTGGGCGCGGCGAAAGTTCTGAAAAATAAGCACCCTCTGAGGTAATGAAAAACTCGACACCCCAAATTCCGGCGCCACCGAGTTCTTTGGTAACGCGTGCTGCCATGTCTTGAGCCTCCGCTAAGTGGTCCGGATTCATGGCCATGGGTTGCCAGCTTTCTTGGTAGTCGCCGCGTTCTTGGCGGTGGCCAATTGGCGCACAAAATAAAGTAGGCCCGTTCTGTTGGGTAACAGTTAATAGCGTGATCTCGTAATCAAAATTGATAAAACCTTCCACAATGACTTCTTTGAGGTCTCCTCTTGAGCCCTCCATGGCGTAATTCCAGGCTTTTTCGATATCGGCTTCTGTTTTGATCACGGATTGCCCTTTTCCGGAACTCGACATCAGTGGCTTTACCACGCAAGGATAGCCACAAAAAGCTACGCCTTCTTGGAGTTCAGACAAACTTGTGGCGTATCGATAAGGCGCCGTACGGACCCCAACTTCTTTTGCAGCGAGGTCGCGGATGGCTTTGCGGTTCATGGTATAATTAGCCGCTTTGGCACTCGGAACTACACGAATACCTTGTGCTTCATATTGATAAAACTGCTCCGTTCTGATGGCTTCAATTTCCGGCACAATAATATCAGGTTGGTGTTTGGCTACAACCTTATCGAGTGCTGCTCCGTCTAACATATCGATGACCTCAATCTGATCTGCCACTTGCATGGCGGGTGCACCCGCGTAGCTATCGACTGCAATCACGGTTTGTCCATAGCGCTTGGCTGCAATGACGAACTCCTTTCCGAGTTCACCCGAGCCGAGTAAGAGAATTTTGAACTTCATGAAGCAAATGTAAGCAATCAGCTAAGAATTTGTTATTTTTGGAAAACATAGATGAGCAATATTAAAACAGAAATTGAGCAGTTTGACCCCATTGACCTCCGTGAAATGGCCGATGTCAACCTGATGAATCGCATAGATACCAAATTTGCCTTTCGCCAAAATGACTTGCTCCGTTTTCTGCCTATATTATCTGCAGATTACCGCGCCCTTAAGGTGGAGGGCACTATGTTGCCACACTACGAAAGCCTTTATTTCGACGACGCCTCTTTTTCGTTTTTCAGAGACCATCACAACGGTAAAGCCGACCGTTACAAAGTTCGCATCCGCAAGTATGTAGAATCCAACATCCACTTTTTAGAAATCAAGCACAAAATCAAAGGTAGAACCGACAAACGCCGCATACTCACCAATGACTTCAATGAACTACAAGAGGAAAAGGAACGCGACTTTTTACGCAGGCAGCTCAATGAAGACGCACAACTCAAGCCAACAATGTGGAATGCCTTTCAGCGCATTACCCTTGTATCAAAAACAAGTAAAGAACGCCTGACCCTTGACTTCAATATTCATTTTCATATGGGCGAGGTCAAACGCGATTTTACAAATTTGGTGATAGCCGAACTTAAACAAGAATCTCTAGACCGTAATTCTCCATTCTACAAACTCATGAAAGCGGAGCGCATCAGGCCCTACCGTCTTTCCAAATATTGTATCGGAAGCGTAGAAATCTACGGCAACGAAGTCCTTAAATTCAACCGCTTCAAAAAGAAGCTTCTCTTTTTAAATAAAATCAACCATGCTAACTGACCTATTTTTCTTACTCCCGCTCAAAAAAGCCATTTCACCCAACACCATCACCTGGTTCAGTGAAGATTTCTACGGATTACTCATGCGCTTAGGCATCAACCTATTCTTTTTGACCATTCTTATCCGTGTGCTGTATTATACCAAAACCCGCCGCAAAGACTACCTCTTTACTTACTACCTGATTGGCACAATCACCTTCTTTTTGTGCTTTGGCCTGATGCAAATGGACATCGACACCGGAATGGGCTTGGGTCTGTTTGCCATTTTCGGCATCATCCGCTACCGTACCGATGCCATTGAAATCAAAGAAATGACCTATTTATTTATGATCATTGGCATCAGTGTGGTTAACGCATTGGCCTCTAACGAGCTCAGTATTTCAGAGGTCGCTGTCATCAATGTTTCGGTGGTCTTGCTGACCTACATTCTAGAAAACCTCTGGCTGATGAAACACGAAACCCGCAAAACCATCAACTACGAGCGCATCGACCTCATCAAGCCAGAAAACTACGACCTTCTTAAAGCCGATTTAGAAAAGCGCACGGGCCTGATCATCAATCGTGTGGAGGTTGGGAAAATTGACTTTTTGAACGACACTGCTTTATTGCGCATCTATTACTACGCAGACGAACAAGAATTCTCTGATTATCACGTTCAATAAAATGCGCCGACTCGCGCTCTACCCTTTCTCACTGCTCTACGGTGCAGTTATTTGGTTGCGCAACCGTTGTTTTGATCTTCAAATTTTCAAAACTCAAAGCATTGAAGGCAAATCGATCTGCGTTGGAAATTTAGCGGTGGGCGGAACTGGAAAATCTCCGCATGTTGCTTACCTCATTGAACTACTCAGTCCAAATTACCCAGTACAAGTCTTGAGTCGGGGCTACGGACGAAAAACCACAGGCTTTATCCTACTCGATGAAAAATCAACTCCACAAGAAGTCGGAGATGAAGCTTTTATGCTGCACGAAACCTATAAAAATCAAGGGCAATTTGCAGTCTGTGAAAAGCGAGTTACAGGAGTAGAGCGCCTCAGGAAAATACAGCCCAACTCAGTGATTTTACTCGATGATGCTTTTCAGCATAGATGGATTCAAGCGGGTTTGAATTTGGTTTTAAGTACCTATTCGCAAGCACTCGGCCAAGATCAACTCTTGCCAGCCGGTTTATTGCGAGAACCCATAAGCGGCCTTCAGCGTGCGAGCGCCCTCATTGTAACCAAATGCCCAAGTTTCGACACTTTCGACTCCAAAGCTTATGCGCAGCGCTTTGAAAAGTGGCCTATTCCAGTGTTTTTTTCAAGATACAAATACCAACCGCTTACTTGCCTCACAACTGCTGTAGATTCAATAAAAAACGTAGTGATTGTAAGTGCCATAGCCAAACCCAAATACCTGGAAGAGGCCTTCGGTCAAGATGTAGGTATCGAACAGATGAGCTATCCTGATCACCATGCCTACACGCAAGCAAATGTGAACGAAATTCATCATTTTTTTGATACCTTTGCAACAGCAAATTCTGCAATTGTGACAACCGCCAAAGATTGGGTCAAAATCCAAGCTTTATTGAGCCCCCAAGACCGACAAAAATACCCTTGGTATTTGTTAACTTTTGAGCTCGAGTGGTTAGATCAAAATGCATTTAATCAATTTATCAGCGCTTATGTTGTCTCAAATTAAAGAAAGTACCGCCTACATCCAGAGCAGAACGAAAGTCCAACCTTCCATCGGTATCATTTTAGGTACTGGCCTTGGCGGCTTAGTTAAAGAAATTGAAATCATCGACGAAATCAATTACGAAGACATCCCAAACTTTCCTGTATCTACTGTAGAAAGCCATTCAGGCAAGCTCATTTTTGGCCGTATAGGCGGTAAAAATGTAGTGGCCATGCAAGGACGTTTTCATTTTTATGAAGGCTACACCCTGCAGCAAGTGACTTTCCCGGTGCGCGTCATGAAACTCCTCGGCATCGAACGACTTTTCGTCAGTAATGCTTCTGGAGGTGTCAATCCGGATTTTGAAGTGGGTGAAATCATGATCATGAACGACCACATCAATCTATTCCCGGGCAATCCGCTCATCGGTAAAAACATCGACGAACTTGGTCCTCGCTTCCCAGACATGAGTGACCCCTATGATCAAGAAATGATCGACAAAGCTGCTGCAATTGCTAAAGAGTTGGGTATCCGCGTCTCCATCGGTTGCTATGCAGGTCTTACAGGACCTACACTAGAAACACCATCTGAATACAAATACGTACGCACCATTGGTGCTGATGCGGTGGGAATGTCTACCGTTCCAGAAGTAATTGTAGCACGCCACATGAGCATTCCTTGCTTTGCCATTTCCATCATCACCGACCTAGGTGTGCCGGGTAAAATCAAAAAGGTAAGCGTGCAAGACGTCATAGAGGTGGCGAGCCGTCAAGAACCCAAAATGACACAAATCATGAAAGAACTGATTTCCAGTATCTAAAACATATCCACAAAATGGAACAAACGCTTAGAGATCGTTATGAGGTCGTCATTGGACTTGAAGTCCATGCCCAACTCCTAACCAATACAAAGGCTTACTCTTCAGATGTCAATGCCTACGGTGCTGCACCCAACACTAACGTGAGTGCTATCACTTTAGGCCATCCTGGCACCTTACCGGTCATGAACCGCAAAACCATTGATTTCGCTATCAAATTAGGTCTTGCTTGTGGCTGTCATATTGCGCCTTTACAACATTTTGCGCGCAAAAACTACTTTTACCCAGACCTTCCAAAAGGTTATCAAATTACCCAAGACACCACCCCTATTTGTACGGGTGGGCAAATACTCATCCGCACCGAAGATGGCACTCAAAAATCTATCGGACTCACGCGCATTCACATGGAAGAAGATGCGGGCAAAAGCATCCACGACGTCGATGTCTACGATACCCTCGTCGACCTCAACCGCGCGGGCACTCCCCTACTCGAAATCGTATCAGAACCAGACCTTCGCTCCTCTTCTGAAGCATACAACTACCTTACTGAAGTGCGCAAATTGTTGCGTTACCTCGACATCTGTGATGGCAATATGGAAGAAGGTTCAATGCGCTGCGATGCCAATGTCTCAGTGCGCCTAGTGGGTGCCAAAGATTTTGGAACCAAAGTAGAAGTCAAGAACATGAACTCTATTCGCAATGTGCAACGCGCCATAGAATTTGAAATCACGCGGCAAATAGAAGCACTCGAAAACGGCGAGTCTCTTACGCAAGAAACACGTGCTTTTGACGCATTGAAAGGCAGCACCATTTCCATGCGTACCAAAGAAGCGGCCAACGACTACCGCTACTTCCCAGAACCAGATCTTCCGCCAATTACCGTAAGTGCAGTACAAATTGAAGAAATTGCCAAAGAAATGCCTGCCTTACCAAACGCATTGTTCGATCGCTACACCAAAACCTATGGCCTGAGTGCTTATGATGCGTACAATATCACCGATCAAAAAGGTTTGGCCTTGTATTACGAAGAACTCATCAGTACTACTTCTAATTACAAAGCTGCAGCCAATTGGCTCATGGGAGAAATCAAATCTTACCTGAACGATCAAGGTGTAGAGATCTCGGCGTTCCCAATTGCAGCACAGCGCATCGCAGCGCTCATCGAACTCATTGACCAAGGTAAAATATCCAACTCAATTGCCGCACAGCGCGTATTTCCAGCACTTTTTGAAAGCCAAGAAACACCGCTTCAAATCGCAGAAAGACTCAATTTGATTCAAAGTTCGGATAGTTCAGTGATCGAAGCTTTTATAGCAACAGTCATTGAACAAAACCCAGATGAAGTCAGTCGTTACCGAAATGGCGAAAAACAACTTATCGGTTTCTTTATGGGGCAACTCATGAAAGTTTCCGGCGGAAAAGCCGACCCCAAAGCGGCAAATGGGCTACTCAGACAAAAACTCGAAAGCTAATGTCCTTCTTGAAATCCAATAAAAAATTAGTTTGGATTCTCCTTATAGCGGCCATTGGAGGCTTCCTCTTGTGGTTTACCAATCGCTCTGAGCTCGAAAAAAACGGGCTCGAAGAAAATCTCTTCATCAGCGGACAAATTAAGGGCGCTGGTGGCTTGCAGCTCTTTTTAGAAGCCCCTAGCGACCGCGGTGTCATTTCCGTTGCCCAAACCGAAATTGCCGAAGATGGTTCATTTGAACTACCTGCCAATATCCCAGGGCTCGGCCTATACAACCTCCGGATTACCGACATCAATGGGAGTACACTTTGGTTACCGCTACAACCCTCAGATCACATCTCTTTGCGTTGTAAGCTCACTGATTTTAGCTTCAAACCTGGGTTAAGTGGTGTCAAATGGGCTCGTACTTACGCGGAGCTCATGCAGCAAACCAAACGTTTTGAAACCACACAAAACGAACTACAGCAGAATCCCAAAAAGCTCGATCAAACTGCTATTCAACAAGCGTACACAGCAGCAAAATCGAGTTATGAAGCTTTTTGCGCTCTAGCAATTAACCAAGATTTGAGCAGCCCACTGAACATTATGCTCAGCATGAATTTATTGCCCACCACAGGCTTTGAAGATTGGAATTCCCAACATTTATCAACCTTAGAAAAATTGAGCGAAGCTTATGCACAACGCTATCCCGGCCAAGCGGCAAGTCAAAATATGCAAGCACAATT
Organism: Cryomorphaceae bacterium; assembly: GCA_027483605.1. Lineage (GTDB taxonomy): Bacteria > Bacteroidota > Bacteroidia > Flavobacteriales_D > Crocinitomicaceae > UBA952. Next base: position 12,997 of record JAIXUE010000039.1, on the reverse strand, counting down.
CGCCCAAATTGAAGACGCCTTTTTTGCCTTCACCCAAATGACCAACGGCAGTATGGCTGCACCCGCTATCAGCCTATCAGATCCATCAGGCAAAATGCGTTCTTTGAGTTCTTTAAAAGGCAAATATGTCCTGATTGATTTCTGGGCGTCTTGGTGCGGCCCGTGCAAAAGCGAAATGCCCAATGTAATTGCTGCTTACAACAAGTACAAGAGCAAAGGTTTTACCGTTTTTAGCGTCTCACTAGACGAAGACCCCACCAAATGGAAAGAAGCCATCCAATCTTGGGGCATGACCTGGCCCGACCACGTCAGCGATCTTCAGGGTTGGAAATCTGACTTACCTCAGCGCTACCAATTTGACGGCATACCTTATACGGTGCTGCTCAATCCCGAGGGAAAAATCATCGGTACCAACCTCCGCGGTAAAAAACTGCAAGACAAACTTGCTCAAATTTTGAAGTAATATGAAAATCATTTGTGCCTTTTTCCTACTATTACCCTTATTTGGACTCAGCCAAGGCCAAGCTTTTCGGGTAAGTGGTCAAATTTTTTCGAGTGGTGCCGATACTGCTTACATCGCCCAACAATTTGGCAGTACCTTCAAAAACTATTATGCAAGCCCAATTAGTCCTAACGGACAATTCGAGTTAAAAGGAACCTTAGCCGGACCCGATTATTACATTTTGCGCATCGGACAAAACAACCTTAATCTTGTGATCCGAGACAGTTCCCATATCCAAGTTTTTGGCGACGGCCGTAAGCTGCTGCAATTTTGCAATTTTGTCAATTCGGAAGAGTCGCGCCAAATGCACGAATATATAGTGCTCAACGCTAACTGGAGGGCCAAAGCAGATTCTGCCCTTGCCGCCATTAAAGCAGATCCTTCTAAAGAAGGAGAAATCAATAGCTACATGACCCAAGCCTACAGCCAGTTTCAAACTGCGCTACAAAGTTATGTAGGAATGTACCCTAACTCTGCCGCGCTCATCTTACCTTTAAGCAGCATTCAAATAGAACAAGATTTTGCATCCTATGAAAAACTGATCATTCCGCTCTACCAAAACTTTAGCCAGAGTAACATTGTGCAAAATCTATATCAAAATTACAACAACATCAAGCAAGCTCGCGATGCTGCCAATCCTTTCGCGAAAGGAAAAACTGTTCCTGATTTTGAAGAATTGCGAACAGATGGCAAAAAGAAAATGAAACTTTCTGATCTAAAGGGACAAGTCGTTTTAGTGGATTTTTGGGCGTCTTGGTGTGGCCCATGTCGTGCAGAGAACCCGAATGTGGTCAAGAACTATCAAAAGTACAAAGACGCTGGCTTTACCGTCATGAGTGTTTCGCTAGATTCTAATAAAGACAAATGGCTAGCTGCAATTGCTGCCGATCAGCTCGCTTGGCCCAACCATGTCAGCGACCTTGGTGGCTGGCAAAGTAAGGTGGCCAAACTATATGGAGTGCAATCCATACCCTTTACGGTTCTCCTCGACAGAGAAGGACGCGTCATTGCAACTAATTTGAGAGGTGCGGCACTAGAACAAGCGCTGCAAGAAATATTCGGATTTTAATGGCTGAGCAAAATAAATACCTCTATTTTGCCTCCGATTTACACCTCGGCGCTCCCAATGCACAAAAAAGTGCGGCTCGTGAGCAAGCTTTCATCTGTTGGCTAGACTACATCAAACCTACAGCAAAAGCGATCTATCTCCTTGGCGACATCTTTGATTTTTGGTTCGAATACAAAACCGTTATTCCAAAAGGTCACACCAGACTTTTTGGCAAAATCGCCGAACTTTCAGATGCCGGAATTGAAATTCACTTTTTCAAAGGCAATCACGACATGTGGGTGCTTGATTACTTTGAAAAAGAACTGGGACTGATCATGCACAGTGATGAACACACCTTTCGTTACGCTGACAAACAGTTTTATTTACATCATGGCGATGGTCTTGGGCCAGGAGACTACAAATACAAAGTACTCAAGCGCTTCTTTAGAAGTGCGGTATGCCAGTGGTTATTTGCCAGGTTACATCCCAATTTTGGCATAGGTTTAGCAAGTTTTTTATCGCGCAGAAGCCGTGCTAACGGTGGTACACAAGATGCTAACTACAATGGCCCTCAAGCAGAATGGCTTTTTCAATATGTCCAAGACATCGAACAAAAACAGCACCACGATTACTACATCTTTGGACACCGTCATCTACCCCTTTGTTTAGCGCACCAAAAGACACTTTACATCAATACCGGAGATTGGCTGCAATACAACACTTTTGCCCGCTTTGATACAGAGCGTTTAGAGCTACTCCAATGGTCGGACAATCAAGTATTACCTTACCATGCCAACTGAACTCCTTGGTCAATGGTCTAAAATCGGTTTGAAGCAGCTCCCCGAAGTTGCAACAGCCATTTGGGCACTTCTCCCACAACCTTGTTTTGTTGCACTAGAAGCTGAAATGGGCTGCGGTAAAACAACCTTTGTCAGGGCCTTACTCGAAGCCGCTGCCGTGACGCAATTTGAAGGTTCCCCAACTTTTGCCTTGATTCAACAATACGAGGGCTCCCAAAAGGGTCGCATGTATCACCTCGACTGTTATCGCATTGAAAATGAGCAAGAAATTTACAATCTTGGTTTGGAGGAGCTCTTTGATGAAAACGCCTATTTTTTTGTTGAATGGCCACAAAAAATTGAGCGCATTATTCCAAAACCGCACTTTAGGCTGTATATTCGTATAGAACCCGACTTTAGTCGAGAAATCACGCTGCGCTATGACCACTGATCCACACTTGCTCAAAACACTCATTCAACAGGGAAATCTCTTGCCGAAAGAGGACTTACTTGAAGTGCGTAGAAAAAAAGGAAACCTGCTGATTGGCATTCCGAAAGAAACCTCTTTTCAAGAACGTAGAGTAGCTTTGGTTCCGGAGGCTGTGAGTTTACTGGTGGCCAATGGTCATCAGGTCTTACTCGAGTCAAAAGCAGGTGAAGGAGCGCACTTCACCGACAACGAATACAGCGAGGCTGGTGCACAAATCATCCATGACCGCAAGGGCGTTTATCAATCTGATATCATCTTAAAAGTAGCGCCGCCATCTGAGGAAGAAATTGCCCTGATGCCAGGTAACCAAACTTTTATCTCAGCGCTGCAACTTGCTACGCAACCCAAAGAAATTTTACAACAACTGAGTGCAAAAAAAATTACCGCTATTGCTTGGGATTACATCCGCGACGAAGAAGGGGTGTTTTCGATTGTACGCACCATGAGCGAAATTGCAGGCACAACCTCTATTATTGTTGCTGGCGAACTCCTGAGTTCTTTCTCTGAGGGTAAAGGGCTCATGCTCGGTGGAATTGCGGGCGTTCAACCCACCGAAATTGTTGTTTTAGGTGCGGGTACCGTTGGTGAATTTGCGACCAGAGCAGCTTTGGGTCTGGGTGCCTCAGTGAAGATATTCGATAATTCCCTCTCGAGGCTGCGCCGTCTTCAAAATGATCTTGGGCAGCGTGTTTACACGTCTGTTTTGCAACCAAAAGTATTGGCCAAGGCAGTGAGGCGAGCAGATGTCGTTATTGGCGCCCTGCGCTCCAACATTGGCCGCACACCCTGCGTGGTCTCTGAGGACATGATCTCACAAATGAAACCAGGCTCTGTCGTTCTTGATGTCAGTATTGATCAGGGTGGTTGTTTTGAAACCTCCAGCATCACCAATCACAGCGAACCGACCTTTGTCAAGCATGATGTCACACACTATTGCGTACCCAATATTGCCTCTCGAGTTTCAAGGACAGCCTCTTTTGCGCTTTCCAATACGCTTTCACCCCTACTTTTAGAAATGGGCGAGCGAGGTGGCGTACCAGAACTTATTAGAACGCATCCTGGCTTCAGAAATGGCGTATACATGTTCAGGGGTATTCTCACGAATGAAGTCTTAGGAAAGGTATTTGACCTTCAATACAAAGACATCCACCTCATTCTACCCGGTATCTGATGTCCTTATTGCAGCCTCTCAATTTGCCGCCTGCTTCCTTAAAGTTAAGTAGCAAAGCTGGGCGTATTTTTGTGAATTGTCTAGTGCGCAAAAAGCAAATTGTCCTCACCCAAGAAGAATGGGTGCGCCAACACCTTATTTCTTATCTCCACGTGCATCAGGGTTATCCTTTAGAAAAAATTGCTGTAGAAAAGCAAATTCAATACGATGGTTTTACGCGGCGTTGGGATATTGTTGTATATAACGCACAATTTGAAGCCCTTATTTTAGTGGAATGCAAGGCACCACAAATAAAACTCAGCCACGAGGTGTTTATTCAAATTTCAACATATCAGAAAATAATCGGAGCCGCTTATCTCATTTTGAGTAATGGCCTAAATCATTTGGTCTATGAGATCAACGCCGACCAAAAAAGCTTTAACCCGATGAATTGCTTTCCAAAAAATCAATTCTGAACGAAATTGAGTTCGCCCGCTTTCATGCGTTGGTAGTTTTTGGACAAATAGGCCAACTGAATGCGAAATAAATCAAAAGCAGCTTCGGTTTCTGGACTGATCTCTTGCTTTTTCATTTTGAGCTGTAACTTCATAAACATGGCGTGCAATAGCACTTCTACATCGTGTCGATTGGCCATATTTGACTTCACTTTAAAAGCTTGAAGTGACTCGTGGGCATGTTCGCACAAACCTTTGTACTTTTCATCATTTAGGATGGTGAGCAGCGTGTTGTGTAAATAAATCAATTCCATCATGATTTCTTCCACTTGGTCTAGATGCCCCTCTTTTTGCAAGCCGCGCTGCTGCATTTCTACAACAACCCCCTGGTACCAGCTCAGTTGATACTGCAACTGTGCCGGATCTGCAAAGGCTGGCGCAAGCAACTCGTTTTCTACGCGAGAGATATCGAGGTCTAAAGTGCGAACAAGTGCTTCTATCTGAAAAATATAAAGTAAGTATTCCGCAACATTCTCGGTTTGTAAGGCTGAATTCGGACGCATTTCGTTAGAGTTCTTTTTCGATGTTGCTCTGGTTCTCGTTGAGGAAATTGATGAATTCCTTCGTGACATCCATCTTTTTATTGATGTAATTGATTTGTCCACCTTGCCCCTGTATCAAAAGCAAATCGATGTGGTGTTTTTCACAGTATTTTTTACCCCACAACTCAACTTTTTTGTTGATGGCTTCGAGAGAACTGAGTGTTTGTTTTTCGATGCGCGCACCTTCAGTTTGCTGATATTGCAGCAGTTCATTTTGCAGTTGCTGTGCTTTTTGTTGCACCATAGCTATTTCGTTCTGAGATAACAAGCCAGCGCGAGCCTCTTGGTCTTTTTTGACGATAAAATTTTCATAAGCTTCATTGCGCTTTTGCAATTCTTTTTCAAAGCGCTTTTGTATTCTTTCAGCGCTTGCCTCTTCTTTTTTAAAGAATTCAAAGTACTTTTTGACGCTGTCGTTGGCATAATAAGCAATTTTCAAGCCATCTAGACGCGTAATTGGCACTTTGGGTGTTTGATCTTTCTTAGGTGGAGTTGGGTTAGAGCAAGCAGCAAATAAAGCCAAAGTAAAAACAAGGCCGAGTAATTTAATCATGTTGAAGCGGTTTTAAAAGTTGAAGCCAGCGCTCGCGCATTTTGATGAAATCTTGCAAACAAGCTGTGTAAAATGCGGGGCTAAGTTGTTGTTCGAAGTGATCGAGGTTAGGCAAATTTGGCACAGGAACTTTAAATTGTTGTTGATAGTCATCGAGGGTAATACTCAACAGATAGTTATCGTTGTACTGATGTAGCGAGACTAAAAAATGCTCGTGTGGAATTTGACGGACCAATCGCATGTTGCAAATATAATTCTTTTCGTCCATGCCTCATTGCGTAACTTGACGGGCTTCGCTTGAATATTTTTTTTCAAAAAGTAGGCAGTTTTTCAATTTTATTCTAATTTCGGAGCAAGAACGATTAGTATTTACCTAAATCTGTGTTGTTTAAATCATATTATGACAAGTATTTTTGTTGCTAAACTTGATTTTGGCGTCAGTAACCAGGAGTTGCGCCAACTTTTCGAAAACTACGGAACAGTGCTCAAAGCTACTGTTGCTACAGACCGCGAGACCGGAAAGCCGCGAGGATTCGCTTTTGTCGAGATGGCCGATCGCCAAGAGGCTGCAAATGCCATATCAGCGCTTGATGGTCATGTAATCAATGGTCGCGCATTGGCCGTAAAGGAAGCTGAACAACGCACCGATAACCGCCAAAGTCCAAGGCCATTTACCCCCCGAGACAACAGCACGCCCACCAGATCCAATGATGCGCCCGTTCCCAGACCAGACCTACGCCACGACGACGACACCACCCCTGCAGCTAGCTTTATCTTACCAAAAGTAGAGCCCCGCAAAAAAGCCAATGCCAAAGACCGCAAAATAGAAGACGACAACCGCAACAAAAAACCCAAAATGGATGCCTATAAAAAAAGCGGAAAGAATCCTAGGTTTTTTGAAGACGACGACGATGAACTCGACGACGAATTACTCAACTATAAAAAGCCAGACGACGATTTCTTCGACGACGATGAAGATGACGACGATTTCTAAAGTCAGAAAGCTTCTCTTTTCGGCGATTACGCTTAACTTTGCATCCCATGGATGTTTCTTACGCTAGTCACCTCAAACACCCCGTATTTAAAGTATTATCCCAGTACGCCACTGAGCAACAGCTCGACGTCTATGTCATAGGTGGTTGGGTACGCGACCTCCTTATGGAGCGTCCAAGCAAAGACATCGATATATTAGTTCTTGGCGATGGCCCTGCACTTGCAAGTGCGACCGCTGCAATTTTAAGGGTAAAAAAAGTCAGTATCTTCAAGAACTTCGGAACGGCTCATTTCAAATACAAAGACCTCGACATCGAATTTGTAGGCGCTCGCAAAGAATCATACAGCCCCGATTCTCGCAAACCAACTACCAAAGCTGGCAGCCTCCAAGACGATCAAAACCGCCGCGACTTCACCATTAATTCCATGGCAATTAGTTTGCGAGCCGAAACGTTTGGCCAGCTCATCGATCCTTTCAACGGGCAAGCCGATATCGATGCAGGGATCATCCGTACGCCCTTAGATCCACACCTTACCTTTAGCGATGATCCGCTCAGAATGCTCAGAGCTATTCGCTTTGCAACGCGCTTGAATTTTCAGATCACAACACCTTGCCTCGAGGCCATAAAGGCCAATTCGAACAGGCTCCAAATACTTTCTCAGGAGCGCATCACCGATGAGCTCAACAAAATCATCCTGACTAACCAACCTTCTCGCGGCTTTAAACTCATGCATGCTACAGGGCTCCTCGTTCATTTCTTTTCAGAACTCACTGCGCTACAAGGCATAGAAACCCGTGATGGAAAGGCACACAAGGATAATTTTCTGCACACCCTAGAGGTACTCGATAACTTAGCCTTGCATACCAGCAACCTATGGCTGCGCTGGGCTGCAATTTTGCACGATATCGCAAAGGCGCCAACCAAGCGCTTTGATCCACAAATTGGCTGGACTTTCCACGGCCATGAAGAACTTGGTGCCAAAATGGTACCCAGACTTTTTAAAAGGCTGCGTCTTCCCCTAGATCACCAAATGAAATATGTTCAAAAATTGGTCAGGTTACACCTCAGACCAATTGCATTGGTTAAGGGCTCTGTTACGGACGCTGCTATCCGCAGATTATTGCACGAAGCTGGCGACGACATCGATGATCTCATGTTGTTGTGTAATGCAGATATCACGAGTAAAAATGAATTCAAAGTCAAGCGCTACAAACAAAATTTTGAACTTGTTTCCGAAAAACTCAAGTTGGTGGAGGAGAAAGACCGTGTTCGTAATTTTCAACCACCTGTTTCAGGACAGCTCATCATGGATACCTTCCAAATTGGCCCATGTGCAGCAATTGGCGTGATCAAAACACATATCAAAGATGCCATCTTAGAAGGACACATTGCTAATGAGTTTCAGGAAGCATTTGCTGAAATGCTGCGTTTTGGTTCAGAACTCGGTTTAAAAGCAGTTGTTGTGGCTCCAAAGGCTGAATAATCATTACCTTTATCCTAAATCCAAGAACATGCCCGGTTTAAAATTTCGCGTATTGCTTGACAGCGACAAAAACGAAGAAGTCTTCAGAGACATCCTCATCGCCAACGATGCTGATTTTGAAACTTTTTACCACGCTATCATGTCTGCTTTTGGCTTCAAGGGAGACCAAATGGCTAGTTTTTATGTTTCCAACGACAACTGGGACAAGGGTCACGAACTCTCCTTGCTAGATATGTCCTATGACGACGACGCTATTGATGAGCCCGCCTCTGTCATGAAAAATGCTTGCATACAAGATTTCCTTACCGAACCCGATCAACGCTTTATTTTGGTCTACGACTTCATGCGCATGTGGATTTTCTTAATTGAACTAATCGCCTACGAAAAAGAAGCCCCGAGTAGCCCGATCATGGCATTGGCCATTGGAACTGCGCCACAAGAAAGCACCAAATCAATGCTCGACGAAAATCTTTTCGGGCCCGAAAATCAAATTGCCGACACCGACGAAGAAGAAGACGAATTTGGCTTTCAAGATTTTGACGACGACTACGCAGACGATGACCTCAACGATTACAATGAATATGAATACTAAGCCCAATCCAAATACCGGCGACCCAATCGGCCAAGCCATCCTAGACTACGCCAAATTCAAGAAACCCTTCGATATCATTGTCAGCTCAGATCTCTGCGACGACGACATCATTCCGATTGAAGTCTTGTTTCGCAAAGAAGAAGAAATGCCTGAGCTCGAACTCAGCGCGCTAGACCTATGTAGAGGTGCAGTACTCGACATCGGTGCAGGTGCAGGAGTGCATGCACTTGCTTTACAAGACCGCGGCCATGAAGTGAGCGCTATCGACCTATCTGCCGGAGCCGTCTCTTTCATGAAAGAAAATGGGCTAGCTGCCAAACAAATTGATTTCTATGCCTTAAATAACAAAACCCAATACAATACTGTTTTATCGCTTATGAACGGTTTGGGTTTGGCAAAAAATCTTGAAAATCTACCTGTTTTTCTACAAAAAGTACACGACTTACTTTTGCCTGGCGGTCGCTTCATCGCTGACTCCACTGATGTGAAATATCTTTACGAAGATGAGGAAGGCGGCTATTGGCTAGACCTCAACTCAGCCTACTATGGCAATTTTAAATTTCAAATGCACTACAAAAAAATCAGTGGTCCTGAATTTGAATGGCTTTACGTCGACTACGACACTTTGCACCAGCACGCCACCGATTGCGGTTTCAAATGTCGAAGAGCCTATTCTGTAGAAGAACATTTTTTAGCTGTTTTAGAAAAAATATGAAATCTCTGCTAATGTTTTTAAGCTTGACTGTACTGCTGAGTGCATGTGGCTATTCAAAGACGGAACGCTCCAAATTTGATACACAGATCCAAGCCTATAACAAAAAATACCAATTAAATCTAAAACCCACTGGAAGCGGGCTTTACCTCAAAATTGATTCACTTGGCAGCGGAAGACCAATTCAATTGCAAGATAGTGTGTGGGTAAGTTACACGCTCAAATTGTTATCGGGAAAAATCATAGAGGTTCAGGACCAAGCAGTTGGCCTCCCACTCAACGGCGTCATCAAAGGCTGGCAAGAGGCCTTGTATGGTTTGCCGGTCGGCAGCCAATTACGGTGTATTGCGCCACCCCAACTTGCTTACGGCCAAAGCGGAACCGATCGCATTGGAAAAGATAAAATTCTCTATTTTAAAATGAAGGTTATTGATGCCAAATAAATGCTTATTTTTGACACGCAAAAAAACAAGATATTATGAGTGTATTGGTAAATAAAAACTCCAAAGTAATTGTACAAGGTTTTACAGGTAGCGAAGGCACCTTTCACGCCACCCAAATGATCGAATTTGGCACAAATGTGGTAGGTGGAGTTACCCCAGGAAAAGGCGGATCTAGCCACTTAGATCGCCCAGTTTTCAATACTGTTTCTGATGCTGTTGCACAAACCCAAGCCGATACCTCCATTATTTTTGTACCACCAGCCTTTGCCGCAGACGCCATTATGGAAGCTGCAGAAGCGGGCATCAAAGTCATCGTTTGCATTACAGAAGGAATTCCTGTTAACGATATGGTGAAAGCCAAAGAATACATCAAAGCTTTCCAAACAAGACTCATCGGGCCAAACTGCCCAGGCGTAATTACTGCGGGCGAAGCCAAAGTAGGGATCATGCCAGGTTTTGTCTTCAAAAAAGGTAAAATTGGAATTGTTTCCAAATCAGGTACCCTTACTTATGAAGCGGCAGACCAAGTTGCCAAAGCAGGAATGGGTATCACCACAGCCATTGGCATTGGTGGAGATCCAATTATTGGCACCACTACCCGTGAAGCAGTCGAACTCCTCATGAACGACCCTGAAACAGAAGGCATCGTCATGATCGGCGAAATCGGTGGTAACTTAGAAGCTATTGCTGCTCGTTGGATCAAAGAAAACGGAACCAAACCGGTAGTAGGCTTTATCGCTGGTGAAACCGCTCCTAAAGGTCGAACCATGGGCCACGCAGGTGCTATTGTTGGTGGCGCAGATGATACCGCAGAAGCGAAAAAACGCATTATGCGCGAGTGTGGTATCCATGTGGTAGATTCACCCGCTCAAATCGGTGCCAAAATGGCAGAAGTACTCGGTCATTAAGCCTGAGTAACCTTTTTTAATTCCAGAAATCCCAAGTAAGCCCCAACCTGATTTGCATGGTTGGAAACGGATGACCTTGCACTGTAGAAAGTTGTGCGGAGTTCCAATAACTGCCAATATTTGCCACATTCACAAAAAACCTGAAGGTCTTGACCTCAAGTGCTAAATTGAATTGCGCATTGAAGTATGCTTCATTAACGATACCCATTTGCGATGCAGCCCAGTCAATGCTTTCAACATATGGAAGGTAAAGCAGTGCCCTACTCGCAGAAACATAATTGAGCTGAGCTTCCATGAGTAATTTCAAGCGTTGCTCTTTGAATACACCCCCTTGCCAAGAAAGGGCTAAAGCAGCGCTATTTTTTGGTAAAAATGCAGCTACCTGCGCCAAATATCGGTAGTTAGAACGAAGTGTCCAATTAGCTTTTGCACGTTTTTCTTGCGTTCTTGCAAAAGTATATTTGATATCGGCATCTACTGTTGCAAACTGGCCAGTCGAGGCTACTCCTGTGGTTGTCCACTGGACCATCTGTGGGTCAAAGCGGTATACATTTTTATACTGAATCAAACTTATTTTTAAGCTGGCATTCATGGTTTTGGCTATGTTTTGAAGCGCACCGGCAATGCTCAATTCCTGAAAAATCTGTTTCTGCGGATTGGTCCAATTGTAATTCGTCAGGTTACTGTAGTAGCCGCGCTGCATCAGTAATGGCCACTCATTGGCGTAACGATGCGCTAGCGCTACTTTCCAATTATTTTGAGCCCATCGGTAGTTGGTATGGGTATGCCAACCTTGTGCAGCGCCACTTAAATTGAATTCATTTTGATGCGCTAGATAATGGGCCTCCCTTTTGAACAGCAGTTCATTGTGCCAATTGACTTCTAGGGTGTCGTATGGTGTGAGTGCATCGGACCAAAGCCGCTGTCTAAGGCCAATTTGTGAATTCCAGGCTAAACCTGGTATTTGCACTTGCAAACCAAGGCGGTTCTCTAGGAGTTGTTGGTCAAAAATATCAGCACAGGAATCTGGACTGAAATAAGTCTGTGGGTAAAACGTACTCAACGGGCCCTCTTCAAGATAAAGTCTCTTGTGTAATTGGTATTGATGTTGGGTCGCTAAATTCAAAGCGCGCAAGGAATCGCCCAACAATCGATAACGGAAATCTAGGCTTGCCTGGTAACTATTTTTTTGTGTGCGGGAGCTTTCCTTGACCACAGGGAGCAAATCCATTGCAATTGCCCCCAGAGAAGTGTAAGATGCCAAGCCGCCCGACCATTGGCGATCATCGCTGGCATTGCCAAAATGGAGCAAAACTTCATGTCGTTTTCCAGCTTGATACAAATTGAGCTGCAATTGGCTATAGCGCAAGTCATCTGCACGGATAAAGCCCGTACGTTGCCAACGATCATAGCGTAAGTTGAGTAAAATACGATGTGCAAAAGCCTGCTCAAAATCGACGCGGATGCGCTGTGCGCCTTGTGCACCAAAACCGTAGCCAAAACCTAGGTGAGGGAGTGCAGAAAATGTGAGGGGTTTAAGGAGTGTTTGAGGTGAAGTGAATGTAGTGACGCCAAGCTGGTACAAAGCACTGGGATCTGGCAGAATTTGCTGCGGGTTGAAAAAGAAATTAGCGCCAAAACCGTCCATTTGCTGCGTCAAGGCTTGGAGGTCTCCGAAGGTGCGCGTTTCTAATTTGAGGGTGTCTATTGGGGCTAAAAATTGAGCTTCAATGCGGCTAAAAAGCGAGGTGAGCAACAAAAAAGACAAAAAGTATTTCATGACGCAAACATAAGAAAAAAATAAGGGCCACCCCATAGAGGCAGCCCTTCATAATTTGTATAAAACGAAGCTTAGAGCGCGTTGATGCGCAATTGCAAACCTGATTTTAGGTTAGCCGCTTTGTTTTTGTGAATGATATTGCGTTTTGCAAGTTTGTCTAACATTGCAACAACAGCAGGAAATAAACCTTCTGCTTCTTTGCGGTCTTTGGTAGCACGCAATTTACGCATCGCGTTACGAGTAGTTTTGTGCTGGTATTTATTCAATACGCGCTTAGACTCATTTGAACGAATGCGCTTGATGGATGATTTATGGTTTGCCATAGCTGTTTATATAATTAATCTCATTAAAAAATGCAGCCCATAGGAGAATCGAACTCCTGTTTCAAGGATGAAAACCTTGCGTCCTAACCACTAGACGAATGGGCCAAAAAATTGGCAGCCCATAGGAGAATCGAACTCCTGTTTCAAGGATGAAAACCTTGCGTCCTAACCACTAGACGAAT